>CALRPI020000071.1:0-25275 GCA_943370025.1 Phormidium lacuna HE10JO | reverse complement strand
ATTCTGTTTATCTCTTCTACGATTCCTATCTCGTCTATTATTCCTGCTACGATTCCTAGATGGTCTAGGTTCGATACTTTCATCTCTGTATTAATTTCTCCCTCCTCTTTTCCCCTATCTTCTCTCTAATTATTTTATCCTTCATTTATGAGCGGAATGTGGGGTAGATCCGCCCTGCCCTCCTTAAAAGAAGAAAAAAAGCCCCCCTTAAAAAGGGGGGTTGGGGGAATCAATTTAGATAACGAGTTTAAGGTCTATTCACGGGTTGGAGAATTTGCTGCACATCTCGGCTAGGTTGGTAGTTATAGCCAAAGTTCGATCGATCACTATCATCCAATACCTGCGGGGTAACAATAATCACTACCTCTTGGCGGGAATTTTCCCGATTGGTGCTTCTAAACAAAGCTCCCAAAATGGGGATATCGCCAAGAATTGGCACCTTCGAGACGGTGGTACGATCGGTCTCCTGAATCACCCCAGACAGAATCAAGGTTTGTCCATCCCGGAGGCGCACCTGACCCGATCGCAAATCTCTAGATTGAACTAATGTAATTTGTCCCTGTTGGGTATCAATGGAAGCTGCCGGAGCCGATACGGTCGGATTAATCGCCATGGTCACAAAACCATTATCATCAATCCCTTCCACCACCACTTCTAGGCTCAAACCAGCTTGTTTGATAATTGGTTCTTGAACTTGGTTAGTAATGTTGTTGGTGGTGACTGATCGCAGGTTAAAGCCTCCAAACACCTCTTGGGTTAAGTTCACCCGTGCTGTCTGTCCTTCCTGTACCACCAAGGTAGGATCCGCCAAAATCTTGGCATTACCGCTAGTAATTTGAGCCTGTAAAGCACTCAACAAACGACGAGGAAATTGGAACAGAGAAGGTAAAGATGTCGTAATAGTTGGGTTAGTACCAGTAGTGGTAGTAGAAGTTGGCGGTGTTCCCGATGTTGTAGTAACAGTATTTGTTCCCGGAGTAATATTAGTAATACCTGCTTGGAAGGGATTACGAGTAACGCCAGAAGTAGGGGTAAAGAAACGACCATCAGCAGTTGTTCTCTCAACAACTTGACCATTAACAATAGTAGTCTGTCCGACTCCTACCCCTGGCACAGTAATAGTACTGTTGGGGTCTACAAAGACTTGAGAACCACTAAAGGGATTATTAATTACCGCCGGAGTTACTAAACTGCCGGTGGCTTCTGCTCTTGTTGCTGGTCTAGTCCCACCAAAGTTGAGGGAAGCGGCTCCACCGTCATTGACAAAGAAGCCATCCCCAGCCCCAAAGGAGAAACTGGTTCTGAAGGCATCTGTCCCTAAAAGGTTAATATCGACAATTTTGACATTGACGGCAACTTGGCGACGGCGTAGGTCTAGTTGAGTTAGGAAACTAGAGGCAATTTCCACTTTGCGAGGATCCCCAACTACGGTGATCGAGTTGAGGCGATCATCCGCACTCACCGATACGCCCCGCAGTAGCAAGGGACCAAAGCCCTCCGTAGCTCGTAAAGCCAAAATAGTTGGAGTTCTGGTTTCCACAGTCCGGGCGGCTGCCCCGGTGCCGACGGTTTGGATTTGGATTTGCTCAAAAGGAATTTGAGTTTCAGCTCCTTGGGTAGTCAGGAAGTTAGCGGCTGCTGTGGCATTAACTTGATTGAGGCGGAAACTCCGGGTGACTACATTTCTGGCACCATCAGGCAACCGGGGACCAACAAATATTGTTCTTCCCACTCGGTTTGCTTCAAAACCAGAAATTTGCAAGACAGTATTGAAGACATTCTGAATTGGCTCGTCTTGGACTTCAAGATTGATTGTCCGTCCGGCTGCTGCTGCCCCTGTGGCTGGGGTTGCTGCTGCTCCAGCACCACCAGTACCGGGATTAGTAGCACTTTCGACAAAAGCTAGGTTCAGATTAGCTGTCCGTGCCAATAAGCCCAAGACTTCCCGAATCGGGGCATCTCGTAAGACTAGGCGGGGAATCCGGGTTGCAGTCCCCAAGTCAACAAAACTAGCCGAAGAATCTACCGTAGAGGTGGCAATATCTCCCAAGGGTGGAGGTACGGCTCCGGGCAGGAATGGGGGAGCAGGAGCGATCGGCTGCACTGTCCCTAAAGGAGAAGGAGGATTGCTGAGAATAATCTGAGGATTCGGAAATTGGGGCTGGGGTTGGCTAGGTTGAGGATTTTGAGCCAAAAGCTGAGGAGGAGGATTCTGAGCCACCACAGTTCCCCCAGTCAAGGGGCTAGGAGTTGGTAGTTGTCCAGAGCTAGTTAAGGGAGTTGGAAAGTTAGTGCTATTTAATCCGGGGACTTGTACAGTAGGAGTTCCCGCCGTTACCTGAGTGCCACTTGCTGGGGGTAGACCGCCAAGGGTTGTAAAGTTGGGAGGAGTTTGGGCACTGAGGACTTGGCTATTTTGGACTGGAGCATTAGCCACATTCGGACTAAAGTTAAACCCCAAACCGTTACCATTGGTGCGGAGGATCTCGCCGCTAGGAGGGCTGTTAGTACCGTTAACTACGAGACGAACAGAATTAGGGCTACTCTGGGTGACAGTAATGCTTTGAATCCCTGTCATGGGGTTATTCTGCTGAAAACTATTGCCTTGGGGTAATCGTAATCTGGCATTAGTAATATCAGCAATTAAAGAATTGCCATTACTGCCGGTCACAACTTGGGTATTTTGCTGCCCATTATTAGTTTGCAGTACCACCTGTACTCCCTCAGCAGTCGGGTTCAGGAGAACATTGGTAATCTCAGTCTCGGCTGCGATCGCATACTGAGATGCCATCAACACTACAGCTGCCCCGCCAAGAATTCCTAAATTAGTTATCTGATGTTTCACGGTAGTTTCCTCACTCCTCAAGTTAGCTAAACTTCATCTTAGTCGTAATATTAGTTGCAATGGTTAATTGCTATAGATTATCTTGCAAAAATTTAAATTTTAGAAATAATTATTCCTAAATTATCCCCATAAAAGATAGCTTATCTGAACTAAATCCAAATAATTATCCCGAAATTTTCCCTAAAAGAGATAACTTCTGGGGACTAAGCCCAGATAATCACCCCATGATTTTCCCAAACATTACTTTTTAGGAGTGGGAGAAGGACTAGGGGAAGCCGCCGGAGTTGGCGGGGTAGTTCTAGGAACGATTGCTTCTAGTTTAAAGGTAGTTGTCAAAGTTGGCGCACCAGATATGGTAGCTTGTCCTTGATTGATGACTATTTTGGGTTCTTTGGTCACCGTTGTATTAAATTCTCTAACCACCGTAAGCACTTGCAGTCGTTCAATATTACGGAGAATGGTCTGCATTTGTTCAAAGTTGCTGTCTAGAGCGATCGTAAAAGTTTGTCGTTGAAAAGGATCATTGGCAGTTGCTGCCTGCTGTTGAGCAGTCTGGGTAGTGACAACTACTGGGGAGAAGGTTTTCAACTCGGCTCTTCTTTCCTTAACAGAGTTGTTAATATCCAAAAGCAAGGTATCTAGGTTTCTCTCAGTACTAAACAAAGATAATACTTCCTTGCGTTGAGCCTCCGCCTTCACCAAGTCTGCTTGGAGCTTTTCAATATTTTGGACAGTTTTCTTTAACTCTTCTACCTGCTTGATTTTAGCGGCTAGTTCATTTTGTTTGGCGTTGTATTCATCAAAAGCAGGCTGAATAAAAGTTAGGGCAATGTAGGCAGTACCCAGCAAACCCAGTACCGCTACCAAGCCGCCGATGATCGGGGGAGTAAAAGTAACCCCAAAGGCAGTGGGATAGCTACTTTCGGCTTCCTCTACACTACCGGGCATAAATTCATCGTTATAGGTCATGGAGTTGCTCCTTGTGCTTGAATTTTTTGAATGGTTCTAATCCGAGTTGCTAAGCCCACAGCCCCCTTGCGCTCTAGTTCTGCCAACAAATCCGCTGCCGATGTATCGCTCAGACGAGTTTGAATTGTGTAGGTAATGATTTGCGGCAGCTCATAGGTGATAGGGGCGGTATTCTGCCCGGGAGTTTGCACCTGCTCAATTTGGGTCGGGTTGGGAACTCGCTGGGCGGACTGGAGCCGAGTCTCTGCACTCCGAAAGAAAGGTGATTGCTTGAGCGATAGTAAAAAGATATTCACTTCGTCAAAGGATTTCGCTGTGCCGGTAATACTTATCCCCGTCAGTGGTGGCGGTGGCAAACTAGGGGTAGCAGAGGGAGTGGGGCTAGGGCTGCCTCCAGCCTTAGGAGAGCCAGCGGGCGATGGCGATGCCGCAGCAGGGCTGGGGGAGGGACTAGGAGAGGCTGGCTTGGGGGTAGGAGTCGCAGCCGTTGGGGGCAGGAGTGCTTCTTGGATAATCTTGATTTGGAGATTGGGGGGAGTTCGATCACGAAGATCCTGAAGAATTGCTGACCAAGGCTTGATTTGGTTAAATATTCCAATCACTGAATTGGTTTGGGTTTTTACTTCGGCAATTCTACTTTTGATTTGCTCTACTTGCTTGATTTTGCCTTGGATATCGGCAATCTCCTTCTCCTTTTTGGCTTGTTCTGCTTGAACTCCACTAGTTTGTTGTTGGACAAACAACAACACCCCTCCGGCTAACGCTGGGAGCAACAATCCGACTCCAACACCAATGTACATAGGAGCTTTTTCCCCCATGGGAACTTTGCGGCGAGCAGCCTTGGGCGCAGAGTCTGCGGACTGGTTCTCTGGTCTGTCCTTAAGAAAATTTACATCTAAACTGTACATAATTTCAGTTATCAGTGATTCAGTTACTAGTTATTCAGTATCTTGATAGGTCTGGCAGTACCACGCTACTTTTAGCTTTAGTGACGGGTTTTCTTTACTGGTGGGCAATGCCCACCCTACTTCCTTACCTCCCTATACCTCCCTATACCTTCTTTACCTCCCTGTACCTCCTGAACTTAAATTTCCCTCAAGCCTAATCCAAGGACTGTACCTAGTCCGGGGCGCTGAATGGAGGAAAATTCTTCTTCTACCTCTAGGGATAAAGATTCGATCGGGTCAATCTGAGCGGCGGGGAGACTCAATCTTTGAGTGAAAAATTCATCGATTTTGCCAATCCCTCCTCCGGGACCTGCGAGAAACAATTGGGCAACTTCCAGATTTTCGCTTTGTCCTAGGTAGAAATCGATTGATCGCCGTAACTCATCCGCCAGTTCTCCCAACACCCGTAATAGAGATGCCATGCCGGGATTAATTCCTGTTGCGCCTGTCCGCAGACCATCCGCTGGGGTTTCCGGGATAGTCATACTTTGGAGCAGTTCTGGGTTACGGGAAGTAGGGAGATTCATCGCTCGGCTGAGGGCACTTTGGAGTTGGTAGATACCAATATCCACAGTCCGGTTAAACTGGGGAACTCCATCGACAATAATCGCAATTTCGGTGCTGTCAAATTCAATGTCGATTAGAACTGCCGCTTCTTGGCTGCCAAACTGTCTGAGTTGTTCCCTGATAGTTCTAATTAAAGCAAAGGTATTAATCTCCAGCACATTTACTTTTAGTTCTGCCTGTTGGAAAGTTTCTAGATACATATCAGTTACTTCCTTGCGAGTCGCCACCAATAGCACCTGAACTTTTTCAATCCCATCTTCATCAGTAAAAAAGCCTAGTTTCTGGTAATCCAGATCCACTTCCTCTCTTGGGTAGGGCAGATACAAGCCAGCTTCGTGGTTCAGTACCATATCCCGGAGTTCCCGATCGTCCAGTTCCGCCGGAATCGGGATCACCCGGATCACTGATTCACGCATCGGTACAGCAGTAGCCACCTGATCTACCTTAATTTTGTTCTCCTCTAGAGCTTCCTTAATTAGGTCAGCTAGGGCGGGGGAATCGGCAATCTTCCCTTCCACGAAAACTCCTTCCGGGACTTCATGGCTGGCAAAGGTAGTTAGCTGATAAGCTTGCCCTTTTTTTTTCATTTGGGCAATATTGATGCGATCGGGAGCTAGTTCAATGCCAATGCCCGATTTTCGTTTGGAGAAGATATTACTAAGACGGCTCAACATAAGCAGGATAGAGGCTAGAGGTTAGGATAGGAGTTATGCAACAAAAATCACAGGTTTGGGTAAATTTTACCTTACTCCCTATAATAGATGACTACTGCATTTCAATTTATCTTAGAATCTCTAGAGTTGATAGATATTTTAAAAAATCTGTGATTAATTTTTCCTATGTTGCACTCTTCACTGTCGATAAAATTTATAAAATCTGCCAAATCACTTTTTCGTTGGTTGCTTTTGTCCCTCATAGGGCTTAGTTTAACTTGGCTAATTAGTTGCGGTGGTCAACCGGCTACGAACCCGGCAACTCCAGAAATTGAGTTTTGGACAATGCAGCTCCAGCCAGAATTTAATGACTATTTTAACCGTCTAGTCTCCAACTTTGAGCAGGCAAATCCGGGGGTAAAAGTCCGCTGGGTAGATGTACCTTGGACAGCGATGGAAAGCAAAATCCTCTCAGCGGTTTCGGCGAAAACTGCCCCGGATGTAGTTAATCTCAATCCTTCCTTTGCTTCGCAGTTAGCGGCTAAAAATGCTTGGCTTAACCTTAGTGCCAAGGTTCCTGCCCCTGAGCAACAGAAATATTTACCGAATATTTGGCAAGCTTCTACGCTGAACAACCAAAGTTTTGGCTTGCCTTGGTATTTGACGACTCCAGTGAATATCTACAATAAAGACTTGTTGCAAAAAGCTGGAGTTGCCCAACCCCCCAAGACCTACGCTGAACTGGCGATCGCTGCCAAAAAAATCAAGGAAAAAACCGGCAAAGCAGCCATATTCGTCACCTTTGTCCCTCAAGATTCTGGAGAAGTTCTGGAATCCTTGGTGCAAATGGGGGTCAAGCTCGTCGATGCCCAAGGGCAGGCAGCTTTTAATACCCCAGAGGGGAAGGCTGCCTTTCAGTACTGGGTAGATATGTATAAGCAGAATTTATTACCTAAGGATGTACTGACCCAAGGTCACCGAACGGCGATCGAACTCTATCAAGCTGGGGAAGTGGCTTTCCTTTCTTCTGGGGCAGAGTTTATGAAGACGATCGCCACCAACGCCCCAGATATTGCCAAGGTTAGTGCTGCGGCTCCCCAAATCACCGGAACTACGGGCAAAAAGAATGTGGCGGTGATGAACTTAGTTATCCCCCAAGACTCCAAAAATCCTGATTGGGCAATTAAATTCGCCCTCTATGTCACCAATACTGAAAATCAATTGGCTTTTGCCGAAGCTGCCAATGTGTTGCCCTCCACAGTAGAATCTGTGCAGCAATACCAAAAGAGTCTTGCGGCCAAATCTGGAGCAGATGCGGTTGCTCAGGCAAGGAGTGTCAGTGCTGCCCAGTTAGCCGATGCCCAAGTCTTAGTCCCTGCTATGAAGGATGCAAAAAAGCTGCAACAGGCAATCTATGAGAATCTCCAAGCTGCCATGCTAGGAGAAAAAACCGTCGATCAAGCGATCGCTGAGGCTGCTAATCAGTGGAACCAAAGCCAGAAATAGATGACAAAAGACAGGCAAAAGAAGTTTTAGGGTTTGGCAGAATATCGATCGCCCACTCTCAAACCCAACATGGATAGGACTTGCAATATTTGTGGCGTGTCTCATTTGAACGCAAAGTGCTGTAAATCAAAAAACTGGTGAAACCAGTTTTTTGATTTGGGATCAAACAGCGGAAGAGGCGATGCCGGGAAAGACTACGAACTTGTCTTCAGAACGGGCTGCAATGCCATCGATCGTGAAGGACTCACTGAACACCACATCCCCAAATTACTCAAGAAAAATCCTAGCTAGAAAAACTTTTGCTGTCGATAGTTAGCCACCGACTCCACTAATCCCAAACCGATGAAATTTGCCAAGAGGGACGATCGACCATAACTCAACAGAGGGAGCGGAATCCCCGTAATTGGTGCCAAACCAATATTCATGCCGATATTCACCACCACCTGAAACACCAACATCGACAGGAAACCGATCGCAATCAGAGAGCCAAAATTATCCTTAGCATTTTGGGCAATAATCACCAACCGGAGGCAAATCAACCAAAACCCAAATAGGACACAAATACTCCCCACCATCCCCAACTCCTCACCGATCGCCGAGAAGATAAAATCCGTATGCTGCTCCGGGATAAAATTCAACTGAGTTTGTGTACCATGGTTCAAGCCCCTGCCCCATAGACCCCCCGCCCCGATCGCAATCCGGGACTGAATCAAGTGATAGCCGCCCCCCAAGGGATCCTTGTCGGGATCAAGAAACATGAGAATTCGATCTTTTTGATAATCCTTCAACACTTCCCAGAGCATATGCCCTAACGCCCCAGAGGTAAGGTTAACAATCATCGCCACCAGCCCGCCTAGCCAAGACCAAGGCAAAGACCACCAGCCCACGGCAAAGATCACCACAATCCACACCGCCCAAGCTGGCACAGAAACCGTCATTACGATCGCCGAAATCACTGGAGATAGCAACAATAGCAGCCAGCCCGGATTGGCATTCCCCCAGTAGAGCATCCCCACCGTAATTGCCCCGAAAACCAGCGAAGTCCCCAAATTAGGTTCAATAAACACAAAAGCCCAAGGTACGGCAGTGACGATCAGAGCCTTGATCATATTGGGAATGGTGTTGGCGGTTTCTTGGTTGAGCAAAGCCGCGATCGTGACAATAATCCCAATTTTGGCAAACTCCGAAGGCTGGACATAGAAACCCGCAATATTGATCCATCGCTGCGCCCCCAGCCCTTCAGTACCAAGGAACCGCACCGCCAGCAAAGAAAGATTGATAAAGCCGTAGATCACCCATTTCCAGGGCAGGAGATTTTCGTAGCGGAATCTCGCGATCGCCATAGCAATCACAAAGCCAACAATACCTGTAATCCAGTGTTGCCACCAATCGGTCACTCCACGATTTAACTCAGTGCTGCGGATCATCAAGCCACCTAAAAAGGTCATCCCCACCACCAGCACCATCAGCATCCAGTCCATCTCTCGCCAAGGGGCAAGTAAGGCAAGGGGTTTGAAACGTTTTTTAATCGATTTTTGAACCATAGTTGGAGGAAGGAGGTAAAGGAGGTAAAGAAGAAGTAGGGTGGGCAATGCCCACCGTTACAACAACGTTACAACAATTAAACAATTAGAGATTATTTGGTTAGGGCAGCTACGGAGACTTTAGCCGCAATTTGCTTGGCGATCGCAATCAAAGCCTGAGCTGAGGCTGATTCGGGGGCGGAGACAACGATGGGCAGGCCTTGATCGCCGCCTTCCCGGAGGTTGATTTCTAGGGGGATTCTGCCCAGAAGGGGAATTCCTAGTTCTTCGGCGGTGCGATCGCCTCCCCCGGAACCAAAAATATCATATTGGCGATCGGGCATATCTGGGGGAATAAAATAGCTCATATTCTCTACAATTCCTAAGACTTGAATCCCTAGTTGCTGGAACATCTTCAAGCCCTTGCGGGAATCCAGCAAAGCTACGGTTTGGGGAGTGGTGACAATTACTGCCCCAGCTAGGGGAACTGCTTGGATCAAGGTTAACTGAGCATCCCCAGTCCCCGGTGGCATATCCACAATTAGATAATCTAAATCTCCCCACTGCACTTGGTAGAGAAACTGGCGAATAATCCCATTCAGCATCGGACCCCGCCAGATCACTGGCTGGTCTTTATCGATCAAAAATGCCATGGACACCAGTTTTACCCCATGATTAAAGGCTGGCTCTAACACATCCTGCCCATTCACCTTCTGCACGATCGCTGCGGCATCGGCTAGTCCTAGCATATTCGGGGCGTTGGGTCCATAGATATCGGCATCAATTAAGCCCACCTTTGCCCCAGTTTGCGCTAGTGCCACCGCCACATTCACCGCCACCGTACTTTTGCCCACGCCGCCTTTGCCACTGGAAACAGCGATGATATTCTTCACCCCGTCAATCCCAGTTTTGTCTGGGGTGGATTTCTGTTGGGGGGTTTCGGCGGTGACATCAATAATCACCTCTGTGACTCCGGGGAGTTGTTTGACGGCTTTTTGGCAATCTTCGACAATAAATTCCCGCAGAGGACAGGCAGGAGTCGTTAAGACTAGGGTAAAACTAACCACTCCCTCGGTGATTTTGACATGGCGGATCATATTTAGCTCCACCAAGCTCTTTTGGAGTTCGGGATCTTGGACTGGGCGCAATATTTCTAAAACAGCACTAGCATCAACCATAAAAGTATTTATAATTATTTTCAGAAGACTTATGTATCTAAGAGTATGAATGAATTATATGGGATTATGGGAGTTGTTGTGGGCTTCGACCTCGCTCAGTCCGCAACAACTGTGTAAGTCCTATTGACTAGACTTTGAGCAAAACCAGACTCATGGCAGATTCTGATTCCCCTCCGGGCTATTCTGAGCAATGCCCAATTTCCCCTACTTTGACCAGTGTTGCAGCCGGGTGGAAGAGCGTCAGCTTAGAGTATTACCAGCATCCTATCCCCACAGGAGAAACCCCCAAGCTTTGTTTTGATCACTATGCGATCGCAGTTAACCTTGGGCATGGTTTCCAGCTCGATTGGCAAGTTGAAGATTTTGCCAGAGGTCAGGTGCAACGGCAGATGCTTTTTCACGGTGGCATGACCTTAGTACCCGTGAAACATCTCAACTGGGGCGCATGGAATCAACCGATCCAAGGATTCAACATCAACTTAAAGCCAGAGCTATTGACTAGCAACGCCGCCGAGTTGTTGGCTGTTGATCAAGTTGAGGTAATGCCTCAGAAGCCCTTTTATGATCCCATGATTCTCCAGATTGGGCTGGCACTCAAAGCAGATTTAGAATCTCAGCGACCCGGTGGACGGCTATATGCAGAAACCCTCAGCAATTCCTTGGCAGTTCATATTCTGCGAAATTATTCAGCCCACAACCATCGGTCTGTTCACCCTTTAGGTGGCTTATCTCCCACCCATTTGCAGTTGGTGATCAATTATATCAATGACTATTTAGATCAAGAACTAGGCTTAGAGGAATTAGCGGCGATCGCGCAACTTAGTGTTTATCACTTCTGTCGATCGTTCAAGCGATCGACCGGCTGTACTCCCCACCAATATGTAATTCGGCAACGTGTAGAGCGGGCAAAGCTCTTACTAAAAGACGGAAAAATGGGAATCTCAGAGGTAGCTATTGTCTGTGGATTCACCCATCAAAGCCATCTGAATCGCCACTTTAAGAGATTAACAGGTATAACACCAAAAAATTTTTCCAATTCGTAGCAATTTTGTGCAAAAACAGCAAATCAGTGCAAGATTTTCTGGCTACACCTCATCTATATTGCTAGCCAACTTACTTTGGTTTGGACTAATTAGCAGATATAAAACTTTAGTATGCCAAGCAAAACAATTGATATACAACCAATAAGACAGGAGATTCCAATGAAAAATACAAATAAGTTGTTTGTAGAACTGACTAGCGAAGAAGCCTCGATGATTAGTGGTGGTTCAAATCCATTAGCAAAAACTGCAAAAGCTATTGGTAAGAGGTTTTCGCGCTTTGTGAAGAGCATATTCTAGATTGGTAATTGGTTGCCAAAATAGTCCAAGACTATCTTATCCCACCTAAATGAATTTAGAATTTTAGAGGGTTGAGAACAGCTTCCCCTCCGGGGGAGCCGTTCTCAACCCATTTAGGATCGTGATCGCTTAATTGATGCAAAGTTAGACTATTTAATTATTTTCGGTGATATTTATGGTGGTGCATCGCCTATCTACAATTTCCTTAGGCTTAAGTTTGAGCTTAAGTTTGGGCTTAAGTGCCAGTCTCTATGCCAATAGCCCTGCCTTTTCCCAAATCATCCCTAACGGAGCTGGAACTGTCGTTAATCTCCAAGGGAACCAGATCAATATCTCTGGAGGTACTCAAGCCGGAGCTAACCTATTCCATAGCTTTCGAGATTTTAATGTCAATTCCTCTCAAGTTGCCAATTTCTTGAGCAATCCCCAGACCCAAAACATCCTCGGTAGAATCAATGGCGGTAATCCCTCATTTATCAATGGCTTGTTGCAAGTTACTGGGGGTAATTCTAACCTATTCTTGATCAATCCATCAGGCATAGTCTTTGGTCAAGGAGCCAGCCTCAATGTCCCCGCTAGTTTCACCGCCACCACAGCCAACCAGATTGGCTTGGGGAATAATTTATTTAGTGCTTTTGGAGATAATAATTTTTCGGCTTTAATAGGGAATCCAGATAGCTTTCTCTTCACAACTAATCAAGCTGGAAGTATTGTCAATGCTGGAAACCTGCGAGTTAACCCCGGACAAAATATTAGTTTGATAGCAGGAAATACGATCGCCACAGGCAGATTAACCGCTCCCGGTGGTGAAATTCAAATTTTGGCTGTGCCGGGAACTAATAGAGTCAGGTTATCTCAACCCGGACACGTATTGAGCTTGGAGATTGTCCCACCAGAGAATAATCAACTTAGAGCAGTAGATTTACCCGCCTTGCTGACAGGGCAGAGCTTACCGGGAATTCTCACCAATGGAGAAACTCTGCAAATAGCTGGAACAACTTTACCGAATGCTCAAAGAGTAGCTGTAGTATCGGGCAGAATAGATGTGAGTAGTCCCACAGGTATTGGTGGTACAGTGCAAGTAATGGGAGATAGGGTGGCGGCTTTGGATGCTCGGATTAATGCTAATGGAGCAACCGGAGGGGGAACAATTCGTTTAGGAGGAGAATATCTAGGTGGTAGAGATACAGGCATAGCTCCAGCCTTGAGGTTTAATGCCCAAAGAACCTTGGTCGATCGCACCTCTTTACTCACCACCAATGCCACAACTACTGGAACTGGAGGTAGGGTCATAGTTTGGGCAGATGACACCACCGGTTTCTATGGCAGGATTACTGGACGAGGAGCCACGGGGAGTGGAGGATTTGCTGAAGTTTCAGGAAGGGTAAATCTTGACTTTGATGGCCGAGTATCACTACCGGGCGCAAATGGTTTGCTGGGGACATTGTTGCTAGACCCAACGAACATTACGATCCAAGCAGCAGCAGGAAATGGGGATGGATTGTTACCCAATATTTTAACTGCGGATACTCCTTTAACCATGACTCTTTCTGCTGGAGCCTTGGCAGCGATCGCCCCAACCACAGCGATTAATATTGCGGCAACTAATGACATTACCTTCAATGTCCCTGTCACCTTTGCCGCTTGCACTACGGGAACCTGTGGGAATATTACTTTCACAGCAGGGGGAGCATTTAACACCAACAACAATGAACTCAGAGCCTTTGGCAGAAATCTGAGTGTGACGGCAGCAAGTATTGCAACTGGAGATATTGATCTTTCCATTATCACACCCTTGAGAAATGGAGGCGGAGCTAGCCTCAATGCCCTGAGCGGAAATATCACTACTGGCAATATTGAGACCGCTTCTAGTCTTGCTGCCGGAACTACTGGTAACGGAGGCAATATTGCGATTTCTGCTCCCCTGGGGACGATCGTGACTGGTGACTTAGATAGTCGATCGGTAGTAGCTGGCACTGGAACTTCGGCCAATGCAGGCAGTGTGACAGTTTTAGCCAGAGACATCACAACTGGATTTATTTCACTCTATTCCCGCGTGGATAGGGGAACAGCAGGGAATGGGGGCAATATTACGGTTAGAGCTACCAATGGCAATGTCACAGCCACGGGAATGGGAACTAGCAGTGGAGCCGCAACCATTGGAACAGCAGGAAATGGAGGGAATATTACGATCGATGCCACCAACAATGTCACCATCAGTGGAGCAATTATCCCGCTCATCAGTCCAACAACCGTCTTCGCCCTCGATAGTCGTTCCCTCTCAAATGGTGGGGGAAATAGTGGTACTGGCGGGAATATTCGGATTAATCAAAATCTAGTTAGCAATGGTAATTTCAGTGCTACAGGAGAAATCAATAGTAGTTCTGCTACAAATCTCAGAAACGGGGGTAATGGAGGGGAGATTAGAATCACGGCTCAGAATATACTTGCCAATAACATCCTTGATTCCAGCTCTCGTTCTACTAATCCTAATAGTGATGGTGGATCGATTAATTTAATTGCGACTAACAACATTGAAACTTTAGGTGCATTACAGTCTTTAAGTACATTAGGGAATGGAGGTACTATCAATTTCACGGCTGGCAACAATATTACCAATATATCCGCTTTGAATTCTAGGGGCGGATCAGGGAATGGAGGTACTATCAATTTCACGGCTGGCGGCGATATCAATACATCTGTTTTAGATTCTAGGAGTGGATCAGGCAATGGAGGTGCTGTCAATCTAACTGCTGGTGGCGATGTCAATACATCTGATGTGAATTCTAGGAGTGCATCAGGGGATAGTGGCACTATTAATTTCACGGCTGGGAGCAATATCAATACATCTAATTTAAATTCTGGTAGTTTCTCAGGAAATGGAGCCACTATCAACTTAACTGCTGTCGGCAATATCAATACATCTATTTTATCTTCCTCTACTAGCCAATCAGGAAATAGTGGTGCAATCAACTTAACTGCTGGTGCCAATATCAATACATCTAATGTTTTGGATTCTGGTAGTAGCGCAGGGGATGGAGGCGCGATCAACTTAACTGCTGTCGGCAATATCAATACATCTATTTTATCTGCCACTAGTATCTCAGGGAATGGAGGCACAATCAATTTCACGGCTGGTGGAAATATCAATACATCCGATTTGTACTCTAGCAGTAGATTCGGAAATGGTGGTGCTGTTAATTTAACTGCTGATAGCAATATTACAGTTGTACAGATTACAACTGAGTCAATTATGAGCATTGCTGGTAGGGCAGGAAGAGTTGATATTAGTGCTGGAGGTTTATTTTTAGCAACAGGAACTGGTATTGCTAGAGATGGCGATCCGGCAAGCATTAGCACTCAAGATGGGGTAGGAGGCGGAGCGATTACAATTACCCACGGGGGTAGCACGTCTACTCCTTTTTTAGTTGGAAACGCCACAAACAATGGGACTTTTGGGAGGATTACCAGTGACATTGGAGTAAATACTATCAGCAACTTAACTGTGCCTGTACCTCCAGCGATTAATAACTACGGTACTAATATCAGCATTAGAACCACAGTCCCATCCCCAAGCCCATCCCCAAGCCCATCTCCATCGCCATCCCCAAGCCCATCTCCATCACCATCTCCAAGTCCATCCCCATCTCCAAGTCCATCCCCATCGCCATCTCCAAGTCCATCCCCATCCCCAAGTCCATCCCCATCCCCATCCCCAAGCCCATCTCCATCTCCATCTCCATCCCCATCTCCATCTCCAAGTCCATCGCCATCTCTAAGCCCATCTCCAAGTCCAAGCCCATCTCCAAGTCCAAGCCCATCTCCATCTCCAAGTCCGTCTCCGATTCCATCTCCGTTTCCAATTCCATCTCCGAGTCCAATCCCATTTCCAATTCCATCCCCGTCTCCGAGTCCATCTCCGAGTCCAATTCCATCTCCATTACCTCAACTCTCGCTAGGGATTCCTTTATCATCTCAACCCTCACCAGTGATTCCCTCTGAGCTATTCCTACTATTATTTAATCCCACTCCACCCCCAACCCCGGCTTCTATAACTGTTGGTACACCCCCAGTGACGGTAAATCCTGCTGATCTTTCTGCACCAACTCTTATCGCTCCTCCACCGATATCGATCGCAACTTCCTTGATTCCGACCATCATCCCCCCCACAACCCCCCTCCTTATCCCAGAAGTCAACCTCCCAACAATCCCTCAATTCGTTAACACCGTCCCTCTGAGGCTTGATCGACCCGGCAACCTTGATGCTAGTTCTCCCGGCATCCAATCCCCTCTCTCCCTACTCACAGTCAATTCAACTATCCCCATCATCGATCGCATCCCCGTCAACTTCCTAAGTAACAGAATTCGTTTATTAGATGACCCCTTCAAAGAAGAATTCCAAGCCTTCACCGGAATCTTGGATGAGATTGCCACCCTCGATGTCAACCAAGCCCAAGATATTTTGCAAAGAGTTACTAGAGAAGCCAACACCAAGCCAGTCTTTATCTACGTCTTCTTTACCCCAGAAGACACAACCCAGCTAGGCAACCTTCGGGGACAAATTAATCGCACTGCCAGCAGCACAGATATTCTCGAAGTTGTCCTTGTCCCCCCCAAAGGAGACCTGATCCGAGTCAGATATCCCAACCTAAATCGCTCCCAAGTTCTGCAAGTCGCTCAACAGTTTCGATCAGAGACCAGCAACTTTCGGAGTTCCCGTAGTTTCCTCCGTCCAGCCCAACAAATTTACCAGTGGTTAATTACTCCCCTAGAAGAAGAACTCAAAAAGCAAGACATCAATAACTTGGTTTTCTTGATGGATGCAGGCTTGCGTTCTATTCCTCTTGCCGCCATGCACAGTGGCACAGGCTTTGTGGTGGAAAACTACAGTATTGGTCTGATGCCCTCTCTGAGCTTGACTGATACTACTTACCAATCCCTTCAAGGTTCTCAAGTATTGGCTATGGGAGCCGACACCTTTGTGAATAATTCAGCCTTGCCCGCAGTACCCTTGGAATTAAGAGCAGTAAACCAACTCTGGGGTGGAAATACTTTGTTGAATGAGAACTTTACCCTCAACAATCTACGGCAGTCTCGGCAACCAAGCCAAAGAATTGTCCACCTTGCCACTCATGGAGTATTTGCACCGGGAGATAAAGCTAATTCCTACGTTCAACTTTGGGGCGGTGAAAGGTTGACCCTAGAAACAATTCGTCAATTTGGTTGGGGTAATCCACCAGTGGATTTACTAGTCCTCAGTGCCTGTCAGACAGCTTTGGGGGACAAGGAGGCGGAGTTAGGATTTGCCGGTTTGGCAATTAATACAGGGGTACGATCGGCATTGGCAAGTTTGTGGCGGGTGAGCGATGAAGGGACTCTGGGATTGATGACAGAGTTTTATCGGCGATTGCAAGAGACAACTACAAAATCAGAGGCATTGCGACAAACACAGTTGGCGATGTTGCGGGGGCAGGTGCGTTTGCAGGGAGGGAATTTAGTCACGGCACAGGGAAGTATGCCTTTGAATGAGGAGTTGCGCCGGGTTGGCGATCGCTCCCTAACCCATCCCTATTTCTGGAGCAGTTTCACCCTTGTTGGTAATCCTTGGTAATTATTTTTGATAAATTACTAATTTTGTACTCTAACAACATTTTGTACGCTAACAACATATATTGTTAAAATCAGGAGATACTATAAGAAAAGATTAAAGGTAAGCTGCTATGGGGCGTGTTGGCGTATTGCTACTGAACTTGGGTGGGCCGGATGAGCTAGATGATGTCCGCCCCTTTTTATATAATTTATTTTCCGATCCAGAAATTATTCGGTTGCCTTTCACTTGGCTGCAAAAGCCCCTAGCTTGGTTGATTTCTACTAGCCGATCGCAAAAATCTCAAGATAATTATCGGTTAATTGGCGGTGGTTCTCCACTGCGGAGTATTACAGAGCAACAGGCTTTGGCACTCCAAGAAAAGTTGCAACAGCAAGAAGCAAACGCAAAAGTCTATATTGCCATGCGCTACTGGCATCCTTTTACCGAAGAAGCGATCGTCCGGATTAAGCGAGATCAGGTCGATCGATTAGTTGTTTTGCCCCTCTATCCCCAATTTTCCATTAGCACCAGTGGTTCTAGCTTCCGCCTTTTGGAGCAACTCTGGAAGGAAGATCAAGTTCTTCAGACAATCAGCCATACTACGATCGCTTCTTGGTATCAAAAGCCCGGATATTTGCAAGCAATGGCGGATCTCATTGCCCAGGAGCTAGATAAATCAGAACATCCAGAACAGGTGCATATTTTCTTTAGCGCCCATGGTGTGCCCATTAGCTACGTAGAAGAAGCGGGGGATCCCTACCAACGGGAAATTGAAGAGTCAGTGGCTCTAATCATGCAAACCCTAGGCAGAACCAATCAGCACAGTTTAGCCTACCAAAGTCGAGTTGGTCCCGTAGAATGGCTCCAGCCCTATACAGAAGATGCCATCATTAATCTAGCCGCCCAAGGGATTAAAGATTTATTAGTGGTTCCCATCAGCTTCGTCTCTGAGCATATTGAAACCCTCCAAGAAATAGATATGGAATACCGAGAAGTAGCAGAATCCGTCGGCATCCATAATTTCCATCGGGTTCCGGCGCTGAATACCCATCCGGTGTTTATTCAAGCTCTAGCTGATATGGTGGTGGATGCCCTCAACTCGCCCCCCCAAACCCTAGGAGAAGTCATGCACCCCGCCAAGCAAGTCAAAATGTATCCTCAGGAACCTTGGGCGTGGGGCATGACCAATGCTGCTGAGGTTTGGAATGGACGGATAGCAATGTTGGGTTTTGTGGCGTTAGTACTGGAACTCATTAGTGGTCGAGGATTATTGCACTTTGTAGGTTTAATGTAATAGCTTCCTCTTGTTGCTAGCAGCTATCATTATAAAATCGCATTTACAGCACTTTTCGTTCAAATGAAACACGCCACAAATATTGAAAGTCCTATCAATGTTGGGTTTGAGAGTGGGTGGCTGTAGCCACCCACTCTCAAGCTGCTGTATCAGTAAATTAATCCCAAAACATCTTAGCTGTCTTGGGTTAAACCCAACGCTTTTAAGGTTGTCACACTACTAAGAATTTCAAATACTGGCATGATTTTTAGGCTGCAACCATGCCCACATGACCCGCCACAATTTGCAGCGTGCCAACGGAAGAAACTGCCCAAACCCTCGTGAACCGAAAAGATTGATCTACTTCTTCCCCTGCATAGCTACCGATGATATGGATTTTTACCGATACTACCGAGAATCCTGCATGGAGTTGAATCTGCCGATCTGAGGGGGTTAACTCTCGGAAATCTAAAATGCCCGATCGATAAATCTCCAAATCCTCTTGCTTAGTGACTAGATGGCCCATGTAGCTAGTGAAAATTAGCTCTGGAGCAATCAGGGCATCCAGTTCCGCCACATCAGACTTCAGCATGGCTTGGCGGAGACGTTCTTCCATTTCTATAATTTGCGATTCAGAATGTTGCTGCATAAAAAAGTACTGTACCCAATTAGCCGTTGCATAAGTTAATGTATTAAAGGTAATCTAAGAAACCAAAAGTTAAATCGAAACAGAAAAATTTATGACAGCAACTATTGTCCAGCAAAAGTACGAAATTAAAGATATTTCCCTCGCTCCTCAAGGAAAGCAACGCATCGAATGGGCTGGGAGAGAAATGCCCGTGTTGCGCCAAATTCAAGACCGCTTTGCTCAAGAAAAGCCTTTTGCTGGTCTGCGGTTGGTAGCTTGTTGCCATATTACTACCGAAACTGCCCACCTCGCGATCGCCCTCAAAAATGGCGGTGCTGATGCTGTTCTCATTGCCAGTAATCCCCTTTCCACCCAAGATGACGTGGCAGCTAGTTTAGTTGCTGACTATGGTATCCCTGTTTTTGCCATCAAGGGAGAAGATGCCGAAACCTACGAGCGGCATGTTCGTCTGGCCCTAGATCACAAGCCGAATATCATTGTCGATGATGGTTGTGATGTGGTAGCTACCGTAGTAAAAGAACGTCAGCACCAATTGGGAGAACTGATTGGCACTACTGAAGAAACCACCACCGGGATTGTCCGCTTGCAAGCGATGTTCAAAGCTGGAGTTCTCACCTTCCCCGCCATGAACGTGAATGATGCCGATACTAAGCACTTCTTTGATAACCGCTACGGCACTGGGCAATCTACCCTAGACGGGATTATTCGGGCAACTAATATCCTCTTGGCTGGCAAAAATATCGTTGTCGCTGGCTACGGCTGGTGTGGCAAGGGTACTGCTTCTAGAGCTAGAGGTTTGGGCGCGAATGTAATTGTCACCGAGATTGACCCGATCCGGGCGATCGAGGCGGTGATGGATGGTTTCCGGGTCATGACCATGGAAGCTGCGGCGGCAGAAGGAGATATTTTTATTACCGTAACTGGTAACAAGCACGTCATTCGTGGTGAACACTTCGCCGCCATGAAGAGTGGGGCGATCGTCTGCAACTCTGGTCACTTTGATATCGAAATCGACCTCAAAGCCCTCGCTAGCCAAACCAAGGAAGTGAAACAAGTCCGCAACTTCACCCAAGAATACGTTCTCAATAGCGGCAAATCGGTAGTTGTATTGGGCGAAGGCAGATTGATTAACCTAGCGGCAGCAGAAGGTCATCCTAGTGCCGTAATGGATATGAGTTTTGCTAACCAAGCTCTTGCCTGCGAATACCTAGTCCAAAATAAGGGCAAACTTGAACCCGGCATCCACTCGATTCCTGTGATAGTGGATAAGGAAATTGCTCGGTTAAAACTAGAGGCAATGGGTGTAACGATCGACAGCCTCACCCCCACCCAACTGGAGTACATCAACTCTTGGACTTCTGGAACCTAATTTCCTTAAATGAGATGCTGTTGTGGGCTTCGACGACCCTCAGCCCACAGCAGCATTCCATGATCTAAGCCTTGGCTTAATAACTAAGATTAATCAATTGATTTTAATTGAATATTTTTAGTAAACTAAGATTAATTAATTAATCTTGGTTTTTTTATGTTAGAAATCTCGAAATTGGATATTGTATCCCGTCTACAATTTGATAACCCGTGGTGGGAGCAAGGTAGGCAGGGAAAAATTGCCTATGAGCAGAATCCTCGGCGCAAGTACTTTCAGCCTTTTTATCAGAATATTTTAGATGCCAGTGTTCGCCGGGCGATCGTCCTCATGGGACCAAGACGTGTCGGTAAGACAGTGATGGTTTATCACAGTATTCGCACCCTCTTGGACTCTGGCATTAATGAAAAAAATATCCTGTATATATCTCTGGAAACTCCCATCTACACTGGACTTCCCCTCGAAAAAATTCTGAATTATTTTCAAGAGCTATTTAGTCATAGCCGGGATGCCAAATTATTTGTATTCTTCGATGAGATTCAGTATTTGCGTGACTGGGAAATACATTTGAAATCTCTGGTTGATTCCTTTGCTGATTACCGTTTTATTGCGACTGGTTCTGCGGCGGCAGCCTTACGTCTCAAGAGCATTGAATCGGGAGCAGGGCGCTTCAGTGATTATATTCTCCCACCCTTAACCTTCGCTGAATACCTGATGTTTATCGCTCGAGAAGCCGAGCTGATCGAATCGAGCTTAGTTGAAGAAACTTTATTAAAACCATACGAACACTATGAATATTCTGCCCCAAATATAAAGGTGCTAAATGAGGAGTTTTTGAACTATTTGAACTTCGGCGGATATCCAGAGGCAGTTTTTTCTGAGACGATCCGGCAAGATCCTAGTCAATATATTAAGAGCGATATTATTGATAAAGTTCTGCTGCGGGATTTGCCTAGTCTTTATGGCATTAGCGATATTCAAGAATTGAATAGACTTTTCACTACCTTGGCTTATAACTCTGGGAATGAAGTAAGTTTAGATGGCTTATCCCAATCTTCTGGTGTGGCAAAGAACACGATTAAACGATATCTGGAATATCTTGAAGCAGCATTTTTAATTCGCCGGGTGGAGAGAATCGACCAAAATGCTAAAAGATTTAAGAGAGCAATGTGTTTCAAAGTTTATCTAACTAATCCATCAATGCGAGCGGCACTGTTCGGTCAACTTGATCCTGAAGCTAAGGCGATGGGAGCATTGACAGAAACCGCAATTTTTAGCCAGTGGCAGCATAATCGGGTAGTAGAACTTTACTATGCGCGTTGGAATTCAGGAGAAGTTGATATTGTTAATTTAAATCCGGTGAACCAATCACCTGCATGGATAGTTGAAGTCAAGTGGAGCGATCGCCCTCTCAGTTCTCCATCAGAACTGGATAACTGCCTAGAATTTATCAAAAAGAATCCCACTATCTCTCAGCCGATTATGGTAACTAGTCGCTCGATCAGCAATGAGGAATTTATCTATCAAGGAGTGCATTTCAATTTCGTGCCAGCTAGTCTGTATGCCTACAGTCTTGGGGCTAATATTTTGCGGCGAATTGACGACAAAATGTAGTACCTACCCATCAGCTAAACCTTAGGGAATGAGTTGCGATCACTATATTATGTAACAATATATTAACTAAAATAAGAAAAAACTTGAAAATAGTCCAGATTATGAATTTCTTACCTAATACATCTCTCGGTAGCCTTGGTTTAAGGGTAGGCAGCGTTATGGCGGTGGTGGGTTTGATTGCCTATGCTACCGGCAATTCAACTCTAAATTTAATTGGCTTCTTCTATGGCATTCCCATCCTGTTGGGAGGATTAGCCCTCAAAGCCTCGGAGCTAAAACCCGTCCGCCTCAGCCAGCCTACTCCCCCAGCGGTGGCTACCCTGCGAGATCAGCAATCAACCTCCACCCAAACCCAGATTCGCCGTGATGTAATGCGCTATCGTTATGGACAAGAAGCGCACCTAGATGAATCCCTCGCCCATCTGGGTATGGCTCCCAGTGATGAAGAAAGACCTCTCCTTGCCGGACTGCGGGAAGAAGAGATTGATGGAGCCTATGCTTTAGTTTTAGAATTTGAATCTCCCCTGATTCCCCTAGAAACTTGGCAGGAAAAGCAAGAGAAAATTGCTAAGTTTTTTGGTCCCGGACTCCGGGCAGAAGTCAAGGCAGCCAAAGATGAAGACCGGATTGATCTGAGTTTGATTGCTATTTCCCAAGGGAATTAAAAGCTTCAGCTTGATTGTTCTGTCGATCGCCTTTCATCCCATTTTGCTAAATACTTAGTACAAATAAGATATTGAGTAGCTTGCTGTGTAAGTATTTAAGTTAAAAAAGGGTTTCAACCTTTTTTTAATTTGATATCAGATAGACAATAGATGGATAATAGCTCTGGTAACCTCAGACGATCTATCTATGACCTATAGCTTACGTATTGCAGATATTCCCTGTCAGGAGCGACCAAGGGAAAGATTGCTAGCTCAAGGAGCCAAAAATTTGGCGACAGCGGAATTGATTGCGATTTTATTAGGCACAGGACAGGGACCAGGAAAGCTCTCTGCCGTAGGGCTAGCTCAGTATATTTTACAAAAGTTGGGTGAAAATCAGCGGGATGCTCTAGAGGTATTGCGAGATATTCATCCCCAAGAACTGATTGATATTCCCGGTATTGGTCCTGCAAAAGCCACGGCAATTATCGCAGCAGTGGAATTGGGGAAGCGGGCTTTTCAGACTCGTCCCGGCGATCGCACTGTGGTCGATAGCCCCGCTACGGCAGCCGCTGCCTTGAGTCAAGACCTAATGTGGCAATCCCAAGAACGGTTTGCGGTTTTGTTAATGGATGTAAAAAATCAGATTTTGGCTACCAAGGTGATTACGATCGGCACTGCCACCGAAACTTTGGCACATCCACGGGAAATATTTCGAGAAGTGATCAAGCAAGGAGCCGTCAAGCTTGTCATTGCCCACAATCACCCCACAGGCAACCTAGAACCCAGCCCCGAAGATATTAATCTAACTCGGCAATTACTCAAAGCAGCCCAGGTGTTGGCAATTCCCCTAGTAGACCATCTGATTTTGGGTAATGGCAATTACCAAAGCTTGCGGCAGATTACCAACCTTTGGCAGGAATGTCCCCAAGGAGACTAATTACCAAGCATGTCTAGCGATCCTAATACCATTTTGCCAAATAGTTGATACAAATAAGACTCTGAATACCTTGCTGTGTAGGGATTTAAATTAAAAAAATAGTTTCACCATTTTTTTAATTTTGTATAAAGTATTGACCAACTTCAACATGGTTAAAAGGTTGCACCTGGAGGGTACAACCTTTTTATCCCATCTAGGATTGATGTAGTCAGACTATAGCCAGAACTATGCCAATTAGGATAAGGATTTTCAGTTCTTAGCCTGCTCTAAAAGTAGTAGCCACTACTATTTTCATGAAATTGCCATCTATAATGTTAAGACTATGAGTTTATCCACGATCGGGCGCTCTTTCGCTTCCCGCAACTATCAATTATTTTTTATTGGTCAAAGTTTATCTTTGCTGGGCAACTGGATTACCAAAACTACGATCCTTTGGTTAGCCTACGATCTCACCCACTCCCCTCTATTTTTGGGGATGATTGGGTTTCTCAGTCAGATTCCAAATCTTCTGGTGACTCCCTTTGCTGGAGTGATTATTGAACGCCACCAGCGACGGCGGGTGTTAATTTTTACCCACATTTTGAGTGTATTTATCTTCCTCGGTTTAGGTCTGCTCTGCTTAGAAGGTTTAATGAATAGTTGGTTATTATTAGGGCTGAGCATTACTCAAGGAATTATTAATAGTGTCGTCTTACCAGCCCGGCAAACTTTCTTAGGGGATATTGTCCAAAAAGAAGATATTAGTAATGCCACAGCTCTCCATTCTTCCCTAGCTACGATCTGCCGCATCCTTGGCCCCGGTATAGCTGGATTCTTAATTGTGATGGTAGATGTTAGCTATTGCTTTTTCCTAGATGCCCTGAGCTACATTGCCGTGATCACTGTTTTAGTCATGATCCACATCAATCCAGAACAGCAGACTCCCCTAGCAGAGAAAACTGCTGGGGAACCCTTTCTCTTCAAAAATCTCTGGGAAGGAGGAATTTATGTTTGGGAGTTTTTGCCAATTAGGTTGATTTTGCTGCAAATTGCCGCCATGAGTTTCTTGGGGATGCCCTATCGATCGCTTCTGCCGATCTGGGCGACAGAAATTGTTAAAGGAGATGCCACGACCCTCGGCTACCTGATGGCGGCCACGGGTATTGGGGCTTTGGGGGCAGCTCTCTACCTGAGTAATCAGCCCAGTGTAGTTGGGTTTGCTGAGTTGGTAACTTTTTCGCCGGCAGTTTTTGGGGTTGCCCTAGTTGGTTTTTGCTTTGTCGATCATTGGTTATTTTCCTTGCTCCTGATGGCGATCGTTGGAGCTAGTTCACTGTTGGTTTCCAGTGCTAGCAATGCATTGCTGCAAACTATTGCCGATGCAGATAAACGAGCTAGGGTAATGAGCTTTTATACCATGGCAATGATGGGCATCTTACCCCTAGGGGAATTATGCATGGGCAGTCTGACCCAAGAAATTGGTATCACCCATACATTAATGATTAGTGGGACTAGTTGTATTGCCTTGGCAATCTTCTCTGCCATAAATTTGCCAAATCTACAAGTCGTGATTCGTCCCATCTATATTAAGAACGGCTTACTTCCGGGCTAATTGAGTCTAATAGGACTTACGCACTCTCAACGAATTATCGAGAGTTTTGGGAGTTGTTGCAGGCGCTCCGCGCCTGCAAC
>CALRPI020000070.1:0-25497 GCA_943370025.1 Phormidium lacuna HE10JO | reverse complement strand
GCAAAGACCCTTCTTTGCCTTGATATGCTGAAATGATTCTTTGTCTTAAATCTATTGAGAGTGGGGCTGGCATTATTGATCCATTAGTTTTTACTTATTTCTGTTTATACTAGCAGGCTACGGCTTATTCATTTGAAAATCGCTGTAATCAATGTTCTAATGCCAGCATGGTAACTTTTGGCATCGCCAATAGCGGCAATATCGTCTCTTTGGGTTTGATGCCCAATGGCAGTATGGCAATTTTTAACTGCATAGAACCCGGTCTGGGACTCCGCCCCAGATGGGGACAGGTAGTTTGTACCTAATTAACGCCAGTTTGATGGTTTTTAAAAAGCCTGATCGAAGTCAAATTTGACAAGATGAGGACTGAGGGTCGTCGAAGTCCGGCTCTAAGGGGGCTGATTACTTCGGCTTCGCTCAGTATAAATTCGACGACCCTCAACCAGCCTGAGGAAACCCTGTACAACGTGAGAACGAAACCATTAAGGTTTTAGGGATTTTTATCGAATTCACGTTTAATTAGGTGGTAATTCTCTCAGGAAAGTCTCGTACTGAAGCAAGATTTGCCGAGAACTGGGGATTTGGGGATTTGATGGGGGATTTTGGCGACAAAGTTGTGCCAACTCTAGGATCGATTCCCCAGCAGCAACAGTATCACCGATCGCCACCAACCTCCCCAACTGCCAACACCCGATCCAATCATTAATCACCTCACGGGAGCCGGGATTGTCGTAGGCAACGATCCCCTTCCCCGCTGCGATCGCTTCTTGCAAAACCCTTGGTCTGCCCTCATTGTCGGAACAGAGCAAGACAATTTCTGCTGCTTGCAGGTGCTTAATTACCTCCTGGCGTTCTAGTTTCCCCTTGAGATTAATTCGCTGCTCTAATCCATAGCGATGGATCAATTCCAGCATTTGGGGGCGATCGACCCCATCCCCACAGATAGTTAAATAACAATCCGTCCCCTGTTGCACCAAGAAATGCATGATCTCAACCGCATCCAAGGGGCGTTTCCGGGCTTTGAGTTGGGCAGCCATGAGAATTTGGATTGGTTGTCCCGCTGGGATTTGTTGGGGGAGGATTGCCTGAAAAGCTGATAGATCAATGGGGTTAGGCAAAAACGTGATCTGGGCATCGCCAATCACTTGCTGTACAGAGGTAACAAGATGTTGGGCAATACAAATAATTCGATCGCAACTCCGATAAAGAGTCACTAACTCCTCCCTGAGCTGGGGATTGACCGATTCTGTCACCACCAATTTATTGATATATGCCCCCCGGACAATCACCGCAATCTCTCCCCGATGGACAGCTCGAATTGCGGTTACTTGCCACAGGAAAGACTCCCTACCCAAGATCACCCAATCAAACTGTCCATACTGCTGATAGACCTGCTGCACATAGCTATCCATCACCTGCTGTGCTGTTGGAGAAATTTCCAAGCCATCCGGAAAATCTGCCGCAAACCAGATCAGGTCTGGGTAGATGGAGCGATCGGTCTCAGAGCGGTAGGGAGCTAGATGGATTACTTCATGACCAAGACTTCTTAGCCCCATTGCCAATTCCTGACTAGAATGGGCAGAACCGCCCCCCTGAGGAGGATGCACACTGAGCAGCAAAATCTTCATCAACCATCACCCTAGTTAGTTTTCACACAATTAATCATCCGGAGAGTTGCGGCGGCTGCATAATTCCTCTGGCTAGCAGTGTTCGGTGCAAATACTGTCCCCACCTCATTAACTGGAGATGCCACCTTGCAATAGCCAGACATCTGACTTGCCAATCCAGCAGCCCAATGACCACTCATATCTGTAAAGTTCACCGGAGTTTGTCGTGGGGTAATTTGGGCAGCACGACCTAGTAAGGTCAGGGAATACTCCGCAGCCCGGCGCTGCACCGCAATCAACTCAGCCCTAGTCACAGGTTGTCCCGGACGGAAGCTGCCATCCTCATAGCCACTAACTATCTGATTATTTTTTGCCCACTGAATCTTGGCAGCACTCCAACGATTAATTGCCACATCAGGATAGGGATTGGACAATAACCCAACTGGCAAGTTGACATTACTACTAATATTTTTGGAAATGCCGTCAAAAACCATGGAAACTAGCTGTTCACGGGTCAAAGTTAGTTGGGGGCGGAAAGTATTATCTTCAAAGCCAGAAATTATGCCCAAGTTAACTGCCTGAATAATTTCATTGACGTAAATATCATTGGTAATATCAGGAAAATTGATCCGAGGGGTGGGGGTAGGACTAGGACTGGGGCTAGGGCTGGGGCTAGGAGTGGGAGTGGGACTGGGGCTGGGACTGGGGCTAGGAGTGGGAGTGGGAGTAGGGTTGGGACCTCCTCCATCAGCAATGACTTGATTGAGAGTCCGATTATTAGTCAAATAAATATGTCCCAAAGGCGAACCTTCATAGGTTCTTCTTGTCAATCTCCAACCCGGATTAAGAAAAACTTTCATCGGAGACGAACTTAATCCCCGCGTTCTGCCAATTTCTACTTTTGCTCCATCCTGATTAAAAGGGTCGCTACCCACCATTACTAAATCATTACCATCACGGACAAAACTAAAGCTATAGCCAACTCCTAAATCTTGTCCTCCCATGCGAATTGAATAGCCATTACTATCAGTAGCTCGTCCACAAATACCGCTAAAATCAAATTGTAATAATAAAGGATTAACTATAGTTGGATTGCTGCCACTTTCACTCCAGCAACTTCTCGTACTAGATACTTGTTCAATAATAACTAACTGATAGAGATTGCCAGATGATGAAGGGATAGCAGTAACCACAAATTTACTTTGATCAAGATCTGCACTACCAAAAAGACTGCTTTGAGCATTGCTAGAGATAGCTATACCAAGAGATGAAATTGCCAAAGTTGCAGCAAGTAACTTACTAATTAATATTTTCTTCATGGAGCTTTACCGATTTAGATGATTTCTCTGATGTTGACGTGGAATTAGTTAAACTGTTTCCTATTATCTAGGGATTAAGAGAATAGTTTTTGCAATAAATAACAAGGAACTTAATTTTTGATTTTCCTGTCTTTTAGCTATTTGTCTATGGTATTAACCACTGAATATAGCGTTTGTTACTTTGTTTAGGAATTATTTGTCCTCACTAGAATAGCGATCGCTATACAAGGGGTATTAAGTTATCTAGGTTAATAAAATCTAGGAAGATATAGGGAGCGATCGCTAATATTAATTACCATAATTAATGGCAATTAATCATGGCTGCAAGAATCTGCACTAATTAAAACCATTAGAGGAATTGATTCTTATGCTTGATTCTAATATGTCAAGGGTAATTCAGGAGAAAATTTATAGCAATTCAGACTTTCAGGATTTGTGCCAATTATTACCATCACCGATTATTCCATCCACCACCTGTTGTCCCACTGCCCGGAGTTACACAAACATTTGCCCCGCCACTAACAGCAGCTCCACCACCTGATATGCCACCACCTGATATGCCAGTTTGATTAGTTCCACCAACTGTTATTCCACTACCATTACTGCCATTAGGGACACCACTGCCTGTTGTCCCGCTACTCGTCGTCCGACTACCAGTTGTTCCACCACCTGCTGTGGCAGTACCACTAGTTATACCAGTTCCACCAGTTGTGCCAGTTCCACCAACTGTTATTCCACCGCCATTACTGCTACTAGGGACACCACTGCCTGTTGTTCGATTACCTGAGATTCCACCACCAGTTGTGCCAGTTCCACCAAGTGCTGTCCCGCTAACATTACTGCCAGTGCCTGTTGTCCTATTCCCAGTTGTTCCACTACTAGTTGTCCCACTGCTATTACTACCAGTCGTGACACCACCTGTAGTTCCGGTAGCTGTAGTTCCAGTAGCTGGTGTTATGCAGACAGAAGCCCCGCCTCCGGTCGTAGTTGCTATGCCTGTAGCACCACTACCTGTTGTTCCAGTGCCTGTTGTTCCATTGGAAGTTCCAGTCCTGACCATTCCAGTCCCTAGCCCATCACCTGTTTCGGCAATACTACCTGTAAAGACACCTCCACTGGCAATTACTTGATTGAGAGTGCGATTATTGGTGAGATAAATATGCCCCAAAGGATTCCCTTCATAGGTTCTTCTTGTCAATCGCCAGCCGGGACTGAGATTGACCTTCATGGGAGATTGGCTGAGACCATTGGTTCTACCAATTTCTATTTTTGGACTGTTCGGATTGAAGGGGTCGCTACCCAACATGACTAGATCATTCCCGGAACGAACAAAAGTAAAGCTATAGCTGACTCCTAAATCTTGTCCCCCCATGCGAATCGAGTAACCATTGCTATCAGTAGCTCGTCCACAAATACTAGTGAAATCAAACTGAAGGAGCAAGAGATTTAATATAGTTGGGTTGCGGCTACTTTCACTCCAACAGCTTCGAGTAGGGGAGATCTGCTCAATAATCACTAATTGATAGAGATTGCTAATGGCTGAATAGGTCGCTGCCACCACAAATTTATTTTGATCGACCTCCACACTGTTAAAGGCAGTAGTTTGAGAATTGCTAGGCTGGGGGATGCCGATTTGAGCACTGCTAGGGATAGTTGAATCGATCGCCGTACCCAAAGACAAAATTGCCAAGGTTGTGGCAAATAGCTTACTAATCAATGACTTCTTCATAAAGCTTTTTTTGACAAATTCTAAGTGGTTCTCTAAAAAGGGAATTACAGCCATTTGAGAGTGGGTGGCAACAGCCACCCACTCTCAAAACTAACATTGACAAATATTTCAACGGTTGCAATGTGTCCCATTTGAACGAAAATTGCTGTATTTGGGGTTAATAATTTTTCTCGCAGCGCGGGAGAAACCATTATGTCTTTCGCAAAATTTATGCAAATGTCACAGGTTTATTAGGGACGTAAGGCTTTGTGTCCCTAACAATGGCGGCTAAAACCAGAATTTGCATAAATCCTATTTAGTACTATAGCAAGCCTAAATCATTAATCATTTGCTAGTCCTGAGAACTTTTGTGGCAATCAATTGAATGAAGGAATATGAGTAAAGGAATAAATTATCTAGAGTCTAGGGCTTGTCTGACACAGGTGATCATCCGCACGGTGGCGGCTGCTCCATAATTTCGTTGACTAGGAGCATTGGGCACAAAAGCAGTACCGACCTCATTGAGGGGGGAAGCTACTTTGCAATAGCCAGACATTTGAGTAGCTAAACTAGCCGCCCAGTGACCGTTCATATCGCTAAAGTTAGTCGAAGCTTGGGTAGAAATAATTTGGGGATTGCTACCCCGGAGGGTGAGGGCATACTCAGCAGCCCGGCGCTGCACGGCGATCAACTCAGCTCTAGTAATCGGCTGATCTGGACGAAAGCTACCATCACTATAACCAGTCACAATCTTGTTATTTTTTGCCCATTGAATATTGACAGCACTCCAGCGACTAGTTTCAACATCAGTATAGGGGCGACCAGTTAGTTGGTTTGATCCACTCGCGACGGGGGCAATATTCCCAGCAATACCAGCTAAAACCATCGAAACTAGCTGCTCTCTGGTTAAGGGTAATAGGGGACGAAATGTTTCGTCGTCAAATCCTGAAATAAATTTGGAAATTTTGAAGGTGGTTCCCATGCCCATACCTGATGCTATGTTAAGTTCTTCAAAGTATAGGTCACCGATAATATCTCGGAAGGGAGGTCTGATACTGGGAGGTGCAGTTGGTGTAGGAGTTTGAGCATGGCTAGGGATAGTTGAGTCGATCGCTATCCCTAGGGATAAAACTGAGAGAGTTGTAACAAATAATCTACTAATTAATAACTTTTTCATGGGATTTTACCTATTTATAGAGATTTAAAAATCAAGGATATAGCCATAGATTCTATGTTTTAAGTAAGTTTTCTTACCTTTGGTAAATTATCTTACCCGCTGTAGGTGAGTGAAATTACTGAGGATGGCTATAGTTATAGGTTAGTAGGTATTTATCAGGAAAGCTGTTGTAATTCTTTTCTTAAGGATCCTGGGCTATGCAGGAGGTCGATTTGAGCGATCGCTTTTTGTTCCCCAGTTTTCAGAAATTTCAACTGGACGGTCTGGCTAGCGGCTTCCGTGTCTCCAAGGATTAGACAAGCCAAGGCTTGGGATTTATCCGCTCGTTTGAACTGCTTGCCGATCGCACTACCACTCAAATCCAACTCCAAACTAAATCCCTGCTCCCTTAATTTTTGGGTCAAAACCACCGCCTGTTTCTCTGCCAGTTCCCCCTTAGAAATCACATAGAAATCAGGTTTGGCGAGGGATTCTTGCCCCAATTGCTGCAACAGGAGAATTAACCGCTCCAGACCCATCGCCCAGCCCACCGCCGGAGTATCACCACCCCCCAGTTGCCCGACTAGATTATCGTAGCGACCGCCGCCACAAACCGTTGCTTGAGCGCCTAGATCATCAGAAATAATTTCAAAGGCAGTGTGAGTGTAATAATCCAAGCCCCGGACTAGGCGGGGATTCAGGGTGTAAGCAATTGACAAATCCGTCAGCAATTCTTGGACTTGTTCAAAATGAGCTTTGGAATCTGCTCCAAGGTAATCCAAAATACTGGGTGCACTCAAGGCGATTTCCTGAGTTTTCGCATCCTTACTATCGAGAATCCGCAAGGGATTGCGACTTAAACGCTCTTGGGAGTCGGCATCTAGATCATCTTTGTAGGGAGTGAAATAGTCTACCAAAGCCTGACGGTAGGTTTGGCGATCGCTAATATTCCCCACAGAATTTAGGTCTAGGTGCAAATTTTTCAAGCCCAAGGTCTGCAAAATCTGCACCGCCAAAGCAATTACTTCCCCATCAGCCCTCGGACTAGGGCTACCGAATACCTCCGCCCCCAATTGATGAAATTGCCGCTGTCTGCCAGCTTGGGGACGCTCATAGCGAAACATTGCCCCCGTGTACCACAGGCGCTGGACTCCTCCTTGAGCCATAAGTTTGTGTTCAATCAAAGAACGAACTACCCCGGCGGTATTTTCTGGTCTGAGGGTGATGGAGCGATCGCCGCGATCGGTAAAGGTATACATTTCCTTCCCCACCACATCGGTAGCTTCCCCAATTCCTCTAGCAAATAAATCGGTTTGCTCAAAAATAGGCGTACGAATTTCCCCATAGGCAGCATTGCCTAAGATGTTTCTGGCAGTGGCTTCTACCTGCTGCCACACCGCCGCCTCTGGTGGCAGAATATCTCTAGTTCCCCGCAGGGTTTTGATAGTTTCCATTAATTCAGTTATCAATTATCAGTTATCAGTTATCAGTTACTTATGCTGAGCGAAGTCGAAGCATCAGTCATCAGTTACCAGTTGGACTTACGCAAATCTTGATGTTAGCCTTAATTGGTATTGGCGCAAGGCCTTGTGCCAATGCTAGCCTAGATTATTCACCAACTCTTGAAATCCCTGCTGTGACTGCACCTCAAAAAAACACACTGTTTTTTGGGTTGATCGTCAGACATGTTTATACAAAAGGGTTTTGAGGATTTTTCTCGATCTTCATGAATAATGCAGGCTAGGTCTGTAATTTTTGCGTAAATCCTGACTAGTCAACCTGAGTTCTGGTTAAGCAAAAGCTCTAACCCTAAACCTAGAGATGTTCCCTGAGGGTCGTCGAAGGGAACATTTCCACTATATACGAGGATGAGCGATCGAAGATTTGTGGTGGGGTTTTGGCTGCGACGACCCTCATCCAGCGGTAATTGTTGTGGTTGGTACTAGGGTTATTTCTTATACCAAACTGAGGTTAGTTAACAGTTATTAGTTATCAGTTAGATATTATCCATAAGCATTCATCACTGTTCACTGATAAGAGTCCATTTACAAAGTTGATAGAAGGTCTGATTTTGCGCCCCCGGAGGGGGCGCAAAATCAGACTTTATAAATAGCCTCTAACTGTTCACTGTTTACTGACAACTTTTCACTATCCAATATAATCCTGCAAAGCCTTGACTTCCATAGGGTAGGATTGCAGAGAACGAATTGCCGCTGCGGTGGCTTTTGCTCCGGCAATAGTGGTGATCATGGGAACTTTGTAGGTGAGAGCCGATCGCCTAAGGAGCTTCCCATCCGCCTGTGCTTCTTCCCCCGAAGGAGTGTTGATCATTAATTGCACCTGCTCATTTTTCACCTGATCTAGGATATGAGGTCTGCCCTCATGGAGTTTGAGGACTAGTTCCACCTCTAAACCTTCGGCTTTCAAAGCTTTACGGGTTCCTTCCGTGGCAATAATCCGAAAACCCAAGGCAATAAATTCTCGCACCACAGGAATCACCTTCGGTTTGTCTCGATCGTTCATGGAGAAAAATACTGTTCCTGCCAAGGGCAGTTTATGACCCGCCGCTAATTCTGCCTTAGCAAAAGCCTTGCCAAAATCAACATCGATGCCCATTACTTCTCCGGTCGATCGCATTTCTGGTCCCAGCAACACATCAGTGCCGGCAAACTTCTCAAAGGGCAGGACAGCTTCCTTCACCGATACATGGGTAGGGATCACTTCTTTAGTAAAGCCCAGCTCCTCTAGGGTCTGCCCCGCCATGATTCGGGAGGCAAAACCCGCTAGGGGAACCCCGGTCGCCTTGGAAACATAAGGGACTGTCCGAGAAGCTCTGGGATTAGCTTCGAGGATGAATACCTGATCTCCTTGGATGGCAAACTGAATATTCATTAAGCCAATCACCTGCAATTTCTTGGCCAGCTTGGTAGTCTGCTCCCGGATAATATCGAGGACTGCGGGGGAGAGGGTAGTGGTGGGGATGGAACAGGCGGAATCTCCAGAATGGATTCCGGCTTGTTCAATATGTTCCATAATTCCCCCAATCACCACTTGTCCGGTTTGGTCAGCGATCGCATCCACATCCACTTCAATGGCATTTTCTAGGAACTTATCAATCAAAATCGGGTGATCCGGCTCAATCTGCACCGCATAGGTCATGTAGTGCTTCAGTTCTTCATCAGAATAAACAATCTCCATGGCTCTACCGCCCAAGACGTAGGAAGGGCGGACAACTACGGGATAGCTAATTTTTTTTGCCACAATGAGAGCATCTTCCGTGGTTCGTGCCAAGCCGTTGGGAGCTTGCTTAATATCTAGTTCCCGCAGGATCAGATCAAACCTTTCCCGGTCTTCCGCCATATCGATCGCATCCGGCGAGGTTCCCCAAATTTTAGTGGACAAATGGTTACTGAGCGAAGTCGAAGTGTTGGCTGCTTCTAGGTATCTTTGCAAGGGAATTGCCAATTTTAGAGGAGTTTGTCCGCCAAACTGCACAATCACCCCTTCCGGTTGCTCGGCTTCGATAATATTCAGCACATCTTCTTTAGTCAGGGGTTCAAAGTAGAGGCGATCGCTGGTGTCGTAGTCGGTGGATACGGTTTCTGGGTTGGAGTTGACCATGATGGTTTCCCAGTCAGCCTTGCTCAGGGCATAGGCGGCATGACAACAACAATAGTCAAACTCAATCCCCTGCCCAATCCGGTTTGGTCCCCCGCCCAGGATCATCACCTTGCGGCGGGTGCTGGGCAGCACTTCCGATTCCTCTTCATAGGTGGAATAGTAGTAGGGAGTTAGTGCCTCAAACTCAGCAGCGCAGGTATCTACGGTTTTGTAGGCAGGAACCACTCCCAAGGACTTGCGGTACGCCCGGACTTCATCTTCATGTTTTTTGGTGGCAAAGCCAATCTGACGATCGCTAAACCCTTGCTGTTTGATGCTCCATAGTTTTTCGGCAGTCAATTGGGGCAGTTGCGTCCGCTTCAGGAACCTTTCTGTATCTAGCAAGCCCTCCATTTTATCCAAAAACCAAGGGTCAATCCCGGTTAGTTCGTGGATATCTTCCACGGTCATCCCCATCAGCATGGCATGACGAATAGTGAAGATTCTCTCCGGGTTAGGAGTGCGTAAACCGACCCGGATTTGCTCCAAACTGGGTACTTTCTCTGGTTTGTCGCAACCCCAACCCGCCCGTCCAGTCTCTAGGGAACGGAGGGCTTTTTGGAAGGATTCTTGGAAAGTCCGCCCGATCGCCATCGCCTCCCCGACGGACTTCATCTGGGTAGTTAGATAGGGTTCAGCACCAGGGAATTTCTCGAAGGCAAACCGAGGCACTTTGGTCACCACATAATCAATGGTCGGTTCAAAGCTGGCGGGAGTTTTCTTGGTAATATCGTTGGGAATTTCGTCTAAGGTGTAACCTACGGCTAACTTGGCGGCAAATTTAGCGATCGGGAACCCTGTAGCTTTGGAAGCAAGGGCGGAGGAACGGGAAACCCTAGGGTTCATCTCAATGACGATAAATTCCCCCGTGAGGGGATTGGTGGCAAATTGAATATTCGAGCCGCCAGTTTCTACACCAATTTCTCGAATAATCTTAATCGAAGCATCCCGTAATCTCTGATATTCCTTATCGGTCAAAGTCTGAGCCGGGGCAACGGTAATGGAATCCCCTGTATGGATGCCCATCGGATCCAAGTTCTCGATCGAGCAAATAATCACCACGTTATCTGCCAAATCCCGCATGACTTCTAATTCGTATTCCTTCCAACCCAACAGGGATTTTTCCACCAAAATTTGCGACATGGGAGAAGCATCTAAGCCAATCTGCGCCATCTCTTCGTATTCTTCTTGGTTGTAGGCAATCCCGCCACCGCTGCCGCCGGAAGTGAAGGCGGGGCGAATAATCAGGGGATAGCTGCCAATTTGTTGGGCAATGGATTTTGCTTCGTCAATATTATTAGCAATCCCGGAAGGACAGACCGCCACGCCAATCCGCGCCATTGCTTCTTTAAATAGCAGCCGATCTTCCGCCATCTCGATCGCCGGCAGTTTTGCCCCAATTAGTTCCACACTATATTTTTCTAGTACCCCGCTCTTTGCCAACGCCACGGCAATATTCAAGGCAGTTTGTCCCCCCATGGTCGGCAACAGGGCATCGGGTCTTTCCTTGGCGATCACCTTCTCGACAATATCCGGAGTCAGGGGTTCAATATAAGTGCGATCGGCTGTTTCTGGATCCGTCATAATACTGGCGGGGTTGGAGTTGACAAGGACAACTTCATAACCTTCTTCCCGCAGGGCTTTACAGGCTTGGGTTCCAGAGTAGTCAAATTCACAGGCTTGACCAATGACGATCGGCCCAGAGCCGAGGAGTAGAATCTTCCGAATGTCGTTACGGCGTGGCATAGGTTTTCTCTATTAGTCTTTCGCTTAATCTTTCGCCTTAAGGGCAGTTTTCCAAGTCCCAACTATTTTAGGGGATGGTGACAAAGATTTTTGTAATTTTATACTTTACCTTCTCTTTCCTTCCCTGAGGTTAGAAGCGATCGAGTCCTTCGCTGGTAGCTTAAAATACAAAATCCTAGAACAAAAAAACTATGCTAAAAGAACCAACCTTATAGAGTGGGTTGACAAGGCTTTGGCAGTTACAGCAGTTTGAGAGTGGGTGGCTACAGCCACCCACTCTCAAGCCCAGCATTGATTGGACTTTTAATATTTGTGGCGTGTCTTATTTGAACGCAAAGTGCTGTAAAACCGCAACTACAAGAACAAAGTCCGCCTGAGCGGACTAATGAAAATCTAGATATAGCTATCGTTGCCAAGGAAAACGAAAATTACTGTAATCAGAGATTAATCAGGTGCTACCTGTAAAGAAGACTTCGGGAAATTGTACCTGAGCCTCAGCCATGGTTTTCTTTTTGCCTTCCTCTTGCCAGTAATTGATCACCTCGGTGGCTTTGTTGAGGAGTTCTACTCGATCAATTTCTGCGATCCAATGCTTTGCCTCCATCTCATTTTTCAGTTGTTCCCAAGCATCGTTGCGGGGCCAAAAGAAATAGGAAGTTAGAGGACTAGTGCCTTTGCCAACGACTTGATCCACAGCTAAAGCCACATTTTCATCTAGCCACAATACTTTAAGAATAAATTTTGACATAGAAAACCTCCACAATAATACTTAACAATACTTAAAGTTAAAAAATCAACAGTATTACATCATAACCTAGTCTGCAATTTTGCACGTTAATGTTTCAGGGGTAATTGCTGCCCACAAAAGCCGTTTCCGTTGGCGGTGTATCTTCCTCACTTAACTCAGGCTCAGGAGAGAAAGCAGATCGATCGCCATGATTTTCGAGATGATTCAACGTATTCACAAAATCTCTAATGCCCTGAAACTGCTGATACACCGAAGCAAATCTAACGTAAGCCACTTCACTCAAAAGTTGGAGTTGCTGCAAGACCAATTCACCAATTTCATTACTAGTAACTTCCCGCTCTGGATTCTGTTGAATTTGAGACTCAATTTCCTCGACCAAGGTTTCTAGACGCTGTTGGGGAATTCCGGTTTTTTCACAAGCCCGGATAATACCCCGAAGGAGTTTGGAGCGATCGAAGGATTCTCGTTTTCCATCCCGCTTCACAACTATGATCGGTACAAATTCCACCCGCTCGTAGGTAGTAAAACGATACTTACAGTGCAAACATTCCCGACGACGGCGGATACTCTGACCTGCTTCCGTAGACCGAGATTCTAATACCCGACTGTCTGTAAATTGACATTGAGGGCAGTGCATAGGAGTAAACTTACCAAATATTTAGATATTCATCAATGTGGAGCGGCGGTTTCATCGACCAAATTTAGAGCTAACACCTAACTATTATAAGAAATTTTGAGCCGCTCTTTGTTCTAAAGGGAAGAACTTGAGCGGCTCAGCATAAACGAGCTTGATGGTAATACAAATCAGAGCCATTAACTATCCTTACTCTTTGCCACGCCACCGGGGGGGTTCACGAAATGCGATCGCAAAAAAGATGGTTGATAAAGCTCCCGCTAAAACCAAAATGTAAATAACACTTTCCATGTCATTATCTCCTGACAATTTATTCAGCTACATTGAAATTACTAAAAAATTAGCCGGAGAGCAAGAAGTATATCTACTTCCTGCCCTCAGAAAACTAATTAAACAGCTTCCTTGCTCCGAGTGGTAGTATCGCCCAATTTCTTGAAACGACCCCATTCCACTTGCTCTTCCATATCTGCTTCCACCCCAGCAAATACATCCCGGAATAAAGTCCGAGAGCCATGCCAAATGTGACCGAAGAAGAAGAACAGCGCAAAGACCGCATGACCAAAGGTAAACCAACCACGAGGGCTAGTCCGGAATACCCCATCAGAGGCTAAGGTCTCGGTATCAAAATCAAACATTTCGCCTAGTTGAGCACGACGGGCATACTGCTTAACTAGCAGCGGATCGCTAAAGGTTTGACCATCTAGCTGACCACCGTAGAAATTAGCAGTAATCCCAGTTTGTTCAAAACTATACTTAGACTCAGCCCGCCGGAAGGGGATATCTGCCCGGACAATGCCATCTTTGTCGGTGAGCAAGACGGGGAAGGTTTCAAAGAAGTTAGGTAAGCGGCGGACGTTGAGTTCCCGTCCATCTTTGTCAGTAAAGACTGCATGACCCAACCAGCTTTGGGCAATCCCATCGCCCTTGTCCATCTGCCCAGTCCGGAATAAACCACCCTTAGCAGGGCTGTTACCTACGTAGTCAAAGAAGGCAAGTTTTTCGGGAATTGCTTCCCAAGCTTCGGCAACGGTTTTACCTTCGGCGAGGCTGGTTTCTACCCGGCGAGTGATTTCTTTTTGGAAGTAACCACTATCCCATTGATAGCGAGTTGGTCCAAAGAGTTCGATCGGCGTAGTAGCACTGCCATACCACATGGTTCCAGCTACCACAAACGCAGCAAAGAATACCGCCGCAATACTACTGGAGAGTACGGTTTCAATATTTCCCATCCGCAGAGCTTTATACAACCGTTCAGGAGGACGAACTGTGAGATGGAATAGTCCAGCAATAATTCCGACAATCCCCGCTGCAATGTGGTGAGCAACTACACCACCGGGGTTAAAGGGGTTAAATCCTTCTGGACCCCATGCCGGAGCTACAGGCTGCATACTCCCGGTTAATCCGTAGGGGTCAGAAACCCACATCCCCGGACCAAAGAGACCCGTTTGATGAAAGGCTCCAAAACCAAAGCAGAGCAGTCCAGACAAGAATAGGTGAATCCCAAACATTTTGGGTAAGTCTAGAGCTGGTTCCCCAGTGCGAGGATCCCGGAATAGCTCTAAATCCCAGAAAACCCAGTGCCAACAGGCAGCTAAGAATAGTAGTCCAGATAGAACGATATGGGCGGCTGCTACTCCCTCGAAAGACCAGAAACCAACGTCAGCGGCACTTTCACCGGGAACAATACTCCAACCACCCCAAGATTTTGTGACTCCCAATCTAGCCATGAAGGGCAGGACGAACATTCCTTGCCGCCACATGGGATTGAGGATAGGGTCACTGGGGTCAAAAATTGCTAATTCGTACAATGCCATAGACCCAGCCCAACCTGCCACGAGCGCCGTGTGCATGAGATGGACAGAAATTAAGCGCCCCGGATCATTGAGGACGACTGTGTGTACACGATACCAGGGTAGTCCCATTGACTACTCTCCTCCCCTTGAGAATTTAGTTTAGTTAATTTGCCCTGTGCCTCAGGTTATTGGGTAGCCTTAGGGTAATGAATTTGGAGTCAGAACTTCTTCCGCAGTGCGAAGGACATCCTGATCTTTACTTGGTATTACCGGCAACTATTCCCAAATGTACTGAATACAGAGTTTTTGATATCTTAGTTTTTTAACCATTATGCAGTCTATGGGCAAAAATGAGACTGCTTTTAATAAGTGTAAAGGTTTTTGAGAAAAGATTAACTAAGCTAGGCTGAAAAAATTGGCAGGTTTTGGGCGATTTAGCCACTATATAAACTGGACTATCTTCTCCAAGGGGGTTGGTCTTCACCTCTAGAGTAGAGAAATAATCCCTCTGTGAACAGGTTTCTCGTCATGATTAATAAACTCCGATCGATATTTAGTGGCTTTCGCCGTCTTCTCCAGCGATTCTTTCGCAAATCTAGCACCTTCAATCGACAACCCCTCAACGGCGGTAGCTTGGCAGTAATTGTCTTGATCGATATTTTTATTTTAGTTAATGTTTTTCTGGGACTGCATGAGATTAGTAGTTGGTCTCTCAGCCCTGATGCTACCTACCCTTGCCATAGCGAGTGGAAAACCTATCGTGAGAGTAAGGAAGTTGGCAAGGATTACAATATTGTCAGTCAAGCGATCGGGGTGCCACCAGTTGAGCCAGATCGTCCTAACCCTAGCTTTAGAGATAATTACCAGAAAGCTGAAGTTGGTCATCTAGGCAAAGTGGATGCTCGTTGTCTGAATTTTGCCGACTTACAAGATGCCTTGTCCACAGCCGACAACAAAAAAAATGTTGTGGCGATTAACGATAAACTTACCAAAATTACAGGTTTTGAGGATAGCAATCGCAATATCCGTCAACAGTACGATTCTACCCTCTTGGAACGAGTGGCGGGTCAAGCTCCGAACCAATCCATTAATAATGTCAGTGCGGAAAAAGCAAAACAAACCTTAGATGCTAATAACGCTGGAATTAAGCAGCTTAACCAAGAGGTTAGTGATCAGAAAAAGATGCTTCTTGCGCAACCGCAAGCGATCGCGCTGTTAAGCCGCCTCCAAGATGGCAGTGCGTTTGGAGCGATCGATAGAGACTATAACCATTCAGCTTTCTGGTATCCCAGCATCCAGCTAGGTTTCCAGGCCCTATTTTTAGTACCCTTAATCTTGCTCTTCGGGGCGATACATCGCTTTGCTATTCGCAAGAATTATGGATTGGTGGCGTTAATTAGCTGGCATTTGTTAATTATTTCCGTCATTCCTGCCTTTTTAAAGCTGTTTGAATTTTTGCAAGTAGGGGCATTGATCCAGTGGATAGCCACGGCGATCGCCAACTTCTTTGGTGGCTTGCTATTTTTGATTTCCTATGTCCGCATCCTGTTGATTCCTTTAGTCGGCTTTTGGTTGATCAAACTAATTCAACGAGCCAGCAAGTCGACAATAAATCCCCAACTGCAAGCTGCAAATCGAATTTTAGAGTCCCGTTGTCTGAACTGTGCCAAAAAAATCCGTCCTGAGGATGCCCATTGTTATCACTGTGGTTATCAACAGTATGAGGAATGTCCTAGCTGCCATACCATGACTCATCGCCATATGCCCCATTGTACTCACTGTGGTGCGGAGACCAATTTTGACCCCAACCTGATACGGCGATCGACAAGGGAGGCTCGATCGACTCCTAGCTAAAATTTGGGAAATTTCCCAAATCTTCCTGACCCCCCTAGAGGAGCAACGTAGTAATTAATCAGTAGATGCACCCTGATGATAGAGACCCGCAACCTAGTTGTGGGTCTTTTATTTTGAGGTAAAAATTACCCCAGCAACAGTAGATTCCTTTAGTCCGCTACACTGGAATCGTTATATGGCATTTCTATGAAGAGAAGCTTTTTACTTTAATCTCTGTTGAACTGGATTGACAAAAGACTGTTGATCTTCCGAACTCATCATGCTACTAGCATTATTTACTAAGGTTCTGATTCTTGTTATATTTGCTTTAAATGCATCTTCCTGAACACGGCTTAATATAAATAGAGTATTTGCCAATCCAAAGTAATTATTGGAATCGCGCTCAGATGTGTCTAATAGCAATGGGACTAATATCATATCAAATACTCGTTTATTGTTATCTGCTAAAATACCAGTAGCACTTCTTCTTAAATTTCGATCAGGCCCAAAAATCTGATCAACTAGTCCTTGAATTTCTTGATTTTTTTGATTGCGAATATCTTGATCAACTAATTTTTGTACGGCTTGCAAGTTTGTTGATTTATTATCTCCTTGTAACTGTGAAAGAATTGTAAGAAGTTTGCCAGTATCTTCAGGCTTAAGAGAAATTCTAACAACCTCCAATGCAAGCTTCTGTTTAGGAGTATCATTACTAATCAATGAATCAGCTATATCCATTAATGTTTTCCCCTGAGCTACATCTGCTTGACGTTTGGTAGCATCTGCATTTATCTTTGCAATCTCTCTATCGTTTGCGGCAAGTTGTTCTTGGCGCTTTAGCTGATTATCATTATTTTCCTTTGTAACTTTCATCTGTACCACTGAGAAGCCTATTGTAAGGCTTGCAATTGCCAAAGGAAGGAGCAAAGAACCCATTATATTTAGCTTGTCCCAAATATCTTTCTCTTTAGATTCTATTTTTTTAAGACGTAATTCTAGCTCTTTGATTTTATCTTCGTAGTCTTCTCCATTCAACATAAATTCGCCTGGATGGCTAGGTTATACAACAAATTGTCACTCTGAAATATGGGGTTTTTGTGTTTTCGTGCCCTACACGAAATATTATATGCAGAAATTCTGCTTAACATACCGTTTTGGAGTGATTAAATAGAAAATTTGTCAGTTAAATCACCTATTTAGTGTGTTAGCCCGACAAAATCACGCAGTATTCAATGTGCACCTCCGTTGGAGTCACGTTAAATAAAAAAGTTTTTCACACTTTTTCGTTTGGTACTACTTGAGGACTATCTTATTTTCTGTCCATACGGGTGTCTAAATAACCCTGAATCTCTTGTTGGACGGATTCTTGGGGCTGATCGCCGTTAATCGTTAAAAGCCGATCGCGCCAGCCGTAGTATTCCAAGATGGGGATTGTGCGTTCTTGAAATAGTTGTAGGCGACGTTCAATAATTTCTGGTTGGTCATCGGTGAGCGATCGAGCGAGGGAGCGACTGACCATCACCGAGTCTGGGACTTTCAGATAAATTGCCCAGCTAAGTTGCTGCTGGAGAGATTCCAAGAGAAAATCCAATTCCTCCGCCTGAAAAGCGGTGCGGGGATAGCCTTCTAGGAGCCAACCAGCTTTGACATCTGCCTGTAATAGGCGCTGGCGAATAAACTCAATCATGATTTGGTCGGGAATCAGTTCTCCCTGCTCTACATAAGTTTGAGCCTGTTGTCCTAGAGGTGAATTTTGAGCGATCGCATCCCGGAGAATTTCCCCCACCGAAATTAGGGGGATTTGTAAATGGTTACACAACAAATGTGCCTGAGTACTCTTGCCTGCCCCGGAACCACCAAGAATTAATAGCCGCATAGATTTTGTTAACTACTGGAAAGCTAATATCCTATCATAGGCAACCTGAGACAATCTCTTTCCTCTGCCAATCGGCACGTTTCAATCGATAGATCAAGCATTCATCATCCCCAAAGCGGCGATGCTCAACATACTGGAAGCCTAGCCACTCATAGAAACGATGGGCGCGGGTATTGCTGGCCAGGGGATCAATAATTATGGCGGTAACTGCTGGGTTGGCGAAACATCTGGCGATCCCTAGTTCCATGATTTTTGTCCCGTAGCCCCGACCCAGATCAGTTTCTTCACCGATCCAGATATCGATCGCCCGGAGATTCAAATCTACATCGCCCCAATAAGGGCTTTCCTCTAGGGCGGGGTCAATAATTTGCACAAAGCCAATCGGTCGACCATCCAGTTCGGCGATTAATTGCTCTCGCCAATCGGAGGAGCGATCGAGTTCTGTTTCCTATTCCCAATCATCGTTGGGATCTGAGGCGATTACATGGGGCTGTTCATCCCAGTGTTGGAGCAAGGTCAAATCATTCAGAGTAGCAGGACGGAGATTGATGATCATAATTTTAGATAAATAAGCCCACATCAACATGAAAGAAATTACTGAGAGCTTTAGCTTGATTTTTGCTGATCTGACGTTTGCCATTGACCACTTCTGATACAACCCCACGAGAGCCTAAAATTCCAACTAAATCTGCTTGTTTAAGATTATTCTCTTCCATGAGATGCAACAAAATATCATGGGGAGAAGCATCATCAATGGGGTAATATTCATCTTCAAATTTCTCAACCAGAACTACCAAAAGATCAAGAAGTTCATCCTGTTCAGGGGTTCGATCGGCGATCGCCATCAGCTTCTCAACTTGACTTAACACCTGCTGATTTTCAACCTCAGTGGTAATAACCCGAGGTTTAGCGATGCTTAACAGTTCTCCATAAGTTTTTTCATTAATAGTAAGGGTCATTTTTCCAAAATCCTGAGTCATACTCAGAATGAGTTAGAACATATTTAATATAAATACGTTGCTTCTTATAATCGATGCTCGTGATCAGACGATAATTATTCCCTCTGATATTGAAAACTGTAAAGTTTCCAACTGCATCAGCAGTAGAATAAGACGCTTTCACATCATCAATATGTCTCCATGTAGCAGAATTCGCAACTTTATACCAACTATCTAGTGATGTTTTGGCATCTGGATACTTCCGTGAGAAAGTAATAAGTGCAGATCGTGAGAAGGTATGCATTTCCTTTTTCTTTTTATTATTAACATTTGATATTGCTCCTTCCTTTTTTTTTGCTTGATGATGATACGGTCTTGTCGATACCTAAAAAGTAAGTCTTCGCCAGTCTAGTATTCTGTCAAGTTTTTTTTGAGGGGGTGAAAACCCTCAAAAAAACACCCACAAAATTTTCTGGATTCTGTATACCCATCAACTAATCAATGACGGACTAATACTGACTGATTCATACTTAGCGACAATCACTATGTTCTCAGAATGAGAGCGGGATGTCAAGTACTTTACTATTCTAGTTTTGAATACTAATCGCAAACTCTCTACTTTTATTCTTAGACTGCCTAAAATCAAAAGCCCCCAAGGATTAGCTCAAGAATATTAAACTGGGTGATAAATTGGATAGTAGATAAATTCTATAGATAAAATCTTAAATTAGGAAATTCAGGTAATGACAGATTACGCAGCAGCCGGGGTTGATGTGCAGCAGGGGCGGGCTTTTGTGGAACAAATCAAAAACTTAGTTGCTAGTACCCAGCGCCCAGAAGTTTTAGGCGGGCTGGGGGGATTTAGCGGCTTGTTTGAATTGCCTGCGGGTTATCAGCAGCCGGTATTAGTTTCAGGAACCGATGGCGTGGGGACAAAGTTAAAACTAGCTTTTGAATTGGAGCAACACACCACCGTGGGCATTGACCTAGTGGCTATGTGCGTCAATGATGTGTTGACCTGTGGGGCGGAACCTTTATTTTTCTTGGATTACCTGGCGACAGGGAAACTGAGTGTTGAGCAGTTAACTCAGGTAGTGGCGGGGATTACTGAGGGTTGCCTGCAAGCGGGTTGTACCCTTTTGGGTGGGGAAACTGCCGAAATGCCGGGGTTTTATCAAGCTGGGGAGTACGATTTGGCAGGTTTTTGTGTGGGCATTGTAGAAAAAAGCAAGATTCTCAATGGCTCTCAGGTTCAGGTGGGGGATGTGGCGATCGCCCTCCCTAGTAGTGGAGTTCACAGCAACGGCTACAGCTTAGTCAGAAAAATCATCAACGATGGCGGATTTAGCTGGAGCGATACCCCAGAAATATTACAAGGGGCTTCTTTGGGATCAACTCTCCTCACCCCTACCAATATCTACGTCAAACCCATTCTCAATGCCCTGAAAAGTGGCATGAAAATTCACGCCATGGCACACATCACCGGGGGCGGCATTCCCGAAAACTTACCCCGCTGCCTGAGTCCGGGGCAATCTGTAGCACTCCATCCCGATACTTGGCAGATTCCGCCAATCTTTACTTGGTTAGCAGAAACCGGGAATGTCAAACCCATCGATATGTTCAACACCTTTAATATGGGGATTGGCTTTGTGGCGATCGTCCCAGCTTCTGGATTAGATAATAGTTTGGAATTTTTCCAACAGCAGGAAATAGAAGCAAGGGCGATCGGAACTGTGATTGCTGATCCGGCTGGAGTAATCATGCCTTGGCTTTCTTGAAACCTGCTTGATCCAGCAAGGAAACCTCTAGAATATTGGTAATAGATTCTCTCTCGAAACCTATGAAAAAAATTTGGTTAATAACGCTAATCTTGATGCCTTTAGTAATGATTCCCCATCCAGTACTCAGTCAAATCATCAGTCAAAATATCTTTGAACAACAGCCGCTAAATCGTCCCCTCCGGGATATTCGCAATGATGCGGATACTCTGCTGCGACTGGGAGAGCAGGAAGAGCGACGGGGAAGTTTGGAAAAGGCGATTCCCTTTTGGGTAGAGGCATTGGAGTTGTATACCAGTATTCGAGATGAGCAGGCTATGGGGCGGACTCTAGAATTACTGGGGATCACCTACGGTAATCTGGGGCAGTTGCGAGAGGCTGAGGCAGCGTTACGCAGTCGGGTGGCGATCGCTAGAGATAACCGAGATTTCACGGGGCAAATCTATGGGTTGAATAATCTCGGCGTGATTTTAATCAAAAGACGGGGCTATACTGCCGCCGAGACGGTATTTGTGGAAGCGCTAACTTTAGCTCGGAGCATTGATAGTATCCCCGGTCAGGGCTTATCTTTGAGTAACTTGGGTTTATTGGCTTTTAGTACGGGGAATTTTGATGAGGCTGCCAAGCGCTATGAAGCATCCTTGACTTTCCGCCGTCGGGGTCAAGACCCCCTAGGAGAAGTCAATACCCTCGTTGGCTTGGCGGATGCCTACCGAGGTTTGAATCAGTACCGAGAAGCGATTATTAATTACTTTGATGCCCTAGATACCAGCCGAACAGCGCGGGATATTCCCAATCAATTTCGGGTTTTGACGGGGATGCACAGTGCTTATCTGGCGATAAACCAACCAGAGTTGGCTCTCCAATTCCTCGATCAAAGAATGCTCCTAGCTCAACAAACTAATAATCCTCAACAGGAACTAAGTAGTTTGATTGCCTATGGTCGTTTCTATGGAGCAGTGGGCGATCGCCTAGGAGCGAGAACTTATCTAGAAAGGGCGATCGCTCTAGCGGCTAACCTAGGGGAAACCGGGCAGGAAGCGGCATTACGTAATGAATTAGCTCAAGTGATCTTCGTTAGAAACTAATTTAGGAGATGTTATTAACTTATGCTTGCCGAGCAAAATAAAGCTACCATCCTTAAGTTTTATCAGTCCTTTGATGATCGCCAAATGGAGCAAGCCCTAGAGCTACTTGCCCCTGATTTTATTGCTCACATGGCTGGGGTCTCAGAACCAATGGATAAGGAATCTTTCAGGCAGTTTGGGATGCCATTCTATTTGGCTTTTGCTCATGGTCGACACACCTTCGATGAAGTAATTGTTGCCGAAGATAAAGTAATTACCTGTGGCACTTTTACTGGGACACATCTGGGAGAATTTCAGGGACTGCCACCAACAGGAAAACAAATTACCTTTTCCATCATGCACATTGATCGTTTAGAAAATAACAAAATTGTTGAGCATTGGGGACAAGGTGATGCCCTAGGACTAATGCAGCAATTAGGTATCGTCTTTTTACCTAACCCAAAATTAATTCTTGGTATTTTGCAGAATTCTCTATCGAAACTGCTAAGGAATAAATAGAGTTCTTCTATTTATTCCTTAGCAGGGGCAAATAAAAATTTATAAACTAATCCAGCGGCTACTGCCCCAGCGATCGGCACCACCCAAAATACCCAGAGTTGATTCAAAGCCCAAGTCCTAACAAACAAAGCAGTTGCCGTACTCCGGGCAGGGTTGATGGAGGTATTGGTAATCGGCATACTAATGAGATGGATTAAGGTGTAGGTGAGACCGATCGCCACTGGGGCAAAACCTTGAGGAAAATTGGGTTTGGTGACTCGCAGCACCACAAAGACAAACATAAAAGTCAGGATCAACTCCACCACGATCGCTGCCCCCAAAGTATAGCCCCCCGGAGAATTTGCCCCAAAGCCATTGGCTGCAAACCCCGCTGCTATATCAAATCCCACCCGGCGACTAGCAATCAGGTATAACATCCCTGCTCCCAAAGCCCCTCCCAATACTTGTGCCACCACATAGGGCAACAAATACTTGCTAGGAAAACGCTTTGCTACCCAGAAACCCAAGGAGACCGCCGGGTTGAGATGCGCCCCAGAAATCTCCCCGATCGCATAACCCATCGTCATCAGGGCAATCCCAAAGGCAAAAGATACTCCTAAAATCCCAATCCCCGTATTCGGAAAAGCTGCGGCAAAGATGGCACTGCCACAACCGCCAAACACCAACCAAAACGTACCAATAAACTCTGCCAGACAACACTTAACCAAGGACATTCATCCACTCCTCAAAATCTTTTACTCAAATCCTTAATTTTTGTCAAAGATGCCCTGCACAAAGTTTGTGGCATCTTTATATTTTTCAGTAACACTAAATCCTGATTACCTATTGCCAAAAAGTAAAAAGATATTACACTATTCTTGGAATAGTTTACAGTTACAGGAGTTTTTATGCTTAGGATGTCTCGGTTTTTAGGGAAGTTAGTTAAGAATAGATTAATTAGAAAGCAAGTAATTAAAATTATCTATACCAGCTTTTTAGGAATACTCTTCTTAATTGGATTCACCGTTGCCGTATACTCCTATACTGCTGCTTCTCCTCAAAATTCTTCGGCTGGCAAGAGTCTTTTTCCAGCAACTCCTGATCCTATTTCCACCTCTAGTCCTAGCTCGAATAACTCTAGTTCTAATAACTCCAATAGCTCTAGTTCTAATGGTTCTAGTCTGAATAACTCTTCCGCAAGCTGCCCGACTACGAATGGCATGAATGCAGAAACTCCTACCACTATCCTTGGACAAGCAACTAATCTGAAGAGCCAATTTGACCAGCAGTGGCAAGGGATGTTTTTAGATATGGTTAGTGAAGTCAATGCCTATCTGCAACCTGCTCCGTGGCCGAATATTAGCGATCGCGCTCGTCTGGCGAGAGTTCCGGTAATGATGTATCACGATGTTTTGCCTCAAAAAGAAGTCTCTTGGGATAATACCCCCCAAGAAATTGTGGAGCATTTTGATCTCATCAAAGCCCAAGGCTTAACCCCCATTAGCTTGCAGCAACTAGTGACCCACCTACAAACTGGCTTGCCCCTACCAGAGAAGCCGATCGTCCTCACCTTCGATGATGGCTATGGTGGTCACTACGAATACGTTTATGACCTGATCAAAAAATATAATTACCCAGCGGTATTTTCTATTTATATAGACGGTGTAGGCAAAGATGCCATTCCCAACGCCGAGCGCCGTCCCCGTGGCCCCCGTACCCATGTAAGTTGGGAGCAACTTCAGGAAATGAAAACCAATCCCCTAGTGGAAATAGTCTCCCATTCTGTAACCCATCCTCTAGACCTACGCAAACTAACGGATGAGCAGTTGAAGCAAGAACTAAAGGAATCGAAGCAAGTCTTAGAAAACAAATTAGGCATCCCTATTGATTACTTCACCTATCCTGTGGGCAAAAATGACGATCGCGTCCGCCGCCTAGTCCAAGAAGCTGGCTATAAGGCTGCTCTAGCCATGCACGAAGACCCTAAAGAAGAACAATTAGCAGGAGAATCTGATAATTTACTGGCGATCGGGCGCTGGGGACAATCTCGCTTCCAAGAAGCTATTACCAAAACTTGGGGGGGACCCGCCTTGCCAAAAATCGGTGGCACCGATAATTTTGACTTTACTGCGCCGGTCGAGATGACCAAAACCTCGATCGATAAAACTTCCCTAGTCCTAATTTCTGGAGGCAGACCCGTGACTATCCATGCCAAAACTCGTGCCCAAGTCCCGGATATCATTGCCAAAACTGGGGCAGTGGCTGCGGTGGATGGAGGCTTCTTCTCTCTAGAGTTTCTGGATTCTAATCAAATGATTGGGCCTGTCTTGAGCCAAAGTACCCAGAAATTTGTCCCCGGCAAAGAAGCAGATATCTTGAGAATCAAAAATAGACCCTTGGTGCTGATCAGTCCCAAAGCCGTGAAATTTGTCCCCTTTGACCCCACAAAACACAATGACCAAGAGGCTGTCAAAGCCGAGTTGCCCGACCTCACCGATGCGTTTGTCGGTGCAGCATGGCTCGTGCGAGATGGTGCAGCGCAGCCAGCCAAGGCTTTTGGCAACCTATTTGACTTTGATGCTTCACGCCACCGGGCTTTTTGGGGAATCAATAAAAGTGGTCAACCTGTAATTGGGGTTTCTAGTGATCCGGTAGATTCCATTACCCTAGGAAAAATCCTCGTCAAGGCTGGCTATCAAGATGCCGTCATGCTCGATTCTGGTGCGAGTACTTCTTTGGCATACAAAGGCGATTCTATGGTGGGCTACACTCCTCGCCCTGTACCCCATGTAGTTGCCCTGATGCCCAGTGACAGTGAAAAGATTGCTGATTGTAATCCCACACCCTAATTACAGCAGTTTGTGTGTGGGTAGCTGTCGCCGCCCACACACAAACCCAAACCTAGTGACTATTTCACAGGACTTACGCATTTGGACATTTTTGCTGGTGTTCCGCTCCCGCAAAAATGTCCACAACCACAGTAGCTAGTCAGCAATTCTCATTATGGAAAATCAACTAGAGTTGGGTGGTAAATCTAGCTCTAGTCCATGAATCATAAAAGAGAGTAGAGCATCCCAACTATCAAAGCAAAGATAACGAGTTAAGGCACGCAGATCATCAAAAAAAGTTTTCCGAG
>CALRPI020000069.1:0-26339 GCA_943370025.1 Phormidium lacuna HE10JO | reverse complement strand
CCCCCCCCCCCCCCCCCCCCACAACTCCCAAATGAGTAAGTCCTGTCTAAGAAGTATTAAGAGCTGGTACTGCTTTAACTAAAATGGAGCTTGCTATATTTGTCGGTGCAGTCTGGCTGCACCCTATCTTGTTATGACTCTACAAAAGTAGTTTGCCTATTGCACTACCAGATAACTTGTGCCACAATAGTCATTAATCTACGAAAACCCTAGAGAGATATCGTACTTTAGTATGGAAATTGCCAGGGAATTTAGAGTCAAGGCAAAATATAAGTATTCAATGCTATGAATTTATCTGCGATCGGTCGCTCTTTTGCCTCCCGTAACTGCCAATTATTTTTCCTAGGACAGAGTTTATCGTTGCTAGGGAACTGGATTACTAAAACTACAGTTCTTTGGTTAGCCTACGACCTAACTCACTCACCTTTATTTCTAGGAATTATTGGCTTCCTGAGTCAAATCCCCAACTTAATTATTACTCCCTTGGCTGGAGTAATGATTGAACGCTACCAACGTCGTCGGGTTCTAATTTTTACCCACACCTTGAGTATTATTATTTTCCTAAGTTTAGCCATCCTGACCCTAGAAGGTTTCATGACTAGTTGGTTGTTATTAGCTTTGAGCATAATCCAAGGAGTTGTGAATAGCGTAGCTCTACCGGCTCGACAAACTTTTTTGGGAGATATTGTCAACAAAAAAGAAGATATTAGTAATGCTACAGCCCTCCATTCTTCCCTCGCAACCATCTGTCGAATCATAGGACCGGGAATCGCTGGTTTTTTAATTGCCAATATTAATGCGGGTTATTGTTTTCTCTTAGATGGATTAAGCTATATGGCTGTGATTATTGTCCTAATATCTATGCAAATCAACCTAGAAATACAGGATAGTTTAATAACTAAATCCCCTAACAAATCCTCCCTCATCCAGAATCTCCGAGAAGGTTGGAGTTATGTATCTAGCTTCCTCCCCATTCGGATTATCTTACTCCAAATTTCTGCTATGAGTTTCTTAGGAATGTCCTATCGATCGCTCCTGCCCATCTGGGCAACAGAAATTATCAAAGGGGATGCCACAACCCTTGGTTATTTAATGGGAGCCACGGGCATTGGAGCTTTGGGAGCAGCTCTCTACCTAAGTGCCAAACCGAATGTGGTGGGTTTTGAAGAGATTCTAACCTTTGCCCCAGCTATTTTTGGGGGAGCTTTAGTAGCTTTTTGTTTTGCAAGTAACTGGATAATTTCTCTAGTTTTAATGGCAATTATTGGGGCGGCGACTCTTTTGGTTGCCAGTGCTAGTAATGCTCTCCTCCAAACTATTGCTGATGCAGATAAACGAGCTAGGGTAATGAGTTTCTATACAATGGCAATGATGGGAATTTTGCCCCTAGGGGAATTATTTATGGGTAGCCTCACTCAGGGAATTGGCATTACTTATGCCTTAATTATTAGTGGTTGTGGTTGCATTATGATAGCTATTTTGTCGGCTCTAAGTTTAGCGAATTTACAAGAAATCCTTCGCCCTATTTATATTAGAAATAAGTTGCTTTCTAGTTAAATCTTTGTTCCCAAATTAGCAATCATGCCAATATCGGTAAATTGTCAATAAAGAATAAATAATATGAGTCAAATTAGCTCTATTAATTTGGTGACTTCTACTGAATTATATCAATTGATGATCACAGAAAATATATTCCTGATTGATGTACGTAGTGTCGCAGAATTTAATCAAGAACATATTTTCGGTGCAATTCTTTTACCCCTCGATCACCTCGCTTCTGTACAAGTTGATCCCTATCAAGGGCGATGTATTTTCTACTGTCGGAGTGGTAGGCGATCGCACCAAGCTGGGGAAAAGCTAATTAAAGACGGCTGGGCTGAGGTAAATCATTTAGAAGGAGGTATTCAGGCATGGAAGGAACTAGGTTATCCCACAACGCTAATCAATCAACCAAAGAATTTTTAGATAATAAATCCTTCGGTGATCAATTATTAGATAAACAATTATTAGATAAACAACTAATTAAAATTGGAGTTCTTGCCAACCAAGGAAAACAACAAGCAATCGAGAGATGGCAGCCTACAGCTATTTATCTTCAAGAGCAACTTCCCCATTATAACTTTGTCATGATCCCCCTCAATTTTGCTCAAGTATCTGAGGCCGTGGCGGCAGGGGAAATAGATTTTTTGATTACCAATTCTGGGATGTATGTGGAGTTTGAAGCTCTGTATGGGATCAATCGTTTAGCTAGCCTCAAAGTTTGTGGCTCTGGGGGAACTTACACCATGTTTGGGGGTGTAATATTTACGAAAAGTGATCGCTTAGAGATCAATAACTTAGCTGACCTCAAAGGTGGAAAATTTGCTGCCGTGGCTGAAGATTCTCTTGGGGGATGGCGCATGGCTTGGCGAGAAATTCAAGAAGTAGGTATCAATCCCTATCGAGATTTCCTGAGGTTAGATTTTTTGGGTAGCCATGATTTAGTTGTGGAGGCAGTACAAGCCGGGGTAGTGGACGGGGGAACTGTGAGTACCGATACCCTAGAAAGGATGACCAGCGAAGGAAAGTTGGATATTGCTGATCTAAAAATTATTAATCAACAAACTCAATATGCAGGGGAATTTCCCTTTGTCGTTAGTACTCGTTTATACCCAGAATGGCCTTTTGCGGTTATTGCCCACACTTCCCAAGATATTGCTGCTGCTGTAGCGATCGCCCTGCTGCAACTGCCCCCCAATAGTCCAGCCGCCCTAGCCGCTAACTCGGCTGGATGGACAATTCCCCTCAATTATCAACCGGTCCATGAATGTCTCCAAGCTCTACGAGTTAAGCCCTATCAAGATTTTGGTAAAATTTCTTTTCACTACGATCTGGCTATCAAAGGTTCCCATGTAGGTCTGTGGGATTGGAACCTAGAAACTGGTGAGATTTTCTTTTCTGAAAGTTGGCGACAAATATTGGATTTAGACACCGCTGATCTATTGCCCCAATCTACTACATGGTTTAGCAGGGTTCATCCAGAAGATGCGCCCCTCGTTCAATTAGCTATAGCAGAATACCGCACGGGTCTAAGACAAGATTTTGAGGTGGAATCTCGTCTTTTGCATCGGGATGGTAGCTATCGTTGGACGCTCTGCCGGGGCAAGTTAATGCGAGATATTTACGATCGCCCATACCGTTTAGCCGGTTCCCATATTGATATTAGTAATCGCAAGAAAACTGAGGAGAAGTTACAACAATCAGAGCTACAGCTCCGCCAACAAGCTCAGCAACTAGAAGAGACTTTAGAGAAATTACAATCAACCCAAGTTCAATTAATTCATACAGAAAAAATGGCAACCCTAGGGCAATTAGCGGCTGGATTAGGTCATGAAATTAATAATCCAATTAATTTTATTCATGGCAATTTATCCTATGCTCAGCAATACGTACAAGATTTAGTGACTCTAGTTCAGCTATACCAGACTACTTACCCCCAAGCAACCCTAGAAATAGCTCAATTTCTTGAAAATACAGAAACAGATTTTGTTACGAAAGATTTAGAAGATGTGGTAGGTTCTATGCGAATGGGGGTCGATCGCATTTTGGATATTATCTCTGCCCTCAGAAATTTTTCTTATCTTGATAGAGGAGAAATGCAGCCTACAGACTTACATGCCAGTCTGAATACAACTCTCATGCTCCTGAATCACCGTCTCCAAGGCAATAATAATTTAGGTAAAATTAAAATTATCAAGAATTATAGCCAATTACCCTTAGTTGAGTGCTTCTCTGGACAGATTAACCAAGTTTTTACAAATCTTTTAAGTAATGCCATTGATGCTCTAGATGAGCCATCCTATAACTTGTTAAATCCCCTATCCCAATCCCCAAGTTCTTCACCTAAGAAATTGCAAATACCCTCAAAAATACGTCAGATTGTCATTACTACTACGGTAGAAACAGAGACAGTCACTATTCGGATTGCCGATAATGGTATGGGAATTTCCCCAGAAGTGAAACAAGAATTATTTGAACCATTCTTTACGACTAAATCTATGGGCAAGGGCACAGGAATTGGTTTGTCTATTAGTAAACAAATTATTGTTGAGAAACATCATGGAGAAATCATGTGTAATTCTCAGCTAGGAGTAGGCACAGAATTTATAATTCGTCTTCCCTGTCTTACCTTGGTGGAAGTCAATAAAAACAAAGAACTTTACCCTATTCCTTAAATTGTCCTGTTTCTTATAGCATCCCTAAATGGTTTGAGAGAGACTCAAACGAAGGGTGTCTCTCTCTCAAACCTCAAAAATTTACAAATGATTTAGGATTGCTATAGCTTGATAGAAAATATTTCTAGCCTTGCCTAGCAATCAATAAAAATCAGACAATTTTATCTTGGAAGTCTAATTTTGGAACTCTAATCTTACAAACCTAAATCTAAAAACATGACCGACTCTAACTATACCGCAATTACCATTAACAGTAGCCTCGTTTATCTGCGGATAAAAATTTCACCCCAGTATCATCAACAACCTATTATTTCTAAGCTAGTTTCTGACTATCGGCTAGTAATTAATATTACTGCGGCACTATTAACTTCTAGTGCTAGGGATGACGGTTGGTTTGATCTGGAGGTTTTAGGGGATGTGGTGCAGATTAACCAAGCCTTGGCAGAACTACACCACATTGGCGTGGAAGTATTTGTGATTGAGCCTCCCGCTGCTCCTACTCCAGAATTAAAGCCTCTGACTCCATCAGTGATTAGAGAATGGCGACAGTTTGATCTCGATCGCCAGTCTCCCGATGCCTTGAACCAAAATTCCCCAAACCAGAGCCACAAGTTTCAAATCCGCATCCCCAAAGAATACCGAGATATTCCAGTTATTGGTACCTTAATCACAAAATATGGTTTGACAGTAAACATCGCTGGTGCAATTTTACCCTTTGCTAGTTTAGAAGATGGCTGGTTTGAGCTAGAGTTACGGGGTTCTGCTGTCCAGTTAAGGGCAGGAGTTCAATACCTCAAAGAACTTGACTTTGGTATTTATTGAAAGTGCAGAGGATTTATCCCAGAAGTTTCCTAGATCAGATATAACTATAGAAGTTGGAATCTGTTATTAAAGAAAGGATTGTCTTTTAGTGTCATCAACTACGATTCAAAGGGAACCAAGAGTTAGAAGGCGGCGGAGTTCGCCAGTTTTTGATTATGTCAGAGGGATAGTCCAAGTCACTAGTGGCACTGTCTTGGCGACAACTATGATCGCTAGTTCGGTGGCAGCAGGAGTACTAGTAGGACTAGCCACTAGCTTTCGGAACTTGCCCGATGTCCGATCGCTGAGAGCCTATACTCCACCTCAAACTACCCATATTTATGATATTAAGGGTAAACCTCTGACTAGCTTGCATGGAGAAGCTAATCGAGAGGTCGTGAAGCTAGATCAGATCTCCCCCAACCTAAAACGGGCGGTGATGGCGATCGAAGATAGCCATTTCTATCAACACCAAGGGGTGAACCCCACGAGTCTAGGGCGGGCATTTTTTGCCAACTACCGGGAAGGAGCAGTGGTGGAAGGTGGTTCCACGATGACGATGCAGTTAGTCAAGAACCTATTTCTTTCTCGCGATCGCACCTTTAATCGCAAAGTTGCCGAGGCAGTCTTGGCAGTCCGGGTAGAGCAGGTATTTTCTAAGGATGAAATTCTGGAACTCTACCTCAACCAAGTCTACTGGGGACACAATACCTACGGGGTGCAAACCGCATCCCAAAGCTATTTTGGCAAATCTGCCAAAGACCTGAACCTAGGCGAAGCAACTATGTTGGCTGGTTTAATTCAAGCCCCGGAAGAATATAGCCCGTTTGTAGATATGAAGGCGGCTAAAGCTAGGCAAGCCCTTGTGATTCAGCGGATGCAGCAACTAGGCTGGATTAGTCCCGCAGATGCACAGGCTGCCAAACAACAACCAATTAAGCTGGGAAAAATCACCTCTTGGCAGACTAGTGAACTGCCAATTATTACAGAAGCAGTGATCAGCGAGCTAAACCAACGTTTTGGCGAGGAAACCGTCCTCAAAGGAGGAATGCGGATCCAAACTACGGTGGATTATAACTTCCAAAAAATGGCAGAGCAGGTGGTGCGCCGAGAGCATGAGCAACTGCTGAATAATGGAGTTAATGCCGACCAACTGGCTCTAGCTGCCGTAGACCCCCGGACGCATTTTGTGAAGGCGATCGTCGGGAGTTCCGATCCCGGACGCAGCCAATTTAACCGAGCCATCCAGTCTCGCCGCCAACCGGGTTCCGCCTTTAAGCCCTTTGTCTATTACCTTGCCTTTGCCAGTGGCAAATATACCCCAGATACGATCGTCGTTGATAAACCTATTACCCTCAGGGATGGAGAAGAAGTATACACTCCCAACAACTATGGTGGTGGCTTCGGTGGCTCGATGACAGCCCGGACTTCTTTAATCCAGTCTCGGAATATTCCTGTGCTCAAGATGGGGCAAGATGTCGGGTTAGACCGGGTGATTGAATTGTGTCGCAGCTTAGGCATCAGAAGCCCGATGGAGCCAGTTCTGTCCTTACCTCTAGGTTCCGTAGGCTTGACTCCCCTAGAAATGGCTGGAGCTTTTGCTACCTTCGCGAATAATGGTTGGCATTCTGACACAACGATTATTGCTAGGGTAACGGATCCGAATGGCAATGTGTTGTTGGATAATACCCCCAAACCCAAATTATTATTAGATCCTTGGGCTACAGCTTCTCTGAATGCAGTGATGACAGGAGTAATTACGGAGGGGACAGCCCGATCGGCACAAATTGGTCGTCAAGCCGCCGGCAAGACTGGAACCACTTCTTCTGAGCGGGATGTGTGGTTTGTGGGCTATGTGCCTCAGCTATCGGTAGCAGTGTGGCTAGGTAATGATAATAATGCTCCCATCGGGGGTGGAGTTACCGGGGGAACTTTTGCTGCTCCTGTGTGGCGAGATTTCATGCTAGAGGCATTGAAGGATGAGCCGGTGCAATACTTTCCTTCACCTACCTCTTTTAATCGTCCTTAGGTTTGCATAGATACCTAACTCATACCATTTTGCCAAATAGTTGATACAAATAAGATTCTGAATACCTTGCTGCGTAGGGATTTAAATTTACAGCAGTTTGAGAGTGGGCTGAGCGGAGTCGAAGCCCACTCTCAAACCCAACATTGATAGGACTTTCAATATTTGTAGTGTGTCTCATTGGAACGCAAAGTGCTGTAATTTGGGATCACTAGGAAAATAAAGAGCTAAACTTGCTTTTCTAGCTCTGTCTTCATCCTTTCTAGGGTGAGGTTCATTTGATCAAACATTTGCTGGGGGGTAATCCCAAATTGTCCCAGTTGGGTTTGCAGTTGCTGTACCGTCATTTGAGCCATGAAATCATCGGATAGTTCAAAACGTTTCATGAAAATTTTGTACCGTTCCATGATGCTTTCCATTTGATCGATAAAGAGCTTTTTGCCTTCGCGATCGAACTTGCCATAATCTCCGCCTAGTTGCATTAAGGATTGGTAATCGTGAAACAACTGCTTGGCTTCTTGTTGAACAATTTCGGAATCAAAAAATGACATAGGGATTACTAAAATAGGGTAATTATGATGGTCAGAATCTAATCAGAATCTCCGGAAGATTTACTTTTGATCTTAATCTAGATTAATACAGGAAATGGGATAGGAGTAGTGGCGGTTTCCCGTAACTTCATTATCTTTGATATAGCACTTTTCAAGTGTATGGGTTACAAGGTTTTTGTTGAGAGCCGCGCAGAGCGTGGCTCTCAACAAAAACCTTGGTTCTTTTAAAGCGCAAAGAGCTGTAACTTACGCACTATCAACGAATTATCTGAGCTTTTAGAGGTTTTTGCAGGCGCGGAGAACCTGTAAAAACCTCTGAATTATTTAATTGATGGCTTCCAAAAAAGTCTCTACTCCCCCCTCTGGAGTTAGGACAATCCGAATTTTTGGGTTTCCTCCTTGGGCAATAGGTGAAACAAAAGGTGCATTCAGAGACGGCATCCCCAAGCGATCGATGTTGGCAGTTGCGGCTTGTCCGAGGGGAATCACCCTAGCGATCGTCCCATTGCTATTGAGCAAAATACTATATTCTAAGACCTGATTTAATCCTCTAGGCGGCTGCCAGCGGGCTTGGAAATATTTTCTCACCTCTGGGACTTGGGGAATGCGATCGAACAAAGAATCCCCCCTCTGAGATGTTTGGGATGTTTGATTTCCTGGGGTGGGGTAATTTCGATAGTCAATACTTAAATCTTCGTTGACTCTCAGGGGGGGAACTTCTTGGGGTGGAATTTCAATTGCTGTGCCCGGCTTGAGGGCAGGGAGTTCTGGCAGGGGTGGGACAGGAACCAAAGAAGAATTCTGACTTGCTGCCGGAGCAGCAGCATTGCTGCCCTGAGTTCTCACCGGTCTAGGATTAGTCAGCGGTGCAGACCCATTATTAACTGAATTGTTTCCTGAATTATTCTCCAAAGGAGACATCTGCTCAGAAAATACGGGACTAGAATTTCTGCCCCTTTCGTTGGGGACTAAGAGTGGGGTCGAGGGGGCAATACCACTGGGGGGAGCAGAAACTGGGGCAGGAAGAGATAATTTTTGATTAGCTCCCAAGGGAGAAACCTTAGGCAATGGGGGAATAGAGGCTTTAGGGGTGGGAAATACTTGAATATCAGAAGTTACCGAATTATTTCTACTGGGAAGGGGAGTTTCTGGTGCTGAATTAGCGGAGTTACGAGCCTGTAGAAGCTGAAACCCAAGGGAAGTTAAACCCATAAACAGAAACATAGCCGTAGCCCCCAACCCCCAACTAGCAAACCATTTGCTTTTCCACCAATAGTTAACTGGAGCCGGAATACTTAGTTCCTCTGTGTAAGCATCCAAGGCAGTAGCTAGATCAAATAATTGGGTGGTAGTCAGGTCAATTTTAGCCGCCGTTGTTTGAGGTAATTGTCCTAAATAGAGAGTATGGGTCAGGAGGTCTTGTTGCTGAAGCCGGGGCAGAGCAGAATTAGGTAGAGTTTTTGCTGAAGGGTTGCCTAACTGCGGTGGGGCGGCTAAAAAGTTTTGGACATAGGTATTGACTACCAACCTGAGTTGCTCGAGAAGGGAGCGATCGCCCTTAAATGTTAAACCATCAGCAGTTTGGCGAGGATCATCAAAGCTTAAAACAAAATTGAAGTTGTCTAAACTAGCCAGATTGATCTGCGATGATTTTCGATAAATCTTCGATAGCCAATTAGTAGGAGTCTCAACAATCAGAGTACAAGTAGGAGGAGTGTAGAGGCGGCGATCCATGATCAAAACCTTGGGGTAATTATGGATTAATTATAGGACTTACGCAACAACCTCCAGAATCCTAGATAACTTGTTCATAGTGCGTAAGTCCTAAATTATTGGGGTTTAATATGATGAGGTCAATAGTTACTTTATTTTACGTTTCTTTGAGTTTTCTTTACGCCCTGCCTATATTAACAGGTTCGGTACACCTTAGCCACAAACGCTGCTGTCCATAGGGTGAGCTATAAAACAATAAATCAAATAGTATCTTGCTCCGCCATTGATTAGACCATTGATTAGATGCTGCCGTTGTGACATGGGAAGGTAGATGTAAAGAAGAGGCAGCCGTCAATCGTTGATGATAATCTTTTAGTAAAGTTACCTGCCAAGGGTCTTTACCTTCCTTCGTGATCTGCTCTACTAGACTGACAGCCCGACGAATTAGTTCTTGGTGTTGTTGACAAAGATGGACAAGAACTCGGATCGAGAAGGCTAGTTCTGGGAAAGTCAGGGGCTGCCCCAGAGAATTAATCCAACTTGAACTCAGTAAGCGATCGCTTAGTTGCGAGAAGTTGAGATCAACATCACTAGAATTGAGGTTGCTGATATTTTTTCCCAAATCTATCTCAGCATGAGCATTCCGAGGCGGAGACTCAGGCATTTCTGACAGTGGTTCTGCCTGTAGTGTTGCCATAATCGTAGCCAAATTTCCAGAGTTAATCTGAGTCAAAGCTGCTAAACCTAGGAAAACTCGCCCTAGGTAGATGCTCCCCTCCTGTAACTGCTGAGGGGATAAGGATATTGGGGGCGATCGGTGGGGTTCTCCCATAGAAAAAGGTCTCCATCACGAATGAGAGCAATAATTATGAAAAAGATTTATTACAGAGGTTTTGTATGCAACACCTATGGCTAGTATTTTTAGGTGGTGGAGCTGGCAGTGTGGCCAGATATACGATGGCCAAGCTAGTTAGCGATCGCCTCGGCACGAACCTACCTTTCGGTACTTTCAGCGTCAATATAATTGGCTGCTTTCTAATTGGGCTGATCTATGCAATCCTGCAAAAGTATAGCACTGGCAACCAGACAGAAATTAAATTACTCCTAGCTACGGGCTTTTGTGGTGGCTTCACTACATTTTCTGCCTTTGCCTACGAAAATAATCAGCTCTGGCAACAAGGTAATAATTTTCCCGCCCTAGTTTACATTTTAAGCAGTGTAGGATTAGGTTTAATTGCCACTTTTATAGGCATGTCACTAGTAGCAAATAGCTGACAGGATGATAGAATACGAGGCTATATAGCAGTCCTATTTAAGTTTAGAATGGTACATTCAAAGAGTTCGTCATTCTAAGCTATTTACAGACTATTTGCAGTTTGCGAACCATTTATGATCGGTATATAGTTATCCTAAATGGGTTACAAGCGACGCATTCTGCGGGTGCGTCGCTTGTAAAACCCCTAGAGTTAACAAATGACTTGGAATTGCTATATTGCGATGATTTTAGTAAAAATATGGAATAGGATTCAATGCGAAATTTCTGGAGAAGTTTAGCTAACGTATGGCAAGACAAAGGCTTTTTACACACAATAGAAAAGGTAGAGACTATCCTAGCCAAGGTTTTGTCTCTAATCATGGTTGTTGTGATTATAGTAGCGACTATTGACTTAATTAGAGTCGTCATAATAGATATATATCTCGATCCAAGAATATTGCTTGATCGAGGGTTATTTGGAATTTTCGGGATGTTTTTAAATATTTTAATTGCCCTAGAAATTCTCGAAAATATTACGGCTTATTTGCGTAAGCACGTGATCCAAGTAGAACTTGTCATAGTCACTTCTTTGGTAGCGATCGCTCGCAAAATCATCATTCTTGACCTCGACAAAACTACTGGCATTTCCATCATTGGCTTAGGAGTTGCTATCTTTGCTCTATCAATTAGTTACCTAATTATCAGAGTTTCTCATCAACGTAGCTCTGATGATCACTAGTCTACTTTCTAAGAAGTCATTTATAAAGTGGCGAAGAGGTCTAATTTTGCACTCCCTCTAGGGGCAAAAAATTAGACTTCATAATCGCATTGGATAAGCTTGTGGGAATATTTTCCGGGTTATTGTGTAAGTTCTATATATATTGTTCAAACAACATCTAATAAGTTACAATTTTGACCTATGGAGCCAAAGCCCATAGAGCTAAAACAAAATTTCTAAAAAATGACTTTTACTGCCACAGTAATTTCTGCAAGAGAATGGGGTGCCGTACCACCCACCAACTGGCCGGCTGAAACCACACCCCGCTTTATCGTCATCCACCACACCGCCAGTCCCAATCCCCCAAATGATGCCTCTAGAGGGACAGATGCCGGAGCCAGAGCCTTTGCTAGAAATCTGCAAAGTGCTCATATGAACGGCTTTGGCTGGGCTGATTCCGGGCATAATTTTTTAAATACTACTGGCGGCATTCTTTTAGAAGGTCGGCAAAACTCCTTGGCAGCCATCAGACGGGGACGTTGTGTCCGTTCAGCCCACGCCGGGACTCCTGAAGGGAATGCATCACCGGGCATTGAAAACGAAGGAACTTTTACTACCTACCAAATGCCCGCAGTGCAATGGAGAAGCTTAGTCGAGCTATGCGCTTCTATTTGCAGTTCTTGTCAAATTAGCCCAGATAATATTAGAGGGCATCGAGATTTTGTGGCCACCCAGTGTCCAGGAGATTGGCTCTATGGTCAGTTACCCCGTCTACGCCAAGATGTTCGCAATCGATTAGCCGGAAATCCTGTCGATAATTTCCTCCGGGTTGGCTCCACGGGTTCTCGGGTGACGGAATTACAGCAACTACTTTTAGCTAGGGGTTTTAACCCCGGACCGATCGATGGGGTCTTTGGCACAGGAACCCAGCAAGCAGTCAAGAGCTTCCAAAAATTTCAAGGATTAGACCCCAATGGCGTTGCTAATGATGCCACTATCCAAGCTCTTCGAGTTGCGCCGCCACCACCGCCACCGCCACCACCACCAGCTCCGACAACGGTAAAAATATTGGATACCTATCGATTCTTCCGTGATTTACCGCATCAGCAACAAGCAATCCAGTGGCTAGAGAGTCAAATATCTCCCCAAATTCTGGAGCAGTTTACCCAAAGATGGCGATCGCAGCCGACCCCAGATCTGCCAACTCTTAAACAAGGAGATAGTGGTGATGCTGTCCGCCAGTTGCAGCAGCGCCTCCAGAGTCGGGGCTTTTATCCGGGGACAATTAACGGCAGTTTTGACACGGCAACCCGTAATGCCGTAATCGCTTTTCAACGCAGCCAAGGTTTGCAGCAAGACGGGGTTGTGGGAGTAAATACATGGCGGTTGTTAAACTCATAAGCTATAGTTGTCTGGAGTTACAGCAGTTTGAGAGTGGGTGGCTACAGCCACCCACTCTCAAACCCAACATTGATAAGACTTTCAATATTTGTAGTGTGTCTCATTTGAACGCAAAGTGCTGTAATAAGCTGATGATATAGAGGAATAGCGTTTGCATTACTCCGCGCCCCAAGCGCCATTCCTCAAAAATTCACTTTGCCCAACTACTGAGTTACCTAAGCTAATAGGGCATCTAATTTTCCTTGCGCATCAAGGGCATGGATATCGTCACAACCACCAATATGCTGATTATTAATGAAAATCTGGGGCAGACTTCTGCCACCTTTAGCCCTTACTGCCATTGCTTCTCTTGCTGCATTATCACCGTCGATGCAGTGTTCTTGGTAGGTGACACCTTTTTTCTTGAGTAGCCCCTTAGCACGGATACAAAAAGGACAACTGCTCCAAGTGTAGATTTCTATATTAGCTGCCATAAATTATCAATGGTTTTCATTTATCTTAATATTAATCAAAATGTTAGTTGAATTGATGACTAAATAATCCGAATGTTAGATAATATTTAATTATCCGGTTCGTTGCTAGAAATTGTAGATAAAATTAGAAGCTAGGGTTGGTAAACCCAAGGGAACAATCTACTAGTTATCCTAATGATTTACCTAGTTAATGGCTCTGCTCACCCCCCAGCCAAGAAGAATATTAAATATTTTAGCCTGATTGTCCTAAAATCCTAACCCAACGCAAACCCATGTCAAATAGTCAAAATTCATTTACGATTCACTTTTGGGGTGTCAGAGGCAGTATTGCTTGTCCTGGTCCAGAAACCGTAAGGTATGGTGGTAATACCCCCTGCATAGAAATGCGTGTAGGTGGGGAACGGCTGATTTTTGATGGGGGAACGGGGCTAAGGGTTCTAGGGCAGTCTCTTCTATCTCAGATGCCAGTAGAGGCTCATTTATTTTTTACCCATTCCCATTGGGATCATATCCAAGGTTTTCCTTTCTTTACACCAGCTTTTATTAAGGGGAACTGTTTTCACATTCATGGCACGGTTGCCCCTAACAAGGCAACTATCAAACAGCGCCTCAACGACCAGATGCTGCACCCCAATTTTCCTGTGCCTCTGCAAATCATGGGTGCAGATTTGAAGTTTTACGATCTAGAGCTGGGGGAGAAGTTGGAACTGGGGGAAGTGGTAATTGAGAATGCTCGATTAAACCATCCCGGAGAAGCTGTGGGTTATCGAGTTAGCTGGCGAGGTTGTACTGCTGCCTATATTACTGATACAGAGCATTTTGCTGATCACTTGGATCAAAATGTTTTGTATCTGGCGGAGAATGCAGATGTGATGATCTATGATGCTACGTACACTGACTTAGAGTACAATTCCCCTACTAATCCGAAGGTTGGCTGGGGGCATTCTACATGGCAGGAAGCGGTGAAGGTTGCGATCGCCGCCAAGGTGAAGAAATTAGTGATTTTTCACCACGATCCACTGCACAATGATGATTTTCTCGATCGAGTAGGTGAAGATGCTGCTAGGGAATTCCCAGAAACCATTATGGCGCGGGAAGGTCTGTCAATACAACTAGTTCCTCTTGTCGCCTCTAGTCCCAGTGAATTAGTTACCTGATCTAACCAACATCAGTTCGAGATAAACTAAAATTCCCAATTTTACGTGAGCGAAGAGCACGCAAAATTATTTTTTTGAGGAGCGGCGCGTTGCGCCGCCCCTCAAAAACCACATCGTCTAACTACGAAAGAGGCGGCTGTATTGATGAACATGAGCCATACTGGCGATCGCCAGTCCCCAGCCACAGGTGGCAAGTTGTTCGTCGCTTAGCTCTAAGATAACTTGGGTGGCAGTAGAAATCTGGGGACGGATTGACCAGAGCAGTTTTTGTCCAGCGGTTTGTCCGAGGGGAATGAGTTTAATACCAGCACTGATTAAGTTAGTTGCCCAGCTTTGCAGATAGGCGGCAGTAGCAATAGTGGGGGGAATTTGCCAAGCGGCAGCAGTGATGCCAAAAGCGATCGCGTAATTCCACGACTCTTGACAATCGATTCTTAGGTCTTTAGTTTCCGGCAATAACTCTCCTAATAACAACATTAAGGAATTCCCCATCTGCCAGCTTTGCTCCCGGAGTTCTTCGGTTTCCTTGGTCGCCGTTAACCATTGATTCCAGTAGCTAAGTTGCCCAAAATCCCCTTCAGTAAAACTCCGTCCAGCCCGCAACATCACGGCGGCTTCTAGCCTAGAGACACCGTGGATCAGCTCTTGGGTCAACCAATGCTCTAGGGTGGCTACATTTTTGATTATTCCCATGTCCACAAGGTTTTCTAGACCTTCAGAATAGCTGTAGGCACCCACAGGCAGGGCTGGACTAGCTAATTGCAACAGAGAGAGCAGGGTAGTTTCCGGCAAATCAGGCATGATGGTGATGATGGTGATGGCGAGAATGATGGGAATGAGATTCATTAGGAGGGTGAGTCTCATGACTAGGAGCATTATGAGGAGCACTGTTGGGAGCAATATCGGGACTAATACTGGAATCAACAGCATGGCTGTGACCATAGGCTCCGGCTTCTGGCTGGAAAGGTAGAGTTTCCTGCTGCACTTCTACGCCCAAATGCTCCAGCAGGTGTGCCAAGACTGGATCAAAGGCGAGGCGGAGATACTCTGGGGTGATCTCTAGAGGCACATGACGGTTGCCCAAATGGTAGGCGGCTTGGAGGAGCTTAAAGGGGTCGATCGCCCGCACTGTCAAAACAGGCTCAGGCTTAGCAGATATTTGGGCAAGGATGCTGGAAATACCCGGAGCATGACCCTGTAAAACATCTCCATCCTGCAAACTACTGCCTCTAGGTAATTTCAAAAACACCACTTGACCATCTGCCAGTTCCAAGCGCTGACGGCTGCGGGTGCGATCGTCCGCTGTCAGGGGAATAATTAGCTCTGGCTTGCTTTGGGTAGAAGTGGTCAATCTCTCCGTGATTTTTTCTGTGAGAATAATTTCCATAAAAAAGCGGTTTTGATATATCAGCAATTACCTACTTTTGCAGGGTAACTAACTGATCATTGATTTTCTTTTGTAGGTCTGGATTATTTTTAGCATTGACAGTAATGGCATTAAAACGAGGGACGGTTAAGCCATTGTCTTCACTAATCTTTCTGACTTTAGTACAAAAAACGATCGCAACTTCCTGCATTTTTGTAGATAAGCTAGCAATGGTTTCTGGCTGGGTACAAACAACACCATCAAAGGATTTACCCTCAGAAACCTTGGTCATTTCTTGATTGGTCGTTTTCCTGATTTGTTCGATCGCCACCACCGCCTGAGCATAGTTTTTTATTTCTGGATCGGTGATAGTCTTAGCTAACTCTTCAGGCGAAACGAGAGATGATGCAGAATTAGCACTGGGGCTGGAGCCACAGCTAGGCAGCAGAAAAATTATCGGAAGCAAGCAAATAAATAGCCAAGAATAGGGATTACTAGAGTCAACTTGAGAACTAGGGACACACTTCATGGGTAATACATGGGTGGCGTAGTATTATTTGTAGTACGAACAGGAATGTTAATACCCCCACAAAGATAGCACTAGCGAGAGCGTCTAGGATTAAGTTCTTGAATAATCCGCCGGATTCTGGCATCCAAATTAGGATCAGACCCTCGACTAGCCGTAATTTGATTAAACCGACTAGGACTCATACTATGGCGTTGCAGGATCTCTGCTGATTGATTGCAAAAGTTCCGGGCGACCCCGGCGACATTGCCATCAAGGCTATTAATTGCTGATTGATTATTGCAAGTAATTTCTGGGACGGAACCATTATTAATAGCACTAATACTGTTGTAGGTTTGTCGCCTGAGCATTTCAATTTCAAAGGCGGCTCGGACGTAGGTATAGAGTTCATCTTCACCCACGGTCTGAGCTTGGGCTGCCGCCGTAAAGGATAATTCTGGCCAGGACTGGGGAGAGGGAGTTGAGAGACAGGGCAAGTAGCCTGTGAGGACTCCCAAGATGGCAATCGCCCCAGCCTGAAATAAACATCTTGTCTTAGCAAACAAGACCCGATCGGGATGCGGGGAATAGGAGCTTGCTGCCGATGGAGTAGCGTCACCCAATTGATCTTGCCTTACCGAATTAGTCACAGAATTATAAATCAACATATACCAAGGGGGAAAATCTTAAGAGTTAGTAATTAGGAATATATTGCCAAGTCATAAGTTCCAGTATTTTGGAGGTTAGGGAATTTTAGGTTATATTCTAAACCATCTTTTTAATTGCAACAGGTTTGACAAAGACGAATCAGGCTATTTTGCATGGTCGACATTGGCTCGGCTCCTTTTTTCAGGCTTACTTCTAGCTCCAGCAAAATTGGCATAGCTTGTAAAAGCTTGCGCGAGTTGAGATGGTTAATCTCTTGTTTGAGGAAATAGATACGCTTGGGATTATTGATTTCGGCTGTTTGGGCAAGGATCCGTTCATCTTTTTCGCCGCTCTCGATCGCTAATTTCAGCAGCAACCAAGTCCGAAACTGCCCGGTCAACGTGGCCACAATTCTCAAGGGTGGTTCATTTCTTTGCATCAGGTCTGCCAGTAGTTCTAGAACCACATCTGGTTTCCCTTTAGTACAGGCATTGGCTAATTGCAGGCTGGAGGTGGTATTAGAAGTCACCAAGGCTGAGATCGTTGCCAATGAGAGGGGACGATCTCGATTAGTGACAGCTAGGGAAAGTTTTTGGAGTTCGTTATCTAAAAGTCGGGTATCATTACCTACGGCTTGGGCAATAAACTCGGCTCCTGCTAGGTCTAGACGCAGTTTGTAGCGTTGTGCCTCCTGCTGGACTTTGCTGACTAATTGCTCGGTTTTCCAAGGGGGAATGGGAGAAAACTCTTGAATAATGGCGTATTTTTGTAGCAACTTAGTAGATTTGAGGCGAGCATCGGGTTTATGCTTAGAAGTAAGTAGTAGTAGACAAGTATCAGGGATGGCTGGGAGAGTCCGCTCTAGCTCATTGGTGGTTTGTTGGCTACACTGATGAGGAATAGGAGTATCTGCTAACCAAACCAATCTCTTGCCCATGCCAAAGGGGGGAGTCATGGCTTGGCTAAGGGCTTGAGTCACGGCATCTGATTGGTCTGGAGTAATTTTATGGTAGTTAAAGCTACTCCAATCTGGATCAACTGTGGTAGTCTGGATTTCTTTGACGGCTTGGGCGATCGCAAAGTCATCCTCGCCCCAATACAAATAAATTGGCATAATACAAAATAATCACATAATCAAAAATCTATAACAATCGGTCACAATCCATAATCACAATTCATGAAAAAGGGGGCAATTTAGATTGGACGAAAATTATCAAACTTACCTAAATCGAGTGGCGCGGTTGACCCTGCCAGAAACCCATGAGTCTCAGCTACAAAATATTCAAGAATCACCAAAGTTTCAACCCCAGAGTGGTGCAGAACGTAAACCAGTCGCTTTTCCGGGCTATAGTGTCATAACTCCCCCTTGGGCAGTTGATACCCAAAATGATACTTTCTATAAGTTCCTGCATCAGACTCAGACCCAGCTAGCCAAAGAATTACCAGAGGATTTTCTAGTTAGTGTTGTCCCTGATAGTTTCCACTTGACTTTAGCAGATCTAATTTGGGATGGAGCCTACCGAAATAAAAGCCAGAATCCTGAGTTTGAAAAACAACTCCGGGCTAATGTGGCCAATAGTTTTGCCGAATATACTAAGGAAAATCCTGCTAACCAAAGTAATCGTTGGCAGCTCTTAGGTTTTATGGTCAGACCAAGGGCGATCGCTGTCTGCCTGATTCCTAAGGATGAAACCTCCTACAATCAAATCCTCCAACTCCGTCGCTTTATCTATCAAAGCCCCAGTCTGATCGGTTTGGGTATTGAGCAGCAATATCATTTCACCGCTCATATTACCCTTGGCTACTTTGGAGATGTCTCTGATGAGACCCTAGGCTGCCGCCAACGCCTCTACAACAACCTCAACAAATTAAGTAATCAATGGCTAGAAATAGATTCTCCAGAGTTATTAGTCCACAGTGGAGAGTTACGGAAATTTGATGATATGACTAACTATTATCGCCAGCCTGATTGGGGAACCGTAGTATTTTAAGTTAAAAACGGCGCACCCTGAGGGTGCGCCGTTTTTAACTGCCTAGAATTAATTAATGATTTACAGCACTTTGCGTTCAAATGAGACACGCCACAAATATTGAAAGTCCTATCCATGCTGGGTTTGAGAGTGGGTGGCTGTAGCCACCCACTCTCAAACTCCTGTAAATCAAAAAACTGGTTTCACCAGTTTTTTGATTTGGTATTACTCACAGCGGTTGAAACCGCTGCCACAAGAGCAAAGTCCGCCTGCGCGGAATAAGAAAGTAGGGATACTATTTACTAACCCGGATTTGGGATCATCACGATTTAGAACTTAAAGTCAAATTATTAATCTCCACGGTACAATCATTAACTATCTCTTGATCATCTGGACTGAGAATCTGCCAAACCAAATATTTTCCACCTTTAGTTGAGGTAGAAAGAAAGAATACTGGGGGAAACTGAGGAGATTTAAAAGTTTCCGTAGAAGTAATTACCTGTCCTTGCTGATCATAAATAGCTAATCTCAGAGAGACACCTAAACATTTCTGATTTGGAAATTTCACTAATCCTTTAATATGGATCATTTCTGGCAATGGCAGAATATAAATCAAAGCACTAACTGGTAATTGATTACGATATCCAGCATGGGCATTTAGATCATAAATTTGGGAGGATTTTTGTTGAATATTTAGGGGGAATTGTTGACTTAAAACAATCCAGTCTTTTTGTCCTCCGGGAGTTTCTTTGATTTCTTGTTGCATCTTGACTAGGGTTTTCACCGCTATAGGAATTGAAGTAAACCGAATCCGTTTATAAACCTTAACTACAGATTTATTTTCTAAGTTGAAAGTTTGGGGGAGAAGCTGAAAATCTTGAGAAAATTCCCAATTATTACTAAATATTTCCCCAGAGACTCTGGCCACATCGTGATGCTCGATCGCAAATCGATATTGTATAGGCTGGGGCAGAACTACGTATTTAGCCTTGAGAAAACTTTCGAGGGGATAGCTACTACTAGAGTCAAAAGATTGGGGGCGCAGGAAATTTAGAATGGTTTTATTCTTGCCATAAATTGTAGTTTCTGCATTACTCAAAATGCCTCGGCTGAGAGGATCCATCGCCGATGAGGAAATTACATAAATTGGTTCTTTATTTGGTGCTAACTGCCGCAAATAGGCGGTTAACTGTTGAATTTCCTGGTAGTCTTGGCGGACTTGGGGTGGATAGTTGGCGGCAAATAGCGATCGCAGAGGAAAATTAGGTTTTCCTAAGCCAGTTAACATAAAAAGAAAGTTCAACCCTAAATAAATACTACTACCAATAATTATCAATTTTAATTTACTAGGGAAAGTCGTATAAAATATTACTCCTAGTATCACCAGTTCAATAATTGCAAAAGGAGTAAAATGCAGAGTGTATTGAAAACTATCATAGCGAATCACCACTAATAAATTAAACAAAGAGATGATGGCAGCACTATTCATAAATATAATCCCAGAGATATTTAAGGTGCGCTTCATCAAGCCTAAGCTAAAACCTAAAATGATCAGAATCCAAGTTAGCCAGCCATAAAAATTATCATAGTGATTCAGGATTTCTGGAAAAGACAAACTCCAAGAGGCGTATAGATCTCGAAAGTCTGTATTTAAGGCACGGTTAGTAAATTCTCTTGCAGTAATGATTAGCGTTAGTAAAGCGATCGATCCCATCAGTATCAACCTACTGCCTAACAAACATAGGGCAGAAATAATCTGTTTTTGCTCAGCAAAAATCGCCACTGCACCCTGAACAATTATTCCTCCAGCGATAGCGAGATCTAAATAGGCAAAGTGACGACGAAATAGCACTGCCAATCCTAAGAACAAGCCAACAACTACAACTCTTGCCCAAGAAATTTGATTGAGGATCGGTAAGTTTTCTGAGCATTTTTTGGTTTCTAATTTAGGCAGCAGTAAAATAATTGCTATGCCGATAATTAAGGCTCCGCCCACGTCAGGATAACCCCGAAGAGTAGGCAGCCAACTCATAGGTAGAAGTAAGCTAATAAAAGTAGTTAACCAGAAGATTAATAAAGGATTTAACAAATATATGAGGCGAGAAGCGATCGCCCCCATAGTTAAACTCCACGGCAAAAGATAAACCACTGCCACACTGACAATATAACTAGTCCGACTATCGCCGAAAATCAAAAGTAAAGGCAATAAAGGCGCGGTAAATAGTTGATTATGATCTTGACCTAGGGACTGCCAAATACTGGCGATCGCCTTGAGGGGAGATTGTCGCCAAGCACTGACAACTAATTGAGCATTATTATGGTAATACACCGGAGCAAAATCCCCAGCATAAAAAGTGCGTTCGCTACTGGCATAACTAAAAGAGACTGCAATCACAATCAAGAAGGTTAAAATCAATAAACCTAGATTGATGCGCCATTGATCAGTAAATTTGATCATACTTTTGACATAATAGTTATTTATAATCTAGCCTGCTAATAGGTTGGCTAGTTCCCTGAAAATTATATAGCAATATTACTTGATTTGTAATATTCTGAAATCTGGAATAATTATCTTGATCAGGCAGAATAATTTCAGATTACAGCAAATTCCAGATGCAGTTTCAATCATGTGGCAAAAAATATTAGATCATATTACACAAGTTACAGGAAGAAATCTACAGGTTATAGGACAGAAATCTGTAGGCGGTGGATGTATTAATCAAGTTTATGCTCTACAAACAGACTTACAGACTTATTTTGTCAAGCTCAACCATGCATCCCTCGAAGAAATGTTTGTTGCTGAAGCTTTGGGTTTACAGCAGATGCAAAAAACATTAACTATTTGTGTTCCCCAAGTTATTTGTCATGGCACAGTAGATAATCAGGCCTACTTAGTTTTAGAGTGGTTAGATTTGTCGAATTCAGCAGCTAATCATCCCCATATCTGGCAATTGATGGGAGCGAAATTAGCAGCAATGCATCAATTTTCCGTAGCAAATTTAGGGCTGCATAGGGGCTTTGGTTGGATCAGAGATAACACTATTGGATATACGACTCAACTCAATCCTTGGACGGAAAGTTGGGCAGATTTTTTTGCCCAGCATCGGATTGGTTATCAAGTACAATTAGCTAAACAGAAAGGAGGAAATTTTCTGGCAACGCAACAGGTTGTAGAGACGGTATCTTTAGCTTTAACTAATCATCATCCCCAACCTAGTTTAGTGCATGGCGATCTCTGGGGTGGGAATGCAGCATTTACTAAGCATGGGGAACCAGTAATTTTTGATCCGGCGGCTTATGTGGGCGATCGAGAAGTCGATCTCGCTATGACAAAATTATTTGGAGGATTTCCCCAAGAGTTTTATCAAGAATATCAGCGGGTATTTCCCTTGGCTCCGGGCTACGAAAAACGAGAAATTATCTATAACCTATACCATATTCTTAACCATTTTAATCTCTTTGGAGGTGGCTATCAATCCCAAGCGAATCAGATGATTCAGAAGATAGTCAATCATGGTTAACTACCCTTAGTATTTCTAGAGGTGAATGCAACAAATAATTTGGTTGATACTGTGCTAAAATCTCCACGGAATTAAAGCCCCATCCCACCGCAATCACCTCAATTCCAATCTTCTTAGCTGCCTCAATATCTCTTGTTTCATCTCCAACATAAATAACATTTTCGCTTCTAAAACCTTGCTGCTGAATTATTCTCTTCAGGCTGCGATGTTTGCCAAAAAGAGTCGTACTAGAAACCACAAAATCAAATAGTTTTTGCAGGTGATTAACTTCAAGAAACCTATTCACATTTTCACTAGAATTAGAGGAAACAATCCCTAAGATATGTCCACTACTTTTTAGTTGTTGTAGAGTCTGATCCATTTCAGGAAATAAATGAGCATTTTCAATTTCCTTAGATAGTTCCTGCTGAATCTTTCTGACTAATGCCGGCAGCTTAAATACAGATACTCCTGATTGTTGAATAACTTGCCAAGCTCCCAATTGTCTGATCTGAGCTAATTTTTCAGTGCTAGAGGTCGGATAACCAAATTCACTAGCTAGATGATTGGTAATATCAACAATTGCAGCCAGGGTATCAGCTAAGGTACCATCAAAATCAAAAATAAGGATTTTTTTCTGCATAGGTTTCTCAGCAAGATAGGTTTCTCAGCAATGAATTGGGTGCTTATTTCTCAATTTAATATTCCTCATCATATTACTATAGCAATCCTAATTGGGTTGAAAACGGCGCACCCAGAGAGTGCATCTCTTTCAACCATCAAAAACCCACAAATCAATTAAGAGCGAGATATATAGCAGTTCTATTTGATTTACGAGTTTCAGGGGATGATGAGCAGATACTCCGGTGGGGGAGCTATTCTCGATCGATTGAGGATTGCTATCTAACAACTCTACTTACAGCAATTTTTGTTCAAATGGGACACATTGCAACCGTTGAAATATTTGCCAATGTTAGGTTTGAGAGTGGGCGGCTGTTGCCACCCACTCTCAAACGGCTGTAAATTGGGATGGATTTATGCCCGCGATCGAGCAACAATCAATCAGGGAGAAAGAATTGAGGAAGCTTGAGAAATACCCCATACCAAATAAAAAAAATGGTGAAACCCTTTTTAATTTAAATCCTTACCCAGCAAGCTACTCAAAATCTTATTTGTATAGCCATCGCCAAGCAGGTGTTGTTGTAAGAACCCCAGCGAAGCTAGGGTTCCTACAACCAAAATCACCTCAACCCCCTTAGCGGTTGCCATATCAAGAATTTGGCAAAGTGGTATCACCAGAGAAAAATCACCTAGGTCTAAAGGACTTGTGCGATAATAGGGCGGCAGTATCAAGAAATAATCCCATGACAGAGTTATTAGAATCCCCTATTGATCTAGTGGCGGCTTTTGCTGAACCGATCGATCTCAATTTTCAACTACCAGATCCTGAAGACGAGGCAATTCCTGATCTAGAGTTTCAGCAGCAGCTAGACAAGGCTTGGTTGGTATGCGATCGCTTCGATCTGCAAACCGATATCTGGCGGGGCAGGATACTCAGGGCGATTCGTGACCGGGAAAAACAAGGCGGCGACGGACGGGGGACGGGATTTCTCAATTGGCTAAAAGACCGGGAAATCAGCAAGAGTCAAGCCTATTCCCTGATTCAGTTAGCCAATAGTGCCAATACTCTCCTAGAAGAAGGGCAACTAGACCCCAATACTATCAATAATTTCAGTAAAAGAGCCTTTGTCGAAACTGCCAAATCTAGCCCTGAAGTTCAGCAACTAGTCACAGAAGCTGCGCAAAAAGGCGATCGCATCACCCGTCGGGAAGTCAAACAACTGACCGACGAATGGACTGCCATGAACTCAGAACTATTACCCTTCGAGGTCAAGGAAAAAGCCGCCGAAGGCTTTATGTCTGCCCGTCATCTCGCTCCCCTAGTCAAGGAATTAGAAAAATTGCCAGCTTCCCATCTCATCGCTATTCAAGATGAAGCCGCCAGCAATCCAGACCTCGATACCGTCAAGCATCTAACCACCAATGCTCGCAACTTATCTAAATATCTTGATGCGGCGGCTCAAGTCCAAACTTTGCAAAATTCTTCTGTAGACATGGAACTGGCTCTGACAGAAGCTCTGCGCCTTGATTGTCTCAATACAGCCGCCGATCTGGTCAAGCAGGCATCTCAACTAGAGCAAAGTGTGGCAAAAGTATACACCACATGGAAACGGCTGGGGAGTCTTGCTGATCGCCTCTACGTAGATACCGGAGCCAGCACCCCCCATTTGCGATCGCTCCTCAACTGCCTCAGCCGCCTCTCCAGCGAAGTCATCGAAGTCCAACTAGGAGATACAGACCAACTAATCCGCCTAAAAATCCTCACCCAGGATAACGGTTAAACCTGATATTAACCATTATTGAAAGCCCTATCAATGTTAGCTTTGAGAGTGGGTGGCTGTAGCCACCCACTCTCAAACTGCTGTAATTCTTCGCCATTAAAAAGGAGGGCTGGGGGGATCAAACCCTGAAACCTAGTCGGAGTAGACTTGTGTATAGACAGTAGCCTTTTTAAGAGGGATATTCTGGCGACCCATCTGAACGCAAATTGACGTAAACACTTGACTTTCAAGGTAATTACTTTTTCACTACGTAAGGAGAATCCATTGGTTGCGCCTTGCCTTGTTTTACCAAAGCTTGGTAGAGAAAAGCCGCTACCTCAGCCCTAGTAGCTGTTTTCTGCGGTTGCAGTATCTTCACATCAGGATAATTAACCACCAAATTATTAGCTGTAGCAGCAGCAATTTTGCCGTTAGCCCACGCAGGAATTTGGTTGGCATCCTGAAAAGCTTGTAATACCTGAGCAGCATCTTGGGGCGGTTGCAAATTTAGACCAGACATCAGGGTTACTAAGACATCCTGCCTAGTTACGGGCTGGTTGGGCTTAAATTGACCATCAGGATAGCCCCTCATGAAACCAGCTTTCGTCACTGCTTGAATTGCCTTCAGATTTGGATTATCCGCTGCCACATCGGGATAGCTTCCTGAAGGAGCAAGGATAGGCAGGGCAAGAACTTGTTGCAATGCTTGAGCAAAGTCAGCACGAGTCATGGCTTGATCAGGAGAAAATTTACCATCCACAAGAGCCGTCATCAATTTCTGCCCCGCCACTACCTCGATAAAAGGCTTAGCCCAATAGCCATCAGGAACATCAGGAAAGCCCACCAATGGCAGATTCTCTCCTGTAGCTGCTAGGTTAGGAGGAGAGGCAATTGTTGCTGTTGGAGAAGATATTATTGCCGAAGGTAATGTTACAGAAGGAGCCACCTGCGGAGCTGCTAAACCCTGAGGAGTAGGCGGAGAAACTGCCAAAGCATTAGGCAGCACAGCAGCAGGCGAAGGACTTACAAATAGAGAACTGCTGGGATTAGTTTGATTAGTCGTTGGAGTCACACTAGGGGAAATTTGAGCAATGGCCTGATCACCTGATGGATTTAATGGGGGAACTACTCCAGATTGTTCAGTTGTAGAAGTTATCCCGAAAATATCTTGCCCCTTAAACCAAGATTGCCCCGTCTGCCGAGTTCCAAAATAAAGAATTGTCCCCATAGTTCCTAGGGCAACAATACAAGCAAATATCTCATCTAAGGTCAAGGTAGGTCTTCTTCGGCGAGGCGGTTCTGAATTAGTCATAGCTTTTCCTTTAGATAATTAACAGCAATTTTCGTTCAAATGAGACCCATTGCAATTGTTGAAATTCCCATCAAGTTCGGGTTTGAGAGTCGGTGGCTGTCGTCACACACTCTCAAACTGCTATAAGAAACCTTTGAGTACCAAAATTGTACCAAATTGTACCAAAAAAAGGTGTTACTAAAAAAAGTATGACTTACGCATCAGCAATTCTCATTATGGAAAAAGGAAGTAAGCAGGTATGCTAACTGACATTAAGAAAGAGATAACAAAGTAAGTGAAACAGCTAGGTTCGTTTGACAGTATTATCAGAGACTTTCGCCAAATACTAGAATCATTGCCAGATAAAAG
>CALRPI020000068.1:0-26617 GCA_943370025.1 Phormidium lacuna HE10JO | reverse complement strand
CGCCATCTGCTCGAAGGTGGTGCGATGAACACCGCATCTGCGTTTGAAAGCACTAGACTTGAAGAGTTTGAGTTGTTCGTAGGTCATGATTGGTTCCTCCTTGACCTAGTTTTACACATCTTTTATCTATTCACGCAAGAGGTCTATTTATTACTTCCATGCAAATTAAGCCGGAGAATTTTTACAGGGTTAAAAACAACGTACCCGGAGGCTATGCTATTTTTAACCCTGTTGAGGATTGCCCTATAGACAGCTCAGATCACAAGCATTAATATCGCTACAATACATCCTATTATTTTCAATAAGCATAAACTAACAATATTACATACATAGGACTTACGCACTGCCAGCGAATTATCAACAGTTGTGGACGTTGTTTCGGGCTTCAACAACCCTTAGCTCACAACAACGTCCAAATGCCTAAGTCCAAATACAATCATTTATAAAATTTTGAGCAGCATGAAACTGTTTACCCCTCTCCCCGATCCTCCGGTAATTTTGACGGTGGATGACGACATGGCCACAAGAAAGATGATTGGCCGCAACTTGCGCTCTGAGGGCTACAGAATAGTAGAAGCTATTAATGGAAATCAATGTTTAGACCTATACACTCAAGTTCAACCAGATATTGTGCTCCTAGATGCGATTATGCCGGGAATGGATGGGTTTGAGTGCTGCCAAAAGCTACAGGAACTAATTACTAGTCCTTTTGTTAGTCCGGTGTTGATGATTACAGGCTTAGATGATGAAACCTCGGTCGATCGCGCCTTTGATGCCGGAGCTGCGGATTTCGTCACCAAACCTATTCATTGGCCCGTATTGCTGCAACGGGTGAAACGATTGATTTATCAATCCCATCTTTACCAAGAATTAGAGGCTGCCAATCAAGAATTAGCTCGTCTAGCAATGGAAGATAGCCTGACGGGGATCGCCAACCGCCGCCGCATGGATGAATATCTAGAAGAAGCATGGCAAAACTCGATCCAAGAGCGATCGCCCCTCGGCGCAATTCTCTGCGATGTTGATTTCTTCAAAAGCTATAACGACACCTATGGTCATTTAGCTGGTGATTTTTGTCTCCAGCAGGTCACGGAAGCGATTAAAGAGAGTCTAGGGCAACGGAACCACCTCTTAGCTCGTTATGGTGGGGAGGAATTTGTGGTAATTCTGCCGGAAATTGACTCTAGCAATGGATTAGCAATTGCCGAGGAAATCCGCAAGACAATCAATGATTTAGAAATCCCCCACAAAATGTCAGCGATCGCTCACCATGTCACCCTGAGTTTAGGGGTGGCAGTTGTGGTTGCCCAGCAGGAAGATTCTCCCCTCAGGCTACTGGCAAAAGCTGATTATGCTTTATATCAAGCCAAAACCACCGGCAGAAATCAAAGTGTTCTGGCAATGTTTACTTTTGACCTTTGATATTTGGATGATGTTAAACAAGCAAGGATATCCCCTGCGCTACGGTGAACATGCTTACCCTAATTTAGGAATCCCAATATTTTAATATTCAGGACTTCCGCATTTAGGGGTTTTTGCGGGGGCGAAGCCCCCGCAAAAACCTCTAAAAACCCAAATAATTTGTTGGCAGTGCGTAAGTCCTAATATTTTGGTATTTTGACATTCGAAATACAGCTATAATAGTAATTCTCTTAATTATCTCCGTATGCATATCAAGAGGTGACTTTGTTAGTTAGTCCTCCCATAGTTCCCCTAAATCTTTTATATGATCATCTCCCTTGTATCTGTTTTGTCATCGACACAAAGGGATCGTTAATTGCAGTCAGTAAGTTTGCCTTAGATAAATTGGGCTATATATTCTCTGAATTATTCGGTCAATTCATCTGGCAGATCCTTGCTACTGAGGACGAGGCGACAGTCAAAAATATTCTTAATTTATATCAATCTTCCGCTACTTCAGAAATAATCATAGAACAAGAATTAACTCTAATTACAGTTACTGGAGCTAAGCTGCAAATCTTAGCTAAGTTTAATTTAATTAAAGATCACAACTTCGGTAAATTCATTCAGATCATGGGGATAGAGGTACTCAATTCTATTCGGAATTCAACTAGTTTAACTAGTCTAGCTAGACTAACTAGGGCTGAAGAAAACAATTATCATTCATTAGTTTTAGCTGCCGCAATTTTTGAACAGGCAGCGATCGGCATAGCAATTTGCTCTCTGGAGGGAGATTTTCTCCAAGTCAATCAAAAATATGCTGCAATTATGGGCTATTCTGTGGCGGAACTACTAGATCAAAATTGTCAAAATATCACCCATGCTCAGAGCCTAGCTGAAGATACAGCAATGCGGCAGCAGTTGTTAACTGGGGAATTGGTCAATGGTTATCTAGAAAAAAGATACATTCGTAAAGATGGTCGGGCAATTTGGGGGGCGTTGAATATCTCCCTACTCCGGGATGAAACTGGGCAATGCCGGGGTTTTATTAAAACTTGTCAAGATATCACTGAACGGAAGCACTTTGAAACGGCTTTTTATCAGCAAGCTCAAAAGGAGCGGGTAGTCAATAAAATTGCTCAACGAATTCGTCAGTCTCTCCATCTGGAAGATATTTTAAATACTACGGTCACGGAGGTACGTAACTTTCTGGGCAGCGATCGAGTGGTGATCTACTATTTCCATGATGATTCCTGGGGAGAAGTTCTTGTAGAATCGGTGGAAAATCCAGAATTTTCCATCTTAGGCACAGAAATCCAGGATCCTTGCTTTAATAAACTCTCAGCCGAGGTATACCAAGAGGGAAAAATTAGTCAAATTGGAGATGTTGAGAAAGATATCATCACTCCATGCCATCGGCAAATGTTAATAGATTTACAGGTCAGAGCTAATTTAATCGTGCCTATTTTAATTAGTAAGTCAGAGGAAACCTTAACTACAGAAATAGCAGACCTGAGTTCTATCAAGAATTTAGATAGTGCATCTAGTTTATCTAGTTCATCTCCCCATATTTTTAGTGACCAATCCCACGATCTTTGGGGGCTATTGATTGCCCATCAGTGTAATAGTCCTCGCCAATGGCAAGCATCAGAAATTCAGTTACTCCAACAATTAGCCACTCAACTAGCGATCGCCATTCAGCAGTCACAACTCTACACCAAATTAGAGAACCTGAATCAAGAACTATCGGGGATGGCATGGAGTGATGGCTTAACCCAGATTGCTAACCGGCGCAGGTTTGATCAATACCTGCAAGCCGAATGGCAAAGACTTGTCAGAGAACAAGCTCCTTTGACTTTAATTTTGTGCGATATTGACCAATTTAAGCTCTACAACGATCACTACGGTCACCTCTCAGGAGATCTGTGCCTACAACAGGTAGCTAGGGTCATCAAGCGGGTAACGAAACGTCCAGCAGATTTAGCAGCTCGCTATGGCGGAGAAGAATTAGCGGTAATTTTGCCGAATACTTCCCTGAAAGGGGGCATCAAAGTTGCCCATGAAATCCAGCGGGCGATCGCAAAATTAGCCATCCCCCATATCCGCTCTACAGTCCATGCTTTTATTACTTTGAGTATTGGGATTGCTACGCAAATTCCCCAGCGAGGACAGTCGCCAGAGCAGATCATTAACCAAGCAGATCAATTTTTGTATGAGGCTAAAAGAAATGGACGGAACCGTCTCTGCTGGCAAGACTAGCGATTGGTTTCAGGAAAATCTTGGAGGGAAATTGACGGACAATAGGCGAAAATCTCCGGAAACGTATAACATGGATAGAACAATACAACTTAATTTTTTTAATTACAGGACTTACGCATTTTGAGTTTGTTGCGGGCGCTCTGCACCCGCAACAAACTCAAAAACCCTAAATAATTCGTTGGCATTGCGTAAGTCCTAAATTAGTTTCAAGTCTTGACAAACAGGAGAAAATCCCCAGTATGCAGCTTACAGTTAATTCCCTACCAGATTTCCAAAGTGAAACCTATAAAGATGCCTATGGTCGTATCAATGCGATCGTCATTGAAGGGGAGCAAGAAGCCTATGATAATTACATTAGCCTTGCAGAGATGATTCCCCAACAAAAAGAAGAGTTACTCAAACTCTCTAAGATGGAAAGTCGTCACAGGGCAGGCTTCCAAGCTTGTGCCAAGAATCTAGCTGTCACTCCAGATATGGAGTTTGCTAAGGAATTTTTTAGCCGTCTTCATGGTAACTTCCAAACAGCCGCTGCTGAAGGTAAGCTGGTTACTTGCCTTTTGATTCAATCCTTGATTATTGAATGCTTTGCGATCGCCGCCTACAACATTTATATTCCAGTGGCTGATGATTTTGCTCGCAAGATCACCGAAGGCGTGGTTAAGGATGAGTATATGCACCTGAATTTTGGGGAAGAGTGGCTGAAGAGAAACTTCACTGATTCTAAGGCTGAATTAGAAGAGGCAAATCGCCAAAATCTCCCGATCATCTGGAAAATGCTCAATGCTGTGGAACAAGATGCCAAGGTTTTAGCCATGGAAAAAGAGGCTCTAGTGGAAGATTTCATGATTGCCTACGGTGAGGCTCTCAGCAATATCGGTTTCAATAACCGTGAACTAATGCGGATGTCTGCCCACGGATTAGCTGCTGCCTAAATCACATCGGATTTATAGGTACTCTAAAAGAGTTCTCTAGCCACAAGCTAGAGAACTCTTTTTATCGGAAGTTTGCAAAGTTCTGGGCGGTTGAAACCACTAAGCTACACTACAAACTAAGCAGAATCAAACCCAGCATGGATAAAACAATGCCGGCAGCCTTGGCGATCGTGATTTGCGATCCAAATAAGAAAACTGATGCAATAGTGATGATTGCCACATCGAAGGATTGAATAGCTTTGGAATAGCCGGGGTTGGGTGCTAATTTCATAGCGGAAATTGAGAAAAAATTAGCGGCAACGGCAATTAATGCTGTTAAAACAAAAATATATGTAGAGTTAGAAGGTAATTCCAGTTTTGTGATGCGGACTAAATTAAATAGGAAAATGGCAATTGTGCTGAAGAGAAAAAAGTAGAAATTGATCACTTCTGGCAGCATATTGGTTTCTGTCAGCTTCTTGAAAAGCAACATCATGACAGAAAAACTAATCATGGAAATGAAAGAACAAGCGACCCAGTTCAAATTCATAGTTTTAAAACCTTAACAATTGGGCATCGCCGGGTTGAGGGAGTTGTAAACCACTGGGGGCTGGGGTAGGGATTGGGGACATCGCCGGGGCAGGAGTCGGAAAGATTAGTTGGGCTGGTTCGATCGCCACAGGAGTGAAGGCAGCTACCAAAAGATTGATTAAATTTGTGCGTTGGTTTGGGTTCAGGCGAGAAACTGCCGCCCGATCGCTCCGCATCGGTTCCGGTTGCAGGGTATTTGTACCGGGATAACGATCCTCGATCATCGGTTCATTAAGATCCAGATAATCTGCCAAGGTCAGCCGCCAATCAAACCGCAGCATCGGCGCTCGATTCTTGGTGACGATATGATACCGAATCAAACGACTGACTAGGGTATCCTCTGGGTCTACCACCCCAGTCTGGCGATTAATATATCGATTCTCCGTCGGAAAATCTGTCATTTGACTATAGACTAATCTACTCACGGTCTGAATCCTGACGGTCTGGGTGATGATTGGTCTCGGTGCATTAGAATTGGGCGGATTTTGGCTCTGGGCAACTTCTCCCCAACCAACCCCTAAAATTAACCCCAAGGCAAGAATAAATAGGAATATTAATTTTTTAACTTTCTTAGCTCTCAAAATCATAAATTTCAGCAATAGGGTTAAATTCTCAGCGATCGTTTCTCTCAAGACTACAGGACTTAAGGATTTAGATATTGTTGCAGGCTTCGACTATCATCAGCCCGCAACAACGTCCACAACTCTCGATAATTCGTTGGCAGTACGTAAGTCTTAATACTATAGCAATCCTAATTGAGTTGGCTAGGCAAAAATCCCCGACTTCTCTAAGAAGTCGGGGATTTTGTTGTTCTTAGCAATGATAATCCTAACTAGCCAAAGCTTCAGACTTGGAATTTTCTAAGCTATGCTCTGGAGTATTTTGAGCAATATTCTCTTCCCATTTCCGAGGTGGGCTGGCACGGCGGATGTTGCGCCAAATTTGGGTGGCGGCTAGGGTACCATCAGCTACAGCGATCGAGACTTGGTTTAAGCCCTTCTTCAAATCTCCCAAGGCAAAAATCCGGCTATGGCTAGTTTGCGCCATGTCATTAGTTACTAAACTTTCTCCATCCCACTCTAATCCTGCAATCCCTTTTAAGTAATGATTGTGGTAGATAGAACCCATACTAATCAGTCCGGTGGTTGCCTCAACATGAGTGCCATCTTGGAGCATGAAACCTTGGAGTTGATGATTTTCCCCCAAGAGGCGATCGATGGGAGCCTCATACAAAGGATAGCCATGCTCCGCTAATTTTTGCTTCATGGCATCACTGACGGGGAATAAACCGTGGGTTAGCACAGAAATATAGGGAGTAAACCAGTTCAAGACAAAAGCAGCATTGATTTGCGATTCTGAACCAGCGATTAAGACTGCCTTTTGATCCCACATATCAAACCCATCACAGATCATACAAACGTGGAGAGTATAACCCGCATAATCATAAAGATTTTGCATATCAGCAATTTTGGGCAGGACATCGATGATCCCAGAAGCAGAAACTAGGTATTTGCAGCGAAACACTGGATAGGTACTATCTTTTTTCCCCACCTTGACTCGCACTGCTAGGGTTTCGCCCTCGTCGGTTACTTCTTCCACATAGCCCCGCAGATGATCAGCCCCCCAGTCTAGTGCTTGTTTGGTGCCATGATTCAGAATATCTCGACCGGGAGTGTGGGGGTCTAAGCCTAGATAGTTGCGTAAATCTTGCATCCAGAGCGATCGCCCCTTGCCCTTCTCAATTACCAGACACTTCAACCCATAGCGGGCTAGGTAAATAGCAGCAGATAAGCCCCCCATCCCCCCGCCTACGACGATCGCATCGTAGACATTACTTACCGCAGCATCAAGATTTTTACTAGATAGTTTCATTGCTGACCCCAAAAATTAGTTTACCTAAGCTCCCCAAGAGTAGTTCCAAAAATAGTAAAAAACGTTTAAAAGTTACTAGGTAAAGATCACTTAAAAGTTACTACGGAGGAAGCAAGATTTTTGATTATTGACGATTAGTGATGAAGTGGGGTGGGCATTGCCCACCCTACTCACTTCCTGATCCTATTTTGCCAAATATTTGATCCAAATGAGATTTTGCATACCTTAGAGGCTTTCTGAAAATGTAGCGTGGCGACTGAAGTTGCAGCTACAGGAGCAAAACCTGCCTACGCAGGTTCATAAAGTCCCGGATTTTTCTTAGTCCGCGACGGCGGACTTTGTTCTTAATTGTCGCGGCTTTAACCGCCAGACACTTCTCAGATATTCTCTAAGTAAGGATTTAAATCAAGAAAAGGGTTTTACCCTTTTCTTGATTTGGCAAGAGCAAATTTTTAGCCTACGAAAGCAAGGCGAGGCGCAGAAACTCCAGCGGATGCAGTACCTTTCAAGTAAGCCAACATGGTGTCAGCATCAGAAACTTCAAAGGGATCCACAGGGCAGTTATCTTCATAGCCGGGTTCAACAAAGATTTTTTCAATGTTGCCATCATTCACCAGCATGGAATAGCGCCAAGAACGCATTCCAAAACCGATATTGGATTTGTCTACTAGCATCCCCATCTTCCGGGTAAATTCACCAGCACCATCGGGTAGTAAGGACACATGGTTTGCGCCCACATTTTTGCCCCACTGGAACATGACAAAAGCATCGTTCACAGAGATACAGATGATGTCATCCACACCTTGAGCCTTGAACTCTTCGTATAGCTCCTCGTAGCGGGGGAGGTGGTTGGAAGAACAAGTAGGAGTGAAAGCACCGGGAAGAGAGAAGACAACAACTTTCTTGCCACCAAAGATTTCTTCTGTGGTTTTATCTTGCCAGCGATAGGGGTTTGGTCCTTCGACGGACTCATCACGGACACGGGTTTTGAATACTACATGGGGTACACGATCGATAACAGCCATACTGACCTCTTTGTAAGTAATTTCTAGTAGTTTGCAATATCTCTGCACAGCCTGAACTTGATAGTCCTAAAAAGGTAATAACTTTAGGATAGGTATGTCCCCCGCCGCGCGGGGGACATACCTACTTAGCACTACCCTGAACTTGATTAATCTTTGTTTTAGCTGCTATACTTCAGAATAATTCTGATTTAGGAATAAGTCAAGAGTTTGATTAAATTAAATCTCAAAGAAAAACTAAAGATAAGTACTTTTCTGAAAAATGAGTGTTAACCTTAGAAATTTATCTTAGTGGCTACGTATCAAGTCCGATTTTCCGCCCCCACTGGGGCGAAAAATTCAGACCCTCTAGCCACTTTATAAATGACCTATTAGGTTATGTGGAGCCTAGTGTTATGCAGCAACAAGCAGAGAATATTGTCCAAACCCTGAAATCAAAGGGATTGCGGGTGACACCCCAGCGATTTGCCATCTATGCAAACTTGCTGACTAGAGCCGATCACCCCACCGCCGAGCAGATCGTGCAGCACCTAAATCAAGATACCCCGACCTCATCCCAAGCGACGGTCTATAGCTCCCTACAAACCTTGCGGGATGCGGGGTTGATTCGCGAGGTGTTGCTAGAGGAAGGAGTATGTCGTTACGATGCCAATGTTGCCCCCCATCACCACTTTCGCTGTAAATGTTGTGGAGAAATTGAGGATATTCCTTGGGAGCAGTTTTTTGGTCTAGATTTACAAAGCTTGCGTCCGGGATTGCAGGTGGAAGGCTACGAGGTGACGGTTTATGGAGTGTGCGATCACTGTGATCCCAATTAGAGTATTACCTTCCTGACGCAGGGCGGTTGAAACCGCTGCTTCATGAATAAAGTCCGCCGTCGCGGACTGAGAGATAGGGACATTTTTTAAAATTAGGTTGGGGACTTAAAAACCGTGAATACACAAGAGATTTTAGATAAAAATAATGGTGCTGTTGCTGGTGAGTTTCCAGAAAAATCTGTGTGGATTTGGCAGGGGTATCAAATTCAGTACACTGTTTTGGGGCAGGGCACTCCTTTGCTATTGGTACATGGGTTTGGGGCGGCGATCGATCACTGGCGGCAGAATATTCCAGAACTAGCCAAAGCAGGCTATCAAGTTTTTGCCCTAGATTTACTCGGATTTGGGGCATCAGCCAAACCAGCCCTAGACTACACCGTAGAACTCTGGGAAGAATTGCTGGTGGATTTCTGGGCAGAGAAAATTCAGCAGCCGATGGTGATTGTGGGTAATTCGATCGGTGGTTTATTGAGCCTGATGGTGGCTGCCCATCACCCAACCAAAGTCCGAGGGGCAGTCTTAATTAACTGCGCTGGCGGCTTGAACCATCGCCCAGAAGAATTAAGTCTTCCCCTGCGTTTAGTGATGGGATTTTTCACCAAATTGGTCAGTTCTCCCACCACCGGGAAATTTATCTTTAACCAAATCCGCCAAAAACACCGGATTCGCAATACCCTGAAACAGGTGTATTTCACCCCAGAAGCAATTACTGAAGAACTAGTAGACCTGCTCTATACTCCAAGCTGTGATCCGGGGGCGCAGCAGGTGTTTGCCTCTGTCCTCACTGCTCCACCGGGAGCTAGCCCGGGAGAACTACTGCCCCAAGTGCAATGCCCCTTATTAATCCTTTGGGGAGAGCAAGACCCTTGGACACCGATCGCTGGAGCAAAAATTTACCAAGACCTAGTAGATACCAGAGAGAATGTGACCTTCCAGCCCATTCCCCAAGCTGGCCACTGCCCCCATGATGAAAAACCAGCGATCGTCAATCCCCTAATCATTGACTGGTTAGCCAAGCTCAATTGAAGATCACAATCACTGGATTCTTGCCTAATGCTCTAAAATGTAGGGTAGAAGTGAATACGCAGCAATTTCATCAACTAATCAACACCAACTGATAACCAACCTATATAAGTAAAGTTAGGTAAAAAAATATGGCACAAGCAACTGAAACCAAATCTCAAAGTATCCGCCTCACCGATACAGCATTGAATCATCTCCTCCAACTCCGGCAGCAGCAAGGTGTGGATTTGTGCCTCCGGGTAGGTGTCCGGGGGGGTGGTTGCTCCGGTATGTCCTACACTATGGACTTTGCTGACCCTAGCACTATCCGTGAAGATGATGATGTATCGTCCTACGATGGCTTTAAAATTGCCTGCGATCCCAAGAGCATGTTGTACCTCTATGGCTTAGTTCTCGACTACAGCAACGCCATGATCGGCGGCGGTTTCCAGTTCACCAACCCCAATGCTAATCAAACCTGTGGCTGTGGTAAGTCCTTTGGCGTTTAATTGCCTAGAAATATTTCGTTAGGGAGAGAAATTGCCCTAAAATAGACCCTAAGAAATCTTTCTAGGGTCTATTTTTATTTTATGGCAGAGCCAGCGATCCTCGATCCCTACAATCCCATCAATGCTATGCGATCGCTTTTATGAAACTTCAAATTGAAACTTCAAATCAGTGCAGGAGATCAACCAATGCTCAGAACCTACGAAGCCATAATTCAAGATGGGCAAGTAAAGTGGTTAACTGAAAAGCCAGATATTCAATCAGGTCGAGTGTTTATTACTGTTCTTGAAGATCGATCGATGGTAACTCCGATAATTCCCACCATAGATAATTCATCAAAGCAAGATTTGCTCAATCTATTTGGTGCTGAACCAGATGCTCAGGATATTCCTAGAAGAAGGATTGAAAGCTGATGATTCTTGCAGATACGTCAATCTGGATAGATTATCTACGCGGACAAAACGCTCTCCTTGCTCAATACATCCAACAAGATCAACTCGTCATCCACTCAATGGTTTTAGGCGAATTGGCTTTAGGCAGTTTCAAAGATCGCCAAAAACTACTTAGAGGTTGTGCCAGCCTGCCACTAATTTCTACAGTCAGTCATGAAGTGGTGATGGAATTTATCGATGAGTTTAGCTTGATGGGTAAGGGGATTGGCTGGGTCGATGCCAATTTACTAGCCGCAGTTTCTCAAGATTCAGCCAAACTCTGGACTCGTGACAAAAGGCTAAATGTCATTGCCCAAAACCTAAACCTTGTCCACATTTGCTAAACACTTCCTTAAATATTTTTTAGTGAAATTAAGCAGTGGGGTAAAGCATTACTCAGGACATGCAACAACAGAGCCACCTGGAGCGATGGAATTAGAAGCAGGAGTATTCAATGCTTTCTATTTCTGTAGTAAGAATTCAGATCATTTAAAAATCAGCGATCGAGGTGATGGAGAAAGGTCGGGAATCTGATGGAGATTTTGGAGTTGTGGAAACACCAAAATCTCCACTACCAAAATAATTGCCATCTTCGGCAGTCCAATTCCAAAAATATTCATCGGTCTTTATCCTTATAAATAATATTTTCCGATATCTCCATCCTATCTACAGCCGTTTTCACATCAATCAGCCACAAATTGTAGGATGGGTATTGCCCACAAAGCACTACTGTTATGAGTTTTGCGAAGTGGTGGGCGATGCCCACCCTACTGGTGATCGCTGTAAGTTTAACCAGTCGTGTAGGTAATGTATAGCAGCCACAGCCTATTAAACAAGTTAGCGGGGATCGCCGATCAAGAGGAAGGCTGACCAGAAGTAGGGATGGCGGTTAATCTGGGCGATCTTGGCTTGCTGGAGTGCTTTGGCTTTGTCTTGTCCTCGGCTGAGGTTTTGGTAGAAGCTAATCATCAAATCTCTGGTAGCTTTGTCCTCTACACCCAAGAGGGGTACCATAACTGCTCTAGCTCCTGCTAGTTCTAGGATGTAAGCCAGTTCACTAATTTCTTCACCGTTACCTTGGGCAACTTGGGTGATTTGGGAGGTATTGAGGACTAGGAGGCGAATGTTTAGCCCTAGGAGGGCAGCATCAGCAATGGGAAATTGTTGATTGTTGGCGAAGAGGATGGTGTTGGCGGCTAAACCGATGTTGGGACAGCCGTTGGGTTGGAAGCAGCCTTGGGTGGCGAGGTGGAGTATGGGGAAACGGGAGGCATTTTGTTTGAATGCTTCGAGGGTAGCGGCTTCTTCGATGAAGGTTAGGCTATTGGGGAAGAGGCGTTGGATGGCTTGGACTTCTTGGTTAGCACCGGGAAACAGATTTTTACTAGGGGTAGGGTTGGCGATGCCTAAGAAGCCTTGAGTCGAAGTGGGGGTTTGTTGGAGGGAACGAGAGGAGAGGCGGGTGAGGTAGGAGACGGGATATTTTTGGATTAGAAACTGTCTAGATTCTATGTCGTAGAGGGTCTCAAAGGGGATATACCAGAGCTTGCCCGTAGGAATGATGGCGAGGGCTTGGGGGGAGTAGCTTTGGATTTCGGCGGCGATGGGTTTGATCAGCAGGTCGTAGAGTTTAGCACTGGTAACTCCATAGTTGGGGTCATTTCTATTTTCTAGTTGATTGCGGTAGGTATCAATTAGTTGGTCAAATTCTTGGGGATCGATGGGGACTTTTTTGACAGTGAGGGAGGTGCGGGTAAGGACGAAGAGGGCGAGGCTATTCGGGACTTTTTCAGTATTTGTGAGGAAAACTGGTTGAACTACAACTGTGCCAGCCGGGATCGCCGCTTGGAGTTTGGTAATATCTTCCCGTTTTAGTTCTAGGAGTTCGGCAATTTCTGGGAAGTCTTTAGCGATTTTCTCGCCTTGGGTGCGGTTTTTTGCTTCTAGGTCGTTGATGCTTTGGGATAGTTGGGGATTAAATTCCCGTTCTAGGTAGAGTTCGCTTCGCAAGGCAACTAACTGTTGGTTTTGTTGGTTCCATTCATCGAGGGCAGTTTGTGCCGACGGGTTTCCAAATTTGGCATCGATTAGGCGGTTGAAGTCTACTAGATTGGCTGTGGAATAAACATTAGACCACTCGTAAGCTCTGTTAGCTTGATTTTGATCGATTAGTAAATCTATAAGGGTAGTAGCTGTTCCTCGGTTGGATTCTAAAAATTGACTCCGGTTTTCTCTTTGCAAACTAGAGTGAATACTTAATATAATATTTAATGATTGCTCAATGTTGGTTATGGCCATACTTAGCTCATTAAGATTTTTATACAATGCAGCAATATTATTCAAAGTGGCAGCTTCCCCGACGCGATCGTTCACCTCTCTCCTGATGGGCAGAGCTTGCTGATAAAATTCCAATGCTCTCTGGGGCTGACCAATGCTGCTGTACACCAGACCAATGTTATTCAAAGTGGCAGCTTCCCCGACGCGATCGCTCACCTCTCTCCTGATGGGCAGAGCTTGCTGATAAAACTCCAATGCTCTCTGGGGCTGACCAATGCTGCTGTACACCAGACCAATACTATTCATGGTGGTGGCTTCCCCAGCGCGATCATTCACCTCTCTCCTGATGGGTAGAGCTTGCTGAAAAAATTCCAATGCTCTCTGGGGCTGACCAATGCTGCTGTATACCAGACCAATACTATTCAGGGTGGTGGCTTCCCCAGCACGATCGTTCACCTCTCTCCTGATGGGTAGAGCTTGCTGAAAAAATTCCAATGCCCTCTGGGGTTGACCAATGCTGCTGTATACCAGACCAATACTATTCAGGGTGGTGGCTTCCCCAGCACGATCGTTTACCTTTCTCTGGTTGGTTAGACCTCGCTGATAAAACTCTAAGGCTTTCTGTAGTTGACCACTACTATGCAGATTGACAGCTTCCCCAGAGCGATCATTCACCTCACGGCTGATGGGTAGAGCTTGCTGAAACAACTCCAAGGCTCTCTGGGGTTGACCAATGATAGTTAAAGCAACCATAATAATTCCAATTCCGATCAACCAGTGACTCTTCTTTGGTTTCTTTGGTAAACGACTGAATTCCTTAGGAACCTCAACTGCAAGTTTAGGTTTTCCTAGCATAAATCCCAAAAAAGTATAGTCTCGCAATGGGCTATTCTCAGATGCTCTCCTCGATAAAAGATTTAGTATTGAACTAGCAATCCGATTAAAGTAACGATCGTTCTGTTTAGCAAAGCTCAACTGAAAGATATCCCCAGACCCCTCAACAGCAGCGATCAATAAACCTTGAAGGGCAGCACGAACTGTCCGCTCCTGATAGGGGGAGAACGTTTTAATCAGGCGATCGCGCAACCAATTGGGCATATAGCCATAGCGAAACCAAGGCAACCGAGCTAAATTTATTACAGAAGATGTTTCTAAAAGCGATCGTCCATCTTCTGTTTTAATAGCATTACCCAAATAGAGCGTAATATTCCAGTGCAATTCTGGATAAACAGCACAAGCACTAAACCAATAAAAGCCATCTTTACCAAGATATTGCTGCAAAGATGCCAAAACCCCATCGATCTGTTTGACAGCAGGTGGTGAGTTTTCAATCCATCGATGGGGACGAACCCGCAAAGGCTCAGGCAGTGGCAATTGATAGCCTTCAGCAAGAAAAGCGTTAGGCTTCCCTTGAGAAAATAATTGTCCTAGAATCTGGAACCCGTTAGGATTTGTCGGCAAAACTATAAATTGCTGCTCAAGCTCTAATTCATGATAGCCCCAGGACTCCACAGGTTTAGGCGTTAAAATTGCTCTACTGTCCCAAGTACTGATCTGACTGACCCAGTTTTCCAACTCACCAGTTGCCGAGTCATACAACTTATCAGCATCAACAATCATAACCAGACGATGTTGATGATGCTTTAGGGCTATTTCCTTAAGCCTTTGGGGATGATTTACTCCATGACTAGGAAAACAAATTAGAGGATTATCATCAAAGTAATAGCTTGTAATAAAAACTCCATTGTGGCGCAAGTCATTAATTATCTCCTCGGCAAACTTAGCTTGATGATCCCGAAAGCTGGAACGATCGATCAGAAAAAGATACTCAGGAATAACCTGCCGAATGCCATAAATTGGGGTTAGCCAGCCTCCCCGACTCAGACTCGCTTCAATTGTTTGATTAATATCAACCTCATCAGATGAAATGCGAATCCTTTGCCTAAGATTTCGGGCAATCTGGATAAATGGAACAAGAGGTAACAGGTTGTGCTTGAAGCTATCGATCGACACGTTGTGTAATTCCGGCTGTTGCTTGCTACTACGTCGTTCTAAAAATAGTTGAGCGCGCCAAAACCACCACAAACGCCATCCTAAAAATCCTAGAAAAACAAGACCTAAAGCCAACAAGAAAAATCCTAATTGCGTCTGCCATTCTTGATAAGAATCTGAGATAGGTGTTGGTTTGATAGGAATTGACGGGGAAACTGTTGGTTCGATAGGAATTAATGGAGAAGCTGTTATTGATGGAGAAGTCGTTATTGATGGAGAAGCCGTTATTGATGGGGAAACTGTTGGTTTGATAGAAATTGATGGAGAAGCCGTTATTGATGGGGAAACTGTTGGTTGGCTGGTTATTTCTGGGGTTGGCGTTTGGGTAGAAATTTGTAGAAGAACCACTAAAAAAATGGACACAATAAACAACAAAATCAACGAGCCAAAGCGCCAACGGTTTTTCTTTATGTTATTTAGTATTCCTGCTTCTATGCTTAATTCATCTTTTTGGCGATCCTTAATTCTAATAAGCCCAATCCAATTATCAAATCGATACTGAAAATCCTCTTGTTCCGTTGGTGAACTACACAAAATTGGAGCTAGTAAAGTTCTCAGACCTTCTGGATTTTCTGGCAATTTACCCTGATTTGCCAAAGCCAAAATCAAATCTTGAACCGCAATATATTGAGACACCCCAATCCGATAACCCGACTCTCTCAACTCATCAATGAAATCAGTCAAGAGATCCGAATCTAACCAGCTTGGTTGAACTATTTCTGTATCCATTGACTTATGATTTTTTTAGCTATTTCTTGATCCTCAGCAGTCTTAACCAAACTACTCAGAGTTTGCAGTAATACCTCCTTGGGAATTAAAGGAGAATTTCTATCATACCCAAGGCTTTGCAGCGTCAACAGCCAACTCAGCAACTCAGCCGTTGAGGGCTTTTTCCTTAACCCACTTTGAGGACTACGCAACCGATCGAATAAGTCTAGAATTGGCTGCAAAAAGGGACTACGATCGCCTACATGAAACCCCAAACGGTTAGCAACTATTTCTTCTAGTCTTTCGCGTTCTGGAAAAGGCACATTGTAATACACACAACGCCGCAAAAAAGCATCAGGCAAATCCTTCTCAGAATTACTGGTAATAATTAAAATTGGTTGCAGTTCGGGATCGACAGCAATTTTTTCATTCCGCAACTCTGGAATTCGGAAGTACATATCAGAATCCAACTCATTCAGCAGATCGTTAGGGAAATCGCGAGGAGCCTTATCAATTTCATCGATCAAGACCACCGATCGAGTCTTACCAGAAAATTGCCAATCCGGTAGAATAAATTCTGCAACTTCGCTAGGATCCTTGGTGCGTAAAATTGCCAATCCTAAAGCTTGGTAAGTAATGTAGTCCAAGGGACTCAAGGAAACCCCGCCACTTTGGGCATCTTGAAACCGCTTCAGAGCATCGTAGGTATAGAACAAATCGCGAGCAGTACTATTGGACTTGGTTTCAAACTTTAAGGGCGGCTCAAAGCCAAGTTCCCAAGCCAGACTATAGGCAAACTGCGTCTTCCCAGTTCCTGCCTCTCCCGTCAGCAGCAAGGGCTGACCTAATAACAAGGCGACATTACAGGCATCTCTCAAGCCCCGATCGGCAATATACTGCTCTGGCTTAAGTAATTGCGATCGACGGGAAAAAGGTAGCTCCTGGGTCGATCTATTTGGCGATCCAGAACCATCACCTTTATAAAATGGAAATTTCATGCGGCTCCTCTCTCATCAGTTAGTATTTTTAGAATATCTGCTAATTTTTCTGCTAAGTCTTCCATTGGTATCGTGCTAGACGAAGTTTCCCTCTTCCAAGACTCAAACATTTCTCTAATCTCATTAATTAACCTTTGGGTCATATCTTCTCCTGCAAACTGTTTTGTTTCATCACTTCGCGCCCATGCTTCAACATCCATTTGTCTAATACCAGTTAGTTCCGGTAACACAACACTATGTATGCGATCAAATTTCCTAGAATCAGAAGTACTCAAGGCTTTTATTTGCTTATAAATCTTGGTATTCACTCGTCGATGATGATGTGGGATCAAAAGCCCTTGCAAATAGTCCAATAACCAAGAAAATGATAATTTTTTAGACCTTTCCCGCCCTTTTTTCTGATACTTAACAAACAAGCAAATAATCAGTTTCTGACCTGTGACTAGATCTGGCCACCTCTGCCAAAATTCTAAAAATTTTCCCAAGACTTCTCGATCGTGTTGCCAATGCTCAGTCAGCAAATGGGTACAAACAATTATTGGACTTGGATACTTGCGAAAAAATTCGTTAATTGCTTCCAGTGAAGAGTCATTAGACTCTAAAACTTGCTTGGCTAGATCCTCACGCAACTGTGTCTCTAACTGCCCCATATTTTGACAATCTAAGAAATATTTTTTAATCGCTGTCTGGGTCTGGTTTCGATCCAATCCCAAAAGTTGAGGAACAGAATATTTGTGGAGCCGTTCAAAAAACGTATCGTGAGTTTGAAACTCATCGCCATGAATAATACAAACTAGAGGACGAGGCAGCCCTTGACTTAAAAACTTTTGATATGCTTGTTTAAGTTCGCGTTCTTGTTCATGGCGGTTGGACAAATATGGTAAAAGAGGTGGAATTTCTTTCTTAGCCGCTTTAGAAGTTGAATAATTAACATCTCTCGATCTCTGGCTGCCTTTCGATGTCTTTTTGGGAGTATATTTCTTGGAGATCGCCTCTCTTTGCCAAAACTCAATAATTTTATTCGGTGTCCGATAGAACTGAGGCATTTGTGGATACTGCAAGCTTTGCAACTCTTCTCGTACCGCAACCTCGATCGCCGCACAAGTAATCCGCCTCTCCATCGTGCCAGTTCTCGCCAATGCCTCCACCAAAACTCTCGTAAATATACCCATCTCTCCCGCAATCTCTTGATAAGCAGGATCTTGGCTACGCGAAGCCGTAATGATAAACCGAGTCTTGCCATCATTGCGATCGCAAACCTCCGCAAAATTTGCCAGATCGCCACCATAACAACAATCCAACCAAACAATCTGCTCTCTAGCAGGACAGTTCTTAAGCAAACTTTTCAAATCTTCAATTTCAAATGCTCTACGATAACCATCATCCAAACTCTCGCTATCCGTCGCCGCCAAATAAGTCCTCGGAAAAAGCTGTTTCCCCATCAAGCCATGTCCCGAAAAATAAAACAACACCATATCTAAATCAGATGCAGTGAATAGCTCCTTAAGCTCATTCTGTAAGCGATCGTAGGTCACACCACTTTTCCCCACCCGCACACGCTTCTCATCCACCGCTTCAGGCAACCGCTTCACCTTGAAAGTTGGCTCTAAAATATCAGCGATCGCGTTAGCATTATTAGCAAAACTAACAAAATTACCCAACGAAACCTTATTGTACTGACTGACTCCAACTACAAGCGCACGACGTTGCATAAATTACAGATTTTTCGGAATAATTTTGGCGATCATGTTTGCTATTCTATAGTGATCATTACAAAAGTGATTATTACAAAAAATCATTATGACTAACCTAACGCCCCTCCAAATTGACGACAATACGATTATCTATATAGAATCTAGCGAAGAAGTTGTTGTCCCTACCGCATTATCCAGCGACCAAGGACTAGTCACCTACGGCGACACCTCAGCCAATACCGAAAAAATCAGAGAAAACTTTGATCGCTTCAAATCCACCCTCACCCACTATACCCTCAGCACCATCGATGCCTTCAAAAAAGCGAACAATACCGATATCGCTAATATCAACAAAGTAACTCTCAAGTTTGGCATCAAACTCGCAGGTGAAGCAGGTATTCCCTACATCACCAAGGGTACAGCCGAAAGCAATCTCGAAATTACAGTTGAATGCTCTTTCCCAAAAGAAGAACAAAATAGAGGATTAAATTAATCCCTACCCATGACCTTCACCTCATTTCTGCCCCGTTCCTCAAGATACCAAGTTGCTGAATGCTTTATAATTTGTTACAAATAGGAAATAAATCTATATGGCACAGCAACTTATGTTTCGTAGCTTTGGCTCTCCCAGTGTCGAGGATAAGCAGGGCACAGATTGGGGGGAAGACCTCGTAAATACTGTTGCCAGTAAGACTATTACCCACTTGTTTACGGAGAGTGAATCTGTGCAGGTGGCTATCCGCTGTCAGCCTTCTAGTAAATTGTTCCAAGGGATAGTAGACAATTTCAAGGTGAGTGGCAAGGGCTTAGTAATTCGCCAGTACTTTAGAACCGCAGAAATGTGGTTTGAAACCGATGCGGTATCCCTAGACTTCAGTGCAATTCTCAGCGGTAAAATCAGCTTGCGGCAACCAACCCAAGCGATCGCCAATATGGGTAACTAGGCAAGCACCTCCTACCTGAAAACAGAGCTGGCTGCACTTGGCTGAGGCTAACCATTTGTAGGATTCTTTCTCCTCTATCGGCAGTTTTTCATGGTCTCGTTCTGGGCGTTCGGGTGCTCTTGTCCATAAACTGACATTGCTTAAGCCTAACGGAAAATCATTCTCGGCATCTACTGCTAGTGTGGGATGAATGAAAAACCCTACGTTTTTGTTATTACCAACTACGCCCAATCCCTCTCGTTTCAATCTTCCCTGATGTGCCTCTAAGTTGATTTCGCTTGTATCACTGATGCTTAGAATGTGAAGACCTTCTACTTGCTGCTGACAATAGTCTGATAAGCTTCGTACCAGTCCTGATAGGGTCACTTGCTCGTTCTCCAAATATCGGTAGTATGCAATTTGTTCGGCGCGATTTCGGCTGATTTGTCGAATTACTATGGTTTGATGTTTTCGGATGGATTCATACAAATCCGCCCCCTTTTTACCAGCCTTGGGTCTCCATAGGCTTTTTTTCCTACTTCCTGAGCGTGAATTAAGATAGGGTTGTCCATGTTTTTGTCCTTATGTAAATTTTGTCCTGATTCATTAAATCCATTCTAGGCGGACTTGTGTGTACACAGTAGCCCGGAGGGGGAGCCGTTCTCAACCCATTTAGGATCGCTATACCTCTCTTTAATTTGACTGAGGGCTGGAATTAGAGACTGACTCAAGGTGAAGGCATCTACGCCTAGATCAGTCCTTGATGTTGCTGCCCAAATTCCAGCTTGAGCGTGCCACCATGCCCCGCTAGTGACGGTGGATAAAAGATGTATAGGGTCTGGATTCTGGGCGACTAATCCGGCAATTAAACCAGTTAAAACATCGCCGCTGCCACCACGGGCTAGGGCGGGGGTACTTTCCGGGACGATCGCCACTGGACAACCCTCCAAAGTTGAAGCAATATCACCATCTAACCCAGAGGCAACGGCGGTTCTGGCTCCCTTGAGGAGAATTATGGATTGGGTAGCGATCGCTGCTTGTTGTAATGCTTGTAAATGGTTTTGCTGTTGAGATATTTCGGGAAAGAGGCGCTTAAATTCTCCCCAGTGGGGAGTGAGGATGGTCGGGGGTTGCCGCTGATTTAGGGTTGCTACAGTTCCCCTTTGTGCCAAGAGATTCAAACCGTCGGCATCCAAGAGCAATGGACAATGAGCCTCTAGAATAGTAGGTAAAATATCTCCCCCCTCCAGACTCAAGCCACAACCACAGGCGATCGCACTGTAATGGTTTTGCCAGTCCTGTCTTAGAGTCGAAAGGTCGGAGATTGCTCCGGTAGAGGTTTCTGGACAAGCAATGATTAGAGCTTCGGGTAAATGATGTAGGAGTAGAGGTTTGAGGGATGCAGGCACAGCGATCGATAGCATTCCTACTCCGCTGGCTCTTGCTCCCAAACCAGCTAAAATTGCTGCCCCAGCGTAGCGTTGGGAACCGCAGATTAATAATAGATTTCCCTGCTGATATTTATGAGTGACTAGAGGTTTAGAAATGGGAATATTTGCTAAGCCTAGTTCGGGAGTAAACCTCGTCCTTGCTGGTGATTTACTTAAGATTAATTCCATGCCAGCTAGGGGAATGTCAAAGTCAATTAATTCTAATTTCCCCAAGTATCCTAAGGCTTGATCCTGTAATAAACCCAGCTTCCATAACCCCAAACAAAGAGTATGGGTAGCTTGGATGGCGATGCCCAAAACCTCGCCAGTATCGGTATGGATTCCCGATGGTAGGTCAATACTAATGATTGCTTTACCGGCTTGATTAACTTTTTGAATAGCGATCGCCAAACTATCAGTAATTATTCTGGATAAACCAAAGCCAAATAAGCCATCAATGAGCAAATCACTGGTTAAGACTAAATCGATTTCTGAAGCAATGGGAATACCCAAATTCTGGGCATAGGTGAGATGCTGATCAGTTAATTCTTTGTGTTGAGAAAAAGGCGAATAAATCAGGACTTGATAACCCTGAAAATACAATTCCCTCGCCACCACCAGCGCATCCCCGCCGTTGTGACCACTGCCCACTAAAATTCCCACGGATTTGGCTCGCTTTAGGGGATAAAGAGCCATGATTCTCCGGCTAATTAAACCCGCCACTTTTTCCATCAAAGCCGCCACGGGCATTCCCGCCGCAAAGATTTGGGACTCAATTTCCTGCATTTGGGCGGTGGTGACAATAATTTGGTGGAGACGAGCTAGGCGGGGTTGGCGATCGCAGATCATAGTTCAAAAAAAAGATTTATCAAACTTCTAGCTTAGACGCTATTTATGAAAATTTATAAAGTACGATTTTTCGCCCCCACCAAGGTCAGAAAATCCTACCTTCTAGCCACTGCATAAATGACATTTTAGTTCCCAAAGCATTTTAAGTTAATATGAACTCAGTTAGGACTTATGTATTTGGAAGTTTTTATGCGGGTAAAGCCCTCGTAAAAACTTCCAATATCTTGATAATTACTGAAAGTGCGTAAATCCTAAGAATATTTGATTAGCTAATTACTGCGGTTAGTGGTGGAGGAGCAGGAGAATGTCAAAGATAATTGATTGGTTGTCAAGAGGTTGGGTTGTTAAATCTCTGACTCTGATGATGATGGGGGTAGCTGGGGGAGTTGTTTCTTCACAACCAGTATTGGCACAGGCTGCCTATGGTAGTTATGTGGGAGTTGGCGGGACAGTGGGAGTATCAGGGCGGGGCGATCGTACCGCCGGAGCTGTCATCAGTGGCAGGTATCGTATCCTCGAAGCTCCCATTTCCCTCCGCGCCCAGGGTCTAATTACTAGTGGTGGCGTTGCCGTCATTCCCACGGTTTCCTATGATGTGCCTCTGAACTGGCAAACCGAGGCTTACCTGGGGGCAGGGATTAGTATTCCCGGTGGCAACAATTCCCCCGTAGGCGATAAGGTCAGCTTTGCCTTACAACCCGGTCTAGATTACGCCATTCCCGATAGTAATACAGTAATTTTTGGCAATGCTGTGATTGCCTTTGATGCCTATCGCAACGGCGGTGGTACGGCGGTTTCTGTTCAAGGTGGTGTGGGCTTTCAGTTTCGTTAAGTTTTAATATTTCCATATCTCTAACTAGTTTTGAACACTTTTATCTGAGTATGGATTTATGGTGTTTTAAATCAATAACCTCAGGATAGGGGTATGGATATTGTTCGGTTTTTATTCCGCAAATTTCACTTCCGCACGACGATTATTGTGCCTTTTGTGCTGCAAACAACTATTGCTGTAGGCTTAGTTGGCTACTTTTTCTTTATTGGTAGTCAGCAGGCAATTAATAATGTTGCTAGTCAATTGCGCTCAGAATTATCTAGTCGGATTGAGGACAAACTGAAATCCTATAAAGAAATTCCCCAAGCCATTAATCAGCTTAATGCCTCTGCGTTTAGTCGAGGCATAATTGACGTAACTGAAGTTAAAGGCGAAGCGCAACTGTGGCAACAAATGCAAATTTATCCCTCTATTAGTGGCATCTATTGCGGTGATGAAACTGGAGGTTTCTTTGGCTATGGTAGAGCTTCTGAACAGGATAGCTCCAAAGTGACTTTACAGTTTAGTAATGCTGCTACTAATTTAGTTCGCCAAAAAATCGCTATTGATGAAGATGGTAATCGCGCTCAGCCAGTTGCAACTTCTAATAAGCCCTACGACCCCCGGACACGCCCTTGGTATCAGAAAGCCAAGGCAGTGGGTGAAAGTGTTTGGAGCGAAATTTATTTGGATTTTATTACTTCCTATCCCACTGTAACTGCCAGTCTGCCTGTTTATCGGTCAACTGATAAGTCTTTGATTGGGGTTTGTGGCACTGACTTTTTTCTGCCTCGGGAAATGACTAAGTTTCTGCAAAGTTTGAAAATTGGCAAGACAGGCACAGTTTTTATTATGGAGCGATCGGGGCAACTGGTGGCTACCTCTGCTCAAGAATCGATTCTCCAAGGTACTGGAGAAAAAACCACCCGGATAAAGGCGATCGATAGTCCTAATCCGGTAATTAAATCTACGGCACAACTCTTACAAAATCGCTTTCAAAACCTATATCAAATTCAATCTATCCAGCAAGTTGATTTTAAGCTCAAAGGAGACAAACAATATGTTCAATTAGTTCCTTTCCAAGACTTAAACATAGATTGGTTAATTGTGATTACAATCCCTGAGTCTGATTTCATGGAGCAGATCTATACGACCACTTATCGAACTTTTCTATTGTCAGCAGGGGTGTTGGTCTTAACAATTTTGCTGGGGTTGATTACTTCCCAATGGATTATTAATCCGATCAAAAGAGTCACTAAAGCCTCCAATGAAATTGCTAAGGGCAACTTAAATCAAAAAATACAGTCTAGTGTCATTGTCGAGATTGCCAGTCTTAGTCATTCTTTTAATATTATGACCCGTCAGTTAAAGGATTCCCTAGAGGCACTCCATCTAGCCAATGAAGAACTAGAATCTAGAGTCGAGCAGCGAACTGGTGAACTACGGCAAGAAAAAGAAAGGTCAGAACAATTATTGTTGAATATTTTGCCAGAGGAAATTGCCGATCGCTTGATGCGAACTAATGAATCACCCGCCGAACATTTTGAAGAAGCAACGATTTTGTTTGCTGATATTGTCGGCTTTACCAGCCTCTCGGCGCGAATGGATCCGCTCCAACTCGTGGGGGGATTGAATCAAATCTTCTCGGCTTTTGACCACCTGACCGAAAAGTATGGCTTAGAGAAAATTAAAACTATTGGGGATGCCTACATGGTGGTGGGTGGTTTACCTACGGCTCGTGATGATCATGCTGAAGCGATCGCCAATATGGCCTTGGATATGCAAGCCTATATGCAAGAAGTGGAAGAAGTTTTTGGAGAATCCCTACAAATCCGGATTGGCATTAATACAGGCTCTGTAATTGCTGGAGTAATTGGGATTAAGAAATTTATTTATGACCTGTGGGGTGATGCAGTGAATGTCGCTTCAAGAATGGAATCCCACGGCAAACCGGGAGCTATTCAAGTCACCGATGCTACCTACAACAAACTCAAGGAGAAATTTCTTTTGGAAGCCAGAGGAGAGATCGAAGTCAAGGGGCGAGGAGAAATGATGACCTATTGGTTAATCAGTAAGCGATTACTCTTACAGCAGTTTTCAAATGAATAAGCCATAGTCTGCTAGTATAACCAGTGATAAGTAAAAACTAATGGATAAATAATGCCAGCCCCACTCTCAATAGATTTAAGAAAAAGGATCATATCAGCATATCAAGGCAAAGAAGGGTCTTTGCGGCAACTGGCAAAAAGATTCAAAGTCAGTCTTTCCTTTATCAGAGACCTGACCAGACGGAATCGAGAGATGGGAACAATTGAGCCAAAACCACATGGCGGTGGTGCAGTGGCGAAGATTAGTACAGCACATTTGGCTTTAATCACAACCTTGGTAAATGAACAGCCAGATGTGCTGCTAACAGAACTGTGTACTCGATTTGCCCAAAAGACTGGGCTTGAGGTGAGCATATCGACTATGCACAGAACAATACAAAGCCTCAACTTAACCTTCAAAAAAAACATTAATTGCCTCAGAGCAAGAAACTCAAAGGGTCAAAGACTTGCGATTCAATTATCGAGATTGGAGTTTCACGATCGATGCGCGGAATTTGGTATTCATTGATGAGACAGGGATGCATTTAGGTTTTACTAGATTATATGGTCGATCTCCAGCAGGGGAAAGATTGTACGATTCCGATGCTCCAGGTAATTCAGGGCGGAATATTTCGTTAATTGGTGGAATGAGTGTTGACGGTTTGATTGCCACATTTAGCGTTGTTGGTAGTGTCAATACAGACGTTTTTCTGTTCTATGTACAAGAAATTCTCATTCCGCAACTTTGGGTTGGAGCCATTGTTGTCATGGATAATTTACCTGTGCATCATGCGGATGTCATCCGTGAAGCAATAGAAGCGGCGGGAGCAAAACTGTTTTTTTTACCTCCGTATTCTCCCGATCTCTCCCCCATTGAATTATGTTGGTCTAAGATAAAACAGTTACTGCGTTCGGCTAAAGCTCGAACCCATGAGGCAATTGATCTAGCTTTGACTAAAATTATCAACGACTGTATTTCTAGCGATGATTCGCTCGGCTGGTTTAATCACTGTGGCTTATTCATCTGAAAACTGCTGTAAGAGAATGTAATACTACCAACCTATGAGCTTAAAAACCCTCACCATGAGAATTTTCTAACAATCAAAGATTTTAATCCGCCTCTATTAGCAGCCTTCACTCCCGGAAAACCCGCCTCCACACCACCTTAATAGTCCCATTTGTTCTGCAAATCATCACCGCTACCAGATGACGCGTAATAATATTAATGCTCTACGGCTTCAGCAAGTTAACCTTCAGGATAGAGCTGCCATGGAACAACATATTTTCTATCAATTGCAAACTTTTCCTTCGGTTCGGGAAGTCCTTGTTTTGACAAACGATCCTGCTTTGATCTATCTCGTAGGGCATAAATTTGATGGTGGTTTTATTTCTAATACGATGGATAAGTTTCCAATCCGAGAGAGGTATGAACTGGATGATCAAGGAAAGCGAAAGAAACTTCTGCAATCAATAACTATTGATTTCGATCCCTTGAATGATCCCACTGTATATAGAACCCATTTGACATCTATGCTAGGACTCTTGCCACGTATGGCTTTTGCCCAAACAAGCAATGTCCACCTAGAATAGCCTCTCAGCAAGGGTTTCAGTAAAGATAACAAATAGGTTCTATAAGCCTGCCCTAGCCAAGCGAGGACAAATTTGGTCAGATTTCTATATTTTTAAGACATTCAAAATTCTGGGAATTGCCGCAATAGAATCTTACTATAGCGATCCTAATTGAGTTTAGAACAAGGTGAGTATTATTCTATTTTAGGAAAATCAAACTTTTGACGGTCTGTGAAAAACCTAAACAGATACTTTCCTATAGGAAAGGAGCGACATAAATACCAGAATCTTCTTAAGAAATTCTTGGCTTGTAACCAAACATCTTCTACAGGATTTTGTTCTGGGGCATTAGGAGCAAAGAGAATACAAGTGAATTGCCATTGAGATTCTTCCTTACCTTCGTTC
>CALRPI020000067.1:0-26793 GCA_943370025.1 Phormidium lacuna HE10JO | reverse complement strand
CAGCAATTCTCATTATGGAAAATCAACTAGAGTTGGGTGGTAAATCTAGCTCTAGTCCATGAATCATAAAAGAGAGTAGAGCATCCCAACTATCAAAGCAAAGATAACGAGTTAAGGCACGCAGATCATCAAAAAAAGTTTTCCGAGTAGGCAAATGCCTTCGTAGTAACTTATACTTATCATCTATCAACTCCAGCAGCGTATGAAACAACAGAGACAAAATGTTCAGAGTAGCCAGAAACGAAGCTAGATGATGTTTTCCATGACCAAAGTTGTGTTCTAGATTGTAACCCTTAGTCTTCAAAGTATTGTTGTGCTCATTTTCCACCTTCCACCGGGTGCGACCAGCAAGCACAATCGCCGCCACTGTATCGTCTGTAATCGTGTGGTTAGTGGCAAAGGAATTTTTGTAAACTATCTTCCCCTCTGGTTTAGTTACAGTTAGTTCACACCAATTAACCAAGAGGGATTCATCCTCATTTTTCAGGGGTACTTGATTCAGATACCGATAAGTAGAAGTCTCTGTGTATGTCCCTGTCCAACTGGTAGTTATTACTGTAGGCAAGTCAATACCTTCTAGATGTTCATAGAGAGTTTTATGAGATTCGGGACGACAGACTAATATAAAGTTGAGCTGTTGCCCTAAGAGGGTTTGGCACAAGGGTTGATGGCAATAGAGGTCATCCCCTAAGACGGTAATTTTTAAGAGATGATACTTCTGTCCATGCTCTAATAACCATCGCTTTGCTGCATTGTTTTCACAATCTTGTTTATCCTTGCCATCTTGAGGGACGATAAATTCTGGAATCAGGGGAATTACCTGATTCTGTTTGGGGCTGACAATCACTGGTGTAACTACGCTGTGAAAGTAATGGATTTCTCCCGACTTCATTGTTCTTGTGGAACAGTGAGGACAATGGATTTGCTGAGAACTGAAGTATTCTGTTCCATCTAAAGCGATTAACAGGTTGTTATCAAAGTCACGGAATTTGTCTAGATGTCCTTCCTGCTCTATCATGCGCAGGATTTTCTCAAACACTGGAAATATTTGTTTGGGCTGGGCTGAGTCTAGCAAGTCTCGGATGTGGTTATCGCTAGGTATTTTATGCACTCCAAACAGACTTTGGGCGTTACTACGTCCTTTGGCTTTCTCCATTGTCCTTTGGTACGCTAGAAATGACGGTGTTTGGGTGAAGAAGATGCTGAATGCACTGAGAGCCGCGTCTTCTATGCCATAGCGGATATTCTTGCCTGTTCTTTTATCTGGCAATGATTCTAGTATTTGGCGAAAGTCTCTGATAATACTGTCAAACGAACCTAGCTGTTTCACTTACTTTGTTATCTCTTTCTTAATGTCAGTTAGCATACCTGCTTACTTCCTTTTTCCATAATGAGAATTGCTGGTAGCTAGTACCATTTTGCCAAATAGTTGATACAAATGATATTCTGAATAACTTGCTGCGGAGGGATTTAAAGTAAAAAATGGTGAAACCATTTTTTACTTTGGTATCAGGTAAAAATGTAAGATTTTCAAGAAAATGGGGTGAAATTGGGCTGGTTGATCCAGAGACAAACCAAGCGAGTCGAGATTTGTCGATCGGGGCAACCCAAGGAAGTACTGATCGCCCCACAGAATTTATCAGGAGAAAATATCCTGCCGGGCTTTATTTTAGAAATGAGTCGAATCTGGTAACTCTATTGGTAGTTCTAGATAATTCTTGTAGGCTGTAGATACCGTTCTAGCCCCAAACACGTCTTAAACACGCTAGTATAGACAAAAGATCAAGCTATTATTACTAGCGGCAACTCCATGACCATCAAAGCAGTCCAAACATCTTATTATACTGGGGATGCTTACTACCGGACTCCCCCACCGGACTTAGAATCCTTGCTGCTCAAGGAACGAATCGTCTATCTAGGACTACCCCTATTTTCTGATGATGATGTGAAACGACAGGTAGGGATAGATGTGACTGAGTTAATTATTGCCCAGTTGCTGTACTTGCAGTTTGATGATCCTGAGAAACCGATTTTCTTTTATATCAACTCCACGGGAACTTCTTGGTATGACGGCCAGGCGATCGGATTTGAAACCGAAGCTTTTGCCATCTGTGACACCATGAACTACATCAAACCCCCCATCCACACCATCTGCATTGGGCAAGCTATGGGCACTGCGGCGATGATCCTCTCAGCCGGAACTAAAGGTTTTAGAGCCAGTTTACCCCACGCCAATATTGTGCTTAATCAAGCCAAGAGCGGTGCGCGAGGACAAGCCACAGATATCCAAATTCGGGCAAAGGAAGTAATTGCTAATCGCACAGCCATGCTAGAAATCCTCTCGAAGAATACTGGGCAGCCCGTTGAGAAAATTGTCAAAGATATGGATCGAATGTTTTACCTCACTCCAGCCGAAGCAAAGGAATACGGAATTATCGATCGCGTCCTCGAAAGCCGCAAAGACCTTCCCAAAGCTCTAGCAGGTGTTGGTTAGATAGCAGGGCGCAAAGCCTTGCCCCCCTACCAATGGTTTATGGCAAAATTTGTGTTAGCTCTACAACTATCACCTAACTATCAACTACAAGTTAATTACAAGGAATAAAAATCATGCCTATTGGTGTTCCCAAGGTTCCCTACCGCCTCCCCGGTAGTGCTTATGAACAATGGATTAGTATCTATACCCGTCTCAGTCAAGAGCGGATTCTTTTCTTAGGGCAGGAAGTCACCGATGGGATTGCCAACAGCCTTGTTGCTTCGATGCTATACCTCGATTCTGATGACCCCACTAAGCCAATTTATCTCTACATCAACTCCCCCGGTGGTTCTGTGACAGCGGGGATGGCAATTTTTGACACGATGCAGTATATCAAATGTGATGTGGTAACGATCTGCGTGGGTTTGGCGGCTTCTATGGGGTCTTTCCTGTTGGCGGCGGGGACGAAGGGGAAACGGTTGGCACTGCCCCACTCCCGAATCATGATCCACCAACCTTCCGGTGGGGCTAGGGGACAGGCGACAGATATTGAGATCGAAGCCAAGGAAATTCTGCGGATTCGTCATCAATTGAATGGTATTTATGCCAAAAATACGGGGAACCCGATCGAGAAAATCGAAAAAGATATGGATCGCGACTTCTTTCTCTCAGCTCAAGAGGCAAAAGAATATGGATTAATTGATAGCGTAATTGAAGAAAGAATCTAGCTAGAGGATTCCCTCTGCCCCCCTTCAAAAGGGGGGTAAGAATAGTCTTAATCCAAAAAAAGGGGCAGAGAGTATTACTACTCTTGAGAAAGAAAGTAATGTATAAATAAATAGCTCTCTTTAAATTGCTCTCTTTAAAAAATAGATATCCTAATCACAGGTAAGAGAATAGCACCCATTTAGCTGGCTTTGCCTTCCCGTTAGGGTAGGAGGGAACCCAAGGGAGTTTAAGTCACCATAGCCAAGAATTTTGAGGATTACTGATTAACAATAAACGATGAATCAAGCAGAATGCTATGGTTTACTAAATCTAAAGGAAGGGGCATCGATCGCAGAGATCAAATCTTCCTATCGACGTTTAGCGAGAAAATATCATCCTGATGTGAATCCGGGGGATGCTCAAGCGCAGGCAAAGTTTATTGCAATTAATGAGGCTTATCAATTTCTGCTGGAAGTGGTGAAACAACAGGAGGAGAATCCGGCTGCCTCGGCTGCCTCTGGCAAACCCAAAGACATCACTAAACCCCCTGCCAAAACCGCCACCAATTCCCGCAAACCCCAACCCCAAACTACGGTAACTAAAAAGCCGCCTGCTGCTACAGGGCGTTTATCAGAAGTAGAGAAGCAGCTTAAATCCCAGTCTTATCAGCAATTGCAGTCGATGCTTAAGGAACAAAGGTTTGCGAGGGCGGTGGTTTTGGTGGAGGGTTTGGCAGAACGACTACCCAATGATCTGGAAGTGAAACAATGGCAGGCGATCGCCTACCAACGCTGGGGGCGCTATCTGGTCAGCGCTGGACAGCTAGAAAAAGCCCGCATCTATCTCAAAAAAGCCCTCCGCACCGATCCCCACAACCGAGCACTCTGGGCAGAAGTAGAACGAGATTTTCAACGCATCGAATACAATATTTTGTAATTTGTGAAAATATAGCAAACACATTCATGCCAAAGATCTGCTCAAAGCCACTGTTGCCAGTCTTACAGCACTTTGCGTTCAAATGAGACACACAATAAATATTGCAAGTCCTAATCCATGTTGGGTTTGAGAGTGGGTGGCTGTAGCCACCCACTCTCAAACTGCTGTAAAGCTTATAAATAAAGGTACTTTAGGGCTTTCACAGTAAATATACTCAAGCTTAAGGAATTTCTTAAAACTCTGCTTACTTTTTCAGTCTAACGCCTGAGTCTTGATCATCATTCCACCGATTTCTTTCAATAGCTTGGCTGCTACCAAGGCTGTCATATTTGATATGTCACATCGCGGGTTGTATTCCACGATGTCTGCTGCGACGATGGGTTGGTCAATTTTGTGGATGAGGTCAATAACTTGGCGTGTCGACAAACCACCGGGTTCTCGATGCGAAACGCCGGGTGCATAAGCGGGGTCTAAAGCATCGATGTCTATCGATAGATACGTGGGCGTTTGCAAATTTAGTTTCAGTTCTTGCGAGCAATTGCTTGCTTCAATATATTCGACACCGAATCGCTCAAGCTGATCCCGCTGATGGTCGTTGATTGCGCGAATACCTAGCTGAATGAGGCGGTCAGCAAGCTTTTCTTCCATGATTCTCGCGAAGGGCGACGCGTGGGAGCGAGGATTGTTCTGGAAGTTGTGATAGATATCCGGATGAGCGTCGATATGAAGTATCGTGAGTTTTGGATGTCTCTTTCTAACCGCGCGCATGATTGGATGCGTGATTGCATGATCTCCGCCCAGGGAGATCAATGGGGTGCCTTTGTCAAGAATGCGGCCAACCTCCCGTTCGATCGCATCCCAATCGTCTAGCGAGTCATTGAACTGAATGTCTCCATTGTCGATCAGCCTCTCCGGTAGACTAAGGTCTATGCCTGTTTCTGTCCATAGACTATAGGCATCACAGTGAAGTTCAGTCCGAATGTGGGTGGGTGCTTCAGAGGCTCCTTTCATGAAGGAGGAATTGCCGTCATGAGGGATGCCAAGCAAAGCAATACTGACCATTGAGCGATATCCTCTGAGCCGATCAGCGGCGTAATTACGTTTGAGTTGAACCGCATTCGCTACACTCAGCGGTTAACAAAAAGTTGTTACATGTCGGTTCCAACGACTTGTTATTTCGTCACTCCTAGAGCTTAACATCTAAGGCAAGTTTATATATTTGAGCGATCGATCTAAAAAACTTTAGTTAGAGAATTTTCAACCAGAATTGCTGGAACTGTAGTCTGTGATTAGCTTAATTGCCCTAGAGACGGTTTCTGGGAGGAAAACTATTAAACAACCCGGACTAGCTTGGCTCAGGGCTTTGGCGATCGCATCGGTTTCCTGAAGGATGGTTTCGTACCTCATCTTGGGGTTAGCTTCGTTAATCCCACTACAGATCAACTTCGCCACCTCCCCATCAGCTCTGCCCCGCTTATCATCATCTTCCTTGACAATAATCCGATCGAATATCCCCGCCGATAGCTTACCTAGATTGATTAAATCCTCATCTCGGCGATCGCCAGGCCCCCCTACTACTCCAAATTTCTCCCCTTGCCAATTCCGGATAAAACCGCCCAAAGCCTCATAGCTAGCTGAGTTGTGGGCATAGTCAATCAATACATGGTAGTCCTGAATTTCAAACAAATTCATCCGCCCCGGAGTTTGCTCCACAGAAGCCTTAAAAGTGGTCAACCCCAAGCGAATAGCCGCCAAATCCACACCCTGAACGTAGGCTGCCAAGGTGGCGGCTAGGGCATTGGCGATTTGGAAAGGAGCCATCCCCTTCATGGTCACCGGCACATCTTCTGCTTGAGCAACAGAAATTCGCTCGCTGCCTTGGTAAATCACAATTGCCCCTTCCTCATAAACCGTAGCTATGCCACCACCACTCACATGGCTGTGAATTAGTGGAGAATCGGCCATCATCGAAAAATAAGCTATTTTTCCCTGGACTCGTTCTGCCATTGCTACCACCATTGGGTCATCGGCATTCAGCACTGCATAGCCATCCACCGCCACTGCCTCTGCCACCACGCTCTTGAGGTGCGCCATCTGGTCGATCGTATTAATATCCCCCAAACCGAGATGATCCGCCGCCACATTCAAGACAACCCCCACATCACAAGCCGCAAACGATAAACCCGCTCGGAGAATCCCGCCCCTCGCAGTTTCCAGAACCGCCACCTGCACTGTCGGGTCTCGGAGAATTACTTGGGCACTCTGGGGTCCTGTATTGTCTCCAGCTTCCACGAGGTGATCGTCAATATAAATGCCATCGGTGGTGGTGTAGCCCGTGACCAGTTTAGTCTGGCGGTAAATGTGGGCAATCAAACGGGTAGTGGTGGTTTTCCCGTTCGTGCCAGTAATGGAAATAATCGGAATTCGGCAGGGTTGCCCGGCGGGAAAGAGCATATCCAATAAGGGAGCAGCCACATTCCGGGGCTTGCCTTCACTGGGGGCGGTGTGCATCCGAAATCCGGGGGCAGCATTCACCTCCACCACCACCCCATCTACTTCTCGCAAGGGTTTCGTAATATCTGGGGTGACCACATCAATGCCCATGATATCTAGACCAATGATCTTCGATACCCGTTGCGCTAACCAAATATTTTCGGGATGGATATCATCGGTGCGATCGACCGCAATTCCCCCCGTGCTGAGGTTGGCTGTTGCCCGCAAATAAGCCACTTCCCCTTCGGGCAAAATTGTATCTAAGCCATAGCCTTGCTTTTCGAGGCGAGAAATACTGGCGCGATCGAGGGCAATTTTGGTCAAAACATTATCATGACCCTCACCACGGTTGGGGTCTTGGTTGATTTCTTCCACCAACTCAGAAATCGTAGATTTGCCATCTCCTACCACCCGCGCCGGAATTCTTTCCGCCACTGCTACCAATTTGCCATTGATCACCAAAACTCGATGGTCGCGACCTTGGTAGAAACGTTCCACAATCACTGATTTAGAAACATTCTTAGCCATATCGTAGGCAGTTTCAGCATCGGCATAGTTATTGATATCAATGGTAATCCCCCGGCCATGATTCCCATCCAAGGGTTTGATCACGATCGGGTAGCCTCCCACCTCATCGATCGCCCCTTGGAGGTCTTCTAAATACTGGATTACCGCCCCCCGTGGCACGGGCACCCCGGCATCCCGCAAAATCTGCTTTGTCCCTTCCTTATCACAAGCCAACTCCACAGCCAAAATCCCAGAATGATCACTCAAAGTGGCTTGCACCCGCTTTTGGCAAGCCCCGTAGCCCAATTGAATCATCGCCCGTGCCGATAGCTGTGACCACGGAATTCCTCGGAGTTCTGCCTCTTTAACAATGGTTTCTGTACTGGGGCCTAGGGCAGCATCTCTGGCGATCTCTTGTAAATCGATGATATCTTGAGCTAGCTCCTTCGTGGGATAGCTGCCAGTATCCACAATGCTCCGACAGAGGCGGACAGCGGCTCGGGCTGCATAACGCCCCGCCTGTTCTTCTTGATATTCAATTACGACTTGATAAATGCCATCGGTTTTAGTTTCTCTGGTGCGCCCAAAACCCACCGGCATTCCGGCTAATTCTTGCAGTTCTAGGGCAACATGCTCAATGATATGACCCATCATGGTACCTTCAGCCACCCGACTCAAAAAGCCGCCCCGGACTCCGGGAGAACAAAAATGTGCTTCTAGACTAGGGAGGGTTTGCAGTAACCCTTCATAAAAACCGGGAATTTGGCGTGAGGTTTTATTTTTTAAATCTTCCAAATCAAGACGCATGACTACTAGTTTCTGTCTCCTAATACTCCAGTAGTTGGGGCCGCGTAACGTCTGGATTTTGAGAATTTTCATAAATTAGTCTGGGCTTGATAATAGTTAATAGTAATCTTAGATATTTAATTAGTGTCTTGCTTGGAGTGCTAGCAAACTGTTACCAATGAACAGTTTGCCTAGGGTCAAGGAAATACCGTCAGCACCTCTCTAGCCAAGGAGATTGGCATTGGAGGGCAAGACATGGCGCTTGTAGATATGGTAGCGATCGCCCTGACCGAGGATATGCACTCGCAGGTTATGCAGACTCAACGGCTCCGTTGCCTCGGTGCCTTCATGGTTAGTGTAGGACATGCCGCTGGGATCGATAACTGTAACTGTCCCTTTACCTAGTACTTCCATCACCCCGCTGCGCTCGACTAAGGCGCAGGTATCTTCATCAATGCCCAGACCCAATAGTTCTGGGTGGGCGGCGATCGCGCTCATTAACCTGCCCATACGATTCCGGTTATGAAAATGCTGATCGACTATTACTTCAGGAATAATACCTAAGCCCATGGCTCGATCTACTAAGGCTCGATTAGGCGATTCGCCACTGCCCCCACCAGCAATCATGTGATAACCCATAATGGCTGCCCCGGCACTAGTTCCTGCTAGGGTTAATTCACCTAAACGCACCCGGCGGCGGAGTATCTCCATCAGGGGAGTTTCCGCAAGTAATCCACACAGACGCAATTGATCGCCCCCGGTGAGAAACACACCGGTGCAATCTTCTAAGTAGGCAATAAAACTAGCATCTTCTCCTTGGGCGCGATCGCGGATATCTAGAACCCGAATTTCCTTGGCTCCCATCTCTTTAAAGATATTGGTGTAGCGATCGCCAATTACCACAGGTTCTCTAGATGCGGATGGAATAATTGCAATCTTGGCATCTTGATCACCAGCACGATGAAAGAAATTATGCAGGATTAACCTGCCATGAACTTTATCTTCAGCACCGCCGATAACCATGATGGCGGATTGGGTTGGTTGGGGCATCCTAATCTTATTGAGTATAAATTTCAGTTGTTGCATGACAATGCCTCTAGAGGCATAGTTGAAAAGCCAAGGAGATTATTTTCCATAACAAATAGTAAGCCATATTACTATGGTTGGCTATGCTTTTGCAAGCATTCTCTCTATCCTTTCTCTCAGAATCCTAGGATTTTGGAACCTATTCTTCTAGTGACTATTCTGCGGCATAATCGATTTATAAGCGAGACAATAATGTTATGGCAACCGCTAAGGTGTTTACTATGATTTATGTTGTGGGAATCCCCGCGAAGCAGGGATTCCCACAACATAACCTGCTTGGCAACAGCTATAGCATTTGCTAATGGCAGCGGGTAAAGTCTTACCTAGACTACAGCAAGCTTAAGAGGGGTAGAGAATTTATGAAGCGGAGACTAGGTATTGCTTTAGCAATAGGCTTATTACTGAGTAACGTCAATGCTATTTTAATCCCTAGAGCGGGATGGGCAATGACGGCAGAAGAGTATCGTGTTCAAGGTTTGGCCTATCGACAGCAGGAAAAATATCCAGAGGCGATCGCCGCCCTGCAAAAAGCAGTAGACCTAGAACCCAAGAATATCTCTGGCAGGGTGATCCTCGGCTGGACTCAACACCGTGCTGGGCAGTCAGCCGCCGCTGCCCAAACCCTGACGGAGAATTTCTATCGCCAGCCCTTTGATGTGCCTAACCTCAATGCCTTGGGAATTGTGCATCTAGTCAGTGGCAGATTATCAGAGGCTGTGGCAGCCCATAGTTGGGCGATCGCCCTGAAGCCGAATAACGAAATTGCCTACTATAACCTGAGTCTAACCATGGAACGCTTGGGGCAGGATGAGTGGGCAATTAGCAATGCGATCGAGGCTAGTAAGCTAGAACCAACCAACCCCCATCCCTTAATTGCCCTAGCGATCGCCCATTGGCCAGATAACCGCCCCCAAGCTGTCGAGGCATTCCAAAAAGCAATCGCCCTTGATGGACGCTACGGCGATCGAGAGTTTCTCAATTACCTGCCCGAAGCCGGATTTAGTCCAGAGCAAACCGAGACTGCCAAGCAAATTTCACAGGTGGCATTAAAAAAGTGATGATTTCAGCCATCTTCGATGGGTGAAATCCTTTAGGATGGTGATAACGTTGGTTTGATTTCTTGGTTAGCAATAGGGAGGCTGTATGGTTGCAGAACTAGTTCGCCATAAATTTAAGCGTCAAGAATATTATTGTTTGCAAGAAGTGGGGATTCTCAAGCCGGGCGATCGCGTGGAGCTAATCCAAGGAGAAATTATTCAGATGTCCCCCATTAGTAGCTTGCACGCCGCCCATGTCAAACGGTTAAATTACTTGTTTGCTCAAAAATTTGGAAATCAAGTTTTGATTGGGGTTCAAGACCCAGTAATGTTAGATGACTACTCTGAACCCCAGCCAGACCTAGCCCTCCTCCGTCCCCGTGCAGATTTCTACGCTGCTGGGCATCCCCAAGTAGAGGATATTTTATTGTTGGTAGAGGTGGCCAATACAACCCTAGAGGTCAATCGGCAAATTAAAATTCCTCTCTACGCTGCCAGTGGCATCCAAGAAGTATGGCTAGTCAATACCCGTGACCAATGCCTAGAAGTTTATCGCCATCCCCTGGGGAATATTTACCAAGAGTCACAAGTCCTGAACCCTGAGACTACGGTAACGTTATTAGCCCTGCCCTTAGTGGAGTTGGGAGTAGCAGAAATAATCGGCGACTTTTTGGGCTAGAGTAATACTCTTAAGAGTAATCAATGGGCAAAATCCTTCAATATTTGTGTAAACAGCAAAGACTTAGTAGGGGCGCAAGGCCTTGCGCCCCTGACCATGAAGGTAAACCCTATCATTAAAGTTATGAGATTCTCCACCCATTATGAGTAATCAACCAGAGGCGCAGTCATCAGGACTCAAACCCCTACTGCATATAGTTAACCATCCCCTAGTTCAACATAAACTAACCCTAATTCGTCAGAAAACCACCCACACCCAAGATTTCCGCAGACTCCTCAAGGAAATTGCCATGCTCCTGGCCTACGAAGTAACTAGGGATTTACCTCTGCGTTATGAACTAATTCAGACTCCTTTGGCAGAAATGAATGCCCCGATGGTTGGCACCGAGAAAAATATGGTAATTGTGCCGATTATGCGGGCGGGTCAAGGTTTACTAGAGGGGATGTTGGAGTTGATTCCCACGGCTAAAGTCGGGCATATTGGCTTGTACCGAGAACCCACAACCCTGATGGTGGTGGAATATTATTTGAAACTCCCTAAGGATGTGCAGGAGCGGGAGATGTTAGTGGTGGATCCGATGTTAGCCTCTGGGCACTCGGCGGTGGCGGCGATCGATCGCCTCAAGGAAGCTGCGCCAAAGTCTCTCAAGTTTGTCTGTCTCTTAGCTGCCCCTGAAGGTATTGCCTATTTCCATGATATTCATCCTGATGTCCCCATTTATACCGCCGCCGTAGATCAGGGTTTGGATCAGCACGGCTATATTATTCCCGGCATGGGAGATGCAGGCGATCGGCTCTTCGGCACAAAGTAATTAAATAATTTTTCGTACCCTGTGGGTACGAAAAATTATAGTTTGTAAAATACATTGGCACAAAAATATCAAAGCATATGTTAGTTATTGGTCTAATTAGTGGCACTTCAGTGGATGGCATTGATGCGGCTTTGGTGGAGATTTCTGGGGGGGAAGCGGATCTAAAAATCCAGCTTTTGGCTGGGGAGACCTATAGTTATCCAGAGGTACTGCGAGAGGAGATTTTGGCTGTAATTGCCGGGAAAGCCTTGACCATGGCGGAATTTGCTGCCCTTGATGAGGCGATCGCCCATGCTTTTGTCCACGCTGCCCAACAAATCCAGCAAAACCAACCCAAAGCAACACTGATCGGTTCCCATGGTCAGACCGTCTATCATCTGCCTCCATCCCAGAGTCTAGGCTATAGCTTGCAATTGGGGCGAGGGGCTTTGATTGCCGATCGCACGGGAATTACTACTATTAATAACTTTCGGGCGGCGGATATTGCGGCTGGAGGGCAGGGAGCACCTCTAGTTTCCAAGATTGATGTTTGTCTCTTAGCAGACCAAGAATGCGATCGCGCCATTCAAAACATTGGTGGCATTGGCAATCTCACCTACATTCCTGCCAAGAAGAATCCCCACACTTCGACTCCGCTCAGTGACCATTGGTTAGAAAAAATCACCGGCTGGGATACAGGTCCCGGCAATGCCCTCTTAGATATGGCAGTAGCTAAATTTACCCATGGGCAGCAGACCTACGATGCTAGCGGAGCTTGGGCAGCCACCGGGCAGATCTGCCAGCCCTTAGTCCAGCAGTGGCTCACCGCCGATTTCTTTCACCAACCGCCCCCCAAATCCACCGGGCGAGAATTATTTAGCCGAGACTATTTAGAGCAATGTTTGCAGGATGCCGCTGTTTATGGATTAAGCGAAGCGGATACCCTCGCCACTCTCACCGAACTGACGGTGGCGGCGATCGCCGATAGTTACCGCCAATTCTTGCCCAGACCCCCCCAACAAATCTTATTATGTGGCGGCGGCAGCAGAAACCTTTACTTGCGAGAACGTTTAAGGGTAAATTTAGATCAGGCAGAGGTATTAACTACGGATGAATTTGGACTTAGTGCAGATTTCAAAGAAGCCATCTCCTTTGCTGTTTTAGCTTACTGGCGACATCAGGAGATTCCCGGCAATCTACCTCAAGTTACAGGGGCGCAGGGTTCTGTCCTGCTAGGAGAAATATATAACCCCAAGAGGGGATTCCAGAACCGGGTGGAAACCTAGGGAGGGGTGGGAAATGGAACACACCTTTTTAATGGAGTCAGGAAAATGGTCTTTATCTGGACATTGGCTAGAGCGAGACCAGACAGTAATTCCAATAGAAGGCAAAACTATAGTGGCGTGGAGTCGGGAAAACTGGTTTACTATGGTAACAAAATTAGTATTCCCAGACAGTGATCGCTCAGATATTTCTCTACAATATCGGGGTCGGCTAGACAATGAACGTCAGTACACCTTCGTCCTCCAGCATAGTGAACTGGGGCGAGTGGAAGGAGAAGGCTGGATTGCCATAAAGTCGATCGTCCAGCGCTACTGGGTTTTAGGAGACAAACAGAGACGAACTGGCTTTGAAGTTAGCCAGCAACTAGATCATAATACCTATCATTTATCCAGTTCCATCATGGCTGGTCATTACTTAACCAGTACGATGGAAGTAACCATGGAGCGGCATACCTGAAGAAATCTAGCTAATATAGCGGAGTCTCTTGCTGAATCCGTTATAAATATCAGCATCCTAAATAAAGCCTAAATAAATTAATCAAGTAAACTAAAAGATATCCTGCCACTAATTTGTCGGTTCTAGGCTAATCTTCCCCCTCTCCTGAATATTGAATTATGTCATCAAATGATCCCAATACCGGACGCTTACTTGCCAACCGCTACCATCTTCAAGAATTGGTAGGGAAGGGAGCTATGGGTAGGGTTTACCTGGCAAAAGACCGCCTGCTTGGTGGTGTCACTGTAGCCGTGAAGTTTCTTTCTCAAGCTCTACTGAACAGTAAAATGCGCGATCGCTTCGAGCAAGAAGCCACCATCTGCGCCCTCCTAGGTGAAAAAAGTATTCACATTGTTCAAGTTAGAGACTACGGCGTGGATGACAGTGATATTCCTTTTTATGTCATGGAATTCCTCCAAGGAGAATCTCTCAGCGAAGTCATCCGCCCCCAGACCATGCCGCTGGGTAGATTTTTAGGAGTGACTCGGCAAATTTGTTTGGGTCTTCAATGCGCCCATCGAGGCATCCCTGTAGATGGCTCTTTGATCCCGATTATTCATCGAGATATTAAACCCAGCAATATTTTGGTCCTCCAAGACCCTTCCCTAGGGGAATTAGTTAAAATTTTAGACTTTGGCATTGCCAAATTAATGCAATCTGATGGAGAGCAGACTCATTCCTTCATGGGTACCCTTTCCTATTGTTCTCCAGAGCAGATGGAGGGGAAAGAAGAGCTAAATAACTGTGCAGATATCTATAGCTTGGGCATTATGATGTTTGAGATGTTAACGGGAACTATGCCCATCATGCCAGAAACCCACACCTTTGGGGGCTGGTACAAAGCTCACCATGAACAACATCCTCGCACTTTTGAATCTGTCAGTTCCAGCCTAAAAATCCCTAAAGCCTTAGAGTCTTTAATCATGGCTTGTCTAGAGAAACAGGCTAACAACCGTCCTCAGAATGTAGAAGAAATTATTGCGGCGATTAAGCCTCTAGAGGATCGATTTGGCAATAGTAGAAGCCTAGGAGATCGGATTGGTGCAGCTTTATCTACCATCCCTATTTCTAGTGCTAACTCCAAAGAAACTCAGGTTAATGATTTAGATGAAGCTTGTCGCCTCGCTACCTGGCCCAAGGATAAGCCCAAAGCCAAAATAGTCTTCCCCCATGTGCTGAAGACTAGGCATGAAACTGCCCCTACTCTTTGGGTAATGCTCGATCGCCAAGATATTAAAAATCGCCAATCTAGTACCCGCTACAATCAATTTTTGTTTCTGCCTTCGCCTCACCCGATGGTGCTATGGATTACAGCCCTCTATAACCCCCTCTACGGTATCCGCTGGTTACCCTGCTATCTAGACCTAAAAACAACTATTGGCATCCAAACTACCGCGATGCTGGGGGAGCGGGGTAACTATCGGATTCTCTTTTTTGCGATCGAAGATACCCAACCCTGTATCAATGTCATGAAATCGACAATTAAACCAGCCCAGTGTCAGCTCCTCAAGGACTGGACTCGCAATAGTGAAGGTTTCCATGCCCCACCCCAACCCCAGAAGAGTAAGAAATTTCTGATGCAGGAATTTGAAAAACTCAAACCCAAAATTCTGAAGAAGTTAGAAGCTGGTAATACAGACACGTCGGCGGATATATCCGGCTGAAAAATTGCCTGATTCTTGTAGGACTGATGCAGTGTCAACGAATTATCTAAGCTTCTGGACGTTCTTGCAGGCTGAGCGTAGTCGAAGCCCACAAAAATTTCCAAGTATGACTAACCCTCAATTCCAAGCTGGGTGAGAAAGGATTGCTTTGATTACTTGGACTCCCCGTAACTGGTTGGATAAGGGCAGATGTCCCTTGGGGGCATTTAAGCTCCAAGTAAATTGCTGGGGATATCTTGTCCAATCATTTCCTGATTTCCAACCAATCGCCGTCCAGAGCTTAATAAAATCTTGGTTAAAGGCTAACCACAATTCCCGTTGGACAGAAAATCCAAACTTGCCTTGGGAGTGCAACAACCACAGGCTGTTAATAGTTTGCAAGTCCACTACTGGCAAACTATCGACTTCTGTGAAATAGAGCCATTTTCTTTTCACCGCCGCCAATCCCGCCAATTCGCAAAGTTTCTGCACAGTTAGGCGATCGCTTTCTAGAAAATCCTGCTTGGCTAATAATTGTTGGAGTTGAGTATAGTCAATTCCTTGGGCAGATTGAAGCGGCAAGATACCCGTAGGAAAATGAGTTTTCAAAAAGTCCTGTACCCCAGAAATTTCTGAGGCTAAAAGGGCTTGATAAACACATCCATGAATGATTTTGGGCGTAGTCCCAACTTGATGCAAAAACTTCATTAATACTTCCAGCCCTGTTTCTCCCTGAGCTACCAAGTCGGGAATTAATTGCAGTTGTTTCTTTTCATTAGCGGCGATGAATTGATTATATAGCTCAATAAATTCTCCCTCTGTTGGAGGATGATGATCATCAGTGTCGCTGCTTAAGTTACTCATAAAATTAATTTCTATCTAAAAAATCGGTAGTCCTAACAATGTCAGGATATTGGGGTCAGGATTTCCCCTGCGCTACGGGGAAATCCTGACTTCTTTAGTAGTACCAAAAAATCAACTAGAATTACGGATCAACTCAATAATTCCGGTAGTGGAAGTGGGGATTTCTACCTTGATCAAATGGATCTTACCACCGTAAGCTCTGACTGTGGGGGTTTCTGGTAAAGTCTCTTCGGTATAGTCACCGCCTTTGGCATAGATTTCTGGTTTCAGGGTAGCTAGGAGGCGATCGGCTGTGGCTTCCTGAAAAATAATTACCCCATCCACAGACTTCAGGGCTGCTAGAACTTCTGCCCTTTGGAGTTCGGGGACGATCGGGCGGGGGGGCTTGCCGGGTTGGGGGGGTTTAATAGTCTGGACAGATCGATCGCTATTTACGCCGACAATTAATGCCTGCCCCAGTTTTCTCGCTGCTTGCAAATACCGGACATGACCGACGTGTAACAGATCAAAGCAACCATTGGTAAATACCAAAGGTCGCCATTGGTCTGGGTGACGATCGATACTTTCTTGTAACTGATTCAAATTATAATAATCCATGTTCTATTCCTGACTATGCAAAAAACTTAGTAAAAATCAAGTAACAATGTACGAAAAAATTACTCCCCCGACTACTGGCGATCGCATCACCTTTGTTAATGGCAACCCTATTGTCCCCGATCATCCGATTATTCCCTTCATTCGTGGCGATGGAACGGGGATTGATCTCTGGCCCGCCACCCAAAAAGTTTTGGACAGTGCCATTGCGATCGCCTACGGGGGCAAGCGGCAAGTTTCTTGGTTCAAGGTCTATGCCGGGGATGAAGCTTGTGAACAGTATGGAACCTACCAATACTTGCCGGAAGATACCCTGACCGCAATTCGGGAATTTGGTGTCGCCATCAAAGGACCTCTGACCACTCCCATTGGCGGCGGGATTCGATCGCTAAACGTTGCCCTCCGGCAAATCCACGACCTCTACACCTGCGTCCGTCCCTGCCGTTACTATATTGGCACGCCTTCGCCCCACAAAACCCCAGAGAAACTAGATGTGATTATCTATCGAGAAAATACCGAGGATATTTATCTAGGCATCGAATGGCGGCAGGGCAGCGAGATTGGAGATCGATTAATCAAGTTTCTCAACGAGGAATTAATCCCCGCCACCCCAGAACATAAAAACAAGCAAATCCCCCTAGATGCAGGGATTGGCATCAAACCCATTAGCAAAACTGGCTCCCAGCGCTTAGTCCGCCGCGCCATCCAACACGCCCTGAGATTACCTCCAGCCAAGCAGCAAGTTACTCTTGTCCACAAGGGGAATATTATGAAATACACCGAAGGGGCTTTCCGGGATTGGGGCTATGAAGTTGCCACCAGTGAGTTCCGGGCTGAATGTGTGACGGAGCGGGAATCATGGATTTTGGGCAATAAAGAGCAAAACCCTGATTTAACTATTGCTGAAAATGCTCGGTTAATTGATCCCGGTTATGATTCCCTAACTCCCGAAAAACAGGCTTTGATCACTCAAGAAGTCCAATCGGTGCTGGATGCCATCTGGTCATCCCACGGCAATGGAGCTTGGAAAACAAAGATCATGGTGAACGATCGCATTGCCGATAGCATCTTCCAACAAATCCAAACCCGTCCCGATGAATATTCCATCCTTGCCACCATGAACCTGAATGGCGATTATCTCTCCGATGCCGCCGCCGCGATCGTCGGTGGTTTGGGCATGGGACCGGGGGCAAATATTGGCGATACCTGTGCCATCTTTGAAGCTACTCATGGGACTGCTCCGAAACACGCCGGACTCGATCGCGTCAATCCCGGTTCTCTGATCCTCTCTGGGGTGATGATGTTGGAATACATGGGCTGGCAAGAGGCGGCGGATTTAGTCAAGCAGGGGGTGAGTGGGGCGATCGCCAACAAGGAGGTCACCTACGATCTGGCAAGACTCATGGAACCCCCAGTTCCCGCGCTGAAATGTTCGGAATTTGCCGAGGCAATTATCCGCCATTTCCATTCTTAATCTCCCTCTCATACCATTTTGCCAAATAGTTGATACAAATGAGATTCTGAATACCTTGCTGCGTAGGGAGTTAAATAAAAAAAATGGTGAAACCATTTTTTTTAATTTGGTATCAGTAGTACAAGAGGAGAGGAGAAAAGTCGGGAATCTTCTTCAGACCTTCGATTTTGAGAAGAGAGTTGGATCAGATTCCCGACCTTTGGTGAGATTAGGCGATCGAGGGCAAATTTCCTGACAACTGTTAATTGATTAAACCAACTGCCGTATATCTGTATAGTTACTCAACAACTGATCATAGGTCAGGGTATCGCTCTCCTCCGCTGGTGTCCAGAGGAGTTCAAAAATCATTAGGTAGTCTGGAGAAATTGCCCCCAATCGATTTAGGGCTGCCTTCAGGTCTTCTTCAGTGTGGATTTCTGGGAAGAGGGGCTGGTCATCATCAGTCCCCACCAAGAGCGTGACGACAATATATTCCGCAATATCCGGCTCCGAGCTTAGCTCCACCTGCTGACGACGGATTTTTCCGCCCACATTCACCAAGGTTTCCACAGAAAACTTCTGCCGCTCGGTGATGGACATTTGCTCAAACAAAACTTCTGCTTCCTTGAGATTGGGGGCAGTGCGGGAGGTCGATCGCCCATGAGTCCAGTTTTCTGGAGTGCGGAGCAGCGCCAACACCGTTTCCTGTAGCTGGACTGTCAATCCTTCTGGAGTAGTCAGGTCAGATTCCGAGGCTAACTGGGTCAGGCGAGATTGAAGTTCTCTGGCTTGAGCAAGGAGGGCAATTTGCAGACAAGTCACTGTTACTATCTCATTGCCCAACTCCTTAGTTGCTGAACCTTTCCCCGTTCGTGCCCTGCTACTCAGCCACCAGATCAACAGGGCGATCGAACCACCGCCGATAATCAACAAAATAATTATGAGAATGACAACTCCAGCCCCGTCATCACTGCTGCTACTGCCATTAGTCACAATCACAGGATTAGGATTGACATACACCGGTGCTCGGTAGCCGGGAGCATACTGGTTGTTGTTGTTATTGTTATTAGAATTATTGTTGTTGTTATTGGAATTAGAGGGACTATCCGAACTGTTCCCAGATTTGGGGGCAGACTTGGGCGGCGCACTAAAAGACCCGCCCCGGCTCCTGCCACCACTACTGCCGCCGCCACCACCTTTGCTTTTTGCCAAAGCCTCTGGTTTGTAGTTGAGAGGGCTAGGTAAATTGGTCGGTAAGATTGCTGGGGCGATCGAGGAATTGATCAACCCAAACATCACCGCCGACAAGCAAGCTAATCTTAATTTATTCATACAGCAACTTTTTGTGTAATTTGGGCTTGTGTAGAGGCGGCGATCGCCGCCTCTACACAAACTGCCATAACTTATCCCACCACTTGAATTGGTCCCTGAACGCTGCCACTAAAAAACTGCCGGACGAGGGGATTGGTTGTCGTATCCGCTTCAGCAACGGTTCCAGACCACTGGACTTGACCATGATAAAGAAATACTACCCGATCGGCAGTATTGCGAATAGTACTTTCTTGGTGGGTGACCATGACATAGGTACTACCCCCAGCCTTGGCGGCTTGTAAATCACGAACTAGGTTTTCAATCACCGTAGAAGCGATCGGGTCTAAACCCGCCGTCGGTTCATCGTAGAGAATCACCTCTGGGTTATCCTGCTGTCTCTCTGGGTTAGCCATAATTGCCCTAGCAAAACTAACCCGTTTCCGCATCCCGCCCGATAGTTCCGAGGGATACAAATTGGCAACCCCCGGCAAGCCCACCATATCTAGTTTTTCCTCTACTAATTGCTTGATCCGGTCTTCCTTGAGCCGAGAATGTTGATAGAGCAGAAAACCTACATTCTCCCCCACAGTTAAGGAATCAAACAATGCCGACTGCTGGAAAACCATGCCAATGCCGATCGGGTCTGGAGCATCATCAATTAAGCCGATGCGTTTCTGTCCGTCAATATAAATTTCCCCAGCATCGGGAGCCTCCAACCCGGCAATGATCCTGAGAATTGTGGATTTCCCAGTCCCAGAAGGACCAATAATCGCCACCGCATCTCCCCGATGAATCGTTAAATTGGTTTGATCTAAAATCTTGTTATTCCCAAAGGACTTAGAAATATTTTTCAGTTCAATTAATGCTTTACTAGCCATTATTTATCCTAGGAGATTAATATAGGGAGGGTTTTCAAGTTTATAGATATTTCCTGAAAAAAATAATCAATCTACTATAGCAGTCCTAAATCATTTGCTAACCACTTGCCAAATTAACTTGCTTCTGACAGATAGTTTCACCCGCCTTCGGCGGGTGAAACTATTTAGGATTGCTATACTTGGTAGTCCTAAAAATATAAAGATATTTGGGGAATTTCTTCCTTCTTTGGCACTACCACACTACTTATTTACCACTTCAGGAATGCCGCCTCAATTCCTTGTTCTCTCTTGATTTTGCTGTCATTCTCAAACCAACTAATAATCTGCTGGGGAGTTAGGTCTTCGATCGCTATTCCTTGATCCCTGCCTATTTGTTGGAGAACCCGGAGGGAAGAAATAGTTAATCTAGTTAAAAACTTTTCGCTAGATGACAGTAGAGCTATATCCACCTGAGCGGATTCATCAGCAGTAAGAAATGATGCAGGGGTTGAAGTTTCAGTCATAGATATTCTAGTCTCCTGAAGACGATAATTTCTTTGGGTTTCCTGTCGTCGTCCTGAAAAATCTGCTAGTCATTTTGGGCTACTGCATTTTAGCGAATTCCGTGAGACAATAGCAAGGGTTATATGGACTGTGGGATCCTATTGGGGAACGCTCACCTGCTAATAGTCGTCAATCTAGATAGTGGAGCGTCTTAAACTTCGAGTTTATAAACCGATCCAGAAGCACGTCCATAAGTATGTTAAACCTTTTGCCTGAGTTGTTTGTTGGCTTTTCCTGCAAACAGTTTATCCCCCCTGAAAAGGTATGCAGGCAACAGGTCTACTAGTAAAATTTTAGTAAAATTTAGGAATTAGAACTGCGTGACAGCCAATACCAAGCCCAACCCGATCCTAGACCCTCGGAATTCTGCCGAGAACTTAGTTAGTCCATCTAGCCAATTTACCTTAGCTAACCAGCATCTTAAAGTTAAGTACGATCGCACCAATGACTTCCATCAAGAGTTGAAACGGCGTGTAGATAATTATTTTGAGACCACGGGGCGATCGCCGAAGGATGCCCCCCAAATGTACCTAAAAACCTTTGTAATTTTCGCTTGGTTCTTAGTCTCTTGGGTCTTGCTAGTATTTTTTGCCCAGACCTGGTGGCTGGCAACTCTTCTTACTCTTTCTATGGGTATGGCTATGGCAGGGATTGGCTTAAGTATTCAGCACGATGGCAACCACAAATCCTACTCAGATAACACGATCATCAATCAAATCTGCGGATTCGGGGCAGATATTTTAGGGGTCAGTTCCTACCTTTGGAAACAGCAACATAACCTACTCCACCATAGCTATACCAACGTTTGTGGCGTAGATCACGATATTAATATGGGGGCATTATGTCGTCTAGCTCCCCAACAAAAGCGCTACTGGTTTCATAGTTTCCAACATATCTATTTGCCAGTCCTCTACAGCCTATTGGTAGTAGCATGGCACTTCTACCGTGATTTCAAAGACCTCCTCCTCGGCAGCATTGGCGAATACAAAATCCCTAGACCAAAGGGTAAAGATTTGATCGTTACAATTGCTGGCAAGCTAACTTTCTTTACCTTGGCTTTTGTAATTCCCTGCTATTTCCATCCTGGTTGGCAGGTGTTTACTGCTTATTTGGGAGCCAGTGCGATCGCGGGATTGTGGCTGAGTTTTGTGTTTCAGACTGCCCATTGTATGCCGGAAGCTGAGTTTGTGAGTTTGCCAGAAAATTCCCAGCCGCTAACCAATAACTGGGCTGTCCATCAACTAGAAACCACCGTGGATTTTGCGCCCCACAATGCTCTGTTGACTTGGTATATTGGTGGTTTGAACTATCAAGTAGAGCATCATCTATTTCCGGGCATTTGTCATGTCCATTACCCGGCGATCGCGCCCATTGTCCAAGCTACCTGCGAGGAATACGGCGTGAAATATAATGTCCTACCTAGTTTCACCGCCGCCATCAAATCCCACATCCACTGGCTCTGGCTGATGGGTCAACCAGCATAGTTCCAGTTCCTCTTGTAGAATAAGGATTTGGATTTTATGGGTAGGGGCAAAGCATTTGCTCAATGATTTTAGAATTAACCACAAATCTCAGCAGCAAATGCTTTGCCCTATTTTGGGCGATCGACCAGCCATTAAATCAAGAAGGGCGTAGCATTTGCGAAAAAGTCCTCATAGTTAGCCAAAAACCTCTGGCGCAAATGCTACGCCTCTACACTAGAAAACTTTGGTGAAACCGATGGTTGCCAGCTATGACTACATATCTCCAGAAGCCTATTTTCTCTGGGAGGGATATTGAATGGATTATAAATCTGCCTATATTTTGTTGCACTCCCAAGGGCGAGAATATCAAATTACTCCTGAATCTTTTATCTCTCGTCTCCAACAGGGCAAACTCCCCATTCCGGGACAGGTGACCAATATTTTGGTAGCACTGAAGATGGTGTTTGAACACCTGAAGGCAGAAGAGATCGAAAGTATCGATCGCCAAGTAGCCACCTCTATCTATATCATCGCCTACGAAAGCCGGAGGGCGTTCATTTTAGGACTGAGGGCGGGGATTATCTGGCCGCCTTTATTGGATGAAGATATCGATCGCATTGGTCTAGCGGTGAAAAGTATTTTGGCTGGCACATGGTATGAAAATTAAGTAGTGAGTTTCCCGCCTTCGGCGGGAAACTCACTTTAAAGGCGTTATTGAATAGTAATTTCCCCGCCGAAGGCGGGGAAATTACTTTAGAGGCACTATGGATATTGATTCAATTCTGCAACCTTGGCAGCGCTTTGGGGTGCATTTGGGCTTGGAGCGGATGCAGAAACTCTTGGCAGACTTGGGGCATCCCCATCTGGCAATGCCGATCATTCATGTGGCAGGAAGTAATGGCAAGGGGTCGGTGTGTGCTTATTTAACTTCTGTGCTGTTGGCGGCGGGGTATCGAGTGGGTCGGTATACTTCGCCCCATCTAGTTAGTTGGCATGAGCGGATTACGATCGATCAAGTCCCGATCGCTAATCAAGATTTAGTCGAAGTATTACAAAAAGTCCAAGCCGCCATCCCTTTAGATGTAGTTGATTCTCCAACCCAGTTTGAGGTGATTACCGCCGCTGCTTGGCTATATTTCGCTCAAGCTCAGGTGGATATTGCCATCATTGAAGTGGGTTTGGGGGGCAGGTTGGATGCGACCAATGTGGTGGATCAGCCTTTGGTTTCGGTGATTACTTCTTTGAGCCTTGAGCATACCCAACAGTTGGGGGATACGTTGGGGAAAATTGCCTTTGAGAAGGCAGGAATTATTAAACCCCATTGCCCGACGGTGATTGGTCAAATTCCCCCAGAGGCAAAGGCGGTATTTCTAGAAAAAGTTACCGATCGCCAATCCCCCACCACATGGGTAGAACCAGCACGGCAGCTCCCCGATCATTGGGCAGAATATCAAGGAATTAAGTATCCTTTAGCTTTGTTGGGGGAATTTCAACTAACCAATTCAGCCATTGCGATCGCCACGATCCAAATTCTCCAAGCCCAAGGTTGGCAGATTAGCCTTGAGGCGATCGAAACGGGGATGGCGAAAACTCAATGGCGGGGTAGGGTGCAATGGCTGGAGTATCAAGGCAAAAAGCTACTCATCGATGGGGCGCATAATCCGGCAGCAGCGATCGCCCTCCGTCAGTATGTGGATAGTGTAGCTACTCAATCCGTTAATTCCCCCGCTTTGCGGGGGGAAGATAGTAACGATATCCTAGCTACTCAACCCGTTAATTCCTCCGCTTTGCGGAGGGAAGATAGTAACGATATCCTAGCTACTCAACCCGTTAATTCCTCCGCTTTGCGGAGGGAAGATAATAACGATCTCGTGACTATTCCACCCGTGAGTTGGGTGATGGGGATTTTAAGTACGAAGGATCACGAGAATATTTTCCGGGCATTGCTCAAACCGGGCGATCGACTCTTCCTAGTCCCGGTGCCCGATCATAGTTCGGCGGCTCCTGAGCAGTTAGCCAAAATTGCTGAGTCTGTCTGCCCAGATTTGGCTAGTTGTCAGGTGTATCCTGATGTTCATGCAGGGCTGGATAAATCTCTAGAGCAACCAGAGTTAACTATTCTCTGTGGTTCTCTCTACCTAGTCGGTCACTTTCTAGCTTTGCCCAAGGGGATATCTTAAAAGTATCTGGCAGTTGAAACCGCAAACTCGTCACTGATGCTTCGACTTCGCTCAGCACAAGTAACTGTTCACTGATGCTTCGACTTCGCTCAGCACAAGTAACTGATAACTGTCTACCGCCATTCGCCTTGGAGGGTGAAAGCCGCCCAGAAGTAGGGCTGCCAACTTCTGCTGCGGAACATCTCCAACTGGGCAGCCCTGAGTGCCTCGGCGGGTTTGAGGTTTTGTTGCAGCATCTTTTCGTAGAATTTGCCCATCAAGGTTGCTGTTTCTGCATCGGGTACTGCCCAAAGGCTAGTTACTACCCTTGGAGTTCCGGCATACATTAAGCCCCGTGTTAGACCAATCAATCCTTCCCCTTGAGTGATGGTTCCTTTGCCGGTTTCACAGGCGCTCAAAACTACGAGATCGGCATTAAAGCTGAGGTTGAAAATATCTCCCAACAATAGATAACCATCTTTTGGTTGACCGCTTTCATTGACCAGAGACATGACTATCCCTGATAGCTCGGCTTTGTCGGGATTGGCAAAGCCGTGGGTTGCCCAATGGATGATCCGGTATTGAGATAACTGGTCGCTCTGGGCATTGGCTCGGTTGGCATCGAAATTAAAATAGGCTAGACGGCTATTTTCTGGGACTAAATTGAGGATGGTGTTGGCTTCTTGCAAAGTACCGGGGAGTCGAGTCCAGTCGCCTCTGGCATTACGGGCGGCTCTGTCTAAGTTTTGAGCACCTAAGGATAATTCAGTAGGGCTAGGGGCAGGTCTAGAAGCGGCACCAACTCGTGGGTCGTTGGCGGTGAATACTGGGTCAGCGATGATGGCTAAGGTTTTGGGGGCTGGGGGGCGGTTTTGGGTTTCGTTGCGGATGGTTTGTAGGGTGGAGGCGGAGGGGAGATAGATAATTTCGTTATTGACTAGCAGGGGTTGGTATTGATTATTGGCGGCTCTGGGATCGGGCAATGCTGCAAAGGGAACGTATTGCAATGCTCCATCACCGATGATGGCTAGGCGCTTGTTACCAATCTTTTCTTGGATGGGTTTGAGAAGAATGTTTGCTAGTCCGGAGGTTTCACTCAGAAAGGTGTTCCGGCTGGTGAGGGGGTTGGTGACTTGAGATCGAACTTTATCATTACCATTAATCAGGTTTTCGATGATCTTTTGGTTCGGCAGTTCGTAGCTGGTCATCTCGGTTTTGCTGATCAGCCAGAGGTAGCTTTTGTCTTTGCCTAGGGAGTAGGAAAGGATCAGGGTGTTGTCATCGAGGATTTGTTGTTGTATCTGTTCTAGGGTCAGGGGTTGGGGATATTTGAGGGCGGCGTATTTGGGGCTGGTGGTGCGGATTTTTGTTTGCAGTTCTTGGAATTGGGTTTGCAGGGTTTGTCGTTGGGTTTGCAGGTCTGTTAGTTGGGTTTCAATATTGCTTAAGGAGGCGGCTTGTTCTGGGGAGGGACGACTGTTGGTAGGAATAGAATTAGTTAGGCGTTGTTTCTGATTTATCAGTTCAACTTGCCTTTTATCAAGGGCATTGAGTTGGATTTGGATATCTTTTTCTTGTTGCAATAGTTGGGGATCGACTCCGGTACGGATATCGGCTCTGGATTCGGTGAGGAGTTCGAGGAGGGTGCGGGCTTTGGAGCGCTCGGTGACGTTGAAGGCTTGGATGTTGTAGCCTTGGGTGGGGTTTTGTTGGTGTAGCTGCATCAACAGGTCAATTTGGAATTTGTAGTAGTATTGCACTGAGGCAAAGTAGGCGGTGCGGTTATCGGGGTCGATGAGGCTGCTGCGAATGGTTTCGAGGATTTGGGTAGCAGCTTGGATATTTTGCAGAGCTTCGGGGAGGTTGTTGAGGGTGCGTTGGGCATAGGCTAGGCTGTAGAGGGTGACAGCTTCCCCGGCGCGATCGTTCACCTCTCTCCTGATGGGTAGAGCTTGCTGATAAAACTCCAATGCCCTCTGGGGTTGACCAATCCTGTTGTACACTATACCAATATTATTCAAGGTGGCTGCTTCCCCTCTGTGATCGCTTACTTCTCTCCTGATCGGTAGAGATTGCTGATAAAACTCCAATGCCCTCTGGGGTTGACCAATGTTGTCGTACACTATACCAATATTATTCAGGGTGCTGGCTTCCCCAGCGCGATCGTTCACTTCTCTCGTGATGGGTAGGGCTTGCTGATAAAACTCCAAGGCTCTCTGGGGTTGACCAATGCTGTCGTACACATCACCAATACTAGTCAGGGTTCTGGCTTCCCCGGAGCGATCGTTCACTTCTCTCCTGATGGTTAGAGCTTGCTGATAAAACTCCAATGCCCTCTGGGGTTGACCAATGTTGACGTACACCAAACCAATACTACTTAGGGTGGCAGCTTCCCCTCTGCGATCATTTACTTCTCTCCTGATGGGTAGAGCTTGCTGATAAAACTCTAATGCTCTCTGAGGTTGACCAATACTCTCGTAAGCATCACCAATATCATTCAGGGTGATGGCTTCCCTCCTGCGATCGTTCAATTCTATTGTGATGGGTAGGGCTTGCTGATAAAACTCCAATGCCCTCTGTGGTTGACCAATACTTTCGTACACTCTACCAA
>CALRPI020000066.1:0-26968 GCA_943370025.1 Phormidium lacuna HE10JO | reverse complement strand
TACCAGAGATTCTTGGTGTTTGTCGATCGCCTCTTGGTAGCGTCCTAGAGATCTGTAAGCAGCACCTAAATTGCCTAAAGAATCAGCTACTCCCCGTCTATCTCCAATCTCTCGTAAAATTTTCAGAGATTCTTGGTACTTGTCGATCGCCTCTTGGTAGCGTCCTAGGGAATAGTAAGCATTGCCTAAAGAAGTTAGGGAGGCACGGTATCGCCAGTCTTGGTGGTCGGTGAGATGGAGAATTAATTGTTGGTAGAGTTCAACGAGGATTTGGTTGTTGCCTTGTAAGCTGAGGAAATCATTAACATCATCAACTCCAGCACCATTGCGAATCACATCAAAGGCGGCGGGGTATTCTCCTAGTTGGCAGAGATGATAGAACACTTCTAGATATTCCTGCACATCCGCCACAGTTTGCCACTCAGCACGAGGCTTGAAGCGACTTTGATAAAAATCAATTGCCTTCTGGTGGGCGGTGGTTAAATCTCCGGCTTTATATTTGAGATATTCCAAAATAAACGGCTGAAAAGTATAACTACCCCTCTCCTCAACAGTCAAAAAGCCCCGTTTTACTAACCCCTGCAAATCCCGATCGGTCACCACCTCCCCAGAAATCGCCGCTGCTACCCCAGCATCAAAGCTCCGCCGCAACACCACCAAATCCAGCAACACCCGTTGCAATTCCGGTGCTAACCGCCCAAAACTGATCCCCAGTACCGCCACCAGATAGACTTCCTGCCGATGGGTTTTCTGGAGCCGAGGCAGCAACTGCCCCAGATCTAACAGCCCCAACCCAGCCAACTCCCCTATATCTGCCCCATCCCCCATTTCATTGGTCAATAGCCCCGCCACTGCCCTCAAAGTCAACGGATGCCCATTCACCCGGTGGCTAAACTCCTCTAACTCTTGCCGACTTCCCCCGACTTTTAAATCTGCCAGCAACTGCCCTCCCGCCTCCTCCGTCAGCCCCTGCAAAGCCAGCTCATCGGGTTTTTCCTGCCCCAAATTTAGTACCTCTTGAGTAGTTATTAAAATCTCTGAATTGTGGCATTTCCCTAACCATTGCTGCAAAAACTGCCCATAGCCATCATCCTCCACCACCGTCTCAAAATTGTCCCACACCAACAAAAATCGCTCCTGTCCCAAAACATTGATCAACACCTGGATCAGATTTGCCTCATCCAGCTTCTCTATTTGCTCCAATTGCTCCGGGGAAGGCTTGCCAAACTTGTCGATAATTCCCTTAGCGACTAACAGGAATTTCGGACGCTGCCCTAGATCAATCCATAACTTATCCACAAAATCATCGGTGCGATCATGAAACACCTTTGCCGCTAAGGTAGATTTCCCCATCCCGCCAATGCCCACAATTATCCCCAACTTACTATTCTCATCATCCAGCCAACCATTCACCGTTGCCAAATCCTGCTCTCGTCCCTGCCAATTGGTAACAGCAACCGGATTAGTATCAAGGACAAGGGAAACCGTCTGAACCCTAGATTTTTCCTGTGCTTTCATCAGGCGCAGAGCTTCTTCAGAAATTTCCTGAAGATTCTGCATATCTGCTTGAAGATTTTCCACCGTTTCCTTAATGAAGGTGGCATCTGCTTGGGTAGCTTCCACAGTTGTCCTGATGGCGCTTGTATCTTCCTTAATTCCTGTGAGTTGCTGGCTAATTTGCTGCAATTCCCCCCGCAACCAGTTATCTAAATCTCGGATTTGGCTTTCCTGAATCCCCAGCGCTGCCATCACCGCCTCAAACCCCGAATCAATATCCTCTCCTAGCTGCTTAAAACCATCCTGATTATTCTGGTCAAGTTGCTGCTGAAGCACCTCAATTGCTGTTATTCCTTGCAAAACCGCCGTATTATCTCCCACCGGAGCACCAGCCCGGAGAATGGACAACATTTCCCCCAACATCGAAAGCGTCAACCCTGCAAACGCCTTCCCCCCCTCCTCAAAATCCGCCTTCAACACCTCCCGCAGCGCCTTAGCAAATCTTGTATGCAGAGTTGTCGCCAAATCATTAATGGTTTGCGCTTCCAGACTAATCCCACTGGGAAGACATAAACCATTCCGCAGAATTACCCGCCAATCTTCTAGGCTCAAAACCGTTTGCTCAAAAAAATCCTTGCCTTGGTGAGCAAAAATAGTATTGATCTCCTCTTCTTGTAGAGGGTCTAATTCAGCAAACTTCCCCTCACGACTCACCGAAATTAGCATTGTCCATTTTTGGGCAGCAAAGAGAGCCAAATCTTTCAGCTTCTTCGCTTCTTGTGGATAACGCCCCGACGTGGCAGTAGCTTCAATTAACCATCCCACCGCTAACCCCGATGCCCTGATCAAATCTTCATTGGCAATTTTTTCTTGACTATGACTGATCTGCTGAGAAGGCTGACTCAATTCATGGGCAACTAACTCATTTGCCACAAGACTGCCTGCAATCCCCGCCACAATCCCCGCAATACCCGTAGCTACAGCCGCCCCCACCGCCACAATTTCCCCGGCAGCGATCGCCGCACCCGCCGCCGGACAGACCGCCACCCCTACAGCCAGACTAGTAAAAGTTAACAATCGGACATGGCGCTTAGAAATATCTAATAGGTTGGACATAAATATCACTGCTAAGTTAGGGAATTATCACCTATTTTAGCCTCTCAAAAAGATGGAAGTGCTCTCAAAAGTCGGGAATCTAACCCAAATCGCCCCATCTATCCTAAAACCCAGCCAGATTCTGACTTTTCCGCTTCAAATCTCCTCATCCCCACGAAACTTCTGATTCACGATTCACTAGGAACTGGTTCGGGTGTTTTGACTGGTCGGACATAGGTATAGACAACAGAGTCTTCTATTTGTTGAAATATTTTCTGAAGTTTACGATCGCCATTCAGGATCACCACCGCAAAATCCTCCGCAAATTCTAGTGCATTGCCAAACTTGCTCTCCCATTCCGTCTGAGCCGTAGCAGATTCAATAATATTTCTCTTCCTGATAATTCCTAACAAATAAAAGGGAATCTCTGGCAGAGTTTGGACTACTTTTTCCACAAGGTACGCTTGCTTAATCTGAGGATGTTGAGCTAGTTGATGCTGGAGATCAGCCAACTGTTCTGGGGAGAGGTGGGGACTGGTATAAATGGATTCTTGATCAGATTTCTTATGGAATTTCCTCAGAGATTTTTTGTCAATGGTCGATCGCTCTTTTTGCGCTGAAGCCACCTGTTGCCAGATTTGGTTCGGCTCCCAAGGATTTGGTTCCCCAAAACTCGCCCCCCTTCCTGTCAAAGATTCCCGGACTGACTGAGTAAGCTGCATTGCTTGCTCTGGAGAAATAACCCCTGTGCTGTAGGGAGCAAGTTTAATTACACCATTTTTATTAACCCCAGCTTGGGATAGCACCAAAATACCATCGCCACCTTGGCAACTGGCACAGCCTTGGAGGTGAACTTCTAAGCTGGGGGGATAGACCTTAGCTAGAGGAGCCAGAAGTTTGTTGATGGGAGCGACTTGTAGCTTGATGATTTCTTGGTTGCTGCCTGCTGGATTAATTGTTTCTTGATTAATTATTTCTTGATTAGTCTCTGCTTGATTAACCGCTGCTGGGGGAATCGCCGCTTGAGGGATGGAATCCTGTGGGATTGTTTGTTGCTCGATCGCTGCTAGAAATTCTGACAGGTTTGGGTACTTAACCCTGCCCAAGCGATGACTGAGGCTATACCAACTATGACAGCTTTCACAAAAAGGTTTTCTTGCTGCGCCATAGGCAAAACTAAGGGCGATCGCACTGGTAATCAAAAACTCCAAACCCCAGTAATTCCAAGTTATCTGGGCGGGAACAGGTATCCTCAGGGAGGAACGATTTACCACAATGCCGGTTTGCGATCGATACCTCAGAAACCCAGTAAACCCTCTAGCTCCCGTCCTTTCTTGGAGAAACTTATCTACCGTCATCCCCGCTGCCTTACTCTGGCTTGCTTTCTCACTCGATTTCTCAATCGATTTCAAGGCGCGACTAATTTCTTGGGTAGCATTCTGACGAAACACCAAATAATCAGCCCCGTGCATGGTGCCATAGACTGCGGCCCCAGTAATCAAGGCAAAACCACTAGCGATCAGGGGATTTCTCACCTTCCCTCGGTATACAGATTCCCGCAACAATGCCCCCGCCACTAAACCTAAAAGCACTGGCAGAATAATCACGAGGTAAACAAAAAAAGAAGTTACGAAGGCAAATCCCCCTAAGGTAATTCCCCCAACTCCTGAAGTTATGGCTAACCATTGCCAACCACGCTGATCTATCTGATTACTGGGCTTATAGGGTTTCATTTTCGACTCTCTCCTCCACAAAATATAGTTATAACCTAATTTATCTGTGTAAATACTAGGTAAATATGGAAACTCTTGCGATCGCAATCCTAAATGGGCAGGACTTACAAAAATTCTAGTGTTAGCCTCATTGGTAAGGGCACAAGTCCCACCCCTAATAAGCCTATGGTCTTTATGTAAGTCCTGATGCTTGGAAAATACTGCACCTAAAGAGTGCAGCGTTTTCAACCTAAAGTTAGCAAATGAGTTAGGACTGCTATATAGAACCCATTTGGTATCTTCAATGTAGGATGTGTTAGGCGACAGCCGTAACGCATCTTCCCTGTATTCTGATGCGTTACGGCTAGTGCCTAACGCATCCTACTGGCGTGACACAGCTAAAGTAGTGCATTGAAAAAATGGATATTGCTAATTTAGTAAGACATAGAGCCGAAGTCCTATTGCACCGATTTAGTGAAGTCACGCCACTACGAGAATAATTGCTTGAAATCTAGAGATACCAAATGAGTTCTATAAGCAAGGCTGTTGTATCTTTACCTATTTCTAGAAGCAGGACAGGATCAAAAATTGGCTAGATGGCTAGATTTTGCTCAAGAGCAATCTCCCCAAAATATCAGATGGGGCAGGAGAGCTTGAGAATCCACCCTAGAAGCCTATCATCATGCTAGATTGCTAGGAGATCAGAAACCAGAAATTTGTCATGATGACCTATCCAGCAAATTTTGATATAACTTTTTGACATAACTATGGATATACCTATCAGTCTTGGGGTGGCAGCAGATAGTTTGGGCATTATTCTCCAGCGGGGCGGGGAAGAAATCCGCCTTGAGAAGGTGAACGATCGCTTTACCCTCTCCCTCCGACAGGCGACCACCAATAGCCCTAGTACCATCCCCGCCAATTGGCAATCCTGGATTCCGGCACAGTACGAAGGAAAACTTGCCAATACATCCTTGGAGTTGTTTCGGGTGGCTAGTCCTAGTTTAGATTCCGTCATGGCGACGGTGAGAAATTTAGACTTTGTGGCTTTTGCCAGTCATGTCTATCGCTTAGTCGGCAATCCCCAAAGCCGGGTCTTCATCAACAAAGAAATCACCCTCCAGTTTGCCAACGATATCAGCGAGACCCAAATTAATGCTTTAGCTGCTAAATTTGCCCTCGATCGCCTATCTCCCGTGGTGGGTATTCCCCAGACCTTCGTTTTTGCGGTGAATAAGCAAGCCACTGAAAACCCGATCAAAATTACCAATCGCCTGATGGATTTACCCGAAGTTTTGACGGCGGAACCGAATATCATTATTCGTCAAGATAATCTCTACCGTCCCCAAGATAAGCTTTATCCCCAGCAGTGGTATCTGCAAAATGCTGGAGGAAAAACCCTAGGAGCTGGCTCCCACATTAGTGTTGAGACGGCATGGGATGTGACTAGGGGCGATCGCTCGGTGGTGATTGCGATCGCCGATGATGGAGTCGACCTGAACCATCCCGACTTTCAAGGACGAGGCAAGGTGGTGGCTCCCTACAATTTCCAAAACCCCAATACCTTGCCCCTGCCAGAAACCGATGATGAAAATCATGGCACTTCCTGTGCCGGGGTAGCAGTGGCGGAAGAAAACGGGACTGGTGTGGTGGGAGTGGCTCCCGGTTGCGCCTTGATGCCCCTGAAAACTACTGGCTACCTTGATGACCAATCTATTGAAGATTTGTTTGACTGGGCGATCGATAACAATGCCAGCGTGATTTCTTGTAGTTGGGGAGCGGCGGCAATTTATTTCCCCATCTCCCTGCGGCAACGGGCAGCGATTACCAAAGCTGCCACCTTGGGCAGAAATGGCAAGGGTTGTGTGGTGGTGTTTGCGGCGGGGAATAGCAACCGCCCGGTGGATGGCACAGTGGATGAAAAGGGCTGGGAAAATAATATTTTCTTGGGTAAAACCAAATGGTTGAGTGGGTTTGCCGTCCACCCTGATGTGATTGGGGTTGCCGCCACCACGAGCTTGGGCAAGAAAGCCGCCTATAGCAATTGGGGGAATATTTCTGTGGCAGCCCCCAGTAGCAATGCTCCCCCCGGTGTGGGATTGGAACAAGGCTATGTGTTCACGGCTCCGGCTTTGCTAAAAAATCCTGAAGGTTTGGGGGTCTTTACGAACGATCGCCTCGGAGCGGCGGGTTATAGCACCTCAGATTTCACCGATAGCTTTGGCGGAACTTCCAGCGCCTGCCCTGTGGTGGCTGGAGTGGCGGGTTTGATTCTTTCTGCCAACCAGGATCTCACTGCCCTAGAAGTCCGAGAAATCTTGCAACAAACGGCAGATAAAATCACCGACCCCGACCCTGACCCCCAGTTAGGCACCAAGCTGGGAACCTATGACCAGAAGGGCTATTCCCAGTGGTTTGGTTATGGCAAAGTCAATGCTGCCAAGGCAGTGCAAGCAGCGATCGCCCGTAAATCTTCTTCCAGTCAAACCCCTAAGCAAACAACGGTGCAATCTAGTAATATGACTCCAGCGAACATCCCCGATGATGATCCTAGGGGTGTCAGTTCTTTAATTAGAATTACCGAGACGGGAACGGTGCAGGAAATTCTGGTGACAGTGGATCTAAATCATCAATTTTTGGGTGATGTGGAAATTTATCTCCAACCTCCGAGCGGTCAGCAGCTTTTGTTGCAAAATCGCAGCTTAGGTAATCAAACTCAACTCCAAACTAGCTATTCTCTGCTGGATACCCCCAGCCTAAGAAAGCTCTTAAACCAGCCAATTACCGGGCTATGGCAGTTAGTTGCGATCGACAACGCCGCCCTAGACACCGGAACCCTCAATAGCTGGCAATTACAGTTAACAGTTAACAGTTAACTGTTACTTGTGCTGAGCGAAGTCGAAGTATCAGTTAATTGACAGTTGAACAGTGGTTGAAACCTCATCTACAAGAAAGCGATCGAAGATTTGTTGTGGAGTTTTGGCTACTTCGACTTCGCTCAGCATAAATTCGACTTCGCTCAGCCAGCGATAATGGTTGTTCAGCCAGCGATAATGGTTATGGTTTTCGTAAAAGGATCCTAGAGATATTTCTTATCCCAAGCTGAGGTTAACCAGATTTGATATAGCTTCTCTACCTCCCTGTACCTCCCCTTACCTCCCTGTACCTCCTTTACCTCCCCCAAAAACTATGTCTTCCTTCTCCCCTCCAGATTTTCTCCTTGGCTATTGGCATGATGGTTTTAATCTTAAAAATCATCTCCAAGATTTTTTACAAATTGATACCCCGACTCTAGAAGCACGGCTGGAGGAAGGACAGGCGGCGCTGGCTCAGTTGGGGCGCCATGATTTTGATTGGACAAGAGCTACGGAATTTTATCGAGACCAAGTGGGGGCGGCGCATTTGTTTGATCTGGGGGCGTGGCATCTGACTAGCCAAGATTATATTGGGGATACGCTGCAATTAGTTGCCACGTTTGCCGAGGGAAAAGTTCTAGATTTTGGTGGCGGTATTGGCACCCATGCGATCGCCGCCGCCCTCTGCCCCCAAGTAGAGCAGGTAATTTATTGTGATATTAACCCGATGAATCGAGATTTTGTCGCCAAAAGGGTGGCGGAGTTGGGTTTGAGCCAGAAGATTCAATGTGTATTGAGTGTCCCGGAAACAACTAGTTTTGATACGATTATTTGTTTTGATGTTTTAGAGCATTTACCGGATCCTAGCCAGCAGCTATTAGAGTTTCATAAGTTGCTGACTCCGCAGGGAAAGGCGATCGTGAACTGGTATTTCTTCAAAGGACAAAATCAAGAATTTCCGTTTCACTTGGATGATCCTCAATTGATGAGTAAATTTTTCAACGTTTTACGACAAAATTTCCAAGAAGTATTCCACCCCTATTTCATTACTGCTCGGTGCTATCAAAAAGTTATCTGTTCTGCATAGGTGATTAGGCAGAACAGAATTTAGTTTGCCAATTCCAGATGCCGAGTTCTGTAGTTAGTTCAAAGTTGGAATTTCCCGTATCTTCCCCAGTTGGCGGCATGACAATTAAGCAAACACTACATTCAATTTAATCCCCCTAGCCCCTTGAGTTTAGTTAAACTGAGTAGGGACTAGGAGGATTTTGAGGATAGGTCTAGCGACCGATACCTACATAGTGGAAGCCAGCGGCTTCTACGGCGGCTTTGTCGAGACAGTTGCGACCATCGATGATCACAGGGTTGTTCATCAGTTTAGCCATGTTGGCGTAGTCTAAATCCCGGAACTGCTGCCAGTCGGTGACTAGCACTAGGGCATCACAACCATCGGCTAGGCGTTCGGGGTCAGTTTCTACCAATACTCCAGAGAGACCGTGGCGCATCCCGGTTTGGGAGACGATCGGGTCGTAGGCTTTCACCTTTGCCCCTAGTCTGTTTAACTGCTCAATCAGTTGCAGGGAAGGAGCATCCCGTAAGTCATCGGTGTCGGGCTTGAAGGTTAAACCTAGTAAACCAACTACTTTGCCCTTGAGGATTTTTAGCTCATGCTGTAGTTTTTCTAGGGTCAGGAGTTTCTGCCGCTCGTTGACACTAACCGCTGCCTTCATCAGTTGCGCCTCATAGCCGTAGTCATCAGCGGTATGAATCAAGGCAGAGACATCTTTGGGGAAGCAAGAACCACCCCAGCCGATCCCAGCTTGGAGAAACTTGTTGCCAATCCGAGAATCTAGACCAATTCCCTTCGCAACTTGGGTGACATCGGCACCAACCCGATCGCAGATATTAGCCACTTCATTGATGAAGCTAATCTTGGTAGCAAGAAAAGCATTGGCGGCATACTTGATCATTTCTGCCGAGCTGAGATCCGTCACCACTACTGGCACCGGGGGCAGAGATTTATCATCAGCCTTCACCCGCTCTACAATGGGTTTGTAGAGTTCTTGCATCAAGTCCACCGCCCGCTTGCTATTGCTACCCAAAACAATTCGATCGGGGTTAAAGCTATCATGGACTGCCGAGCCTTCCCGGAGAAATTCTGGATTACTCACCACTTCAAACTCTACTTCTTGAGGATTGGTATCTGCCCCACCGCCCGCAGTAACTGCTGCCTTTTGGCGCTCCATCACCCCATCCAAGGCGATCATCCGCACCCAGTCTCCAGAACCGATCGGCACGGTAGATTTGTTCACAATGACTTTATAGTCTTTAGTTAAGTTAGAGCCAATTCCTCGGGCAACGGCTTCCACATATCGAGTATCACTCTCCCCATTAGGTAGGGCGGGAGTACCTACAGCAATAAAGAGAATCTGTCCGTGCTCTACCCCAGCCTTCAAATCAGAGGTAAACTCTAGCAACCCAGACTGAATTCCCGATTGCATAATATCTGATAATCCGGGTTCATAAATGGGAGTTTGCCCCGATTTCATCAACTTAACTTTCTCTTCATTGTTATCAACACAAATTACATGATGTCCGATGTGTGACAGACATGCACCAGTAACCAAGCCTACATATCCAGTTCCAATGACACAAACGCGCATAGTTTTTCCTTCGTTAATTGCTAATGGTTTTCCTAGGGATTGAGCTATTAATGCTCGATCGCTATTTTTTTAGTCCACCTTAGGCTCTTTTCTCAAAGTTGGGATTAAAAACTTTAGGAATATATAAATAGAGCCTAGATGAATCCTACATGGTTAGACCTTCAACCTTCTAAGTATCTGACTGGAGAATTACTGGAGAATTCCCAGAGAGCTTTAGACCCAGAGAACTAAAGCCTACTTAGACTCCATTCTTGCCTTAAAGTCGGCGATCGTTAACTCTAAACCTTCAGCTAAAGGAACTTTTGGTTCCCAGCCTAGCCATGTTTTAGCACGAGTAATATCGGGTTGTCGCTGTTTTGGATCGTCTTGGGGCAGGGGTTCAAATTTGATCTTAGCCTCAGGATTAACCATCGACTGAATCTTTTCTGCTAGTTGCAAGATTGTGTATTCTCCGGGGTTGCCTAAATTGACAGGTCCAGTGTGATCACCATTCATCAAACGGATAAACCCTTCCACCAGATCAGAAACATAGCAAAAACTTCTAGTTTGGGAGCCATCACCATACACTGTCAGGGGAATACCTCGGAGGGATTGGACAATAAAATTACTAACTACCCGCCCATCATTTTCTAACATCCGTGGCCCGTAGGTGTTGAAAATCCGGGCAATCCGGATATCTACACCATTTTGTCGGTGGTAATCAAAGGAGAGGGTTTCAGCGATACGTTTGGATTCATCGTAGCAACTCCGAATCCCGATGGGATTGACATTCCCCCAGTATTCTTCCTTTTGGGGATGAACGTGGGGGTCTCCGTAGATCTCTGAAGTAGATGCGAGGAAAAACCTTGCTTTGAGTCGTTTCGCTAGACCTAACATATTTAGAGTTCCCAGAACACTGGTTTTCACGGTTTTTACTGCATTGTATTGGTAATGCACCGGAGAGGCGGGACAAGCTAGGTGATAAATCTGATCTACTTCTACCCGAATTGGCTCGGTGATATCATGTCTGATCATCTCAAAGTAGGGATTGCCTACCCATTTGAGAATATTTCGCTTAGTCCCTGTATAGAAGTTATCTAAGCAAATAACCTCATGACCCGCTTCCATAAGACGATCGATCAGGTGAGAACCGACGAAACCTGCGCCGCCTGTAACTAAAATTCGCATCAGTATTTTGACTCCCTATATTGGCAAACCTAATAGCTCATTGTATACAGCAGATCGGGGGAGTGTCCAGAAATTATGATCATTATTTGTGAACTTATTTAGAAAATTTATAAAGTATTGATAAAGTGGGAGCACAAAGTCCAGATTCTTCATTAAATAGAACTTACGCGCTGTGAACAAATTTGTGAACAAATTACGGCGCCTTGCGCTTTATAAATAACCAAAGTTTTTGTTGAGAGCCTAGCTCCGCGAGGCTCTCAACAAAAACTTTGTACCTCATCTACTTGAAAAGTCCTATGTAGCAATCCTAAATCATTTGCGAACAGTTACTAAGTCAACTTGCTTCTGGCAGATGGTTTCACCCGCCTCCGGCGGGTGAAACCATTTAGGGCTGCTATATCTAGGAATCTAGAGGTTTTTATGCCCGCAGAAATCTCCAAATGCGTAGGTCTTATTCAAGAAGTAAGGAATCCTCCCATACTGCGAGAAAACTCGTCACTTCAAAATCCGGTTCTTTTTATGACTAACGAATTAGGACTACCGAATTAGGACTAATGATTCTGAGAACAAATTAAGTATGGCACATATATTTATATATATTTAATGCTATATTTTTAAATATTTCATATAAATTGATAGATAGGAATACTGGCAAATTGTGGAGATCTGGGTATTTTCCCTATTATAGAAATATTTCTAATGTAGTAGAGTTTTGAAAAGCCAATTAACAAGTCGTTTAACTAAGGCGTTTCAGTCAATCAGTCAACTACACCAGAAATTATATGTTCCTGAAAACTCCCCTAATTCGGCGATCGCCCCGTAGTATTACCCTCGGCAATATTTTAGTCATCCCTTTTCTGATTCAGGTTTTTGGGGCAGTTACCTTAGTGGGTTATCTTTCCTTTCAGAATGGGCAAAAGGCTGTAAATCAAGTGGCCTCTCAACTCCGCTTAGAAATTAGTGAGCGAGTCAAGGGGAGGCTAACTAGCTACTTGCAAACTCCCCATTTGGCTACTCAAGTTTTGGCTGATGATGTGGTAGGGGGTAGAGTGAACCTCAAGACTCAAGATTTTAGTACCTTAAGTCCTTACTTGATGACACGAGTTCTGGGGTTTGAATCTATTGGCTTTCTGAAGGTTGCCGATCCTGAAGGGCAGTATGTGGGGGTAGGCAGGTATGAAGAGAAGGGGAAAGTTCTCTACAATCTAGATTTTGCTGATCTGAATACCAATCGTCAGTATCAGACCTACGGAGTAGATAAGCAGTTGCGTCGTCTTGGTTCTTTGGCGGAACCTTTTGCCTACGATCCCCGGACAAGACCTTGGTTTCAAGCGGCACTGCATTCTAACCGTCCTGCTTGGGGTCCCATCTATCTGGCTGTAGGGGAACCCGCCCTATTGTCTATTACTGCTGTCCAGCCAATTTATGACGATCGCTTCAATCTTTTAGGCGTGGCAGGGGTAGACATGTATTTAGGGGATATAACTACTTTCTTGAAGCAGTTAAAGGTAGGGCAGACAGGGCAGACTTTTGTGATGGAGCGATCGGGTTTGCTGGTTGCTTCTTCGACTGCCGAACAACCCTACACGGTTGATGCTCAGAAAGCAAAAAATCTGCTCTTTGCGATCAATAGCCAAAATCCACTAACTAAAGCAACAGCTCAGGCAATTCAAGATAAGTTCCAAGGTCTAAATCAGATTTACATAGCGGAAAGCTTTGCTTTTGATTGGCAGGGAGGAAAACAATTTGTGCAGGTGATGCCTTTTCAGGATCAAAACGGCTTGGACTGGCTGATTGTGGTGGTGCTGCCAGAGGCAGATTTTATGCAACAGATCAGTGCTAACAATCGGCAAACTATCTATTTATGCCTTTTGGCACTAGTCGTCACTGGCGCGATCGGTGTTTTTACTTCCCGGTGGGTTGTCCGTCCTATCGATCGATTAATTATCGCCGCTCGTGCCATGACTAGGGGAGAACTAGATCAGTATGTAGAGGTGAAGGAAGTGCGAGAGATTCAAATTCTTGCGGAGACCTTTAATGAAATGGCACAACAGCTACAGGAATCTTTTGTGGCTCTTCAAGAAAATCAAGTTGCTCTCCAGCAAAGTAAAGATGAACTAGAAGTACGAGTTAAGGAACGTACAGTGGAGCTAACCCAAACTCTAGTCGATCTGCGGCAAACTCAAACTCAACTGATCCAGACAGAAAAAATGTCTAGTCTTGGGCAAATGGTGGCGGGAGTAGCCCATGAGATTAACAATCCAGTGAATTTTATCTACGGCAATGTGACCCATGCCCAAGAGTATAGCGAGACTATATTTAAGGTATTGGATGTATACTTAAAAAATTATCCGCAGCCAACTCCAGAAATTATTGAGGTGCTGGAGGAGTCAGAAATAGACTACCTGCGGCAGGATTTGCCTAAAATTTTGGATTCGATGAAGCTGGGGGCGACCAGAATTAGGGGGATTGTCCGATCGCTACGGACTTTTTCGCGGTTAGATGAATCCGATATGAAGGAAGTGGATATTCATGAAAGCTTAGAGAGTACTTTGCTCATCTTGCAAAATCGGCTCAAGGCAAAAAACGACCACCCGGCGATTTTAATTATCAAGGAATACGGAGAACTGCCTCAGGTGGAATGCTATGCGGGACAATTAAATCAGGTTTTTATGAACCTTTTGAGCAATGCGATCGATGCCCTAGAGGAGCGCGATCACAAATTAAGCGACACCCAACTTGCAGCTAACCCTAGCCAAATTCGCATCCAAACTTCTCTAATTACCAATGCTCAATCTAAGTCCTCCGTGCAAATTACTATCATTGATAATGCTCAAGGAATGCCGCCGGCGGTGAGAGCAAAAATCTTTGATCCTTTCTATACCACTAAGGAAATCGGCAAGGGTACAGGGCTGGGGTTGGCAATTAGCTATCAAATAGTAGTAGAAAGGCATCAAGGAACCTTGGAGTGTCATTCCCAAGTAGGTGAAGGAACAGAGTTTGTGATTACTATTCCCACCAAAACCTCTTCTTAATTTGGTATGGCAAGGTGCGCGATCGCATCTACCATAATTCGATGTTCTTGGACTTGGATTCGAGCATGGAGGGTGGCGGCGGTGTCTTCTGGCAGTACGGGAACCGCAGCTTGAATAATAATCTGACCGCTATCCACTTCCTCGGTGACAAAATGCACTGTGCATCCAGCAATTTTTACCCCAGCGGCGATCGCTTGCTCCACAGCTTTGATCCCCGGAAAACTAGGCAGCAAACTGGGGTGGATATTAATCATCCGGTTCGGGAAGGCATCGATCAGGACGGGCGTAACTCGCCGCATCCACCCCGCCATCACCACCAGCTCTACTTGATGATCCTTGAGGGTTTGAGCAATCTGGGCATCGAGGTCTTCTCGCTTGGCATAATTTCGATGGTTGAGCAGAACTGAGGGAATCCCCCAGTGGGCAGCTCGATCGATGGCTTTGATGCCGGGATTGTTATAGATCAAAACTTGGATTTGGGCATGGAGCTTTTGGTCATGGATAGCTTGGGCGATCGCCCCAAAGTTGCTGCCACTCCCGGAAGCCATCACCCCCAACTTTAAAGGTGGTTGACTAGCACCACTGCTCAGATTAACTACCGGAGACACTAAAGCCTCTAAGCTCCCATCTAAAAACGATCCTTGGTTGCTATTCATACCCTTGCTTCATCTAAATCAACCCCAGCATCATACCTCAAAACCCAAAGTCCTAAAATAGACTGGGAAAATGAGGCAGCAATTCTCATATTATGGGAAATATTATGGGAAAACTGCTCGATCAGGGAAAGCTGAAAGCCTTACAATCTCGTTGAGCAACTTGGGCAAAAAAGCGTTTTCGATACCGTTTTTTAGTACATACACTCTAAAATGAGAATTGTTGAAAATGAGGACTTATAGGTTCTTCAGGAGTACGAGAACCTATAGCACACTGGACTTTTTCTCCATTCAAAGTTGGCGGTGCTGGGGGAGTCATACTGGGTTCGATCGTCTCACAAAGTCCCAACTCTTGAAAATCATCTACACCCCCTTTTTTAACTATAAATACAGCCCCAGAAAAACTCCTTAAACCTGAAATCTTTGCTGTTCCAGTTACAAATACTGCCTGCCGGAGATCTCCACTAGAAATGATTTCAAAAGTATAGTTATCATATTGAGAATCTTCAATTCCCATGCCTAGTTCCTTAATATCAGTAGAAAAAATTTCTTTTTCTAAAAAATAAGCTTGTTGCCCTAGCAAGATAGAACTAACAAGCCTCTTCCCTTCTCTTTCTTTTGTTTTAATTCTTGTTTCTAGGGAATTAACAATTTCTGTATTTCTAGGTAAGGCAGTCAGGTTAGAAACCCGGTTTAAAAGGATGGAGCCAGTGGTAAATTCTGTAGGACGAGGGGCACCAGGGTTAATACCCACCAGTTCTACACGTATCCTGCCATCACTAGTAAATTCAAAAATAGTTTTGATTGGTTCTTCACCGGGTTGGGCAATATCTATCTGTAAGGGTCGATACACCCCCATAAGATTCACCCCCATAATTTGATAGTCAAATTCAAAAGCTGTGGGTTTCGTATTCATACCTGAACTAAAAAAAGGTGTAAGCAGATAACCTTTTCCTTGGGAGGTGAAAACTATATTGATTGGCACAAAGAACACTCCTTGAATTTGCCATTGTCCCACTAAGCGATTTTGAATTTCCTGGGGAGTAAGAACAGAAGATTGAGCAATCAAATTATCAGGAGCGATGAGGATAGATGGGGGATTTTGTTCAGGCTGGTTAATTGATGCAGCTAAATCACTGTTGCTCAGGGCAGGATTAATCAGAAATGAACTAGGTAGAGCGATCGCCCCTAGAAAGCCAATAGAACTATTACGAAACAATTGAGACAGAGTGATTTTTCTCATGGCATGTCAATTATTTAATGCCACTTAAGGCTTACTTATTGAGGATTTATATACCGTACACGGACTCTTGATTTAGGATTTTGGAGGTTTTTGCTGGCGCAGAGTACCAGCAAAAACCTCCAAAGATGTAAGTCCTAACTTACACAGAAAATGAAACTTATTTCGTCAACTTAGACAGTCTATGCTGGAATTCCAAGCCCTAAAATAAACCGGGGAAATTGCTCCCTCTAGGTACTTCAGGAGGACGGGAACCGGGCGCACACTGGATTTGTTTTGCGTTTTGCATTGATTCATGGAATTTAGGGCGCGAAGCACTCAAACTACCATCCATCGAATTATTATTACTTTGTGTCGCTATTAATGTCGGTGGAGCCGGAGGAGTCAGGCTGGGTTCGATCGTCTCACAAAACCCAATGATCGGGGTATTTTCTTCCCCTTCTTTGACTACAAATACAGCCCCAATAAAACTCCTTAAACCCGCTGTCTTTGCTGTTGCAGTCACAAATACCGATTGCCGAAGATCTCCACCAGAAACAATTTGTAAAGTATAGTCCTCGTATAGAGAATCTTCAATTCCCGTCCCCAGTTCCTTAATATCAGTAGTAAAGGTTTCTTTCTCTATAAAGTGAGCTTGTTGCCCTCTCAATAGAGAACCAACAAGACTGCGGCCTTGCCCTTCTTTGGATCGGGTTCTTGCTTCTAGGGAGTTAGCAATCTCTGTATTTCTTGGTAGGGTAGTTAGGTTAGAAACTCGGTTTAATAGAGAAGACCCAGCCGTAAATTCTGTAGGGCGGGGTTCATTGGGTTTAATCCCTGCTAGTTCCACACGAATTCTGCCATCACTGGTAAGTTCAAAGATGGTTTTGATTGGTGGTTCTCCCGGTTGAGCAATATCAATTTGGAAGGGTTGAGTTGTGTTAGTAATTTGATAGCTAAACTCATAGGCTGTTGGATTAGCATCGGCATTGGGACCAAAGAAAGGTATCAGTACAAATCCCCTGCCTTGGGTTGTAAAAATCACAGTTATGGGAACAAAAAATATATCTTGAATTTGCCATTGTCCCACCAAGCGATTTTGGATTTCTTGGGCAGTTAGAGGTGCAGACTGAGCAACTAGATTATCGGCAGCCAGCAGCTCGGGAGAAGACGCTGGTTGAGTTTGGATTGAACTAGTTACTTCACTACTACTCAAAGCAGGGGCAATCAGTAGGGAAGTAGGTAGAGCGATCGTACTCATAAAACCTATCGAAACATAGCGAAACAATTGAGGCATAGCAACTTTTTTCATGACATTTGAATTATTTAGTATTACCTACTAAGAAACTACAATTTTCTTAGCGCAATTTCAGTAATATCCTAAAATCCGGGATAATTACTACCTCCCGGCTCTTCAGGAATCCGGGAACCGGGCGCACAGATGATTTCTGTACTATTTAACAACATTGGTGAATAGGGTGGTTCCGTACTAGGCTCTATAGTTTCACAAATCCCCGCTTTAAAAGTATTGGCATACCCCAGTTTGACCGCGAAGACAACCCCAGCAAAACTTCTCACCCCTGTAGTCTTAGGTGTAGCTATCACCAATACTGAATGTCGCAGACTACCACGGATTTGATAGGTATAGTTATCAGATTCATAATCTTGAAGTCCGATACCCAATTTTTTGATATCCGTAGTAAAGGTTTCTTTTTCTAGAAAATAAGCCTGTTGTGCTCTGAGAATTGCCTGAAGATTATTCCTGCCTTCATCTTCTTTCTCTTTAATTCTTCTCTCTAGAGAATTCGCAATTTCGGTATTTCTAGGTAAGGCAGTTAGATTAGAAACTCGGTGCAGAAATAAAGCCCCTGTAGTGAATTCCGTAGGTCTAGGTTCCCCTACCTTAATTCCCATTAATTCCACTCGCAGCCGACCATCATTAGTAAGTTCAATGATAGTTTTAATTGGCTCTTCCGTCGGCTGGGTAATATCAATTTGCATAGGTTGATTTGTACTATCAAGGCGATAACTAAATTCGTAGGCAATAGGATTTGATTGAAAACCATAAAACAATAATCTAGGCAGCAGGACAAAGCCTCTGCCTTGGTTAGTGAGAACTACGGTTATGGGCATATAAAACCATCCCTGAAGTTCCCATTGTCCTGCTAGTTGATTTTGAATTTCTTGAGTAGTAAGTACAGAAGATTGGGCTAGGAGATGATCTGGGGCAAGTATTACAGGGGTTGAGGTCTGTTGATGTTGGGGCAAGTTATTGAGATCATGACTATTGAGATTGCTACTACTAAGGGCGGGGCTAATCAGCAGGGAGCTAGGTAGGGCGATCGCCCCCAGAAAGCCAAAACAACTACTGCAAAGCAATTGAGACAAAAAAATTCTTTTTTTAGTATTCATATTAGTGGTCATTTATCAAGTGGCTAGAAGGACTGATTCTGTACTTCCTCCGGGGGTAAAATCAGACTTTATAAATAAATGCTTAGCTACCAATGGCGAGGGAAATCATTTAGGATCGCTATAGTAGAGTTTCTAAATAATGGAAGTCTATTCCGTAAAGATGCTTAATTTCCTTGATTTGTTGCATAATATTATCCTTGTCTACATAGCGATCGTTCTTGATGCCCACAATCATAATATTTTTGCTGGTATGCTCTGGAGATATAAATTCAAACACCTTAGTTTCGTAGCCAGATAATTCTAGCAACAATGCTCGTAATCCATCGGTGATTATTTCTGATTGCCTCTCGCACAAAATCCCAAACTTAAGGATATTTTTCAATCCCTCATCATCAGGATGCACTTGTTTACGAATTTGCTTATGGCAGCAGGGGGCGAGAATAATCACAGCAGATTGAGACTGGATGCCTTGATAGATGGCATCATCTGTTGCCGTATCACAGGCATGGAGGGCGATCGTTATATCTGTTGGCTTGGTTCCATAGCTCTTGATATCTCCCTGTTGGAAATGCAGATTTTCAAACCCCACAGATGTCGCTACAGAATTACAAAAATCTACTAAGTTTTTTCTATTTTCTATGCCAACAATTGATGCAGGTTGATTTAGTTTATTCACCAAGAAATCGTATAGAGCAAAGGTTAGATATCCTTTTCCTGCTCCCATGTCAACAATAGAAATATTGTCCTTGTTTAATAAGCCGGAAGACTGAACTAAGCCTTGGATAATCTCGATAAATTTATTGATCTGCCTAAACTTGGATTCCATTGTTTTTACAATCTCACCCTGTTTATTGGTAATCCCCAGTGCCGTTAGGTATGGATTATTCTTGGATGCGATTAAGCGTTGCTTCTGGCGATCGTGCCCTTGAGGAATAGCGATCGTCTCATCAGTAAAGGTAGGTTTGATAAAATGAATTTTTGCTTCTTGATGTTTGTTATAGTCAAGTTGAATATCTTGCTTGGTGGTAAATAATCGCCCACTCAGGAAATCCTTGCTAAGTAAATTGCTAATTAGATCAAGACCTTCTGGTACAAGATGATTTTTGACTATTTCCTGAGTTTTATAACAGTAAGTTAGAGAAATATGCAATCCTGATTTAAGCTGAACAATTCTAGCAACAACCTTCTCTAAAGATTCTTCACTCCCTCGATATTTACCCAAGGTTAATTTGACGAATTCTTGGTTCTCTATACTAGATGAGAGGATTGAGATGAACTTTTCCATCGGTATGTATTCTCTGCTTTATAATATGCTGATTATTTTTATCTGCTTATTAGCTAATTTCCTGCCCTAACATTACCTTGTTTAGCTAAATCACCTAGATGTCGCAAAATATTAAATACTGCTGAGAGATCGCCGGGATTAAAAACACCAAATAATTTAGATATGGCATAACGGGGATGGTAATCTTTGACTAGTTTTACAAACATAAAACTGCCGCCATTGGTGATTAATCCATAGGTGGTTGGTTGAGGACTAGCCAGCATATAAGCAAGCACCTGCGCTCGTGATATAAGCAAGCACCTGCGCTCGTGTCCCGCTTCTACAGAATAAGTTGCTCGCTTAGACTCCACAATCAATACCCACACCTGATCTTGGATGACGATCGCATCTAAACTTCCCTTGATGAAAACATCCTCCTCTACATCCATGATTTCTACAGGCAATTCCGATCGCTTTAGCGTTGCGGAGCAATATCGCACATAAAAAGGAGGCAGATAAAATCCACACAAAAATAGTAGCGGATCCACCATTACCATGCGAATTACATCTTCTAATAAAGGGGGATATTCAAGGAGATTACTAAAACCATCAATGATGCGATCGAGTTGTTGCTGTTCAGAGATCGTAACCGCCGGAAGCTCAATCTGCCACTCCGGAAAAAGATCCTCATCCCGGACTAACTCTAGTCCAAAATCATCAATTAAGGTACGAATACTAACTCTACTAGTGGGAATTGTTTGTACCATAGAATTTGTCGTTATTTAATTTCTTGCTATTTTAGCCTAAGAGGTCATGTATAAAATGGATAGAAAGTCTGATTTTACGCCCCCTCCAGAGGCAAAAATCATACTTTATAAATAGCCTCTAACTCAAGAGAACTTAAATCTGGGAAATTATCGATCTCTAGAGAGTGATCCGATCGTCAAAAACAAAACATTCTCCTTCCCAGAGACTTTCTTCTGGTGGTACTTCGGCAATGTATTTGAGAATGCCTCCCTTGAGATGATATACCTCCTTAAAACCTTGAGCTAAAAGATAGGCACTAGCTTTTTCACAGCGGATACCTCCAGTACAAAACATGGCTACCTTTTGTTGTTGCTCTGGGTTTAAATTTTCCGCTACATAGTTAGGAAATTGTCCAAAGGTAGTGATTTGGGGATCGATCGCCCCATTGAAAGTACCAAAATTCACCTCATAGATATTCCGGGTATCAATTACCACCACCTCTGGATCAGAAATCAACTTATTCCAATCCTTTGGCTCCACGTATTGCCCCACTTCTCGACTGGGATCAATCCCCGGTACACCGAGGGTAACAATTTCTTTCTTCAGCCGGACACGCATTTTTTGAAACGGCTTTACTTGACAGAAGGATTCTTTATGTTCTAGGTTTTGCAACCGTTGATCCGATCGCAAGTAATCCAACAAAGCATCAATTTCTTGGCGAGTACCCACGATGGTAGAATTAATCCCCTCTTGAGCTAAAAGAATTGTCCCCTTTAGATGATGGAGATCGCAGAAATCTTTTAATTGTGGTTGCATTTCTTGATAGTCTGGCAAATCAGCAAAATGATAGAAGGTTGCTACCACAAATTGTTGAACTTCCTCTAAATATCTCTCCATCAAATAATAAATTTTTGCCTCTCCCGCTTCCTTCTCTCGCCATTCTTTGACAATCTGAAACCCCCGATTCTTGAAAAATTCTCTAGTCGCCGGAGTTGCCTGTGTAGATAAACGATTTAACCCCAGTTCTAAGGCTTTGGTAACGATAGTCCGACAGAGCTGAATCCCGACTCCCCGCCGTTGATAATCGGGGTGACAATACAACAAAGGAATAGAACCATCTGCGGTTAAAATGCCAAACCCGATTAACTGCAATTCTTCTAGTGCGAGATAAATAAATTCCTGATTTGAGGTATCTGGGGCGATCGCGGGCTGGTGGAATTGCTCATTAGGCTGCTGGGCAATTTGCTTGGTAAAATAGCTGTTCAATTTAGCGATCGCTGAATTATCAGCAATATCAGCCCCTGAACTATCAGACAGAGCCAAGCCAAAATCTTGCCCATTGCTGGGTAATTTGATACCTAGGCGATCGATATCTTCTTTCTGTAATAATCTAATTTCCATAACCACAACCCAAAAACTCTTCTTAAACTACTCTACCCTATGAAAACCAACGCCGTTCGCCTGCTCGATACTTTAGGAATTAGTTACCAACTTTTAGAATACGCGGTTGATCCTGATAATCTAGCGGCGGAGTTGACGGCTGATAAGGTACAGCGTCCTCCAGAGCAGGTGTTTAAAACCTTGGTAGCTAAAGGCGATCGCCACGGAGTTTGCTTGGCGGTGATTCCCGGCAATGCCCACCTAGACCTGAAGGCTCTGGCACAGGTGACGGGCGATCGCAAGGTGGAAACGGTTCCCCTGAAGGAAGTTCAACCTCTCACAGGATACATTCGAGGTGGTGTGACAGCCCTAGCTTGCAAGAAACCCTATCCGGTATATGTTGATGAAATTGCCGAAATTTTTGATTTCATCTGTGTATCAGCAGGAATGCGAGGTATGTTAATTGAACTCACCCCGATGGATTATCTCCGGGCGGTGCAGGGGAAGTTGGTGGGGATTAGTTGAAGTATAGGGAGGAGGAGGTAAAGGAGGTACAGGGAGGTACAGGGAGGTACAGGGAGGTAAAGAAGATACAGGGAGATAAAGAAGGTAAAGAAGGTAAGGCTATTGAGCTAATTGCCTGATGTGGATGAATTTGATGAATTTGATAGTGGGGGTGTAAGGTTTTGTACCCTTGGAATATCGGTAATAATTGATATTTAACAAGGAAGATAATGATATGGGGAAGGGAAGATTAGAGGCATTTAGTGATGCGGTAATTGCCATTATTATTACGATTATGGTGTTGGAATTTAAGGTTCCTCACGAAACAAATTTAGAGGCTCTTCAGCCATTAGTTCCTGTCTTTTTCAGCTATGTCTTGAGCTTTATTAATGTTGGCATCTACTGGCATAATCACCACCATTTATTCCATGTCATCCATCGAGTAAATGGCAGAATTCTTTGGGCAAATTCCCATCTCTTATTTTGGCTGTCGTTAATTCCTTTTGGTACTGCTTGGATGGGAGAAAATCATTTTGCTAAAGTTCCAGTTGCTGTCTACGGCGCAATTTTATTCATGTCAGGATTGGCTTATTGGATTTTGACTCGGAGCCTGATTACTTCCCACGGAAAAAATTCAACTATTGCGATCGCTATTGGCAGAGATATTAAGGGTAAATTATCTTTGGTAATCTATGCGGTGGGGATATTACTAGCTTTTGTCCAATCGTGGCTGGCTTTTGGCATGTATGTTTTAGTGGCAATTATCTGGTTTATCCCCGATCAAAGAATTGAAAATAATCTTCCTAGAGAGTGATGACTTTCTAATAACTCAATATAATCAACAACAATTTAGAAGAAATATGAAAACAACAATGAAAAACAACTCTTTTCCTCGGTTCTTGATTACTTTACTTTGCTTAACAATTGTCTCTGGTTGTATGTCTCCAGAAGAAAAAGCTGCAACCGATCGCAAGGTGGCAGAGACTGCTAAAAAAGCTCAGGAAGAACAGGCTAAAACCCAAGGCATAGGCGAGGTAAATGCCCAAACTGATAAATTTGCGGCTCTTGCGCCTCCAGTTCAAGAAGTTGAGGCTCCCTACGTGAAGGGAAAAGTTGTTTTTGTCTATAAACGGGCTGGAAATAAAAGTGAATTTCTCACCAGCGATCGCTTGGCTATGGGGGAGCTATACGCCACCTCGGTTGCTGAAGCAAAAACCATTGTCCAAATCAATTGTTTTAATATCCCTGATGGTGAATACATCAATGAAAAAACTAAGGAGAAAATCCCAGCTTTCTCGGTAAGATGCGACGTGGATCTGATTGATAATACAATTCCGGCGGTTATTGCTCGGAAGGAGTTTGAAAACAAAAATCTCCCCGAAAAAACTCGTCTCAAACCCACAGACAAGGAAATAATTGCCCCAGAACCTGCCAAAGAAATCCAAACCTTTGTCCGCAATCTGCCTCGTAAATAACCCAGCCCTATGTAACCCTGGACAAGAACCTACAGAAGTTTGAGAGTGGGCTGAGCGGAGTCGAAGCCCACTCTCAACCCCAACATGGATAGGACTTGTAATATTTGTGGCGTGTCTCATTTGAACGCAAAGTGCTGTATGAAAACGGATATCCTGTAGGCAATGCTAACCACCCCATCCTTGGCAGCTAGTGGTGATTTGTCTCGATCGCCAAACTGATCGATCGAATAAATTCTAGGGGTAAGCCATCGCTATCGGCGAGGAAGGCAACTTCGTAGATAGAGCTACCAATCTGTTGTTGAGTTGGGGGCAGGAGAACCGTTAGGGGTGATAATTCGGGATTAGTTATCGCAGCTTGGGCGAATCGACTAGTGAGATTTTCTATCCAAGTGGGCAGGTCATCGGTGTAGTTAGCCAAGTCAAAGGAAAGATGATAGTAACCCGTGTAGTGTTCATCTCCAAAGGCATCAGCAGTGGGTTTGGGTTCGGGAATTTGGATTAGTTCTAGGCGACTATCTAAGCCTTCTAGCCAACAGGCAAGGGTGTAACCAGTGGTGAATCTTTCCGTCACATGAAAACCGAGGATTTCGTAGAAGGCGATCGCTCGGTGAATATTGGCTGTGCGAATTGAAGCATGGTGCATAGGATAACAACCGCCAAGGCGGATGGAATGATTTAGGTAGTAGAAGCTTCACAGAGTGAAGGTTCTAGTATCAGATTACAGCAGTTTGAGAGTGGGCTGAGCGGAGTCGAAGCCCACTCTCAAACCCAACATGTATAGGACTTGCAATATTTGTGGGGTGTCTCATTTGAACGCAAAGTTCTGTAACTACTCAAATAACCGAAAGTAGGGATAGCGAACCGGAACTCCTTGTTCTTTTTCGAGGTCAAAATTAATTACTTCCCAACAGGGTTCCTCTGGGGATTCGGGGCTAAACTCCACTGGTAAACCGTAGAGTCTTGGTTTTGTGTCAGCTTGTCCCCGCCACGGCGTACTGCGTTCGAGGTAGGAACTGACTAATTCTTTGTAGCGACTAGCAATAATTACCCTTGTGGCTCGGTAGCCTTGGGTGTAGAGGCGATCGAGAGCCTCATGAATTTCAAAGCGGATGCCATCGGGATGGGTGTGCTGACGATACCACTCATCATTCCATCTCCGCCAGTGGCGACTAGATTGCAAATGTACCAAATCCCCCGTTTTTGGGTCAGCTTCAAAAGCGCCATGCCGGGGGCAGAGATAGGTGTCAGTCAAGGTCAGGGCTGGGATCATCTGCCGACAATGGGGACATGGAATCTCTGCGCCAAATATGGGGTACTGTAAAAGGGGATTAATCATTAATTTTGATCACCATCGGTATTAAGTAACTAGACCAGTACCTGTGAAATATTATAGCTAGAAAGATATCTACAGGCGAAGAGTTTTAGAGGAGATTTAGGAATTTGACTAGTCAGAATCAATCATCTATTTTAGCTAGTTATTGGCAGGCTGTGGATACCTCGCTGGCAGCTTTTGTGGCGGCTAATGCTACGGTGATGGGAATGGTGGAGTTGGGGCGGGGATGTAGTGTTTGGTATAACGCTGTGGTGCGGGGAGATGTGGAGCGGATTGTGATTGGCGATCGCACTAATGTTCAAGATGGAGCGATTATCCACGGCGATCCGGGCAAGGTGACCATTCTGGAAGCTGATGTCACTATTGGTCATGGAGCGGTGATTCACAGCGCCCACATTGAGCGGGGATGTTTAATTGGTATCAAGGCTGTGATCCTTGATGGAGTGCGGATCGGGGCGGGTAGTATTGTGGGGGCGGGGGCGGTGGTGAACAAGGATGTGCCGGAGCGATCGCTGGTAGTGGGGATTCCCGGTAAAAGAATCAGGGAAATTTCCGACTCAGAAGCAGAAGAACTAATTCACCATGCCCAGCGCTATGAGCAACTGGCGCTAGTCCATGCGGGTAAAGGCACTAATCTTGGATTCTGCTGATCCTTTTTGTCGTAGGACATTGGGTTCAGGATTTCCCCCGCAGCATGAGGGAAATCCTGTCTTTTGTGGTACTACCTAAATTTGTTGAGCAAACCATGATAGGGCACTACTGGTAGAACCTTGGCTGAGTTGGCTTAGGGTTTGATCTAATGTGGCGATCGCTAGTGTTAGGCAAAAGAGGCGATCGCAGATTTCACACTAAACTCATAGATGGAGTTTTGTACTTTTTGGGTTTCGTAACAGAACATTAATCAGAAATAAGCCATGACAAAGCTAGAACTAAAAACTCATCCAGTTTGGCAAGATTTAACAAATGTCTTAGAAAATCTCAATCCTCATGCCTTAGCAATGGAACACTTAGAACTGTGTAATTATAAAATTCGTGGTTACTGGGATGAGCAAGATAAATTTCATGAAGAAATTGTTTTGCCTTATACCCTGTCTGCTGAATTATCCGGTAGTTCTCTAGGAATGACAGAAAAAAACCGATGGATAAAACTAGAATTTACCCTCAATCTTGAAACTATTTCTAATTATAAAAGAGAACAAAAAATCGGCGAACTTGGTCTAGTCTATGATGAAAATATGGAATTTATAGATGAGAATTGGCAGATAGATATGGACGTTCTGGGGACAGTATCTCACCCAACAATTTGACCCTATAACCGAGTTAGCCATGCCATGATTCTCTTTCTCAATCGACATATTCTTGAGCATCCAAACTTTGCCAGATTTCCTTCCCCAATCACTCCAATTCCATAATTCTCCGCCTAGGGATTAAAATTATCCGACGGCGCACGATCGCCACAATATCTTCCAGCAACCGAAGTTGCTCATCCGATGTCAGACTTTCTACTTGGTGACAGATTTCTAGATAATTAGCCATAGATTTATTAATGGGATTACGATCGCCCACCTGCCACCATCTTAGACTATAGCCGTTTCAGCCTTTGCATCCCTTGCTACTGGCTGAAACGGCAACACTATTACTTGTTCTGGCAGTAATCCCAAAGACTCATATAGCGATCCTAAATCATTTGTGGATTTTTGAGGATTGCTATAGGTGCGTCCAGATCGTTGACCTAGCCTATAGGCGGAGCTAAGCTGCATAGATTGCTGTACGAGGATTTACAGCACTTTGCGTTCAGATGAGACACACTAGACCTCTTGCGTGAATCAAGATGCGGAAGCAAGCTCAAAGTTAAGGATAGCCGCAATCAAATTGAAGCGTAAGCCAAAACGCTTGCGACGATTGCGATAACGCTCGGACAGAATCCGAAAGACCTTCAACTTGCGGTGAACATGTT
>CALRPI020000065.1:0-26979 GCA_943370025.1 Phormidium lacuna HE10JO | reverse complement strand
CGCCATCTGCTCGAAGGTGGTGCGATGAACACCGCATCTGCGTTTGAAAGCACTAGACTTGAAGAGTTTGAGTTGTTCGTAGGTCATGATTGGTTCCTCCTTGACCTAGTTTTACACATCTTTTATCTATTCACGCAAGAGGTCTATTGTCAATGATCGCTCCAAACCCAAAAATGAAAGAATCACTTGATTTCTAGGAGAAATATGAAACTGGCAGAAGTATTAGAGCTTGTTCGATCACATCAAACCCAACTTCAAAAACTGGGGGTTATATCTCTGGATTTGTTTGGATCGGTAGCACGAGATCAGGCTCATGCTCAGAGTGATGTAGATTTTTTGGTGGAGCCAGAAAAATCCGTAGGTTTCTTTGAATTTTTCCGGATCAAACGTTATCTGGAAGATGTCTTGGAACGTCCTATTGATCTAGGTACAGCCGATGCTCTCAAGGAACATCTAAGAGAACCAGTTTTAGAGGAGGCAATTCGTGTCTTCTAGCCCATTGAAATGACTCTAATAAGACAACAATACTGGAGAGAATCATGAAAATAACTTATGACCCCAAAATTGATATTTTAAGAATAATATTGGATAACTCCTTGATTGAAGAAAGTGATGAAGAGAGAGAAGGTATTATTATGGATTATGATATCCACGGTAAATTGGTGGGCATAGAAATTCTTGATGCTTCAAAACAGGTTGACAATCCTTTTGTCATGAATTACTCAGTTGCTCAAAGTGCTTAAACTATCTAAAATTCCAGACTATAACTCCCCCAACCTTGTAACGACATAATGGCAGTAAATCAATGGCAGCAATATTGGGGGCTGGATCCCCAAATTACCTTTTTGAATCATGGTTCCCACGGCGCTTGTCCCCTGACAGTTTTGGCAGTCCAGCAACAACTGAGAACACGTTTAGAGCAAGAGCCTGTCAGGTTTTTCATGCGGGAATATGAAGAATTGCTGGATGAGGCTCGATCGCACCTCTGTCGATTTATCCATGCCGACCTTAGTAATGTAGTCTTTGTCCCCAACGCCACCACCGGGGTGAATACTGTGCTGAATTCCCTCGCCGCAAATGGAAACCTCGATCGAGATAGCGAACTCCTGACCACCAACCACGAATACAACGCCTGCCGCAATGCTCTGGAATACCTCGCCGATCGCACTGGGTCAAAGATCGTATTGGCAAAAATCCCCTTTCCTGTAAGCGATCCTCAAGAGATTAACCAAGCTATCATTGCTGCCATCACTCCAAAAACTAAACTAGTCCTGATCGATCACGTCACCAGCCAGACAGCATTGATCATGCCCATTGCCGAACTGATTGCCCATCTCAATCAGTTGGGGATTCCTAGCCTGATCGATGGCGCCCATGCTCCGGGGATGGTGGAGGTGAACCTCCGAGAATTAGGAGCCACCTACTACACCGGAAACTGCCACAAATGGATGTGTACCCCCAAAGGTGCGGCTTTTCTGTACATCCAGCGCGATCGCCAATCCACTATCCGTCCCCTCGTGATCAGCCACGGAGCGAACTCCTCCCGCACCGATAAATCCCGCTTTCTCTTAGAATTTGACTGGATGGGAACCGGGGATCCCAGTGCCTATCTCTGCATTCCCGCCGCCATTGATTTCCTCGAAAAACTCCGGGGCTGGGAGCAAATCAAGCAAGACAATCGATCGCAAGCCCTCGCTGCTCGGAAAATTATTGCCGATGCCCTCGGAGTAGCCCTGCCCTGCCCCGACTCGATGATCGGTTCGATGGCTGTGATTCCCCTGCCGGATCATTTCCCCACCTTAACTCCGGGGCAATTAATTCCCCCAGTGCAGGAGAAATTATTTCAGGAGTATGCGATCGAAGTCCCAGTCATTCCGTGGCAGGGCAACCCTCAACAACTAGTTAGAATCTCCGCCCAAATCTACAACACCCCAGATCAGTATCAATACTTAGCCAGTGCCTTACAAAAAATGTAATAAATAATGGTTACGGTTTTAACTTAAAATCTGAAGATAATCTAGATTGTGTGGATAAGATATGGCGATCGGTTACGTTGCAATGGTGCTTCATGCTCACTTACCCTTTGTAAGGCATCCTGAAAGTGACTATGTTTTAGAAGAAGAATGGCTATTTGAGGCAATTACAGAAACCTATATTCCCCTTTTGCAAGTATTTGAGGGGCTAAAACGGGACGGGATTGATTTTAAGCTCACCATGAGCATGACCCCGCCCTTGGTGGCAATGCTGCGAGATCCCCTCTTGCAGGAACGCTACGAAAAGCATTTTGCCCTCCTAGAGGAATTGATCGAAAAGGAAATCGATCACAACAAGCATAATGGGCATTTGAAATATCTGGCGGAATATTACCAGAAAGAATTTACCAATATCCGTACAGTTTGGGAGCAGTACCAAGGCAACTTAGTGACAGCTTTCAAGCAGTACATGGATTCCGGCAACCTAGAAATCATCACCTGTGGAGCCACCCACGGCTATCTGCCCCTGATGAAAATGTACCCACAAGCAGTGTGGGCACAGATCAAGGTGGCGTGTGAATATTACGAAGAAACCTTTGGTAGACCCGCCAAGGGGATTTGGCTGCCAGAATGTGCCTACTACGAAGGCGTGGAAAGAATGCTCGCCGATGCTGGTTTACGCTACTTCCTCACCGATGGTCATGGCATTCTCTATGCCCGTCCCCGTCCCCGCTACGGTAGCTATGCGCCGATCTTTACCGAGTGTGGAGTGGCAGCCTTTGGGCGAGATCATGAATCTTCTCAACAGGTGTGGTCTTCGGAAGTGGGTTATCCCGGTGCTTCGGAGTATCGAGAATTTTATAAGGATTTGGGTTGGGAAGCTGAGTATGAATACATCAAGCCCTACATCATGCCCAATGGTCAGCGCAAAAACACCGGAATTAAATACCACAAAATCACTGGGCGGGGCTTAGGTCTATCCGACAAAGCTCTCTACGATCCCTACTGGGCAAAGGAAAAAGCTGCTGAACATTCGGCTAACTTCATGTTTAACCGGGAGCAACAAGTCCAGCATCTCCACAACATTATGCAGCGCCCACCGATCATTGTCTCTCCCTACGATGCGGAGTTATTTGGTCACTGGTGGTATGAAGGTCCGTGGTTTATTGATTACCTGTTCCGCAAGTCTTGGCACGATCAAGGAACTTACCAAATGACCCACCTAGCGGAATATCTCCAAGCTAATCCGACTCAACAGGTATGCCAACCTTCCCAATCTAGCTGGGGCTATAAAGGTTTCCATGAGTATTGGCTGAATGAAACCAATGCTTGGGTCTATCCCCACCTGCACAAGGCAGCGGAACGGATGATTCAACTTAGCCATCACCAGCCAGAGGATGAATTGCAACGGCGGGCATTGAATCAGGCGGCGAGGGAGTTGCTGTTGGCGCAATCTTCCGACTGGGCATTTATTATGCGGACGGGGACGATGGTTCCCTACGCCGTGCGCCGGACTCGATCGCACCTCCAGCGCTTTAATAAACTATATGAAGAAATAAACGCAGGTAAGGTGGATAGCGGTTGGCTAGATAAGGTTTCCCTAATTGATAATATTTTCCCCGATATTAACTACGAGGTATATCGTCCTCTCTAGGGTTTTTGAAGAGGTGTAAGGCTTTCACTGGTATTAACTTAATATCAAAGGTAGTACTAGCCCACGGTTTGATACGGAGTCCTCGATCCCCCTAAATCCCCCTTAAAAAGGGGGACTTTGAGAATATTTCTTGTCCCCCCCCCTTTTTAAGGGGGGCTAGGGGGGATCAAGGATTTAGCGTCAAACAGTAGGTTGATACTACCTGCGTAATCAAAAACCCTGATATCAAAAAGATGTTTAAAAAGCGGAAACTACTGATCTATTTGCTGCTATTTCTCTTGGCAGGTTTAACGATCGGTGGTTTTTCTTTTTGGCGATCGACCCAAGTTCCCCCTCCAGAAAGAAGCTCTAACTACGCAATTTTTCAATCTCAATCCGTGGCTAATTACCGGGATTACTTTACAGGCAATTATCCCCCGAATTTATATCAACCCGTTGCCCCGTGGACTGGGCGTTTGCTCCTGCCCAGTTTAGATCAAAGAGATAAGAAATCTGTACTTTTTGAGGTGCATAATGCCGATGCCCAACACCAAAACCTGCGAGGGAAAGTTGTCCGTCTCCAGTGGAGTGAGGAAAAAGTTCTTGCCAGTTATCGGCAAATTACTGCCAGAGATATTAACTTCACAGCTACAACTTTCCAGAGCCAAAAGTCAGGGAATATTCACCCCGATCGCCTGAATGGTTGGCAGCAGGTTGACCCCCTAGAATCCCTTGCCGGAGCCAGACCCAAGGATGATTTACTAGTTAAAATATCCCCGGTGCAGGTGGTGGGAGATACGGCTTTAATTATTGATACTGAACCAGTGCAGATTGTGGGCAGTCATTATGCCCTAATCCAGATTGGGGTGAGAATAGACGGCAGCGATCGATTCCAAGTCCGTCATTTTAACCCAGCATCTCAGAAATTTGATGGGGTTGCCGAAGAAATATTCATCCCTCAAGGGGTGGGCGATCGCGATGGCATTCGCCGCTTCACTAATCAAGATTTAGAAAAATCTCCCCTGAATCAGAGTGGTTGGTACATTTACGGAGTCAAAAATTCCCAAGGTCTATTCACAGTGCAAGCCCTAGCCCCTAGGGCAATTTTTCAAGTTACCCCCCCAAGTCCAGACCAGATTACTAAGACAGCTAAATCAGAGAAAACTACCTACCTAGAACAACTCTGGCAAAATCCCCAAAAAGGTACAGCTACCTCGGTGTTTTTGGCGAATCAACCCGTTACTCCTTGGCAAGTTGGCGATCGCGCGATCGTCATGCACCTCTTTGGCGGCATTGGGGGCAAGAAAGCCGAAGCTACTATCTTTGGGATTCTGACTGGACATTTTGCCTATGGAGTTGCAGAGGCGATTGAAGAACCCCTCGCCAAGGAATTGCACTGGCGGATCACTTACTACCAAGTCTATGGCCACGGTCCCGATGGAATTATTTCAGGCAAAATCGATTGGGCAGAATATATGGGCAACCTAGAACGGGGTTGGCTAGGCAGTCGTCCGGTGGGGGATGTGTTGATCCGTTTTCCTGCCGTGACTACCGACTATGATTTTGGTGGCAATAAACTTTCGGTGATGCAAGAGTTTACCAATCAATTAGAAGTGATGATGGCTCGGTATCGCACTGGCAATGGCACTGGGGCTGCTTTGGTGACTCCAGCGACCTCCTGTGTCCAAGATTCTAACCAAGCCCTCTACGCCACCATCCAAAAAATTACTAACTACGTAGCCAAAAATTCTCAAATTCAAACATGGTTGCGACAAAACCCCAGCGATCCGCAAACCCAGAGATTTAATCAGTTAATTAGCCTAGGGAAAGTTCTGGAGCAGGAGTTGGTTCCCTTGGGGATTGTCCGGGCAGATTGGCAACAAAGTCTAGGAGAAGTTGCCGGGACAAGGAAGGATAGTACACCCTTGGGAGATTTTTTTAGCGGCATCACGACATGGCGGACTCTTCTGCCCCGACCAGCCTTCGATCGCCTTGGTCGCATCTTTCTCGATCGAGGCGCTGATCTCTGGATTCTCCGCACCAACCAAGTCGGCGGCAATGATCCAGATATTTTGCCCCTAGCCCCCACAGCCCCCTTTAGTTAATCCCAAATAAAAAGATTTCACCCTTTTTTAAATATAAGTTCTTCCACAACAGTTCTTTCAGACACTATAGACAGGGTAGGCAATATTTATCTCACACTATATATGGCAAACAAAACCTTATTCTGGGTAATTTTAGGCTAAAGCTGCTCAAAACCTAGTAGGTAAATACCCTACCTCAGGAATACAAATAATAGTACATGGGTAGTTAGTAAATGCAAACTATAGTAATCTTAAACTATAGTAAATCTAAACTAGAGTAATCCTACTTAACTTGACTATTAAACCTCGATCCCCCCTAGCCCCCCTAAAAAAGGGGGGAGGAAAACGAAAAATCATGGACAAACTTACCGAACCCCAAAAACAACTCTATGAATGGCTAGTAGACTACATTCGCCACTCCCAGCATTCTCCTTCAATTCGGCAAATGATGCAGGCAATGAATCTGAAATCTCCTGCGCCGATCCAGAGCCGCTTAGAATATCTTCGCACCAAAGGTTATATCGACTGGAACACCGGCAAAGCCCGGACAATCAGGATTCTCCAATCTCCTGCCCAAGGGCTAAAAGTATTGGGAGCGATCGCTGCTGGGGGCGTGGAACCCTACCCTGAGGGTGATTTTACTGAGCAATTTGATCTTTCAGAACTGATGCGCGAGCCGAACTGTTTTGCTTTGCGGGTGGCGGGCAAGAGCATGATTGAAGACCTGATTGACGAGGGAGATGTGGTAGTAATGCGAAAGCCTTCTGAATTTGAGGGGGTGAAAAATGGCACGATCGTTGCTGCCCAGATCGATGGTCAGGGGCTGACTATCAAGCATTATCACCGTCAAGGAGAAATTGTCACCCTCCACCCTGCCAACTCTAGCTATAAAGAAATTCATGCTGCGGCTGATCAAGTCCAAGTCCAAGGAGTTCTAGTCGGAGTTTGGCGCAGTTATAAGAGATAAGTCTAGTTCTAAATTCCTTGAGGCTATTTTCGCTGCCAAAGCTGTCCCATATACCCCAAAACTCCCAATCCGAGGAGCAATACCCAATCCAGCGGTAATGCAGGTACACTGGGTATCTCTTGATCACTAGGGGATTCTGAAATATCTGGTGGTGGAGTTTCTGATGGTTGAGGACTTGGTGATGGAGAGTTAGTGGGCGTAGGTAGAGGTGTGGGAGTTGGTGTGGGAGTTGGTGTGGGGCTTGGTGTAGCCAGAGGGAAATCTATTTGAGTAGTCCGTCCAAAACGGAGATTATCGATCGCAAAACCTGCCGATTCGGGACCAATCAGGCTAAATTGCAATCCGGCAATCACATTAGAGCCATCACCACTCACCAAACCCAAGAATTCAATCCCTTGCGCACTATTACTCACCGAACCCAGCCTAGAGCCATCCCGCCCGAAGGCAGTAATCGCCGTTGCTCCTATGCTATTAAAATAACCTCCGGTCAGCCCCACAGCGGCGACATTTTCACTAAACAGGATACTAATTGCCCCGTTAAATATGGGATAGCCAGATAAAACTGGGCTAGTGGGTGTATCAATATCTCTGACTATAAGAGCTTCGGGAGAATTGACATCTAGAGTCAATCTGCCCGTAGGATTACCTTGAATACAACCAGTCAGGGCAGCTCCCGTGGGGCAAGTTTGGGCAGTACCGAGGGATTGACCTTGAAAGAAACCACCAAAAGATACGTTAGCCCCAGTACTAATGCCGCCATAGTCTTGGGGAGTATATATAGGATTAGTGGTGTTGAGGGGAAATTCGCTAAAGGTAATTAAACCTGCATCGCTACGGAAATTGGTTTCCCCAACTCGTAAAACTGCTCCTTGCACTGGGATAGCAGCACCCAAAACTCCAAAACCAATTCCACAGCTCAGTATAACTAGAGAAATCTTTTTCATAAAATTTTGTGGGGAGGCTCAAGCATCGTGATTTTGATGTTGCATCAACAAATTCTCAACTAGCTTTTGAGCCGTTTTCAAACGTTCAGGATCGTTGGATTGAGCAACCCATGCCGCCAACTCATTGAGGGCACCATTGACTAAATGGGCAAATCCTTCCGCATCAATTGTACTTAATTTTCCTTGCCGAGTAACTTCTAGAATGGATTGATAGAGTAAGCCAAAACCGTATTGATCAAACTCAACTAAAGTTTCTGCGGCTAAAACAACGGGAGCTTCAATAAAGACTAGCCTCCGGATATCTTCTCGTTGAGCAACTTCTAAAAATGCCTGACAACCAATGATCAATTGTTGCCAAGGCTCTTCTATTAGCTGCACTCGATTGTTGATGTGGGCTGTCATCTCGCTATAGGCTTCAGCAATAACAGCCTTAAAAACCCCCAGCTTATCTTTGAATTGATGATACAACGCTCCACGGGTGATGCCCAATTCCCGAATAATTTCTTCGGTGCTAGTGGCGGCATAGCCTCTAGTTGCAAATAAATGGCGCGATCGCTCAAGAATGGCTCGGCGGGTGTGGAGAGTTTGGGCAGCCTTAGTTAGTTTAGGGTTCATCGCAACGGTGATTTGACATTCATACAGTATGTATCTTGACAAGCAAGCATGGTATTTGCTATTTTTAGATACATACAGATTGTATCTTTTGTTGAGGACATCCTCAAGGAAAATCCTATGCTCAAAGACCTAAGCACCCGCAAGGCGACGATCGCCGATATCCCGAATCTGGCTCAAGTTATCTACGAAGCTTCTCTCCCACCAATGGATTATTGCTACTGGGAAGATATTTTGGCAGGAACAAACACCAGTGCTTTGATATTTCTAGCAGCAACCTTGAGAACCAATGCCTATAATTGGGGCAATGTATCTGATTTCATTGTTTTAGAAGAACAAGGCAAGTTCGTGGCGGCAGCAGCAGGGTATGCGCCAAACAAAGAAAATTACTGCCCTTTGCATCTAGATAATTTAGATCAGATTGCCACAGAATTAGGCTGGAACAAAGAAGTTACCAACCTCTTTTATGACCATTATTTGCAATATTGGGGTGGCAATAATCAACCAGATTTTCTGATTCCCCAAGCACCTTGGATTATTGAAAATGTTGCCGTCCTGCCCCATGCCAGAGGTCGAGGTTTAGGCAAGGTATTGCTAAAAGCCTTACTGGAAGAGGGGCGATCGCAGCAATATTCCCATGCCGGAATTATGGTAATTAATGGCAATGATGGGGCACGACACACCTATGAATCGATTGGCTTTAAGCCCTATCAATCTTTTTATGCTGACTATTTCCTCACAAATTTTAAGATCGAATTTTCAGGAGTTACTAAGTTTATTTATCCTCTAAATCATTAAATAAAAAAATATGTCCTACAAAACAATTCTCATAGCTGGTGCTAGTCGTGGCATTGGGCTTGCCGTTGCTGAACATTTAGCATCCCAGACCGATCGCCTAGTCTCAGTTTCTCGGACTAAATCTTCAATTGGTGAATGGATTCCGGCAGATTTGTCGGCACTGGCAGGAGTAGAAACCGTAACGGAAGCGATCGGGAATGATTGCTTAGATGCCTTGCTATACATGGGAGGAACTTGGGAAACCCACGCTTTTACTAGTCAATATAGCTTTGAAAACTGCTCTGATGCCGATATTGCTCAAGTGATTGCTGTGAATTTAGTGGCACCAATTCGGCTGGTGAAAGCTTTGTTACCTGCTTTGAGGCGATCGGCTAATCCGAAAATCATTTTTATGGGCGCTCTTTCCGGTCGAGATAACTTTCCGGGGCGAGAAGTTGCCAATACTGCCTCTAAATTTGGGTTACGTGGCGTGGTGCATTCCTTGCGGGAAGAATTGCGATCGCAGCAAATCGGGGTCACCGTAATTAATCCGGGCAATGTTGGCACACCAGAAGTTCTCGCCGACCTCGCCGCTAATAATTTATTAGGTGGTGAGGCAATTCCTTTCACTGATCTATTGAAAATCGTTGATTGCGTTCTTTCTTTGTCACGGGCAACTTGTATCAAAGAAATTGATGTTCCCGCCATGCTAGGCGAGGGTGCTTAAGCATGGGTGTTGTGTTAACCCTCATGGAGCAAGGGTTAACACAATCTGCTTGGCGATGATTATAAATTCCTTGCCCCTACTTTTGTCTTCCAAATCTGTCTCATCGATGCCAACGCTCCCAATCCGAGGATCAAGCTCCAATCTAGTGGTGAGGCAGGAACACTAGGGACTGCTCGATCGTCAGGCAAGTCTGAAATGTCATCTGGTGATGGAGAAATGTTATCTGGTGTCAGAGAAACATTATCTGGTGATGGGGAAATATCTACTGGAGGCAGAGGTATTGGGGAAGGAGAAGCTATTTGATCAATCTGCACAAAACGCAGATTACTGATCGCAAATCCTGCGGGTTCGGGAGCAATCAAGCTAATTTGCAATCCGGCAATGGCATTAGAACCATCACCAGTCACCACACCCAAAAAATTCATCCCAGTAGCAGTATTACTCACCGAACCCAGCCTAGAGCCATCCCGCCCGAAGGCAGTAAGCCTCGTTGACCCTACGGCATCAAAATAACCTCCCATTAGCCCCGCAGCGGCTACATTTTGACTAAATAGGATACTAATTGCCCCATTAAACTGAGGAGCTCCAGATAAAACTGCCAGCCGGAAATTGCCAGAGAAAAGCGAACTAAGGTCTTTGGTAATAGAGACTGGAGGAGAATTTGCATCTAGGGTCAAGTTGCCCGTCGGATCGCCTTGAACACAAGCAGTCAGAACGACTCCTGCGGGGCAGGTTTGGTTATTACCGAGGGATTGTCCTTGAAAAAAGCTGCCAAAAGAGACTGTAGGACTAGTGCTTGTACCGCCATAGTTTTGAGGAGTGTATACTGGATTAATCGTGTTTTGAGGAAATTCGCTAAAGGTAATTGAACCATTATTGTTACGGAAATTGGTTGCCCCAGATTGTAAAACTGCTCCTTGAGCTGGGGTAGACAAAAACCCAAAAACTCCATAACTAATCCCACAGCCCAACATCACGAGAGATATTTTTTTCATAGATTTGGTAGATGACTTTATTGGTAGATAGCCTTAAATAAAATAAAATAGTGGTAAGCAGGCAAGGATCAAGAAGCAGGACAGTTACCCTTATCAATTTATCCGCTAATCCTCAGTAGAACTACCGAAGTTGCTTAAAGATTCCGCATCTATTTTGTATATATTGTGTAAAGTTTGTATGACCATCCTAAAGGGGTTGAGAACGGCTCCCCGGAGGGGAGCCGTTCTCAACCCAATTCTCAACTCAATGAGGATCACTATAGATGCAGGCAATTTGTGCGGCAATCTCTCCATAAATTGTCTAGTATCTACCTCAAACTCTTGGCAAGGTTAATCTAGAGTAGGACTATAGATCAGAAATAATCTATTTAGTCACCTATCGGAGGCAGGAATGAGTTCCTTGGGCGATCGCTTTAATCAAATAACAGGCAAAACCCGGTTTGTTGTTTTTCGCCTGTTTCTGCACTTAGCTGGCAAGGAAGTCGCTCCTTTATTGGGGGTGCTAAATAGCTCTACCCGTCAAGCTCTAGAGGCAGATGGAGAGTTAGAAGTTTTTGGCGCAGGGCTGGGGGAAATTTGCCAAAGCCTTTTGCAATACGATGTTTACTGGCAGTCGGCAGCAAACGAAGGCAATGTTTTTTGGGATGAAGGAGAGGCAGGCGACTTTGTGGAAGAATTATTTACCGATTCTGCCCAGCGCTACCGTAGTGGTGTTGAGATAGAAAATTTAGAAGATTCTGATGAATTATTCTCTCTGCCCATTACCCAAAATTTGATTGTGATGTTAGTCGTCGCCTATGAAGGCGAGATACCTGCTTTAGAAACCGATCTTTCTGATATTAGTGCCTTACGAACTGCCCTGAAAGCTTTAACTAATTTGCCTTATCAAGACCGATTACGTGCTCTGCAAATTCACTTTTCTCCAGCCCAACTAGGAGATGAATTGACCTCTGATCAGCTATTACTCCACTATCCAGAGTTGCTGCCTTTGTAATACCAAAATAAAAAAAGGTTTCACCTTTTTTTATTTTAAATCCCTTGTCATAAATCATTTTTTATTATGAAAAACCTTCGTCGATCGCTTATATATTCATTGGTTTTGACCCTAGCAGTTACCGCTGTTGCCTGTGGTGGTAGCCCCACGCAAAAGGTCGCAGCACCAAACCCCACAACTCAGACTACAAGTAATGCAAGCAATACCCAAAATCGCTTGAGTGATGGACAATATCCTGTGCAGCAGGCAACCTATAACGATGCCGATGGCGAGTATACGGTGATGTTGCTGAATACTAAGCCCGGTGATACCTCTGCCTATCGCACCACAAACCTGCAAATGGCTCAACTGACTGATGAAGAAGTCGCCAAGGGGCAGCAGAGCTACCTGAAGCTAGAAAATAATCAAGCTTCGATACACATTGCCAAAGATTTCAAAATTGACTATGTGCATAATGTCACCGAGGAGCAAGCCAATCCCCAAACTGGGCAAACCGAACGGGTGATTGTCCGCCAAGAATCTAGTTTTTGGTCGCCCTTTGCTGGAGCATTGGCGGGTCAGGTAGTCGGCAATTTGCTATTTAGACCTCAGTACTACGTTCCACCGATGTATCAACCCGGGGGCATTTTGGGTTATGGGGGCTATGGCAGTAGCTACAATCAGGCGGTGACTGTTTATCAACAGCGCTACAATGCTCCCCCGGCGGCGGTGCGGAATCGGCAAACGGTTCGCAGCACGGGCAATCTGAGAAACCCGGCTAATTCTCCTCAGAAAAGGACTACCGGTTCGGGCGATCGATCCACCGGGGCAGGTGCTGGCACCAATACCCTGCGCCGCAGCAACAACCCTAGTCAAACTAAACCGTCTAAAAATGGCTTTGGCAGCGGCTCTCGCAGTCGTAGCTCTGGCAAAAGACGATAATCAACTTCTGACAGAACTCAAGAAAAGACTCTCATCCCTAGCCCTTGTGGATTCGTTCTTGAAGACGCTCAACTATATCTGCACTCAAGTCTGCTTCTGGATCAGTTTTCTCGCGTGTCGCTAAAACGGACTTAATTTCAGCCGACGAAGCTTGTCCTAGCTGATTGATCAATGATTGAAATGCTTGCTGTTGCTGCACAACTTCCACTTCGGGAATAGCTTGAATTCCATAGGCTAGAGCTGTCTGACGAGTCAGTGCATAAACGATGTACTGATTCAGCGATACGCCCTCACCTTCAGCGAGTTGAGCAAGCTGTTGATGCAAGGTTTTAGGTAATCTTAAGGTTCATTGGCTCATGACTTTTCTCCTAATGCTAATAGGCTCACAAACTGCATAGGGGTTAGAAGGAGTTGTCCCAATATAGGTTGCAGCTTACTCCAGCGTTCTTCTGAGAGTTTGCGAGACAACACATCATCGATATTCATAGGCAAATAAAACGAGATAACGATTGCGATCGTCGGACTTAGACAACTTTAGCGACTGATCAGTATATTTTAAAGTTCCGGTGCATCGCGCTTGTTAGCCTACGACCTGTTGAGACCAGTTCCAGCATTTGGGATTCGGGATTCAGGTGGCATGAGGTCGCTCTCGCTGATGGTGTACCTAATCCGAGGATAGGTGAAGTCCGTTTCATTATTTTCTCGATGTCGCAGATGATAGAACGCTTGTCTTTGCTCGTCGTTCGCCAACGTTAGCCTCGTATCGTCTAAGAAGTCTACATCTTCGCCGCGAAACTGTACAAAGGTCTTGGATGTGCGAAAAGTGATGCCTAACCACTGGTTATCCAGGGTTTCTCTGGACTTATCCAGTACAATCTTGTGCTTGAGCCACCGATTGGCATCAACCGAGAATAGGACGACACTATTGTGAGTTAAAGGTATCTCGATCTGATCTCCGCCAGATTCTTTCAACTCGACGAGCAGCTTCCTGAGCGGGCTTGATCGCTCAGGATATTTGTAGCAAGAAAAAATAGCGATGAATGACTCGTCTGCCAGATCCAGGGCTTGGTCAGAATGACTACCCATGCTGGTGTAAGCGTTTGTGTAGTTTTCAATCAGTGCATTGTTAAAGCCAGTCGCAAGCGACGCTATGGTTTGAATCTGCTGTGCTAACTGCCCATGCACCGATCGAAAGGGTTGTGCTGGGATGCTGTATCGGGTGGTGGTGCGGACAATCGGGATGCGACATATCTGATCAACCTTAACGAGCACTGCTCCTTGCCGACCTTTACCCACGTCTTCAAACTGAACTGATGCAAGCAGTTCCTCAAAAAGATTGCCTTCGATCGGTAAGGGATACGATCGAATCTCGTTCGTGATTTTAGATTCTAGGGGCAAGGTAATCTCCTGTGTTCATGCTGAAGAGAAACTTATTTTTGTAATCGATGAAGTTTGGGGTGTTATTCTCTTCTGCGTACAACTGGCGCAACTCATTAATGCCCTCTGGCGTGGGTGGTTCTAGCTGCACCAGCTTTTCATCTATCTTGAGGAATGTGTGATTATTCTGGTGAACTGCCTCGGTACTCGAACAGCGAACGACATATCCTAGGCGGGTCGGAATCAATTCGGCATCCAGCACCGATGACCTGATCTCGTGTTTGTACAGCCGATTCGTAGATAGCGGCATGAAGAACACTGAGTTGGGATATAAGATCACGGTGAACTGATGAGGAAGCTTGCAGTCAGGTTGCTGAGCGATCGAATCTTTTAGACGAAAGTGTAGTTTGCTCAGTCCGCTGATCTCTTTATAACCGTAGTCAAAGGCATCTTTGGTCAGGGGATGCAGTTTATCGAGTTGGTCGTAGAAGGTGCAAAACGCCATGATACCATTGACAGGCATGTCCTTGGTCTTGTCTGCGTGTGCTGAAATCTTCGCCTTGGACTGCTTTTGCGCAGCGACAGCCGGGGTGTTGTGGTAGATCTGTGCTAGGACATGATTCAGAGGTGCTGGGTTTTGGAAAAAGAAGCTTGCCTCCTGATTCAGGGCATCGACGATGTACCTGTCGTTGGCACGAAAGTTATCGGTTGGTCCTGAGAGGTTCGTGGAGCATCTGAGGAGGTGAAAGTGCAGTGCGTCATTATTCTGAGTGACAGGGGTCAGATAGAGACCGCTGCGATGAGCGGTTCCAGGTTTGTTAGATTCTGTGAGGGACTGGAAACTATGCTCCGCGCAGATCCGGTTGAAGTGGTCGCAACCCAAGTCAAAAAAGCGCCGATAATAAACGCCGACACCATGTACAAGAATGGGAACTTGACCTAGGTCTATCAGCGTCCAAGTCTTGCCATTATTTTCTACGTCATAACCTTGCGAAAAATCCCGGATCACAAATACACGATTGGCTACACGGAGATTCTGGTCTCTGAGTCTGGATAGGTCGCCGCACAGGTAAACGGTTTTATCAGAGAAGCTGGGTAAATCAGAAGAAAGGTCATCGATCGTTATGACAGACCCACAGAACTCTCTAATCAGGCTTTCATCTTTTAATGTAGATGGCGCGATCAGGATGTTGTTTGTGTGGAAGATTCGAGCTTCTGTTTTTTCCATTGATAGGTATTAAACTTTGTTAGTGTCGTTTTCTAACAGTAGGATAACTATAGTATTAGACGGAAATTTTCCGCTTATCTGCCCCACACGGGACATTATATGGAAAAATTCTGCCGAATGTAGCATTGTGGGGTGATTAGACGGAATTTTTCTGCCTAATCACCTATTTGGTGGGTGAGCCAGACAACCTTAGATATTATTTAAGGTTAGCTCCAACGCAGTGTTAGACGTTCTCTCACAAGTAAACTTTATCCAGTAAAAATCAGGATTGACATACTTTTGCGCTTCAGCCTCAGAATTATTACTCATCTTTGTTTAAAATTAATTCATAAAATTCATTCAATTTTCTTCTCAGAATTTCTTTCGGGATAAGTTTGATTTCATATTCTGCAACAACCGTAGGACTGATAGATCTGCTGAGGGCATATTCGACAACTTCATCGTCTTTGTCACGGCAGAGCAGAACACCTATACTGGGGTTTTCGTGATTTTTTTTGATGTCACGATCGAGGGCTTCGAGATAGAATTCAAGTTGTCCAAGGTATTCAGGTCGAAATTTATCGATCTTGAGTTCAAAGGCAACGAGGCTCTGGAGTTCGCGGTGGTAAAAAAGCAGATCAATGAAGAAGTCGCTATTGCCAACTTGGATGCGATATTCTTCTCCAAGAAAAGTAAAGTCTCGACCAATCTCTAGGATAAAGTTTTTGAGGCAAGAGACAAGTGCTGTTTTTAGATCATTTTCGGTGTTGGCAGGCAGGTTGAGAAAATCGAGGATATAACTATCTCGGAAGATTCCAGCGAGGGGTTTAGGGTGGGTAGTTTGTAGGATTTTAGCATCGGCAAGACGGGTACGCTCGAAGATACCGCTATTGATTTGGCGATCGAGTTCACGGGTACTGTAGCGTTCGGTAGCAGCAAGATCAAGATAGAAAAGACGCTCAGATTCAGTCTTACAGCGTGACATGATGATCCGATGGTGAGTCCAACTCAATTGCGTCCGCAGTGCGGTCGTAATTTGCGAATCGGGATAGGTTTCGTAAAACTGCCGCATTCTTTCGAGGTTACGCTTTTCAAATCCTTTCAGTCCAGGTTCTTGGCTTTGGATAAAGGCGGCAAGTTGTTCAATTGTTTTTTGTCCCCATTCGCTTGTAGCTAGGCGATCGCTGATATATTTACCAATGCTCCAGTACAGTTTGATCAGTTCTTGATTAGCGGCAGTGATGACTTTTTGCTGGGCAGTTTTGATGAGGGTGAGAACTTCGGCAAATTGTGGCTGCAAAGATTCTGACATGGGGTGATTTGACTAAAAACACTGTATTCTTTCATTTTACCCTGAGAGATCGCTCCACCGGGGCAGGCGCTGGCACCAATACCCTACGCCGGAGCAACAACCCTAGCCAAACTAAACCATCTAAAAATGGTTTTGGCAGCGGCTCTCGCAGTCGTAGCTCTGGCAAAAGACGATAATCTTTCGCAGAACTCAAGAAAAGACCCTCATTCCTAGCCTCACTGTTGTTGGATTCGATCACGCAACAGTTTGATAAATCACTGGTTTATATTTAGGCACTGGAATTGGTCTTCCTTCCAGCTTGCTTGTTTCTAGCCATGCCTGTTTTGCGATTATTACTTCTGTAAGTGCCTCCTGTGGTGTGTCACCAGCAGCGGAGCAATACTTTAGGTCAGGTATATCAGCAATATACGCTTCATCTTCTTCGCTGTAGAAAATATTAATGTGATAGTCTTTCATTACTCTTCCTCTAATTTAAGACTGTTTTCTTCGACTATAGCCAAAAATTGACGTATTTGATAGGGCTGAGCTTTGCCCTTGCGATTTTGGATGTTGACAATATCATTAACATTTGGATGTTTGAAGATATGATGGCTACCACTAACGCGATCTAATTTGAATCCAAAAGCCTCTACCAAGGAAATCATCTCATCAAATCGAATATTTTTTGAACCTGACAATATCTTTTCCAGCAGTTTTTTCTTCTTCATTCAAAATTTGGCTTTTCCAAACATTTAAGTGGAACTACCCTGTGAGTTCGTAGTCATTAAAACTCTACTCTGATCATCAAAGTGAATTCATACACTTCCTTTCTAACCTTTTCAATTTGTGCTTGTAGATTAGCGTACACTGGAACCTTAATATCAGTCACGACTTGAAGGTTTCTTTTAGACTCTTCACTGAGACTCAAAGTAATTTCTCTGCTCTTGAGTGGATTTTTGCCTTTACGTTGGTCTATCAGAGACTTCATAGAAATATCGTTCAAAAGCTTATACTGGCGTAGATGAGCTTCGGCTGCTTCTAAATCTGGTTCGCCACCATCAAATTTGCTTTGCAGCTTGATTTTATTCCGAATTTCCTCAACGGTTCTGTTTACCGCCTCAATACTTCCATCAGCATATTGACTGTCTATAGAACCCTTAAATATTTGCTTACCCGCTAAAGTCTTGACTTCAATTTGTTCTACTGTGACCTCTCTGGCACCCAGCAATCCACATAAAGTAGTGAAATGGAGGTACTTAGTTAGTGCAAAAGTTGAAGATGCCTTATCAATAATGACATAATCGGAAGTGTCATACGGACTTTGAATTAATAAATTTTCTGGCTCCAGAAGCCCACTACCATCTAATTTTTCCTCTAGATTGCTAGTAGTCACATATGAAGGAACCAAAAGATAGACTTGCTCATTCAAGAGAAGCTCATTTCCTTCCGGTATGTATTCCAATCGCTCTAACTCATCGGGTGAGATAACTAGAATAGCTTTGCGCTTTTTAGGTGGAACTTCGTCAAGTGGCATGTTTGTTGTTTCTTTTATATAATAGATTTTTTGGGAATCTGACTTACCTTGAATTATCTGGAAAGCGTTTCTACTAATAGTTTGAACCAATTTACTAAGCGATCTAGGTTGCTTTTGATTAGTTTGAACCAATTTACTAGACGATCTAGTGTGCTTTTGATTAGACTGAAAAGATTGAGTTGTGAGTTTTCCCTCTTTTTTTTTAATGCTTCAGATAACCAATCTTGGATAGCTACTAATGCACTGTTGTCTAAAGTTCTCTTCAAGTTTTTTGAGATGAAATTTTCGATTTCATTACACACATCCTCTACCCAAAATTCCGAAGGATCATCTGGCAATATTCCATAAATAACAATAGGAGCAAGGCGATTAGCTTGATCTTTTTCAGTTGGAATAGCTTCTATTACAAACTTTGGATAGCTATAACGAATAGTGACGGCTGAAACATCAGGTACAACCTCACTCTTAGGGAACTCATAAATTTCTGAGACGAGCTTTTGTCGTGACTCATCATCGGATAGTTCTTCTCCATCCTTGAAGATTACATCAGGAGCTTGATTGTCAAGGCTCTGCGCCCAGAAGGATAAATCTTTCATTTGTCAACCTGCCGAAAAATAGTTGTAATTAGAGTGTCTGAATCTTTCTCAGTTGCCAAGCTTCCAAGAGCAACTTTCACTGTTGCTGCTCCTCCAGCAAGCTGAGTCATTTTCTTAACAACTGGAAGTGATCTAAATCGATCTACGTAATTACCCATTTGACTAGAGGTAAGATTTTTGAAGTCAGGATCAGTATCCCAATGATTTCCAACAATAAAAAATTGTTTTTTTGAATTGCATTCCTTGATCCAACCTTGAATCTGCCTCAAGTCATCTTCAGCGCGTTTTTCTGTACTCGAATCTTGCTTTAGAAGCATATCCGTTCTGACAACATAGAAAATCAAATCAGCTTCTTCAAAAAGCTTTTTCCAAACACCATACGCAGCCTTATCGCCTGAAACGTCATCAGTTTTTTTGAGCCTGATGTCTAGATCGCCAAGCTTGATACGTGTTCTCTCTACTTCTTGCTTATCTAGAGTCTGCTTATATCTCTCAATCAAAATACCTTTTTCCATATACTTGAGGAGAGTAGTCTTACCGACCGCCCTTGCACCCAAAACGGTAATCTTTTTACCTTTCAGGGCATACTTAATATTTTCCCAGTTGGAGGCAATGACTCCTCCAACCCCACTACCAACTGCAAGAGCTATAAATATCGGGATAAGAGGCAAAGGCATAAACGTTCGCATTAAATTAGGATTTTTCTCAGTATACCCTCAGCAACGGAATTTTTCCGCCTAATCTGAATATAGGGTATGTGGGTTGAATGTTAAGTTTTCACTCAATCAAAATATACAGATAAATTCTATCAAATGTATCATTTTGAGGTGATTAGACGGAACTTTTCTGCCTAATCACCTATTGGGCAGGTGAGCCGAACAACCTTAGATATTATTTAAAGTAAAATCGAACTCCCATTCAACCGAACTGATGCTAGGTTAACCGCCCATGCCGGGGAGCATACTACCTTTAAGCCTCTTCATGGCAATATCAAAGATCCCCGTGTAGGTGATCTCACCGCACAGCAGCATACTCATAACTTGGGCGATCGCTGGTCTTTTTAGCCCGGCTTTGTAGGCAATTTTCGGGAATTGATAAAATAATCCCGCCAGTTTCTGCCCCAGCGCCATGTCTGCCCCTAATTCCTGCTGGATAGTTTGGGTATACTTTGCCAAAGCTTGGCTATCTCCCCCTAGGGCGGAACTGATAGCGGCAGCAGCCCGTACCCCGCTGAGAACCCCCGGTCTAATTCCTTCGCCGATTAGGGGATCCACCAATCCCGCCGCTTCACCGATAAGCAAGGCTCGATCGCAGTGCAGGTTTTGATTACCATCCCAAATAGCGCTGAAGGATTCATGGATTTGTCCCGGCTTGACTGTTAAACCAAACTTTTCGGCGTAGGTGGTTAAATCTTTGGCGAGATCCTTAGGGTCATTGCCTCGGAAGGTAGTGATGCCGAGCGATCGCCCACCCGCCTTGGGGAAGTTCCAAATATAACCATTATTCACAGAGCCAAAATCAAAATAGGTCTTGCTATCTTGTGCTAAGGGAGTTCCCGCTTCCAAAGGCACTTCTAGCGCCACACTGCGGCGAGTTTTCTTTTCTTTGAATTTCAGGAGTTTGCCCATACTTCCCATAGCTCCATCGGCAGCAATCAGATAACTAGCCGCAAAATTACCCTGATTCGTCACCACCTGCCATTGATTGCCTTGGAGTTGCACCCCCGTTACTGTCGTCTCTCCTTGAAATTCTGCCCCTAGGGATTGGGCTTTGGCGATTAGGAACTGATCAAACACCGCGCGATCGACCATCCACATGGGTTCAGGAGATTTCAGGGTCAGATTAATGGCATCGCCCATCTGCCAAGTCAGGGAAATTTGATCTACTTTGCGGGAAATCGCTGGACTAAAATCAAAATCAAACCAGGGGGCGATCGCTGGGGATACCGCCCCACTACAGGCTTTATACCGAGGAAATGCCGACTTTTCTAAAACCAAAACCTTGTGTCCAGCCTTCGCCAGATGATAGGCAGCACTAGCTCCTGCAACTCCGGCTCCCACAACAATACAATCAAACATTTCTTCGCCTCCTAATTTTGACTCAACTTTGTAATGTGGTTTTCTGAATACCTGCTACAGCCCATTGCTTTCATGATCAGGCATATATTGACCCTGAATCATTTGTTCAGGACTTATGCCAAGACCACAGACCTATTAGGGTGCAAGGCTACCATAGGTGTTAACTTAAGTCCAATCGTATTTCCAGCCTACTGTTTGATGATGAGTCATTGATCCCCCCTAGCCCCCCTTAAAAAAGGGGGGGACAAGAAATGTTCTTAAAGTCCCCCTTTTTAAGGGGGATTTAGGGGGATCAAGACTTGGCTGCAACCTATACTTATCAATAGTTTCAGCCTTAAGTTGACACCCATGAAGGCCTTGCGCCCCTATTAATGGTGGCTAAAACTAAAATTCACGTCTTATTAAACGTTTCCCTTGCTTGCACTAAGGGAAATCCTTAACCACAGGCAACCCAACTATAGCAACTCTCTTAGGATCACTACAGCAATTCTCCTCTAAAATCGTAAGTTGGATTGACTAAAAATCTAGCTTTAAAAATAATCAAATCGGTGGCAAAACCTATGCTTGATCGACCCCTCCCCCAGAAAATTCTTGCCCTTGATTTTGATGGGGTGATCTGCAATGGCTTACGAGAATATTTTGAGATTGCTAGAAGAGCCTATCTCCAGATTTGGCAGCAGGATTTAGTCGCCAACCCAGAAACCACGCCTGAAACATGGCGGCAGGATTTTTATACCTTGCGTCCAGTGGTGGAGACGGGTTGGGAAATGCCCTTGGTACTCAGGGCTTTGCAGTTGGGTTTTACTACCCAAGATATCCTAGGGGATTGGAATGCGATCGCCCGCAAAATTGTTGCCACAGAAAATCTCCAGTCCCCAGAAATTGCCCAAACCGTTGATGGCTTAAGGGATCAATGGATTGCCCAAGATGTGGATGATTGGTTGAGCTATCACGAGTTTTATCCCGGTGTTGCCAACCAGATTCAACAGGCACAAGCCCTAGGGATAAAAGTATTAATTATCAGCACCAAGGAAGGGCGGTTTATCCAAGAACTGCTGACGCGATCAGGGATTGATTTACCTCGATCGGCAATTTTCGGCAAAGAAACCAAGCGCCCCAAAACAGAAATCCTCCAAGAATTACTCACCAATCATCCCCAGCTAGAAACCCTCTGGTTTGTGGAAGACCGCCTGAAAACCTTGGAACAGGTGGCAAGTTTGCCAGCCCTAGATGCGGTGAAATTATTCCTTGCAGATTGGGGCTACAATACCCAAGCCATGCGAGATTCTATGGCTAACTATCCCCGGATTCAGCTTATTTCTTTGGCTGAATTTTCTGTGGGAAAATCTTACTTTTAGGACTTACGCACTGCCAACGAATTATCGAGAGTTCTAAAGTTTTTTGCGGGCGCTGCGCGCCCGCAAAAAACTTCAAATGCGTAAGTCCTGACTTTGCGAGATAGAGCAGAACTTTTAGTTATATTTATTTCAAAAAGTAACGAAATTATTAAAAAATATGTGAAATTTTACGATTTTTTAATTAATTGGCAAACTCAAGGGAAAATTAATAATTATAGGGCTGTTAAGATAATTCTTCTAAACTTAAGCTAGGTAATTTAAGAAATTTAGGTAATTTAAGAAATTTTTAAGAGTTTACCCTAATAAAGGCTGCAAATACCTGTAAATCAATAGTAGAGGCAGAAAATGTATGACTATGAACTCCTTCAACAATATTTAGAAGGTCAGAGAGATTTTAGGGATGCGGATCTTGTCCAAGTAAACTTAGCGGGAGTAAATTTAGCTGAGGTTATCCTGATTGGCGCAAATTTAGATCAAGCAGTACTTCCCGCAGCATACTTAGTATCTGCAAACCTTAGTCGGGCTAATCTCAACAAAATTAATCTGACTCAAGCATTCTTACAAAGAGCGGATTTAAGTTTTGCAAAGATCCGTGATGGTAATCTTTCTGGGGCAGATTTAAATAAATCTAACCTCCATGGAGCCAATTTAGTCAAAACAAATCTTCAAGGAGCCAAGCTTAGTGGAGCGAAACTCTCTGGAGTAAGTTTACGTGAGGCAAATTTAGAGAATGTCAATCTGAGTGGGGCAGATATGCGGGATATTAATCTCCTGGGGGCTAATCTTCGGGGGGCAAACCTGAGTTGGGCAAATTTGAGTGGTGCAAGGTTGAGTGGTGCAAATCTTCAAGGAGCCTTACTGAGTGGAATTAATCTCCGGGGTGCATATCTTAACGATATCGATTTACAAGGGGCAGATTTGGAGGGTGTTAACCTAAGCAAGGCAAAACTTAATAGGACAAACTTGACGAGGGCTAATTTGACTGCGGCTAATCTAAGTTATGCTAGCCTGCGTTTAGCAGTTCTGACCTTGGCACAATTGCAAGCAGTGGATCTGCGAGGGACTGATTTACGGGATGCCCAGTTTGGGGAAGCAAATTTTGCCCGATCGCTCTACACCGATGCTACCCAATTTCCCAAAGGGTTTGATCCTTGTTACCACAGAGCGCACCATGAGACTGAGCAGTTGATATCTGTTCCAGTTTAACTTTCCCTACTTAATTTTCCCCGCTTAATTTTTTCTATAAACGGCACGGCATATCTAGAGACAAGAATTCTAGATCAGTCAAGGGCTCTAGAGAAATCCTTAGGGAATTTAAGTAATAGTCTTAGATATTTAATTTTGAGGAGCTAAAAGTTATGACGGAGAAATATCAAGCTAATCAGGTGCAGTATCTACCCCCTATAGACATTAGTAGTTGTTCCCTATTGGCTGAGGGGCAACAGGAGTGTTGGCAGGATCTCGTTCATGATTTGAGTGCGAGATTGCAGACTAAAACAGTTGAACTGCAACAGGCAGTCTGCGATCGCCGCTCCCTAGAGATTAAGTACCAAGCACTCGAAGAACAACTAGAAGAAACTGAAACTAGACTCCATGCCCTTACGGAAGCCTCCACTATGCAGGCTCGCCAATTTAGTGAAACCCTCAAACAGCTAAGGCAAAATCAGGCACAGATTGTCCAAACAGAGAAAATGTCTAGCTTAGGACTATTAGTGGCGGGAGTTGCCCATGAGATTAATAATCCTGTCAATTTTATCTATGGGAATCTGAGTCATGTAGAAGATTATATGGAGTATATAATCCGCTTGCTAGGGCTGTATCGCCGTCATTATCCCTATCCTGTAGTAGAGATATTAGAACATACCGATGAAGATGAATTAGAGTTTTTACTGGAGGATTTACCTAAGATTTTATCTTCTATGAAAATAGGTGCCGATCGCATTCAAAAAATTGTTTTATCCCTTAGGAATTTTTCCCGAATGGATGAAGAAGGAGCGAAGAAAGTCGATATTCATGAAGGTATTGATAGTAGTTTGATGATTCTCCAAAACCAACTCAAAGCTAAAAGTAATCGGCAGGAAATACAAATTATTAAGGATTATGGAAACTTGCCCTTAGTAGAATGTCTGGCAGGGCAGATTAATCAAGTATTTATGAATCTGTTGACTAATGCGATTGACTCTTTGGATTCACGTTACACAGATCATCCTCTAACGGAATCCAAACAGAAATTAGAACCAACTACCTTTGTTGTATCGCCAACTATCACGATCCAAACTCAACTAATTGAGCAAACATGGCTAAGTATTAGCATTACTGATAATGGTTTAGGGATACCTGAGAGTGTCCGTCAAGTATTATTTGATCCCTTCTTCACTACTAAACCAGTTGGTAAAGGTACTGGCTTAGGACTATCTATTAGTCACCAAATCATTGTCAAGCGCCACCAAGGAATATTAGATTGGAATTCTACCCTAGGAGAAAAAACCGAATTTATCATCAAACTCCCCTTAAAGTTTACTCCGGGTGCTTGTTCGATCCCCAATGCCTGATTATACCTAATTGATGAATAACTCTTTAGCTACAGCAAGACTTTCGCTGCTCTCTCTCATTTCTCTCTGCTTTACTGCCATCCCCACCACTGCCCTAGCCGCACCCCCTAGAATCGATCGCACTATAAGCTGCGATATGTTGATTGTGGGCGGTGGGTTAGCTGGAGCCGCCGCTGCCTATGAAGGTTTGTTGGTTGGTCGGACGGTGTGTTTGACGGAAATTACCGATTGGGTGGGGGGACAGATTTCTTCCCAAGGGACTTCCGCCCTCGATGAACGAACAACTCAACGGGAGCAAAGATTTTTCCCTAGGGGTTATTTGCAATTTCGAGATCGCATCCTCAAGTATTACGACAAACCCAACCCCGGCGGCTGCTGGGTCAGCACTTCCTGCTTCCTGCCCGGTGATGGCCACAAAGTCCTGACGGAAATTCTCACAGAAGCCGCCCAGCAAGGCAGGGGCAAGCTCCATTGGTTCCCCAATACGGTGATCAAGGATTTGACCATCAATCAACAGGGCAATTTTATCAACTCTGCCGTCGCCATCCAACATCAACCAGCCCCCGGCACACCGCCTTTGAATACGGAACCCCTCTCCCAAACTATTGAGGATAGTTTTGCCTACGAAAATTCCGATCGCTTCCATAAAAATATTATTCAATTTGTCCCTCGTCTTCCTTCCCAATCTATAATTCCTAATCCTCCTCAACCGACAAATTCAGCGATACCACGAGCTGGTTTACCCAATTGGTATGTGGTTGATGCCACGGAAACTGGAGAAATAGTCGCCCTCGCCGATGTCCCCTATCGATTAGGTATTGACCCCCGGTCTTGGGAAGAACCTTCTTCACCCCTAGATACTAGTTTTTCCTACTGCACCCAAGGCTTCACCTACACTTTTGCTATGGAAGCTACGGATAAGCCCCAAGATAATCCCCTGCCTAGCTTCTACGAGCAATATGCCCCCTACTATAGCTACGAAGCTCCCCGCTTTGCCGATTTTGGCTTGTTGTTTACCTACCGCCGGATTTGGCATCCCAGTTGGCGGACTGCTCCAGTGGTTAGGTTTGGGGTCTTTGGTTACACCGCAGTCCAGCCCGGCGATATTTCCATGCAGAACTGGACTTGGGGCAATGACTACCGCCCCGGCACTGAGGCAGATAACTTGATCTATAGCCGGGAGCAATTATTGGCTACAGGGCAGTTGGAACCCGGTGGTTGGCAGGGGGGATTGCGGACAGAAACCCTCTTCCACGGTGAGCGATCGTCCTTGGGCTTTTTCCATTGGCTGGTATCAGGTACTACGGATTCCCAGCTAGGCGATGAGGTGAAAACGCCCAACCCCAATAATCGCTTGTTGACTGGCTTAGATTCCCCCATGGGTACAGCCCACGGCTTATCGAAGTATCCCTATATGCGAGAAGGCAGGAGAATTATTGGTCGCCCTAGTTGGGGCTATAGCCAAGGCTTTGCCGTAACAGAAATCGATATTTCCCGGCGTACCTACACTGATGAAATTTATCGACAGTCCCTAGATGCTCAAACCCAGAGGACTCTGGGGGTGGCACTGGGGGGATGGGATATGCTGAATCGGTTGATGACTCCGGGGATTGCTGACCAGATTCGGGGACGGACGCGATCGACCATCTACCCCGATTCGGTGGGGATTGGGCACTACAATATTGATTTTCATCCCTGCATGGTGATCAGTCCGCCAGAAACTCCGGGCAACTACGAGTTTCCCGGCAAGCGCCAAGGGGAAAGCCAAACCTATCCTTTCCAAATTCCCCTCCGGGCGATGATTCCCCAGAAGTTAGACAACCTAATTATTGGCGGCAAAAGTATCGCTACCAGCCAAATTGCTGCCGCTGCCTATCGAGTTCATAGCTTTGAATGGTCGGTGGGGGCGGCTGCCGCTGTGGCGATCGATCTCTCCCTCAAAAAAGGGGTGATGCCCTACCAATTCGTGGATGATCTTCCTCAACCGGAACCTCTTTTGGAAGAATTACGCCAAACCCTCAACCAACAGGGAAATTACACTGCCTTCCCCAATACTTCTATTCTCAATGAATCATGGGATGGCTGGCGCTAGGTCAAGGTAGTTTCCCTTCGGCTACGCTCAGGGAATGATTAACGAGGGCTGAGCGGAGTCGAAGCCCAGCTTATTTTAGGATTGCGGTAGATATAGTAGTAGCCAGAATAGTTAGGACGCAGCCTCCTTAAGGACAGTATCCATCGCATCCTGCAAAGATATTGAATCCCTTAACAACTTGCGAATTCTTGCCTTTAACCATGCCCAACACTTCTCAATTCGATTCAGGTCTGGAGAATATGGGGGCAGATACACCACCTTGCAACC
>CALRPI020000064.1:0-27847 GCA_943370025.1 Phormidium lacuna HE10JO | reverse complement strand
TTGCGGGCGCGAAGCGCCCGCAACAACGTCTAAAACTCTCAATAATTCGTTGGCAGCGCGTAAGTCCTAATTAAGGCAATTTTCCTATATAGCGATCCTAAATCATTTGCGAACAGTTACTAAGTCAACTTGCTTCTGGCAGATGGTTTCACCCGCCGGAGGCGGGTGAAACCATTTAGGGTTGCTATAGATGGAAATAGATGGAATAGGTTACATTTTCTGAAATATTGACTAGGTTTGGGTTTGTGTGTTGAGGGGCTGTCGCCCCCCACACACAAACTGCTATATGATCAGATTATGCGAGTAAACTTAGTTTTGAGCAAATTAAGTAGCAAATTTAAGTGGCAAATAAATATGGCGGACTGGGAAAAATCTAACCTGCATGAATATTAATAATTGGTGGGAAGTAGAGATATTTTGTGATCCTAGCTTAGAGGAAAGTTTCTTCTGGCGACTGGAGAAATTTGGTGGTCGGGGGATGGTTAGTGAAGTTAAAGGGCATCTTTCCTTCCTGCGGACTTATTTGCCAGAAATGCAAGCCAGCTTACTAGATTTGGCTGCTTTGTCCCTGCGACTGAACCAAGATGCCATGATCCTCGGATTACCAGCACCCAAGGTCAAATGGCATTTAATCGATGAGCAGGATTGGTCTAGTAGCTGGAAAGAACACTGGCAACCGGAAGAGATTGGCGATCGCTTCTTGATCTATCCCGCTTGGCTCCCGGTTCCAGAAAGCCCTGATCGTCTAATTCTCCGCCTCGATCCCGGTGTTGCCTTTGGCACTGGGAATCATCCCACCACCCAACTTTGCTTAGAGGCACTGGAAATGCGGGTGGGAATTGGCAACAATGATGAGGTGGTTGCCGATATTGGTTGTGGCTCCGGCATTCTCTCCATTGGGGCAATTCTTCTTGGTTCTAAACGAGTTTACGCTGTAGATACTGACCCTTTGGCGGTGTATGCAGCCCGAAGCAACCGAGATTTGAATGGCATCAATGATCAACAACTAATTATTGAAACTGGCAGTAGTGACATGATCTGGGAGTTGAGCGATCGCCCTGTGGACGGCATCGTCTGCAATATCCTAGCAGAGGTAATTATTGATCTAATTCCTCAGTTTGCGGCAATTTCTAGCCATGAAACATGGGGGATTCTCAGCGGGATTCTTTTAGAGCAAGCCAAACCGATCGCCGACACCCTAGAACAACACGGTTGGATAGTTGCCACCCTCTGGAAACGCAAGGAATGGTGTTGTTTCAACATCCGCCGGGACTAATTAGGCACAATCTCAAATTCCAGATTGAACTGAGTCAATAGGTTGCAGGTTTGATGGTCAATGAGATTAGTATCACTCAGCTCTAAATTATAGAAATCCACAAATTCATCACCCTGAAAATAGGGACCCGCGTGCCAAGTCCCGACATGGAGTTTGATAAAACAATCTCCGGGAATGGTGAAGGCTTGCATTTGCTCTAGATCAGGCTCAGTCCCTGCTCCCGGTGGGGCTACAGCCAGCAGCCAAGGTTTATTCCCTAAGGAGCCAAGGCATTGAGTGCAAAGATTATGGCGCGTAATTTTCTGAAATTTCAGCCCCCTTGGCTGGGTACGCATGATATAAAAGCGGGGTATGCCTCGATCTAGAACGAGTTGGGCATCCTCAGCCCCGTAGTATTTGCCGTCATCACTGGGATAGATTACTTGACCATAGGGCTGAAAAGCGGCTGGGGTAATGAGGGGGGCGGAGAGTTTTGTGGGATGGGGAGAGGTTGATCGAGATAGATTCATAGCAAAGTAACCCAAGATAACCAATGGTCAATATTTTTGTTGGTGAGATAGCAGCTCTGGCTGCGGCATTTTTGTGGGCGGCTTCATCCGTAGGTTATGGCAGATTAGGGCAACGAGTTCCGCCTTTGACCTTGAATCTATTCAAGGGGACGATCGCTATCTTTCTAATTATCATAACTCTAGTTCTACAAGCTCTGATCAGCCAAGATTTCTCCCTCCTCACCCCGCAAATTCCTCCCACAACCCTAGGCTTAATTCTCCTCAGTGGAGTGTTAGGCATCGGTTTTGGGGATACGGCTTATTTCCATGCTATTAATCACCTCGGAGCCAGAAAAGCCCTACTGATGGAAACGATCGCTTCTCCCCTATCGGCACTTTTGGCTCTAGGGTTTTTACAGGAAAAACTCAGCAATTTTGCTTGGGGCGGGATTTTCCTCACCCTCTTTGGGGTGGCTTGGGTGATCAGTGAACGGACTCCAGAGCAAGGGGAGCAAAAGCATTCACAACTCTGGAGGGGCATAGGCTGGGGACTTTTATCTTCCATTGGTCAAGCTAGTGGGGCAGTGCTGTCTCGGAGTGCTTTTATGGCTGGGGAAGTCAACGCCCTGTGGAGTACGCTGCTGCGGTTGATGGGGGGACTAACCATTGTGGTAATTTTGCTCAATACCCAAGGGGCGGAGAAATCAGAGAAAATAGCGGCGATTTTTGCCAGAAAACAATTATTAGCTGCCTTGGTGGTGCTTTCCTTTGGCAGTACCTATTTGGGGATTTGGCTCCAGCAAATCTCTTTGAAATTCACCCCGACGGGCATTGCCCAAACTCTGTTGGGGACTAGTCCGCTCTTTGTGCTGCCTTTGGTGATGCTATTGGGGGAGCGAGTATCTTTTCGGGCTTATTTGGGGGTGATGGTGGCGATCGCCGGGATTGCCCTACTGTTTACCGTAGCTAAATAGCAACCGCCAAGGGGGTTGAGATGATTTTGGTTTGTGTATGGGCTTCGACTACGCTCAACCCACACACAAACTGCTATATGTTAAAATGCCCCCATCTCCTGCACTAAAGGAGTCAATAATTCTTCTGTACAGCCTGACAAGGTGTTGTCAAAATATCCTATGGAAATTGAATTTCGCGAAGTTAATACCTTTGATTTGTGGATTTGGCTGGAGTTTCCGACGGTGCCTTCCCAAATGGAAAAAGAATACGTAGAAGAAGTTTTTAATTCTTGGTTTTGTTTAGGTAAATTAGGGGGATTTAATGCCGAAAATATGCAAGTACAAGAGATCGGTTTAGATATTAGCTATATGCACTACGATGATCAAACCGCCGATGATAGTTTCTTGGCACTAATGCACAATCAAGGGGAATTTGAATACGAAGGAACATGGGCTAGATGCTGGTTTGACCTGGGGACTAGTGATGCGATCGCCCTCGATGTTCTCATCAATGCCCTATCCCGGCTGCATCAAGAATATGTCCCCATCAATCGGTTAATTATTGGTGGCGAAAATGAAGACTGGCCAGTAGAAAGTCGTGGCTATGCAGCAATTTACGACGACAATTAGAAATTACAAAAAGAGTAAAGATACGCCGCGCAACGCACAGAGTATCTTTACCCAAAATATCATTTATTCACTAGGAGAAGTTATGTGGATTGAAGGGCAAATTCGGGTGTTGGCATTGGGGTTAATTAAGCAGGGCGATCGATTATTTCTTTCCCAAGGTTATGATGCTGTGAAACAGGATTATTTCTATCGAGCTTTAGGGGGCGGGATAGATTTTGGGGAATCTAGTGAAGTGGCTTTGCATCGAGAATTTCAAGAAGAATTACAAGCGGAAATCACTAATCTTAAGTATTTGGGTTGTTTAGAAAATATCTTCACCTTTGATGGTAATTCTGGTCATGAATTAATCCAGCTTTATCGGTGTGATTTTGTGGATCCCAAATTTTATCAACTAGAATCCACCACTTTTATGGAGGGAACACGGGAAAAAACCGCCCTCTGGGTAGAGATCGATCGCCTCCGCTCTGGAGAGTTGCGTCTAGTCCCCGAAAATTTCCTCGATTACTTAGCCTAGAAAAACCAGATATTTCGTACCCGAAGGGTACGAAATATCAATATCTACTAACCGGGAGGCCAACTTAATTGTCTGCCCCCAAGTAGATGCAGATGAAGATGATTGACCGTCTGACCGCCATCATTGCCATTATTGATCACAACTCGATAGCCGTTGGTTAAACCCACTTGGGCAGCAACCTTCTTGACTATTAATAATAAGTGACCCAAGAGGGCATGATCCCCGGATTCTGCCAATTCTATCTGGGGAATTGGCTTCTTGGGGATCACTAAAATATGCACAGGAGCTTGAGGAGTAATATCCCGAAAGGCAAGGCAGAGATCATCTTCATAGACAATATCCGCCGGAATTTCTCGGCGAATTATTTTACCAAAAATTGTATCTGGGCTAGACATAGCTATTTATGGGTTTATGGTTACTATAGCAACCGCCAAGGAGGTTGAGATAATTTAGGGTGTGGAAACCCCCGCTTCGCGGGGGTTTCCACATTTTAATCTGCTTGGCGACGGCTATACAATTCATTAAAAGTTTGGGAATGCCAAAATATCCTGATCTATTAGTACCACTGCGAAAAAGACCTACAGTAGCTACAGAACATCTTCTAGCAAATTAGAGCAACAACTCCAGCTTCTTGTCAAAAACAAATAAAAAATAAAGATTGCTCAATAACTTTCTAGGCGATATGATAGCTGCATCTGTGTGTAGTGTGAGGAAGTTTAATTTATGGTTTCATCTCCCGTCCATTCTCTGGACTTGAGCATTGCTGCCGCTTTGGGGCGGCAAGGTTTGCGGGACTATAGTAATTTGTTGGAGCGATCTCTGCTCCTACCCCAGAGTCCCCTGTTTGGTACCGATGGTATTCGCGGCAAGGTAGGCGATATCCTCACCGAGGCTCTGGCAGTCCAAGTGGGTTGGGCAACTGGTCGAGTCTTAGGAACCCAGCATAGTCAACAACAAAAGCAAGGCATTGTTATTTTAGGCATGGATTCCCGCAATTCCAGCCCTGCCCTAGCTGAAGCGATCGCTGCCGGTTTGGTCAGCACTGGTTTAACCGTCTGGAATTTAGGTTTATGTCCCACGCCCTGTGTTGCCAGTTTGATTCCTGTCTTTGGAGCGATCGGCGGCGTAATGATCTCCGCAAGTCATAATCCCCCAGAAGACAATGGGATTAAATTATTTGGAGCCAATGGCAAAAAGCTTTCTTGGGGATTGCAGGCAGAGATCGAAACCCATCTACGTAGTCCTGAACCAAAAGTTGCCCTTGCCCCCGGCAAGTATCGGCTACGTCCCGAATTATGTACCAATTATTTAGCCTCTCTCCAGCAAACCCTGCCTGCCAATACTAACTTTCAAGGCATAAAGATTGTCCTAGATTTGGCTTGGGGCGCAGCAGTAAATTTAGCCCCGCTAGGATTCACGCAGTTGGGGGCAGAGGTCATTAGCTTACATGGACAGGCTGATGGCGATCGGATCAATGTCCACTGTGGCTCCACTCACCTTGGTGCTCTGAAAGCTGCGGTGATCGAACATCAAGCCGATTTAGGGTTTGCCTTTGATGGTGATGCCGATCGACTCATGGCTGTAGATAGCCAAGGTCGGGTGATCGATGGCGATTATATTCTTTATCTCTGGGGGAAATCTCTTCTAGAGGCTGGAAAATTGCCTGAAAATACGATCGTCACCACAGTCATGGCTAACCTAGGTTTTGAAAAAGCATGGGAAAGCCTAGGGGGAACTTTCCTGAGAACTGCCGTAGGGGATCAGCACGTCCAAGCTGCGATGCAGACCACCGGGGCAATGTTAGGGGGTGAACAGTCGGGACACATCCTCTGTCCTCACTACAGTGTCAGTGGTGATGGCTTATTGGTGGCGATGCACCTGACTAACTTAGTAAAAAGTTCCGGGACTTCCCTCGCAGCTCTCCGAGATGCCAGCTTTTCCACCTATCCCCAACTGTTGCGGAATGTCCGGGTAGAAAATCGGGAAACCCGTCTCGGTTGGGAAAAATGCCTAGAACTGCAACAGGCGATCGCCCAAGCCGAACAAGCCATGGCGGGTCAAGGCAGAATCCTTGTCCGTGCCTCTGGGACAGAACCCCTAATCCGCGTCATGGTGGAAGCGATCGATCAATCGATGGTGGAGTACTGGGCAGAGCAACTAGTTCAAATAGTAGAAACTTACTTGCAATAGCAGTTGCTAAGCTAATTAGCCTCATTTCGAGATAACTCAGAATTAGGTTGGAAATGCCTCCTTAATGCCAACTTTAGGAGAAACCTCTTGCCGGGGGTGAAATGGTGCATGAGATGTTAGAAAACTGAAGTTAGAGGTCACTTATAAAGTGGCGAGAAAGCCTGATTTTACACCCCCTGCGGGGGCGCAAAGTCAGGCTTTCTAAATGGCTTCTTAGATAAAATACGGTATCTTTATCGGAATTTAGTACTTTCATGCCATAATTTGCTAAAATACGATAAGTACATCAAAATACTGCACTTTACTATGCAATACATCAATAGAACTAACGGCAAAGAACTATTAACTGGCTTATTTTCCGGCGATCAGACTGTGAGTACCAAACTTAAGAAACTTAGAGGTGGCTTGTTGATTGTAGTGGGATACCTCCTTTCACCCCTATGTTGGTGGAACGATCTAGTTTTCAATCTGCCTGTCGCCTATGGTTTTGGCTATCTGGTAAGTTTGATTTTTCCCCAAGGCTTTATCGGTGGGACGATCGCAGGCTATTGGCTCTCTAATTTGTTGGGGATTATCCTCATGCAATTCGGGGCGGGAGATGTATTACAGCCTCAAGACAAGCCCCGTAGCCTAGGCAAGGAATTATTTTGGGGGATCGCCACCTCCACTGCCTATACTTTGGTGATCTTAGCGATCGTACACCTAAAGATAGTTGATCTTTCTGCCTTCATTCCTACAGGGCAACTACTGAACATGAGTTCCTTGGCTGGAAAATAAGGAGATTTGAGGTCATGAATTATCTTCTTTTATCTTCCCTCAGTTTATTAGTAGGAATTTTGGTGGGTTTAACAGGGATCGGCGGAGCTTCATTGATTACGCCCATGCTGATTCTGGGGTTTCATGTTCCCGCAGCGATCGCCATCAGTTCCGATGTGGTAGCAGCAACCTTGATGAAACTTGTAGGTAGTTCTCAGCATTGGCAGCAGAAAACCGTGGATTGGCAAGTTGTCCGCTGGCTAGCGACCGGCAGTGTTCCCGGCTCTCTCTGTGGGGTGGCAGTACTGCATCATTTACAAGGTTTAGCATCCCTCAACCTTGATGCCCTTTTATTGCAAGGGGTAGGACTAGCCATTCTTGGTATTACTTCGATCGCCCTCATCCAGTTATTACTTCTAACCTTTGCCCCCCAACTTCAATTACCTAGTCTGCCCAAACTAGATTTAAACTCCTCTAGGGATAAGGTAATAACGGTAATTATTGGTGCAGTTCTGGGTAGTTTAGTCGGTCTTACCAGCGTTTCTTCCGGCTCCCTATTTGCTTTAGTAATGATTGCCTGCTTTCGTATGGAACCCCAAAAGCTGGTGGGGACAGATATTACCCAAGCGGCCATCTTGCTTTTGTTTACTTCCTTGGGGCATCTCAGTTTAGGCACAGTGGATTGGCAGATTGTGGGAGCGATCGCTACCGGATCTATTCCCGGAGTAGTCATCGGAGCTAAATTATGTCAGTTTGTTCCCCAGCGAATCCTCAAATTTGGGCTTTATCTTATTCTTGTGGTAGTCAGTTGGCGACTGGCACATCCAGTTTAGTTTCCTTGCAAAATCTGTGCTACAGCGATGCTTAAATTCTCGAATACAGGAGATACAATTACACTATCTTCGCTATATATTTTCTCCTCATAAAAACCTTCCAACCATTCTAGAATGGTTATTTTTTGAGTGATCGCATCCACAATCCAATATTCGGCGATTCCCCGTGCCGCATACTCGGATCGCTTATGCCGATAATCCCGATTACTTTGCCGCTGAGTGAGACTAACGATCTCAACTACTAATAAGGGTGGTGGCATTTCTGGCATAACTGTAGACCTTTTAGCCCCTTCCATAACCGTTGCCAATTCTTCAGAGAATAATACCAAATCAGGAACCCGCACCCGTGAGCCAGTGGTGACAATTTCTGTTTTCATGGATAGCCGATAGGAGGGTATCCCCAGTTGCAAGAAATAGGCAAGGATAAACATGGCAATCCGCCGATTAATTTCGCTCTCTGCTGTCATTTGGATTAACTCCCCATCTTCAAGCTCATAGATGAAATCGGTATCGTCTTCGTAGTTAAAAAACTCTTCTAGAGTCATCTTTCGCGCTGGTGCTTGATCTAATTGATCTGATTTATCTAAAGTTATTGTCATCTACCTTACCTGCTAATAGAGCGATCGTTCTTTTCTTATTATCCATCCTATCCATCTAGAACTTGAACAGCAAAATCTGCCTCTACTCTAGCCTCTACTCTAAGATAATGGTGGTGTATTCTAGGGGAATGCTAAAAACGTAGTAAATTACCCCGGTGCCAAGGAGAAGAATCGCTAAGCTAGAGAGAATGACCCAGCGATCGGGCGGGGCGTAGGTATCTTCTTCGATATCATCCCGAACGGCAAAATAGTGTTGGGTGGAGAGGAGCACAGTAAGCAGACCAACGATCGCAAACCCTAAACCAAGTTTCCAACCATTACCGGGAGCTTGGGGGGCAAACGGAGGGCGCAGGATCCGCATTCTGACAATCAGCACCCCAAAACCCATCAGAGCGATCGCACTCCGAATCCATGATAGATAAGTCCGTTCGTTAGCCAGATGGTCTCGGATGCGGTTCAGGTTCCGTTTTTTAGCAGTTTCCGCAAGGGCTGGATCAAGATTTCTTCTAAAGGGGAAAAATGTAGGTATTCTTTTAATCATAAAACGGCAGGGGTAGAGGGCTTTTTGCTTAAGTTTATTTTAGATTGATTTATGAGAAGTTTGAGTTATCAAAACTACAGATAACTTGTTAAATAAATTCCTTAAATTAAGGTCTTGATTTTTCTTGATTAGTTGGTATTAATTGACAATATTGAGGGCGTAAGCCAATTTTTTAAACCCCCATACCTAAAAGTTTATAGGTTTCACTTTCAATAAAAATATAGATGCCTAAGGCAATTAGAACTAAGGGGACGATCGCATTACCATAACGGGTTAGGGCTTTGAGTATTAGGGGATGGCGAGTTAGGGAGTAGGCAATCCCACACCAGACCGCAATCATAACTAGAAATACACTAAGAATAACTACTAGTTGGTTTAGGGTACTGTTGGCAAATAAAGGAACATAAATGCCGATATTATCACCACCATTACCCACCGTTACTGCTGCTACTTGATAGATTTGAGGATTGATCAATCTGGATAGACCTTGTTTTTTGCCTTGATTAGTAACTGTTCTTCCCTCTGGTACATTTTGGACATCAGTTGCTGTGGGGGAATTTTGTAGTAAATGACTAATACCGATCGCGATGGGAACTAATCCTAACCATCCCAACCACGGGCGAGGAACCATAAATCCGCCGACAAATCCCGGCAGACTAGCAAAAATTAATACCCCAAACCCTAGATACTGCCCCGCTATAATTTGTTGGGGACGGACTAATTGATTTTTGTTGGTTTGGTTATTAATCTGAGAATCATCCGGAGTCTTGATCTGAGGGTTGGTCTGAGCAAACAGTAAAACCAAAATCAAGATGTCATCAATATTCGTTGCAGCAAAAGCAGTTATTCCGGTAATTGTGGCTTGGATTAATTCCTGCATAAATTCCTTATAGTTCTTTTACCAACATCCTCCCACTATTTTTTATTACCATCCCAATGATTAAGGCACTTAAGGTTAGGGTGAGGGCAGTTAGTCCCCGGTTTTCTAGGGTGTGGCTATCCACAAGGATCAAGATTCCTAAACTAACTAAGACTAGGGGAACTACCTGATTGCCATAGCGGGTTAGGGCTTCTGCTACTACGGGGACACGGGTGAGACGATCGGCTACATAACACCAGACCCCCACCAAGACAAAGAAAACTGCCAGAATCACTCCTAAACGCTGCCAACTACAACTGGCAAATAAGGGCATATAGATCCCAATATTATCTCCTCCATTAGCAAAGGTGACGGCAGCCACACTGTAGATTTGGGGAGAAAGGAGATTAGCAAAAGGATTGGGAGTAGGGGCATGATCCTCACCTGATGATTGGTCTTCTTGATCATCGCTATTAACTAAACGGCTAAGACCGATCGCCACAGGCACTAAACCCAACAATCCAATCCAAGGACGAGGCAGCAGTACCCCACCAAAGAAACCGGGCAAACTCATCAATACCAAAGCTGCAAACCCTAGGTACTGACCCATAACAATATGTCGTCGTTGGAATAGATTATTGATTTGGGAAAAGAAGAGGAGCAGAATCACAATATCATCGAGATTTGTGGCGGTGAAGGCGGTGAAGCCTAGGGGAATCTGGGTAACTAAATCATTGAACATTTTGAGATCTCTTTCTTTAATATATTTTCTTGCTCCCCTCGCTCTGTGGGAGAGGGTCTGGGGGTGAGGGTTTATTTATGCTTCAAATTTAGAGTGAATAGTAGCCATACCTTTTTCCATAGATCTCACTACGTGGGGCGATCGCATTCTTTGAACTAAGAACCAACCACAAATTACAGCTAAGTAACCCAAGAATAGGTAGGGCAGAATATTGTAGGGAGCTTCCGGCACCGGGAATAAATCACTGCCGGGTAGACCCACACTACCTAAGACCGGGATGGTCATGAATCCTAGGGCAAGGGCGGCGAAGACTAAATCCCTAGGGCGTAATTTACCAAGGCGGTGCAGATAAACAGGAGCGGCAATGGAGATCAGAATATAAACGGTTAAGAATCCATAGCTGGCGATCGCTCCCAGATAGCCCATACTTTCAAATAACTTGGTGCCACTCATTGCCATGCCTGCGGGAATCAGAAACATTAATAAGGAGCAGAGAGTGACTGCAATATGGGGAGTTTTGTTAGCAGCATGGGCTTTCCCCAAGAAAGAAGGAAATAAGCCGTGGCGAGCCATCGTGAAAAATACCCTAGCGGCAGGATTGATGCTGCCTAAGGCACAAGCAAAGAAGCTGAACAATGCGCCGATCGCTACCAAATCTCCGAGAAATCCGACCCCAGCTTGTTGGGAGAGAAAAGTCAGGGGTTCTTCAGAAGTGGTGATATCTGCCCCAGCCCCGCTAAAACCTAAAACTTCAATATAGGTAGTAATCACAAAGAACAAACCAGCAATGATTACACTCCCCATCAACGCTCTAGGAATATTTTTTAGGGGTTGCTTCGCCTCATCTCCAAGGGAAGTGGCACTTTCAAATCCAGAGAAACTAAACATTACTAATACCAAACCCATTGCTACTTTCCCCGGTGTCACACCTTCAAGGGTTAGCTGGGACGGGTCTAAAGTAAAGCCACTGTGCATCCAAATAATGACCGCAAGAACAGCAATTAATATTAAAGAAACTCCTTCGAGCCAAAGCATCGCCATGGCAGAAAGTTGCACATCTTTGTAGGCGGCATACCAAGAAATTGTGGCACCGATCGCCAGAATTGTAATACTTGAAGGGTGAAGGCCTAGATGCCCAATTAAAATTGTACTAAAGTTCGCAAATCCACACAAAACCGACATCCCGGTAAATAGATAGGCAAGTACCAGACAACCGCCACAAATTACTCCTGCTGTGGGCCCCAAGCCTTTGACAATATAGGAATAGAGGGAACCGGGAGAAGCCGATCGACTAGCAAATTGATTAATATTGATACTGACAAATACCAACCCTACTAAACCAATTACAAAACTCAGCCAAGCACCATTACCAGCCAAGGCAACTATCAAACCAATATTTGAAGCGGGGATAGTTGTGGGGGCAATCACAGCAAAGGATTGAGCTAGAACTTCGCCAAAAGACAGGCACTCTGGGCGTAAACCGTGAACGCTCCGGGCTGCTAAGGGCTGTAGTCTAACGTCTGTAGTCATGGTAAAAACCTCCTGTAATGACAACTCTAGAAAATTCAATTTCTAAAATTGAGCTAAATTTTTTAACAAGCTGAAATACTGAGAGGAAATTAGCCGTGTCTTGACTCAGAATTTCTCGCTAAAACTTGCTAAAAGCTTAACTATCACTCTATAGAGGCAAATCAATAAGAGCAAATACTCTTTGTTGTCATAACGATAACTTCAAGTTATGGAAGAAATTTGATTATCTAGAGGTAATATAATTAGCATTCATTTGCTGCTCAGAAACAGAGGAGCTAAAGATTAGGATATCCTCTCTAAAGTAGAGATATATTGACTTCTATAACTAATCTCCATGACTAATTTAATAGCTAATAAATTTAAAATTAGTGAGCAAATTAATAGCTCCCCATATCCCAACAATGATGTGGTTACTGCCCTAAAAATCTTGTTGATTTTGATTATCTTGGCGTTAATTTCCTGCTTTTTTGTAATTATCAATGCAGGGGAGCGGGGGGTATTGATGCAGTTTGGAGCGGTACAACCACAGGTATTAAATGAAGGAATCCATCCCATAATTCCCCTTGTCCATACCGTAAAGAAAATGAGTATCCGGGTGCAAAATCAGACAATTTCTACAGAGGCAGCTTCAGGAGATTTACAAACTGTCTATACTGATGTGGATCTAAATTGGCATTTGATCCCAGAGGCGATTAATTTGGTCTATCAACAAGTTGGGAATCAACGGGCAGTGATCGATCGCATTATTACCCCTTCTATGACGGAAGTTCTTAAGACGGCGATCGCCAGCCACACCGCCGAAGAGGTAGTTACTAAACGGCGGGAAATCATCGCCGAGATTACCCACGCTTTAACCACTCGATTAGAGCCATATCATGTGACAGTGGATGATATTGCCCTAACTGAAGTTCATTTTTCACCGGAGTTTAGCAAAGCTGTAGAAGCCAAACAGGTGGCAGCCCAAAGAGCAAAGAAGGCAGAATATATTACCCTGAAAGCCATCAAAAAAGCGGAAGCAATGGTGTATTTAGCCAAGGGTAAAGCGGAGGCACAAAGAATATTATCAGAAACCCTCACTCCCCAAGCTCTACAACAACAGGCGATCGCTAAATGGAATGGCAAATTACCCCAGGTTATGGATAATAACAGGAATCCATTACTTGACCTCAGGCAATTAATACCCAAGTTCTAAGGCAATGTCATAGTTTTAAAATAAAATTTTAGATTTGATGATTTTTAGAAATTATAACTTGGTTTTTTAAAATTAATCCCTACCCTAGTTTTATTTTTCATGATAATCACTTCATCACATGTTCCTTTACAAATATATTTTTCTTATGGAAAACTAAACTAAATCATTAATGCATTTCCACTGTAATAAGAGTGGAAACTTATTTCTGCCATAATTTTTTCTTCTCGGTTGCATCGGCAAAAACTAAAATTTCTTTACTGTTAGTTATATAAAATCCAAGTTTTATAAGTTTATTAATCTTAAGGCTCTTTTTGGCAATTACACGGTAAAATTTGTTTAGGGTTTACTTGAAGTTAAGTAGAAAATACAAAATCGTAAATATGCCATATGTCCACTGCTCGCCACATCATAGCTCTTTTAAAGAGTCATATAGAAGGTGAGGAGCAGCAGTTTTATTCTGCTGCTCTACAGATGGCTGCACATGAAGCACGGGCTGGGCATGGAAAACTGGCTCAAGAAATTCGAGAGTTAATTGAGCAATCCAAAATCAACAACTCTAACATAGAGAGAAAGATTGGACCTGTACCACTGGTTCAGCCCAAAGGAGAACTTGCAAATTTACTATCTGCAAGATACCCAGATACAAGGTTATCTGACATGGTTCTTCTTCCTGACCTTAGCTCCCGACTAGATCGGATATTATTAGAGCAAAGGCAACAAAAATATCTTCAGGCAAATAATTTAACACCACGTAAAAAAATCTTACTTGTAGGTCCAGCAGGGTCTGGTAAAACCATGACGGCAGCAGCTTTAGCTGGAGAGCTTCAACTACCTCTATTTACAGCTTTGTATGACACTCTCATTGGTAAATTCATGGGAGAAACTGCTATACGTCTAAAATTAATTTTTGATGCAATGGTGACGACTCGCGGGGTTTATTTCTTTGATGAGTTCGATGCTATTGGATCGCAGCGTAACAATTCTAATGATGTGGGAGAAATTAGACGTGTACTCAACTCGTTTTTATTATTTTTAGAAAACGATGAAAGTGAAAGTCTTATCATAGCTTCAACTAACCATCCAGATTTATTGGATAAAGCTCTTTTTCGCCGTTTTGATGATGTACTTGAATATAAATTGCCAGATCCAGAAATGATCCCACAACTTATCAAATTTCAATTACTTACTTTTGATATTGAGGTGAAAGATTGGTCAAATATTATCAGTACAGCAAAAGGGCTAAGTCAAGCTGAGATTGTAAGAGCAACAGGTGAAGCTGCAAAATTATCTGTATTATCTAATACAAGAAAAATCCTTGAAGATAATCTCATATCTTCTCTTGTAGAGCGTAAAGATACAACCTTCTGGTTGTCAAAAGGAGTCTAGCTTAAAATGTCAGATCAGCGACGTAACCTTCCACATTTATATTTGTCTGGTAATGGGGAAAGTGAAAATTATACATCACGAGGTGTGGGTGGTTATATTGATCATCCACCCATCCGTGATAGAGAAAATCATGCAATTGCTTTAAAGCAAGCACTTAATCAAGCAATTAACGAAGCTAAGCAAAAGTTGAATTTACGAGATCCAGAAATTTCGGTTGGCACTCCTGGATTTTATTTGGAGTTCCAAGTTCATTCTGATAACATGAACATTTTTGAGAAACTTGAAGATAAAAGAAAAAAGATTGAACTTGTTACAGTACGAAAATCACCTAGTCAAGAAGATATAGTTGAAGCCATAGTATTTGTTCCAGAAACAGCATCTGATCATTTCCTCTCAAAAGTTGAACAATATCATACTGAAAATAGTAGGTTTGGGAAAAAGCCAAAGAATGAAACACTGGTGTCTAGGATTCAAGCAGTTAAACTTGGAACGGTTCGGTCTTTATTTACTGATAATGACTATCTATTTCCACAAAGCACACAAAAAGTTTGGTGGGAAGTATGGTTGCGGAAAGATCAAAGTATAGCTTTTAATCTTCTCTTAGAACGGCTTAATATAGAGACTAAGCAGAACATTATTTATTTCCCTAATAGAGAAGTTATGCTTGTAAAAGCTAATTTAGAGTCTATGGCTATGATAGTCGATAGTTCAAATGTAGTTGCCGAACTCAATATTTTACATTTCGCTACCCAAGACGCTGAGATACAACCACTAATAAAGATATTCTCTCCTAAAAACCAAAACTACACTTCTTCCATTGCTCACAATTTAGAATCTTCTATTGAAGGAGATTCTCCATCATTTTTTCTTGATATGGGACCTATGGAACAAGAAAAATGGAGTAATGATTTAGAAAATCATTTATTACAGCCTGATGATGATTCAGTTGCTATATGTCTTCTAGACAGTGGCGTTGCACAAATTCATCCACTTATTACGCCAGCCCTAGAACTTGCTGATATGCATACCTGTAATCCTGCTTGGGGTGTTAATGCTAATAATGCATGTGGTCATGGAACTAAAATGGCTGGTTTAGCTTTATATTCAGACTTGTTTGACGCTTTACAGACGTTACAGCCGATTCAACTTAGTCATCGACTGGAATCAGTCAAAATCCTTCCGCCTATGGGACAAAATGAACCTGAACTATATGGTGCAATTACAGAACAAGCTATAGCTTTACCTGAGATTCAACATCCCAAACGATCTAGGGTATTCTGTATGGCTGTAACTAGCGAAGATTCCTCTCCAAATACAGGATCTCCTTCATCTTGGTCGGCTGCCATAGATAAGTTATGTTTTGGTGATGATGAGTTTCGACGGCTTATCATTATATCAGGTGGAAATATTCGGCAAGATATTCTTCCCTCTGATTATCTCAATATTAATGATGTAAGCCCAATCGAAAATCCTTGCCAGTCATGGAATTCACTAGTTGTAGGTGCTTACACTGAAAAGGTTAACATTACTGACTCTACCTTCACAGGTTGGCAACCATTAGCTCCAGCAGGCGATCTTTCTCCTAGAAGTCGCACTTCAGTATCTTGGTCTAACCAATGGCCAATTCGTCCAGATGTTGTCTTTGAGGGCGGAAACCTTGCATCTGATGGAGAAAATCCAGCAATTTACATGGATGATTTATGCCTGCTCACTACACATCATCGACCAAATCTCCGTGTATTTGATCGGATGGGAGATACAAGTTCGGCAACAGCACTTGCTAGTTATATGGCAGCGCAAATAATGTCTAAGTACCCTAGTTATAATCCAGAAACGATAAGGGCTTTGATGGTTCATTCTGCCGAATGGACACCCTTAATGCAAAAATCATTTAAAAATGTTAATAGAAAGTCTGAAATGAGAACTTTTCTGAGACGCTATGGTTATGGAGTTCCTGATTTAAACCGAGCTTTGCAAAGTGCCAACAACGATTTAACGCTAATAGTTGAGGATGATCTTCAACCTTTCCGCCTAGACGATGATAACATCATCAAAACTAGATACATGAAGTTCCACCAGCTCCCTTGGCCAAGAGAAGAATTAGAAAAATTGGTTGAGGCTAGTGTAGAACTTAAAGTTACCTTATCCTATTTCATTGAGCCAAATCCTGGAGAACGAGGATGGGGTCGTCTTCACCAATATGCTTCACATGGATTGCGCTTTGAAGTCAAAAGACCATCAGAAAATGATAATGACTTTAGGAGGCGAATAAACAGAGCTGCTACAGATGAAGAGGAAAAAAGCTCAAATTCTAATAGAAACGATAATGATAACTGGTTTCTTGGCAAAAGAAATAGAGATCGTGGCTCTATCCATTCTGATATTTGGTATGGATCTGCTGCTGATTTAGCACAAAGAGGAGCGATCGCAGTTTATCCAGTCGGTGGCTGGTGGAAAGAGAATAAAACTTTAGAGCGCTGGAAGGAATCTGTTCGTTATTCGCTAATTGTATCGATTCGAGTACCATCGATCGAAGTTGATATTTATACTCCAGTAGCAAATTTAATTGAAGTGCCTGTTCCAATATCTATCAGTTAAGCCTATAAGCTATTATGCTTCATCTTTCTATCCCTGAGAAAGTATAATCGCCTTGATTTTCTGATCAGACTAGGCTCTTAGAGAGGACACTAGGCATCAGAATTTGCTCAAAGGCCTGCATGGTTTGGGTTTGAAATCTTTTGTGATGTTTTAACTTGAGGATGGGTTGCACAATATGTAGGGGGATTGGCCGTTTTGATACCCGATTAATAACATCGATCGCCCGTAAAGTTCCCAGTTGTAATTCTTTTTTGACCATGGATTCTGGCAAAGCCGCAGCCCCCACCCCACTCTCTACCACTGCCTTAACCATTTCACTACTATTTAGCACCAAAGCCACCTCTAGGGATGAAAGTTCTACCCCCCACTGAGTTAGGTGCTGTTCAAATACCTGTTGAGCACCTGAACCAGATTCTCGCATAATCCAAGAAGTATTAGATAGCTCCTGTACCAAAATCTGGGAGCAATGCAGCCACGGGTGAGACTGACCCACCACGATCTGGAGGCGATCGCTCCCCACCACCTCTTGAGTTAGTAAACCCTGTAGTGATTGTTTCACCGTCCCAGTTACTAAGCCCAAATCAAAGCGCCCCAGAGCTGTACCTTCACAAATTTCTTCGGCATTACTCAAAGTACAATCCACATGAATCCCCGGATACTGTTGCTTGAATTTGCTAATTTTCTCCGGCAACCAGTAGTTACCAATAGTTAAGCTAGAGCCTAACTTTAACTCTCCCCGCTTTAGATTATTCAACTCTCGGAGGTTTCGCTCTGCCATGGCTACTTGATCGAGAATTTTCTGCCCCTCTGCTTGAAGTAATCTTCCCGCATCAGTAATCTCAACTCGTCTGCCGATGCGGTGGAAGAGTTTAACTTTGTACTCTGTTTCTAAAGTTTGGATGGCTGCACTGACTGCTGGTTGGGTAATATAGAGGCTTTCTGAGGCACGGGTAAAGTGGAGATGTTCTGCCACAGTAAGAAAAATTCGTAACTGTTCAAGGGTCATGCTAGTGGTATTTATGGTAACTCAGGGTAATCTTGAAGGAAAATATCCGGTATGTCAATCAAGATACAGTACATTCCATTGCAAGCCAAGGTATAGTAGTCCTAATCAAAAACTTTTAAGGAGAAAAGAAATGGGAATTGCTCACGACATTACAGAATTAATTGGCAAAACTCCTCTAGTCGCCCTCAATCGTATCCCTCAATCCGAAGATTGCGTGGCTAGGATAGTAGCAAAACTAGAGGGCATGAACCCAGCCGCCTCTGTCAAAGACCGGATTGGAGTGAGCATGGTGACAACGGCGGAAGAAGCAGGATTAATCAGCCCTGGTCAAACTGTTTTGGTGGAACCTACTTCTGGGAATACAGGGATTGCCTTAGCTATGGTGGCAGCAGCTAGGGGCTATCAATTAATCTTGACAATGCCAGAAACCATGAGCTTGGAGCGACGAGCAATCCTCAAAGCCTACGGAGCACAATTAGAATTAACTCCGGGAATAGAAGGGATGAAGGGAGCGATTAGCCGAGCAACCAAAATTGCGGCAACTCTACCTAATGCTTTTATGCTTCAGCAATTTGTCAACCCAGCTAATCCTAAAATCCACCGGGAAACCACTGCCGAAGAACTTTGGGCAGATACAGAGGGGGAAATTGACTTTCTGATTGCCGGGGTGGGGACTGGTGGCACAATCACGGGCATTTCCGAGGTGTTAAAACAACGTAAACCGGGATTTAAGGCGATCGCTGTCGAACCGAAGGAAAGTCCAGTACTCTCTGGTGGTAGTCCTGGTCCCCACAAAATCCAAGGTATTGGGGCAGGTTTTGTTCCTCAGGTATTACGGGTAGACCTAATTGATGAAGTCATTCCCATTAGTAGCGAAGAGGCGATCGCCTATAGTCGTCGTTTAGCCAAGGAAGAAGGGCTACTTTCCGGTATATCTTCTGGGGCTGCTTTAGCAGCAGCGATTATAGTGGCAAAACGTCCAGAGAACGCCGGGAAACTAGTAGTCTTTGTCCAACCCAGTTTTGGAGAGCGTTATCTTAGTACAGTCCTGTTTAAAGATTTACCAGATAATGAAGTTGTGTATCTAAATGGTAATTCCCTCGGAACAAGTAAAGCCTTTTCCAAGTAAATAGTTTTTTCAAGTAATCTTCTTTATAGCACTTTGCGTTCAAATGAGACACGCCACAAATATTGAAAGTCTTATCAATGTTCTTACTTTTTACGGCATCTCTGAAAGCCCTTTCAGGTAAGGAGTTTTGCCGAAGGCTTGTCGTCAACAGTCTTGATTTAATGACAATGAGCAACGGTGGAATAAGGTTTGTAAGATCGGGCTATCAATACTTTTGCTAGAACAAAAAGATAACAGGAAAAGTAAGTATCAATGTTTGGTTTAAGAGTGGGTGGCTGTAGCCACCCACTCTTAAATGGCTGTAAGACTTAGAGTCTATTATTTAGAGGCTATTATAAAGTCTGATTTTGTGTCCCTGCTGAGGGCGCAAAATCTTCCAAAATGCTTTTGTATTCCTGTTCTTCTTTCAATCGCCTTATGAACTAAAAATAAAACCCAGTAGCGGCATTTATTGCCATTACTGGGTTTTATTTTGTTCTATTTAACTTGTTCTGTTTAATTTGTCATCAATCTAGAACTTATTCTCTTGGCATCAGAGCAATAGGATTTACAGCACCTCTGCCAGTGGGGTGAATTTCAAAATGGAGGTGGGGACCAGTACTAAAACCAGTAGAACCCATCTCAGAAATTTGCTCACCTTGGGCAACTTGCTGCCCCTCTTGGACTAGGATGCGATTATTATGGGCATACAGAGTCAGGCTGCCATCTGGGTGCTTGATTTCCACCAGATTTCCATAACCACCATCATTCCATCCTGCGGTTACTACCACTCCCGGAGCCGCCGCCATAATGGGCGTGCCAGTAGGAGCAGCAATATCAATGCCTCGGTGCATTCTGCCCCAACGCATCCCATAACCAGAAGTCAAGACTCCTTCTGCTGGCCAGATATAGCCATCAAAGCGAGCTGGACTATTGGGCAGATAGGTTTCTGCTGGGGCTAAGGGGGGCAAATCAGGGGAGACTACCTGGCCAATGGGCAGTTGGAGCATGGGGTTATAAGTCCCTGCGGGGCTAGGAGCGGCTGCCACAAGTTGTGGCTGGGCTGGCAAGGAAGGAGAAGTACTTTCACTACTAGCTCTAAATTGAGGATTAACCCGCTCCAAACCTCCAGAATTACTAGTTCCAGAATTGTTAGTAAAAAGAGTTCTAGATTCTGGACTTGCTGTTGGCTGTTGGTTCTGGTTTGTCAGAATTGGTTGGCTAGTTCTTTGCTGTTGATGCTCTTCACGCATCCGGCGAATATCAGCCCTTAATCTTTCAGTTACCAATTCATCTTGGGAGAGTTGGCTGCTAGAAGAGTTGATAATCTGTGCGGGGTTAGCTGAGCCACCACCAAAGATTCCACCGGGGCTAGGTTGGGGCAGAGCCGCAACAGTCACAGTGGGAGCAGGAGTAACCAAACTCACATCGGAGCTATTACCAGCTTTTTGAGGATTATCAACCCCAGCCGGAGGCGCAGAGATAACTCTGTTTGGGTTAACAGGGATAGTTAATCTTTGGTCAACAAAAAGTAGATTAGGATTACTAATCCGGTTGACTCTAGCTATTTCTTGGCGAGAAACACCGTAACGACGCGCGATCGCATCTAGAGTTTCTCCGGGTCTAACCTGATGTACTTCCGGTGCAGAGGGTGCTGCCACTTCCTGCGTTGTTACCGCAGGAAGAACAGGCATAGAAGGCACTGCCGCAAAAACAGTGGGAGTAGTAGCCGGAGAAACTGGCTCTGGATTGCGAGCAACCCAATTATTAGTTGGATTCGGGCTAGATGGGCTAGCTGCCCAGTTAGCATTCCCAGCATTGGGTAAAGATGGGCTAGTAATTACCACAGGTGCTGAGGGAGTTGACGCTGGAGTGGAGTTTTGGCTATTGAGGGTAAGATTAGCTGCGTTAGGTGCTGCATTATTTCCTGTAGTAGCCGCAGCATTTGGAGAAGCTGCAATGGAAACTGATGCTACAGTACCTTGATAATTAGGAGCAGGCGATTCTTTAGTTAGAGAGCCTTGAGCAGAGGCAACTACAGTTGCTTGTCCTAGGGCTTGCCTAGAAGATTGATTGCTATTTAACCAACCAGAAGCTGGGGATGAAATTGGCTGGACAGGAACACTTGCGACCAAGTTATTTTGATTAGTAAGGCTTGTGTCGCTATTTCTTTCTATCCGCCAACCACCTAAAGTTTCCCGAAGCTGATCTCTTTGACCTCTAAGATTGCGGAGAGATTCATTTTGTCTGGATTGGAGAACTTGCTCTGGATTGGCAACTCCTTGAACATTGACAGGAATACTTACAGGAGGATTGGAAATAGATGTAGTTTGTTGTAGTTGCGCCTTGGATACACCATAGGTAGGGGAATTAACTTCAGTAGTTTCACCCAACTGCATTTCGTGGATGGCGTTTGTAGTGGGAATTCTCAAGGACTGGCCAACCGTAAGAGTAGCTTTGATATCTAAATTGTTGGCTTTGGCGATCGCATCAGCAGATATTTGATATTTCTGAGCCAAGAGCCAAAAAGTATCACCTGATTTTACCTGATGATAAACCGTAGCTTGGATTGGGGTAATAACTACTGGAGAGCTAGGTTCAATAGCTTCTGTTGTTGCTTTTGGTTCTTGGATAGTGGATTCTTGGACGGTTGATCCTTGAATAGTCGGTGGCTGATTGCCATCTGGGGATGAACTTAGTCCAGTACCCACACTAGATGTTACGGGTCTAAGCGAAAAAGGTTCAGCAGCGATCGCTTCGTCTCCTTGGCGGGGAAGTAGTACGCCCGATGCGCCAAGAGAGATAGCCAAGCCAATCACAGCAGCGGATCTGTAAGCACGAAGATTAGTCTCCGGACTCAGGGTCTTCTCCTCTGGTAGCTGGCTAATTTGATCTTCAGTGTCGGCTACACTGCTAAGCAAATAATTGGGTTCTGTATATGTTGGTTTCAAAAAAGACCTCCTAAGTGTGATGAGCGATGAACAGGTTTTTTGAATACATGCCTTACTCAGTAATGATTTTAATCACCCTTTGCTGTGATTTTGATCACAAGCGAATAAGTATGTTTGTAAGAATAACCTGCTTTTCCAAGTTATGCAACTTTACACAACTTAAAATTTCTTCAGCTAGGATTTCCGATACCAACTTTCCGGGTGACTATAGAGAACTCAGCCTTGTTTAGGGAAGCGGCAATACTCCTAGTTACATGTTGATGTTCCTTATATACAGAAACCTGTAACTAGATTCGGAAACCTTGAGCACAAAAAATAAAAGATTATGATGACGACTCAGACTTAAGCCTTTCCCAATCAATTATCTGTTGTCCTAGGCTAAATTAGCCCTCCTGAGAAATTTAAGGCACGTTAGGTAGAATTGACAACAGTAGATGTTCTTAGATTGCTCTCTGTTTACTCAATAGTAAGACCCTGAATTTGGATAGACAATCAACAGAGCAAACCGCTGTATCTAAGACCAAGAGAGGGTTACGAGGGAATAAATCAGAGAAAAATCCTGTTTTTTCAAGGCGACAAGAATCACAATTCTCTAGGAAAAATCTGATATGAATTTCTTATCAAAGCTCTAGTTTTTTGTATCTCAGATTACTGAATTACTAGTTAGCAATAGATTTTGGCTGTTGGATAGGCTAGGCGGTTACTCTAGAGTTCCTAATTGGCGGAGAGCTTCAAAGAGACCGATCGTCACACTAACCGATAAATTCAAGCTGCGGACACCTTTTTCTTTCATGGGAATGTAAAGCGTGGCATCACTTGTAGCGATTATCTCGGTGGGCAGTCCAGTGGTTTCACTGCCAAAGAGAAGCCAATCGTTTGGCTGGAACTGAAACTGGGCATAGCTAGTTTTACCTCTGGCACTAAAACTGAGACAACGACCACCTCGAGTTTGCCGCATCTTCACAAAATCTTGCCAAGATTGGTGGTAGTGGAGATTGACATAGCCCCAATAATCTAATCCGGCACGTTTTAGCTGGCGATCGCTAATCTCAAACCCTAGGGGAGCAACTAGATGTAGCTCGGTTTTGGTCGCCGCACAACTGCGGGCAATATTCCCAGTATTGGGAGGAATTTGGGGGTTAACTAAAACAATTTGTGGCAACTTTCGACCCTAAAAATAAAGAACAAAACAAAGGGGATCATTATAGCAAGGGAGACGCGCGAATGATAGATATTTCTGATATCACTGGAACAGATAAAATTTATAAGATATTTTTATCGATATTTTATCAAAAATCATTAATAAAACATTAAAAAATTAGCTTAGGCAGCCAAAGGCTGACATAACTTATCGGCTAATTCTTGTTCCTGTTGTTGGATATCGACGATCGCGTTGGTGATCACCTGATGGATGTCTCCTTGGTCTTGGTATTGCTGGAGCCATTGCTGGGCGGTATTGCCGGTACGGAGGAGCTTTTGGACGGGGAGGAGGAAGCAACCAAAGCCGTTTTGTTTGGCGATCGGGCGGACTTCTTCCATTAGATCGGCAATCCAGTCTCTGGCAAGTATTTTCCGGCCATCCTGCCAGTGTTGAAGGGTGGCATCTAGACTAGAAAGGGAAGCGGCGGCTTCATTAGCATCTGTGAGGCTAACTAATTCTTCTGGGCTAAATTGGCTGCTAACTAAGGGGTCTAGGCTGGGGTCAGCAATTAATTGCCCCAGGCGAGCCTCCAATAGGGCGGTCACGGCGAGAAGGGCGATCGGATCAACGATCAGGTCACAAATACGGAGTTCCAAGCGGTTGAGATTGTAGGGGCGATGGTCACCATTAGGGCGCACCGAAGTCCACAAATGTCGGATATTTTGCATAGTTCCCTGAGCCAACTGTTCCTCTGTCCATTGGATATGGTGGGCATGGCTGGTGAAGAGGGGGACATGGGCAGGAGTTTTTGGGAATACACCCCAACGGGTGGAGTGGTAGCCAGTCACTTGACCATTCAGAAAAGGCGAGGAGGCACTCAGAGCCAAGTAGAGGGGGGCTTCGACTCTAACTAGACGACAAGCCCGAAATAAAAGTTCTGGATCGCTAATACCAATATTAATATGGACACTGGCTGTGACAACTTTGGTATGATAAGTCTGCTCAATATAGGTGTGGTAAGGATTTTGGGGATCGGAGCGATGAAATTCATCCGCACCACCTAAAGCAAGGGTGCTGCCGGGAATCAGAGTGTAGTCTCCCAAGGTTTTTAGGTAGTGGCGCAGTTGTTGCCGGGGACGGACGAGGGCGCAGAGGAGGCGATCGTAACTAGCCAACGGTGCAGTAGTATATTCGACATTTCGGCTATCTGGCTCTCGGACAAAGCCATCCAGGTTGGCAACAATACGATCGGACAACCCGACAATTTCCCCTTGAGGAGTGCCAGTATAGATTTCAATCTCAAAACCCTTCAACAACACAAGTTTATCCTCGACTAAATAATTTTCCTTCTTAATTTTAAGATGTAGCAGGATTTTCTGACGCAGTTGAGTGATGACAAACGAAGGTGGTGTATTTGCCCAATCCTGCGTTTTTATACCAAATCAAGAAAAGGGCGAAACCTTTTTCCTTACAGCAGTTTGAGAGTGGGCTGAGCGGAGTCGAAGCCCACTCTCAAACCCAGCATTGATAGGACTTTCAATATTTGTGGCGTGTCTCATTTGAACGCAAAGTGATGTAATTGAAATAGGACAGACACATTGGTCAGTTTTTACGGACGGAGAGGCTGACCATTATTTTCCACGGGGTCATCCTCTAGTTGAAAGTTATCGGGTAATTCTTGCCAAGTAATTTGGGGTTTATTGTCTGAGGTAGAGTTGATTTGCTGGGTAGTAACCATGGCTTTGATTTATAATGGTCAAGATTCTCAAATTACAGGCTATCTATCAGGCTATCTATAAAGTCTGATTTTACGGCACCAGCAGAAAATCAGACTTTATAGCCACTTTATATAATCGTCGCCAAGCAGGTTATATTGTGGGGGTTCCCACAACCAAAGCTATATCAACCCCCTTGGCGGTTGCTATAAATGACTGCTTATTTATCTATATTCTAATCTATATTCTATGGCAACCTTTCTCCTTGAAGTTGGGACTGAAGAACTACCTGCGAGTTTTGTGGGTAGTGCGATCGCTCAATGGCAGACCTTGATTCCCCAGAGCCTAACTGAGGCTTCCCTAACTACCACAGCAATTAAAGTTTATGGGACTCCCCGCCGTTTAGCGGTGGTGATCAGCGGACTACCAGAGCAACAGCCCGATCGCACAGAAGAAATCAAAGGACCTCCGGCTAGTGCGGCCTTCAAGGATGGCAAGCCAACCAAGGCTGGGGAAGGTTTCGCCAAAAAACAAGGAGTTGATTTAGCAGCTCTAGAAATTAGAAATACCGACAAGGGGGAATTTGTTTTTCTTCATAAGAAAATTCCCGGACTAGCCACAAGTTTGGTATTACAAGATTTAATTCCCCAGTGGATTAATAAACTAGAAGGTAAGCGGTTCATGCGTTGGGGAGATGGAGAACTGCGGTTTTCTCGTCCGGTGCGGTGGTTGGTGGCACTGATGGATGAGCAAGTTTTGCCCGTGGTGTTGGTGAATGGTTCGGGGCAGGTGGTGAGCGATCGCGTCTCTTCAGGGCATCGGGTTTTGCATCCCCAGCCAGTGACTATTGATCGTGCGGAAGATTATGTGGAAAATTTGCGGACTGCCTATGTCTTGGTGGATGGGGCAGAACGGCAGGAACTAATTGCAACTCAAATTCAAACTGCTGCCACGGCTCAAGGCGGTTATAGTCCGTTGATTGCGGATTTGCTGACAGAAGTTGTCAACCTCGTGGAATTTCCCACGGCGGTGGTAGGGAAATTTGATGAAGATTTTCTGGAACTGCCCCCGGAAGTGATCACCGAGGTGATGATTTCCCAGCAGCGCTATTTCCCCATATATAAAGACGAGAAATATACCCAAGGTTTGCTGCCCTACTTTATTACCATTGGCAACGGGGATCCAGCTAAATCGCAGATTATTGCAGCGGGTAACCAACGGGTGATCCGGGCAAGGTTAGCCGATGGGCAGTTCTTCTTCAAAGCCGATCGCACCCAATCCCTAGAGAATTATTTACCTAAGCTAGAAACCGTTACTTTCCAAGCTGACTTGGGTTCAGTCCGAGCCAAGGTCGATCGGATTGTCACGATCGCTGGATTAATTAGCCAACAACTACAGCTATCCGCGACCGATCAAAGGAATATCAATCGTGCTGCTCTTCTCTGCAAAGCTGATCTAGTCACCCAAATGGTCTATGAATTTCCTGAACTCCAAGGGATCATGGGAGAAAAGTATGCCCTGACTAGCGGGGAAACTCCTCAAGTAGCCAAAGCAGTTTTTGAACATTATCTGCCCCGGAATGCCGAAGATAGTTTACCCCAATCTCTAACGGGGCAAATTGTCGGAGTGAGCGATCGCCTTGATACCCTAATTAGCATTTTTAGGATTGGTTTGCTCCCCACAGGTTCCTCCGATCCCTTTGCCCTGAGGCGGGCAGCTAACGCGATCGTCACCATCATCTGGACTTTTAATCTGGGGATTAACCTAGGGCAGTTGCTTCAGGAATTGGCAGCGGTGGATAGCTTAGGGGAATTTTTCCGCACCCGGATCAGAACCCAACTCCAAGAAGATCGGGGAATTGACTACGATTTGGTCAATGCAGTATTGGGGGAAAATGATCCTGAATATACCCAGAGGGCGTTGGCGGATTTATTGGATGTGCGCGATCGGGCTTTGTTCCTCCAGCAAATCAGAAAAGATGGCACGCTGGAGCAAATCTATGAAACCATTAATCGATCTACGAAACTAGCCGCCCAAGGGAATCTTGATACCAAGCAGCTAGACCCGGTGGATTTAATCAAACCTGAACTTTTCCAGAAAAAATCGGAGCAGGTTGTCTATGATGCCCTTGTAGAGTTGTTACCCCAAACCAAAATCGCCCAAGCCACTAGAGATTATCAAAAACTAGTCGCTGGTCTCATCAAGGCTGCCCCCAAGATCAGCAGTTTCTTTGATGGGGAAGATAGTGTTTTGGTGATGGATAAAGACCCAGCAATTAAAGAAAACAGGTTAAATCTCTTGGGCTTACTACGGAACCATGCGCGAGTATTAGGAGATTTTGGAGCTATATTGCGTCCTAGTACTGATAATTAGGCAAGATATATAATGTTGCGGAATACTCCGAAGTGGGTACGATCGATCAGGGAAAAACTATCAAAGAAGCGATCGCTGATTTGCGAGAAGCAACACAGCTTTATTTAGAAGAATTTCCTTTAGCTGAAACGTAGGTATTTATCTTTAGTTTGGACTAATAGGCAGGTAGGATGGAGCACAAAAAAGCCAAAAGAAACCCAAGCCAGAGTCAGCAATGGCAAACTCCAGCTCAAAATTGAGAAGAGAATCAGAACCTAAATAGCAATTGGAGCAGTTTTCATAGGAGCCTGTGCAGTTTTCTTTCGTTTTGAGGCGTATTTTTTAACAGTGGGATAGCGAATACGAGGAGGGAGGTGCTCGCCCTTGGAGCGCCCAGGGGATTTACCGCGTAGTTGAGGAGAGAGAGCCGGAGTACCGAGCGCGGCAATAATTACCGCAAAGGCTTGAGCAACCCGACCAGGAGCAA
>CALRPI020000063.1:0-28637 GCA_943370025.1 Phormidium lacuna HE10JO | reverse complement strand
CATCCAGTTCTGGTTGAAAACTTGTGGCTTTGACTCGTAGTATTTGTTGTTCTCGTGCTGCTATGTTCATTGGAGGTTGCTTGGATCGCTTTATCCTCCTTACTTTCCCCTATTATTTATTAGTGGCGAATAAATAATGACACTAACCTGGATCAATCAAAACTTGCCGCAAAGCTTCGACATCCAATACCGCACGGGGTAAAGGATCGAGAGTGGAATCGTTGGGATATTTGCTAATGCCAACTAGAAGGGCGTATCGTGCCATGCCTAAACTCTATGCTTTTCTATGAATGCGTTAGTCTCCCCTATTGCAAAGGCGACTTCTTCCTTGCTGGCAGCACTAACTTTCATTTTTACCCCATTAACCTCAGCTTCGATGGTGATCTGCTTATTGCCTAGGCGATCGCCCAAAAAGCCCAAAAGCTTCTTGGCATTTTCCATAGTTGCCTGAGCCATCAGCATTCCCACCAGAAATCCACCACCCTTATTTCCCTCTGGTGGATTTGGATCCCGCACCCGATCTACTGATTCAACATCACTACGGTCTTTCAATACTTTCAGCAACTTAACTACATCTTCATTTCGCTTCTCCGCCGTCAAATCTGGATCAGTAAAAGTAATTGTGAGGACAATGTTACTAGAATTATTTTCAGAGGTCATAGCTTTTGGCGGTTTGGGTGACTTTTTGCTATTGTATCCCATCAAAGTATTCAGGTAGTTGCTTTGTGGAGATTCTCCCTTAATTATTCAACCTTAAGTTTTGCCAAAATTTTAAGCGTTCAGGATGGTTTTTCCTAGTTCCTCCTAAGTTAGAATGTACCCAACTAAATACCCATTAATTGCTGATGAATAGAACTTTGATTCCAGTCATTCTCGCCGGAGGAAAAGGGGAGCGCTTTTGGCCCCTGAGTCGGCTCGATCGCCCCAAACAGTTTCTTTGTTTAGATGGTAGTGGCAAAAGTTTATTGCAAGCCACCGCCGATCGCCTCCTCGATATTGCTGGAGGTTGGCAGCATCTTTGGGTAGTTACAGCCGGAGATTTAGCAGCAGGAGTGCGGGAGCAGTTGCCCCAGTTGCCCGAAGAGAATTTATTAGTGGAACCGATGGGACGGGATACAGCCCCGGCGATCGCTTGGACAACCCTAGAAATTGCCAAACGCTACGGGTCTGAGGCAATGGTGGGCTTTTTTCCGGCGGATCACTGGATTGGAGATCAACGGGCATACCAAAACACCCTAGAGGCAGCTTTGGCGATGGCGGAACAGAAACAATCGATCGCCACCCTCGGCATCACTCCGAACTACCCCTCCACAGGCTACGGCTACATTGAACAAGGAGAGACTTTAGGTGATTATGGCAATCTCACTGCCTACAAAGTCGCCAGATTTACCGAGAAACCCGATCGCAAAACCGCCGCAGAATTTATCGCTACAGGTAGATTTAGCTGGAATAGTGGCATGTTTATTTTCCCGGCTGGGGTGGTGTTAGAAGAATTGGCTATCCATGCCCCGGAAATTCTCAACCCCCTCAAGGAGCAAGGCATCAGTTCCTATCCCCACCTGCCCAAGAAAAGTATCGACTACGCCTTGATGGAAAAGACCAATCTGGCTTATGTCTTCCCCGCTGATTTTGGTTGGGATGATTTGGGGGATTGGAATGCGATCGCCCGTCTGTTGCAGGGAGAGGCAGCTAACCTAGAAATCGCCACCCACATTGGTTTAGATACCAGCGGCGGGATTTTTTATAGTAGTAACGGCACAGAAGTGATTGCCACCATCGGTTTAGAAGATATTGTGGTGGTTAGGGATGGCAATGTGACTTTGATTGTCAAAAAAGACCGCACCCAAGAGATTAAACAACTCCTAGAAAGAGTGCGATCGCACCCCCAAGCCGATCAGCTTTTATAGATTGCTGTCCTGTGCATCTAACTTAGCCACCAAGGATACTATGGAGAAAATCAATTTAACCGAAAAACTCTCTCAATTTTCCGAGTATTGGTCACCAAGAACAGTGGGGCAATTTAATCACTGCGACATTATGGTGGTGAAAGTTAAAGATGAATTCGTTTGGCATAAACATGATGATACCGATGATTTTTTCTTGGTTCTTAAAGGACGTTTGACAATTCAGCTACACGATCGAGATATCTATCTAGAACCGGGAGAGCTTTTTGTCGTCCCCCGTGGCGTTGAGCATCGACCTGTAGCCACGGAAGAAGTACACATATTGCTGATTGAACCAACAGGGACACCGAATACCGGAGATAAAAGTACCGCAGCTCCTCGACAAACTATTTAAAGCTCTGCATAAATAGCATCGCCTGATTCACCAATGCAGCTCCTGCTTTTTCCGGCGAACCGGTGTCGAATGGTGGGGCGGGATCATACTCCAGTAATAGTTGAGTGATCTTGGCGATTTCCTCACCATAAAGAATGCTGGCGATCGTTAATCCAAAATCGATCCCGGCGGTCACGCCCCCACCCGTAATCCGGTTGCGATCGACTACCACCCGTTCAGTTCCCACCTCAACGCCCAAGGAAGCAAGTTGTGGGCGTGCTGTCCAATGAGTCGCCGCTCGATAGCCTTGGAGCAGACCAGCCTTTGCCAGAAACTCTGACCCACCACAGACAGAGGTAATAAACTTGGCGGTACTGCCTTGCTTGCGGAGAAATTCTAGTGTCTCTGAATCATCTACTACTGCCAACTGTCCTAGACCGCCGCCGATACAGACAACATCCAAGGTGGGACAATTGGCAAAAGTAGTATCAGGCAAAATCACCATCCCGTCATCGGTTTTAATTGGGTCTAGGGTTTTCCAGAGCCGATGTATCTGGACACCGGGAAGTCCACTAAAAACTTGCTGAGGTCCAATAATATCTAGCGATGTCATGCCGGGGTAAAAGACCAAACCGATGATGTGTTTTGGTGAGTTGTTGTTTTGGAAGTTAGTCATAAATTCATCTCCTGATAGTGATTGCAATTAAAGCTATAGCAGTCCTAAATCATTTTCTAACAGTTGCCAAGTCAACTTGCTTCTAGTAAATGGTTTCACCCGCCGAAGGCGGGTGAAACCATTTAGGATCGCTATATCCTTATACTAGAAGTGGCAATTGCCCCCGCCTAGTCCTCGATCGAGTACTCTTTTTCGCACCATGATGATTCCCTTATCGGTTTTATTTGCAGAAATCAATCAGATCAAAACTGAACAAGACCTGCGATCGCACCTTGCCCCCAAGATTGGTGCGTATTTTGCTGCCAAGCGATCGGGAATCTTTTTCTTCGACCAAATTTTAGCTGACAAAAAACTGCAAAAAGTCCTCAAAGTTGCCTTATCTGTTGAACATAATCCTCTTGCCCGTTACCTAGCCGAGCGCCACACTCCTGTCCATGAAGGCTTAGTCACATCACCCAAGGCGTGGGCAATCATTTGTCCCCGACCTGATCATTGGCACGTCATGGCGGGACCGATCGTGAGTCGGGGTCAATTAGTTGGTGCAGTAGGCTGCACCCGAGAAAAGTCTATGCCTGCCTTTGATACCCAAAACCTCGCCGATTTGAGCGCGATCTGTTTGCATTTGTCGGTTTGGGCTGCCACAGAGCGATCGCCAGTCAACTTTCATGCTGGCGAAGCTTTTTCAGAGCTGCCACGCCAATGTTTAACCGCTCGTGAATTACAAATTGCTGAGTTGGTTGCTTTGGGACAAACAAATGCAGAAATTGGTCAGGAAATCTGGATTACTGAAAATTCTGTCAAGCAGGCTTTGAAACGAATCTTCCGGAAACTGGAAGTTTCATCTCGTGCAGAAATGGTTGCCCAGCTTTACGCCACAAAAAATCTTTTGAGGAAATAAAGATACAGCACTTTTCATATAGCAGTTTGAGAGTGGGCTTCGACGACCCTCAGCCCACTCTCAAACCCAACAGTGATAGGACTTTCAATATTTGATTTGTGGTGTGTCTCATTTGAACGCAAAGTGTTGTAAGTTGCGATAGTTGCTATACAAGAAAGAGGGGTAAGGGGTACTTCTTGGCAGGAACTGAGATTAGTTAATATTGCAGTTTGAAGATTACTTTTAGGTTCCTTTTTAGGAAGTTTTGTCAATAATTCCCTATACTTGGGTTTTATATAGCAACCACCAAGCAGGTTAGATAGTGGAACCCCGCGAAGCGAAGGTTTCACTACACTGAGTTACAATAACCGCCAAGGAAGTTAGGCAAATTAGCATAGTTGAATCCTTCTTCTGTGATACTTCCACTCCGTAATCAGCTTAGTGATTGCTGTAGATATAAGCTTCCCAGAAAATTAAAAGCCATTATCATCCCTAGATAACTTGTTTTATGTCTCAGCATCCCCGGTTTTATCAATCCCTGCAAGCTGCCTTAACCAGAATTGAGTCAGAATCTTCCCAATCCTCAGGCTTTGCATCTCTTTCCTTCGCGCCCTCCCCAAACCTGCCTAGAGTGGGCAATGGTGAGGAAAATGCCCAAATTTGTACAGCAGATTTCTGTGAAGACCCCCAGTGGGAGGTCGATAAGCTATTTCAAACCATGCGGGATGCGATCGTGATTACCGATCCCCAAGGGCGATACCTCCGAGCTAATGCCGCCGCCTTAATCTTGTTTGGAGGCACCATTGAAGAATTACTGGGTAGAAGCCTGGAAGATTTCTTATCTCCAGAAGTGAATTTTTCTCAAGAGTGGCAAGCTTGGCAAACCCAAGGCTGGATTTCGGGAGAAACCAAACTCCGCCGCTTGGATGGGACAGAACTATTTGTGGATTACTCTGCCACCAAAGATTTTCTGCCGGGATTTGATTTATTTATGCTCCGGGATATTACCGAAAGCAAGCGATCGGCCACAGCCTTACTCGCTAGCGAACGCAAATATCGGGCAGTTTCAGAACAAGCTACAGAAGGTATCTATTGGTATGACGCAGATACCAGCCTCTTGGTGGAGGCAAACCCTACTTTTTGTAAGATGATGGGCTACACCCCAGCAGAAATTCCCCAGCTCCGCATCTTTCAGTTTGTGGTTGATCAACAGGAAAATCTGCGCCAGAATTTGCAAACTATTTTGACGCAGAAATCCTGTTTTCTTGGCAAACGTAATTATCGGCGACGGGATGGCTCCCTATTAACTGTAGAAGTAAATGCCACCTTGGTTTTGGAGGAAAACCGCCGCTTGATTTGTTGCGCCGTCCGAGATGCCGAGAATTTGAGCCAACAAAACCCTTGGTATGCAGTCATCGAAAATATGCCGATGATGATGAATGCCTTGGATAATAATCTAAGTTTTATTGCTTGGAACAAAGAATGTGAAAGGGTTACAGGCTATAGTGCCGCAGAGGTGATCAACAATCCGGGGGCGATCGAACTTCTCTATCCGGATCCCCAATATCGCCAGACCATATTAGAGAATTGGCAGGAAACTGGGAATAGCTTCCGGGACTGGCAACTAGATATTACGTGCAAAGATGGTAAGGTCAAAACCATTGCTTGGTCTAACCTATCGACACAATTTCCCGTAGAGGGATGGGCTACTTGGGCTGTGGGTTTAGACGTAACCACCTATAAACTGTCAGCAAAATTGCTTTCCGAAAGCCAGCGGAGATTTCACTCCCTGATGGAGAATCTCCCCTGTGCTGTCTACCGCTGTGATTATCATCCTCCGGGGACAATGTGGTTTATCAGCAGCTATATTGAGGAGATTTCTGGCTACCCAGCTTCAGATTTTCTCCAAGACCGGGAGCGGACGTTCTCTAGTATTATTCATCCAGAGGATCAGCCCAGTGCCGCCCTGAGATTAATTAGTAAAACCGACACTGAGTATAGCAATGAGTACCGGATTATTACTGCTGATGCCCAAATCAAATGGGTGCAAGAACGGGGCAGTGTGGTCTGCGATGAGGAGGGGAATTTATTTGCCCTTGAAGGAGTGATTTATGATATTACCGATCGCCGGGAAATGGAACTGGCGTTGGGCAGCAGCCTCGATCGCTTTAGTTTAATTGCCCAATCAGCCTTTGACGGCATTTGGGATGTAGCCCTGCCTCCCCAAGCGTTCCAAGATTTGGCAGATACCAACTATCTGCAACTGCCAGTCTACTACTCACCCCGGTTCCGCCAATCCCTCGGCTACTCTGGGCAGGAATTTCCCAATGTGCTCCAGAGTTGGTTCTCCCGTGTCCATCCTGAAGATATAGAGCGTTTATTGCAAGCGATTCAGGATCATCTTTACTCTAAAAAAGCCTTCCATAATATCGAGTATCGATTACTGAATCAGGCGGGAGAATACCGCTGGTTGAGAGCCTCAGGGCAAGCCATCTGGAATGAACAGGGGCAACCAATTCGGATGGCGGGTTCCATGCGAGATATTTCAGAGCGGAAACAGATTGAACGGGAAGTCCAGCTCCAGCACCACCGAGATCAACTGATGGCGGCGATCGCCCAGCGCATCCGCCAGTCCTTGGATTTAGAAGAAATTCTCGAAACCACAACAGCAGAAATCAAACAATTTCTAGGAGTGGAATGGGTCGCTATCTATCAATTAAGTACTTCCTGCCAAGGAAAATGTGGCGCAGCGATCGCCGCTAACCCAGCCCATTTTCCCTGTCATGATTGCATGGCAATTTGTCTAGCCCCCCAACTTCCTAAGGTTGGGGCATCTGTCTCAGAAAATCGATACTCCGAAATTCCTCCCCTCGCCACCGTTCAGTCCCTTTTGGCAGCGAATAATCTGGATTTGGTAATTCCTATTTCTATTCTCGATTCCCAAAATCCACCCCATCCTTATGCGATTCAATCCCAACTGAGCAGCAGCCCAAAAGAAGACTACACAAAGTTCTGGGGATTAATTTATTGTCACTACAGTCCATCTGGAGAACCTAGGGAAACATGGCAGCGAGAATTTCTCCAGCGGTTATCGATGCAACTGGCGATCGCGATTCAGCAATCCCAACTCTTCGCCAGAATTAAACAAGCCAACCAAGAATTAGCCCGGTTAGCGGCGATCGATGGTCTCACCCAAGTCTGGAATCGCCGCTATTTTGATGAATGCTTGGAGCGAGAATGGTGGCGGTGTCGCCGGGAACAACAGTACCTATCGTTGATTCTCTGCGATGTGGATTTCTTTAAGTCCTACAACGATACCTATGGTCATCCAGCGGGGGATCAGGTGTTGCTGCAAATCTCCCAAGCCATGAGTCAGACCATTAGGCGATCGACGGATTTAGTTGCCCGCTACGGTGGCGAAGAATTTGGGCTGATCCTGCCAGATACCGATGCCCACGGAGCCGCAGTCGTAGCTCACCATATTCGCACTGCCATCTATAACTTGCAAATTCCCCACCGAGCCAGCCCCCTTGGTTGTGTGACGATTAGCCTAGGCGTGGCTACGGTACTACCCAATACCGAGCGTTACTTAACCGAACTCATGAAAACCACCGACCAAGCCCTCTACAGTGCCAAAGCCCAAGGCAGAAACCGAGTATTTTCGGCTGACTGAATCTGGGCAGATTGCCGGGCTTACCAAAAATTCGGTAGAATCTTAGCTGGGAGAAAATACCCGCAAGTATTGAAAATAGAGAGAAACTACCGTGGTTGTACCAGCGTCCGTCAGTCCCTACGAAGCCAAGACCCAAGAAATTGCTAAGGAACTATTACAAGCGACGAGAGAAAAGCGCAGCTTTTTTGCCCAGATGCAAGACCAGATGCGTTTAGATGATAAATTACTGGGCTGGACGATGAGTAACCCCGGTTTGCGGGTGCAACTCTTTCGGTTTATTGATTCCCTGCCTGCGTTGGGTTCCAAGGCAGAAATTGCCCGCCATTTGCAGGAATATTTAGGAGTTGCTCAGGTGGAACTACCCTCAGCCTTGAAGGGGATTCTCAACTATACCCATGCTGATTCAATGCCGGCACAGGTAGCGGCAACTACCGTTTCTACCGCCGTGGAAACCTTAGCCAAGAAGTATATCGCCGGAGAAAATATCCAGCAAGCGGTGCGGAGTATTGAGAAACTCCGCAAAGATAAAATGGGGTTTACCTTGGATCTACTAGGGGAAGCGGTGATCACCGAAACCGAGGCACAGTCCTACCTCGATCGCTACCTAGAGATGATCACCCAGCTTACCCACGCTGCCCGCAATTGGGGTTTAGTCCCCGCCGTTGACCAAGCCGGAGATCAAGAGTTACCTAGAGTTCAAGTATCAGTTAAGCTCACTGCCTTCTATTCCCAGTTTGATCCCCTAAATGAGCAGGGCAGTCAAGAGAAGGTCAGCGATCGCCTGCGCATCCTCCTGCGAAGAGCTAGAGAATTGGGGGCGGCGGTGCATTTTGATATGGAGCAGTATGCCTTCAAAGATACGACCCTGAAGATTTTGCAGGAGCTACTCCTAGAGCCAGAGTTTAGAGAGCGGGCTGATATTGGCATGACGGTGCAAGCTTATCTGCGGGATTCCTATCAGGATGCCACGAACCTAATTGCTTGGGCAAAGCAGCGGGGCACACCAATTACCATCCGCTTAGTCAAGGGTGCTTACTGGGATCAGGAAACCATTAAAGTGTTGCAAAAAGACTGGACGCAGCCGGTATATAACGACAAGGCAGAGACGGATCTAAATTTTGAACGCATTACTCAGCTATTGCTAGAAAATCACGAATACGTCTACGTCGCCATTGGTAGCCATAATGTCCGATCGCAAGCTAAAGCCATGGCGATCGCTGAATCTCTGCAAGTTCCCCGCCGGGGTTTTGAAATGCAAGTCCTCTACGGCATGGGTGATCAACTAGCGAAGGCGATCGTCAACAAGGGCTACCGGGTGCGGGTCTATTGTCCCTACGGTGATTTGATTCCCGGCATGGCGTACTTGATCCGCCGTTTGTTAGAAAATACTGCCAATAGTTCCTTCCTCAGGCAAAATCTCGAAGAGCGACCGATCTCTGAACTCCTTGCCGCCCCAGTCGCCACGGGAGCAACTACCCTGAGTCGGAATCTCGACCAATTCCCCAATGCTGAGGATACGGATTATTCGGTGTTGACCGAGCGCAATCGATCGCAACAAGCTTTCCAGTACGTCCGGGAACAACTAGGTAAAACCTACTTGCCGCTGATCAATGGTGAATACCGCAACACCCTAAATACGATCGAGTCGGTGAACCCTGCCAACCCCAAGGAAATTATTGGCAAGGTCGGTTTATTGAGTATTGACCAAGCGGAACAAGCAATGGCGGCGGCGAAGGCGGCTTTCCCCGCTTGGAAGCAGACTCCCGCTATTGAACGGGCAGAAATTCTCCGACGGGCGGCTCAGTTGATGCGCGATCGCCGGGCAGAGCTATCGGCATGGATTGTGCTGGAAGTGGGGAAACCAGTGCGGGAGGCTGATGGGGAAGTATCAGAGGCGATCGATTTCTGCAATTACTATGCGGCAGAGATGGAGCGTTTAGATAAAGGTATTGCCTACGATATTGCTGGAGAAACTAACCGTTATATTTACCAACCAAGGGGAATAGCGGTGGTGATTGCCCCATGGAATTTCCCCTTGGCGATCGCCACGGGGATGACGGTGGCAGCACTGGTGGCAGGAAATTGCACCCTACTGAAACCAGCGGAAACTTCTTCGGTGATCACCGCCAAACTCACGGAAATTCTGGTGGAAGCAGGGATTCCCAAAGGCGTATTCCAATACGTTCCCGGCATTGGCGCAGATGTGGGGGCTTATTTAGTAAAACATAAGGATACCCACTTGATTGCCTTCACGGGATCCCAATCAGTAGGCTGCCGCATCTATGCTGAAGCTGCCATCCTGCAACCGGGACAGAAACACCTGAAACGGGTGATTGCCGAGATGGGGGGTAAGAATGCCATCATTGTTGATGACAGCGCCGATCTCGATCAAGCTGTGCAAGGGGTGGTGCAATCTGCCTTTGGCTATAGTGGGCAAAAATGCTCTGCCTGTTCGAGAGTGATCGTCTTGGAGAGCATTTATGATACTTTTCTGGAAAGATTGGTGGATGCTACCCAGAGCCTGAATGTCGGGGCAGCAGAGCATCCCAGCACCAAGATTGGCCCGGTGATTGATGCTACGGCACAAGAGAAAATGCAGGAATATATTGCGATCGGCAAAACCGAAGCCGAAGTTGCCCTAGAAATGCTCAGTCCCAGTGATGGTTATTTTGTGGCTCCAGTAATTTTCAAAGGCGTTGCCCCCACTGCCCGAATTGCCCAAGAGGAAATCTTTGGTCCGGTATTGGCGGTCATCCGGGTGGGGAGTTTTGCCGAGGCTTTAGAGGCAGCCAATAGTACTAATTTTGCCCTCACCGGGGGACTCTATTCCCGCACGCCTTCCCATATTGACCAAGCCACTGCCCAGTTTGAAGTAGGCAATCTATATATCAACCGGAATATCACTGGGGCGATCGTCTCCCGCCAGCCCTTTGGTGGTTTCAAGCTCTCTGGGGTGGGTTCCAAGGCTGGAGGTCCCGATTATCTCTTGCAGTTCCTAGAACCGAGGGTGATCACCGAAAATATCCAGCGTCAGGGATTTGCCCCGATCGAAGGTGTTGATTAAATCCTGCATAGCCTGTAGTGGAAACCCTCACAGAGCAAGGGTTTCCACTACAGAAACCACCTTAATGCCAATAGGTAATTAGGTAGAAAAATTCCATCTTCTTCAATTTTTATCGAACTCACATTGAGTTAGGCAACAGGCTCAAATTGTTGTGATAGACTGCTTTAAGATTATTTGTTCTGGTGTAGCGATGGCGAATCTGCCTCATTTTATTCAATATCAAGGTAGCAAGAGAAAGCTAGCGAAGTATATTCTTCCGGTTCTTCCTAAAAAGATCAACAGGTTGGTAGAACCTTTTGCTGGAACTGCGGCAATCAGTGTTGCTACGGCGGCAAATCAGATTGCTCAACATTTTTGGCTCAATGATCTGAATAAACCTCTAATTGAACTACTAGAACTGGCAATAGAAAACCCCCATGAAATAGCAGACTTCTATTCAGAACTATGGAATGGGCAACATCCCAATTCCCCATCTCACTATTTTGAAGTCAGGTCAAGATTTAATCAAACTAATGATCCAAAATTATTTCTTTATTTACTAGCAAGATGCGTTAAAGGTTCAGTTCGCTACAATTTGGGGGGATTGTTCAACCAAAGCCCAGACAAAAGACGTAAAGGAACAAAACCTGAGACGATGCGCAAAAACATAGTAGGTGTATCTAGTCTGCTTAAAGGCAAGTGCAAGTTTACAAGCTTGGATTATCAAGAAGTATTAGAACAAATCCAGGATGGTGATTTTGTGTACATGGATCCTCCATATCAAGGTGTCTGCGGAAATAGAGATTCAAGATATTTGTCTGGGATAAATTTTGATGATTTTGTATCAGTTCTTGAACAGTTAAATCAAAACGGAGTCGCCTTTGCTATCAGTTATGATGGCAAGCTGGGCAATAAGGCTTTTGGCAAGGTTCTTCCTCAGAGCTTAAATCTTGAACGAATCGAAATCGAAGTTGGCAGATCTTCGCAATCTACATTACTTGGTAGGGAGGAAATTACGATCGAGTCATTATACTTATCACCCAGTTTATTCAGAGACATAGTGACGACTCAAATCAATGATTTTAGTTATATTGGCAAGAAGCCAAAGCAACTAACCCTTTGGGAAAAACATGGAGAATATGCAGCAGCTACCAGATAACTTCTTGGAAATTTGCCGCTCCATAACTGCAAAGAGACCAAAGGCAGTTATTGATCACATCTTGCAACACGGATTTATCACAACTGAGGAATTGAAAGAAACCTATGGTTATAATCATCCTCCCAGAGCAGCTCGAGATGTTAGAGAAAATGGTATTCCTCTAGAGACTTTTCGTGTCACCGGAAGTGACGGGAGAAAAATAGCTGCATATCGGTTTGGAGATATTAGTAAGACAAGATTCATGCGTCTTTCTGGGAGAACAGGATTATCCAAGCAAATTAAAGATGTATTAATTAGCAGATACGGCTGTAAGTGTTTTATTTATCTTGAAGATGTAGATGAACGCAAACTGCAAATTGATCATCGGGTTCCTTTTGAAGTTGACGGTGAGCCAGATCTAGACCCAGAAAACTTTATGTTGCTTTGTGGCTCTGCTAACCGAGCTAAATCATGGTCGTGCGAACATTGCCAAAACTGGAACAGCATTAAGGATAAGTCGATTTGTCTATCCTGCTACTGGGCTTATCCAGAAAACTATGAGCATGTCGCAATGCGGCAGGTCAGAAGAATAGATCTGCTTTGGGAAGGTGATGACATAGAGATTCATGAAAGGCTCAAGCAAAGAGCTATTAGCCTAGACAAGGAACTGCCTGAGTTTGTCAAAGAGATTATCGATCGCGAGATTAGGTGTAATGACAACGGCTAAAACTGCGGTGGTGCGGACGGAACATGAAAGAAAAAGAAGCCATTTCAGATGGCTTCTTTTTCGGGGTGTGAAAGTAATCTGATCCCAAATTCAAAAAAGAGTTTTATTCTTGTTTAATTTGGGTTTATTTTAAATCCTGACACCGCAATCTAGGGCGCTAGAGCATGACCCCGGAGCAGGCTACCGATCGTCTTCGCTGTAATCTTCATTTGGATCAGAGGATTAGCCGGAACTACGGTTTTGTAGAGGTAGCTATCAAAGGTCATTTTTTGCACATCCTTATCAGCACACATTTCTACAAATGCCTCACGGGTAGCATTGGAGCGATAGAAGACGGTTTGCAAGATATCTAATACCTTGTAGGTTAAGCCGTACTTCCGATCCCAGCGTTTGATGTAGATTTTTAGCTCTTCTTCCGTCGGTACGCGAGTACCTTGGTTAGAAAATTCAATAATCGCTTCAGCACACATCCGAGCAGATTTGGCTGCAAAGTAAATCCCTTCACCAGAGGATTTGGTAACGGTTCCCGCCGCATCACCTACAAGGGCAACCCGACCAACAACCCGCCGAGGCCGGGGATGTTCAGGAATAGGGTGGGCTTCAACTTTGATGATTTCTCCACCAGCTAGTTTCTTGGCAGCACGGGTACGAATCCCGGCTTGGAGTTGCTTGATGGTGGCTTTGTGGACTTTCATCGTGCCAGTACCGACGGCTACGTGGTCGTATTTGGGGAAGACCCAAGCGTAGAAATCTGTAGAGACATCATCGCCTACATACATTTCGGCAAGGTTTTGGTAGTAAGCCATTTTGTCATCGGGGAGGCGGATGCGTTCTTGGAAGGCGATCGCATAGTTATAGTCCCCCGCATCGATCGCCTTAGCAATCCGGGAGTTGGCTCCATCAGCCCCAATCACCACATCTACTTGCAGGGTTCTGGCTTCCCCTTCCAGACTGCCGTTGGAATGATCGGCGTAGTGGAGGGTGTAGGGATCTGTGGTTTTGGAGGGAATATCTAATTGATGAACCGTACCGTTAATTAGTTTTGCCCCAAATTTGGCAGCCCGATCACGGAGGAAACCATCGAGGACTTCCCGGCGGCACATACCAATATATTCATCAGGCTTGGTGATATTGATATCCACTTCCACATTAGAAGGGGAGATCATTTTCATGTTGCGGACTTTGCGATCGATAATGTGGGCGGGGAGGTCAAACTCACTAACCATGCACATGGGGATTGCCCCACCGCAGGGTTTAGCATTGTCTAATTTGCGCTCAAACAAGAAAGTTTCAATTCCAGCTTTTGCTAACGTTTCCGCCGCCGAAGAACCAGCCGGACCAGACCCAACCACAGCAACTCTTAGAACCAAAGTTTTTCTCCCTATATCTCTTTTTTATAGAACTTACGCATTGCTAACGAATTATCGAGATTTGTGGATTTTTTTGTGGGCTTCGACTTCGCTCAGCCCACAAAAAAATCCACCTGTGTAAGTCTTTATTTATCCTTATGGAAGGTTATGGTATCACGCCTTTTTACTAAATCTGCCCTACCTCAGGTGAATTTGCAATAGACCTTAATAAGGCAGAAACAATGCTTAATATTTTGCGAAGTAATCCTAAAGAAAATGTAAATTATTCGTGACAATGAGCCATTTTGCGAATTTTATCTGGTTGCAATTGTAGAGCTAGAGTAGCTTGAAGTAGCTTTCATCTGCCTTACGAGTAAATAATTACTATTAATTTTCAGCCGACCTAGGCTATGGGAGAAAAGCATGAAAATCAAACCCATTTTAATCGCAGCAGTGAGTACGATCGCTCCCTTTCTGGCTCTCCTGCCCCCAGTTACATCCGTCGCCACCGCCCAATCCCGCAGCCTCTGTTCTGCCATCATCAGTGGTCAGGAACAGGGATCGCGAGTGAATATGAGATCGGGACCCGGCACAGATTTTGATAACCCCGCCTTTGTGCTAGTGGGTCAAAGAGTCACCCTTTTAACCAACGATCCCCGTGATAGTCGATCGCCCATCACCCCCATTATCCGCAAAGACAACCAAGACATGAATTGGTATCTAGTCGAATATATTCCCAGCGAAACGAGGGGCTGGATCAGGGCTGATTTTATTAGCTCCATCAACTGTCGTTAGGACTGCCATAGTGATCAATCCCTTGGAAATTTATGCAACTCAAACCTACTCTGATTGCCCTAGTTAGTACGATCGCCCCCTTTCTGACTCTCCTGCCCCCAGTTACATCCGTCGCCACCGCCCAACAGGGCATCCAGTATGAAGGCAACTTAGGGACTTGTCTTTCTAGAGTTGTGGGACAAGAGCCGGGATCGCAGGTAAATATGAGATCGGAGCCTAGTCTAGATTCTGATATTCAAAACTATGTGCTGGTTGGTCAAACCGTAACTAATTTGGTTCTGGCTGCCACGGGGAACATTATCAGAAATCAAGATGATCAAGGAAATACATGGATGTATGTAGCTTATAATCCACGCAATAATCGTAACAGTAACGTCGTTGGCTGGGTCAGGGCAGATTTCCTCAGAGATATTGGCTGTCAACCCTAATGGGAGAAAACTTATGAAGCTTAGAAATATTTCCATCATCGCGATGAGTACGATCGCTTCTCTAGCTAACTTTTTCCCTCCAATCATTCCTATAGCCCAAGCCCAAAATCCTCGCCTCAACCCAGTCCCGGTGATTGAGGAGAGTAATTGTGGCGGTCGGGTGATTGGCAGAGAGTCAGGAACCCCGGTGAATATGCGATCAATGCCTGATATCAACTCAGAAGTTCGTGGTTTTGTCTTAGTCGGTCAAAACATCACCTTCTTAATTTCCTCAAATAACAGACCAGTTCTCTATAACAGCCAAGATCGTGGAGGTAATACTTGGTATTTTGTCGAATATGCGCCTAGTCGCACCAGAGGTTGGATTAGAGGAGATTTTCTGAGTAGTCCATTCTGTGAAACCTAAACATATACTCAATAAACTTTTCATTAATTTTTTATGAAACTACAACATTTTTTCATCGCCGCCGTAGGTTCGATCGCTCCCCTTTTCACCCTCCTGCCACCATTTATGCCGATCGCCTCAGCCCAACAACCAACCCAACAAAGAATCCTGAGAGGCGAATGTACTTCCTTAGTGATTGGCGAAGAACGAGGTTCACGGATAAATATGCGATCGGGTCCCGGTATAGATTTTGATAATCCAGATTATGTATTGGTCGGTCAAGTTGTCAACGAGCTAATTGACTCGGTTAGTTATGGGCAGATCCGCCGCCAAGATACCCAAGGTAACACATGGCAACTGGTGGAATATACCCCTAGCCGCACCAGAGGTTGGATCAGAACAGATTTCCTCAGACAAGTTAATTGTGGTGATTAGTTTAGATTCGTAGGGGCGCAAGGCTTTGCGCCCTCTTTTTAACGTGAATTCGATGAGACTCCCTGAAACCTTACAGCTTCGTTCTCACGTTGTGCAGGATTTCCTAAGGCTGGTTGAAGGTCGTCGAAACTAGCCCCCTAGAGCCGGACTTCGACTTCGCTCAGTCCTCATAATTTCATTGCCAAATTGAAAATACCAAAAAACCATTCTCTAGCCATCAGGCTTTGAAAAACCATCGAACTCACGTCTTTTTATACCATTTTGCCAAACAGTTGATACAAATAAGACTCTGAATGCCTTGCTGCGTAGGGATTTAAATCAAGAAAATGGTGAAACCATTTTCTTGATTTGGTATTACAGCAAATTGCGCCCTTTGTTTATACAGCGCTTTGCGCTTTAAAAGAACCAAAGTTTTTGTTGAGAGCCGCGCTCCGCGCGGCTCTCAACAAAAACTTTGTACCCTATATACTTGAAAAGTGCTATGTCAACTACTTAAAACCACTTGCCCATCCTTGATGGCGACTAGCTTTAACTTCAAAGGTCCCACAGTGTAGGCGGTTTCAATGACGATCGCCCGGATTTCTACCGGCTGATTCAATTGATTTAGTTGGGAAACAAATTTGAGAAAAGTTGTGAGTTTTCCGTCTCCCACCTCAATATTGCCCACCAATCCAGAGCGCCGACTTCTCAGGTCTACGATCGACAACAATTGCTCCAATCGCTGCTGCGTTATCTCTTCACCCACACGAGTGCCATCAAAATTAATCGAAGCAATACTGCTACCTTCTTGATAAATCAATAGATTAGGGATGGCATCAGCAAATACCTGCACACTCTGCTCTCCCTGCACATAGTTCCCAGCGGCTAAAATTCTGACTAGATATTCTCGCCCATCCTTGAGTTGATTAGCTAACTGCTCTACTTCTGGAACAGTAATTTGTAGAAACTGCTGGTTCAAGTTGGGGTTGTTCGGTTGAGTATTTTGGATCGCTTGGCGATTTGCCTCCCGGAGTAGTTGGTCTATGGCTCGGAGGGCAGCATTGGGTTCTGAGACCCGCAGCAGTGCTGCGGCGAGAACTTCATTGCGGACGATCGCCACAGACCCTTCCCGCAGATCTCGATAACCCTGCTCCAAGCTAGCCACAGCCCTCTCCAACTCAGATAGCTGTTCCTCTCGCAGCTTCAGGGAGTTCTCCACCGACTGGAGAAGATTTTCCCGCTCTTGGATAATTTGATCTTGGGAACGAATTTGCATCTCCCGTTGACTAATTTGTTGATCGCGATCGCCCAATTGACGGCGTAGAGCCTCGGTTCCCGTCCTTAATTCTGCTAGGTCTGCACGGACTTGATCTCGCTGTTGTAGCAATTCTTGGCGCTCTTGGCGAATTTGGGTGATTTCTGCTTGGAGTCTTTCTCCCTGATCCAGCACATCATCTAGCTCTGCTTGCACAGTATTCAAATCTCCCCTAGCTTGCCGGAGCCGACCAGCTAGGCGATCGCGGCGCAGGGTTGCCTGATTCAGGTTTTGGGTAGTGGCAGCTAGGGCTTGTTGCACTTCAGCCTGTTGAGTGCGGGATGTTTCCAAAGCCTTGGTAATCAGGTCTTTTTGCTGGCTCAACTCCGTAATCTCATTTCTTGCAGATCTTAGCTTTCGTTCAATACTATCCAGCTCAAAAATGCCAGTGCGGAGCTGTTGACTAGTGGCTAAGAGAATACCCAAAGTAGATGCGGCAATCAGGCTACCAGTAATGATCGTCACCAGAGTAGCGGTGCGGCGCGGGCGGAGATTGAACAAGCTGAGCCGAGCTTTACCAACTTTTGTGCCAATCCGATCGCCCAGGGTGGCAATGATTCCCCCTAGGATTAAAATTGCCAAAATTAGAACATAACCACTAGCCATTATTTCTTAGGGATTTCTTCTCAAAGATGCACCCTAGGGTAGATCCTTATATTCCTGATTACCAGAGACCTAGAAAGGTTTTCTGAAGGACTTTGGGACAGATTTAATTAAAAATCCTTAGCCATTAATAGGCAGTTCCTCTGATCTGGGTTTCTAGTGTATTCTAAGCGATCGCAGATCTTCTGGAGAATCAATAACCCCCGCCCGCCTCCAGAGTTCGAGTCTACATCATGACTCAAACTCGCAATTTTGCTTGCTAGATCGAATACTGGGCCAAAATCCCAAATCCTGATCTCTAGAGAAGTGTCGGTAAAAGACACCTCCATATCTACCACGAGTTTCCCCTCTAAGTTCCGATGGGCATGACGAACTGCATTGGTAAAAGCCTCGGCGATCGCCAATTTAGACTGGAGCCAAACCTTAATCGGAATATTTGAAGGTTGGATGCTATCAAACCAGGACATTACCTGATCTAGAACCCCAATATCACTAGGAACTTGCAAACTAAACTTTTTTGTTGACATCCACTTACCCAAATTCTTTCACATCTAGGACTTACGCACTCTCAACGAATTATCGAGAGTTTTGGAAGTTGTTGCAGGCACTCCGCGCCTGCAACAACTTCCAAATGCGTAAGTCCTGACATCTAGGATACTGAAACCTTAGTGCCAATCTCCCAAGAAGTTTATCCATTTTCTAGTTTAATAGGACTTACGCACCGTCAACTAATTATTGAGGATCTTGGACGTTTTTGGGGGCTGAGGATAGTCAAAACCCGCAAAAACCTCCAAAAGCGTAAGTCTTGTTTAACTTCAGTTTGCCACAAGATATATAGCAATCCTAAATGGTTTCACCCGCCGAAGGCGGGTGAAACCATTTACTAGAAGCAAGTTGACTTGGCAACTGTTAGAAAATGATTTGGGACTGCTATAGTCTAGGGTCTATTCACTAGGACAGAACTTTTTCAGGTTCTAGGAATTTTCACAAGAGAACAGCTTGCCACCCCCTCATAAACTGCTATGGCAAGACTAGGGTAGCACTGCTGGGGTTGGTTCTCGCCAAAATACGATCGCATCGGTCAAGGGTTGCAGTTGAGTTCCCGGATAGTAGAACAGGAGAATTTGCTCGCCGCTAAAACCTAGGTTTGCTAGGTTATACGCCCCGGTTTGGCTCATGCCCACTCCATGACCAAAGCCGCCGCCAATAAAGGCGTAGCCCCGCAGGGTGCGATTCTCATTCAATAATGGCTCTAGATAGAATAGGGTGCTATCGGGAGGATCAAAGGCAGTGCGGATTTCGTTCTTTTTCACCTCGATTCTGCCCTTATCGGTATCTACAGCGAGGTTCAAAATTCGTCCCGAAGTCGATCGAGAAATCACCTGCATCTGGAGAATTTTGCTAAAGTCCGCTAGAGGTAGTTTGTTGTTGTTGAGATATTCCTTGAGTTGCTTCGCCAGTTCCTCTAGGTTCTCCTCCTCTCGCCATCTCAGCCGCCCCACTCCCGCCTCGTTAAAGCCCTGCCTCATGTTGATAAAAGCCCGGAAATTATTTTCATCGGCTAGGGATCTCTGGGATAAATCCCAAACTTGGCGGGCGGAATCGATCACTGGGGTTAGGTAGGGGCGATCGACCCCATTCCAGACATCGCTAAATTTCGCCGTCACCCCCCCGGTGGCTGAGGAGTAGAGACCATCTACGAGTTCATTTTGGTAGACCAATACCTGCCCAGCAGTCGCCTCGATCGCGCGATCGGCATTCCTGACTGTGCCATTCCAGCCCTGATAAACTTGGCAATGAATCGTGGCACAAAGTTCATAGTTATCGGCGACAAACCTTCGCAAGTTCCGCAGGGCATAGGTACGGGCAATAATAGTTTGTGCCTCCACAGCGTTATAGGGGGCATTGGGACCAATTTCGTGGGGAACCACGCCCCGGAGGTAATCCTCGATGTAGACCTCATTAACTAGGGTGTAGTTACCGTAGGCATTGGGTTGCAGCCTCAACCTGCCGGGGTAAAGAGTCCGGGTGCCTTCACCAATTCTGACTTGGGTGAGGTTTTTCTGGCTGGTGATTTCAATTTCATCTCTGGCATAACGCACGCCATTGATCACCAAGGATGCCTTGGGGACTTGGGTAAGGCTTTTACTTTCGATAAAAGCGAAGCGATCGCCCTGAGCTTGCAAACTTTGCAGCAGTAACCGCCGCAACAAAGGCGTATTATACACATCCCGTTTTGCCCACACCTGCCAACGGCTGGGCTGGGTGATTTCTGTCGCCACTCCCTTCGATCGCCATTGGTTGGCGTAATCTTCGGCAGTTTCAAAAGTCCCCACCTGCCGGATTACCAACTTTTCTTCCCATTGGGGCTGGGGCAGTGCTTCCATGACAATCTCAATCCGGGCATTGGCGGCGGAAAGTTCTTCTACTTGGGAGCCAGATTTAAACCTAAAGGTGAGGCGATCGCCATCGGTGGCTTGCAACACGAGGGGCACTTTCACGGCATCCCCAAAGCGCTGGACTACTCCCACTTTAATGGTCACTTCCTTGGTAACAGCAGCCACTGCCCCTAGGGTATGTCCCAGAAAAATAGTGGTAGCGATCGTCACTACTCGCACGACATGGGTGATTTTTAGCATAAAAAATAATAACTTTAAGGCTCCACAGTCATTCTACAAAATGACGCAGCAATTCTCATTTTCAATCCTAGATTAATTCTGTTGTAGGGGTAGCGCATTTGCGAGAAGGCGATCGCCGCCACTATAAAAACTACCTTTCAGATATCCCACTTATTCTGATACTTTCCCCATCCTTGAGGGGTTTGGTGCTACGGACTACATACCTTTCTCCAGCGCTTAGACCAGAAATAATTTCCACTTTGCCATCAGCACGACTGCCAATTCGCACCTTTCTGGCTTGAACTTTCGCCTCTTGTCCTTCCCCGACTAAGACAAATAAAGTTACCTCTCTGGGAGGATTGGGGCTACTGGCTGAATTATTTGGGGAACGGTTTGCCCCAGCATTATTCCCAGCAGTAGCTTTAGCATTGGGATTGCCAGCAGAACCGCCACTAGCTCCAGAGTTGGGACTAGGGCTGGGACTAGAGTTGGGGCTACTAGAAGGAGAACTAGAATTATTGCCACTGGTGGGGGAGGGGCGGCTAGGGCTGGGATTATTGGAAGGACTGCTCCCGGCACTGCCCCGGCGATCGCTCAACTCTGGGATCGCACTCTGGGGAATTACTACCCGTGGCGCACGCGCTTCAGCAAAACTCACCCGTGCCAACAGACCCCCAGTAATCCGGCGGCTGGCGTTGGGAACCGTGACTTCGATGGGAATCTGTCGAGAAGTGGGGTCTGCCGTGGGAGAAATGCTACTGACTTGCCCGGTGAAGTTTTGGTTAGGGAAGGCATCGAGGCTGACTTGCACCGATCGCCCCAACTGTACCTGAGAGAATTCCAATTCTGAGATCAATGTGACCACCTTGACCGAGCTAAAATCCCCCAACTTCAGCACCTCGCCCCCCGACTGCACCACATTTCCCGGCTCACTGGTGCGCTCCAAGACCACGCCATCGAGGGGGGAAGGAATTAAGGTCAAAGATTGCCGCTCTCTGGTTTGGGCAACTACTGCCTGTTGCGCTTCCACGCGGCGGATCGCTGCTGCCACGCTTTCTTCTTCGGTAGCAATTCTCGCGATCGCCGCATTGACTAATTGTTGCTGGGTACCTACGGAAGTACGGGAAAGTTCTGCCTGTTGTTGGGAGATGGCTCCATTGCTGGCGAGGTCTGAGAAGCGATCGCTATCCCGCTGTGCCTGTTCTAGCTGGAGTCGCGCCTGTTCTGCTTGGGCACGGGCAGTGCTGACCTGAGTTCTGGCTCTGGACACCTCGGCTTCGAGGGCTGCCACCTGAGCTTCGGCTTGGACGACATTGGTGAGGAGAATCGCATCGTCTAGCTCTGCCAAAATCTGCCCTTGGGTCACCACATCCCCCACCTTGGCATTAATATTCAAAACCCTGCCTTCCACCTGAGCGCGGAGAGAAACTTCCTTAACTGGTTTGGTCGTGCCAATAAATTCTTGGGCAGCTTTGAGGGCTTCTGGGCGAGCGATCGCCACATCCACCGCTGTTAAACTTGTTTGCTGATTGGGTGTCGGTTGCGCCCCGGCTTGGTTTCTGGGCAGGAAATTACAACTACTAACGATCGTGGATAAAGCTATCCCAAATATAGATTGCAGGACTCGGCGACTAAGCATAGCTGTAAATAATTTCTATATTTTTAGGAGGCAAGCTTTGTCCCTAGTTTTTGGCTATTATATCGTGATCTTAAATGATTTCTAAGCTGTAGACGATTAAGAACAGCTTACCCGGAGAATAAGCCGTTCTTAACTTACAGCATCTTGAGAGTGGACTTCGACTCCGCTCAGCCCACTCTCAAACCCAACATTGATCAGACTTTCAATCGTTGTGGCGTGCCTCATTTGAACGCAAAGTGCTGTAATTATAACTGCTATATCTGTGGTGCAGATTAACCTTAGTCTACTTCCGTACTAGATTTAGTAGTTCCTTGGGAGATGCCAACAGGTCGATCGCCACAAAGAAAATCTTACCTTGAGGGTCTAATACAAACCGCCAAGCAATATTCATCCCCACACTAGCCCCGAACCAAGGACTTTGCACTGTACCAGTCACCTTGATTGGTGTGTAGCCCTCTTCGGGACTTTCCACCACACCCCGTTCTGGAGCCATCTTTAGATTCAGGCATTCCTCACGCATGTAGGCAAGAATCGCTTCTTTGCCAATAATTGGTCTTTGGAAAGGAGGTTGGAGAGCGCCTTCAGGAGCAAACAAGCTACTTGCTGCCTCAAAGTCATTGGCGTTCATGTTGTTGATGTAATCAAGCACGGTGGGGGTGGTGATACCATCAATTTTGACTTGGGTACGGGAAGCGATCGCCGTAGGAGCAACGATCGGGTCTTGTTGTTTGGTGTAGCTACCGGGAGCATTAGGATCAAAACCCATGCTGATTACTGTATTCCGTAGAATTGTAATTTGTTGACCAGCATCAGCAGCTTGAATAGCTTTAAGAACTTCTTGACCCTTATCAGAAAGTATATAACCGGGAGGAATTGGCGCAACAATGCCCTTGTCCATCCATTCTCCTAGTTGATACCAAAAACCTAGCTTGATGTTCATGGTGAAGGAAGCATAGGAGCGGCAAATGGGTGTGTCAGCCCGGTTGGCTAGGTCATACATCACTTGGGTTTGAGCCTCTGGTGGCATTTGCTTGATCAGCTCCAAAATCCCTTGAGCCAAAATCATATTGGCAGCTCCAAGAGCAGCAACGGTGATGGTTTTACCCATTTCTGTATAGGCAAACCAGATCAATGCCAATTGGTCTTCTGCATTGAGTTGGTCAAAGGCAGAGACAGTATCTGGGACGACATTGGCAATCTGGGTACTAGGAAAAATTGACTGGGCAGATTCGATCGTATAAAGCATAGTGATTAACTCTTGCAGGTTTAATAAAAAATAGTTGTGCTGGCTGATCAACAACTCCCCAAAAATACTGCTAGGCAAGACCTTTAGGAAAAACCGTCAGGTAAAACTGGGAAGCAACTAATGTCATCATACTGTAACCTTGTGTACTTTTGTAAATTTTTGTGAAATTCTTTTACAAAAAGAATGATTGATGATTTTTACATCATCAATCATTCTCCAAATCACACCAGCTTGAGATCAGCCAGAACCCTTGCCATATAAATCTCTCAGTATTATGTGGCGTCATGTAGGGTGGGCATTGCCCACAAGAAACAATTGATCCCCATTTTCCTCTTCCTGTTACACACTTCTTATCAGGTGGGCATTGCCCACCCTACTTGTAGCTAGGTTTGGGTATGTGTGGGCGATCTACACATACTGCTGTATTTATATATGGCTGTTCTGAGTGCGGCGGCAGTAGGTGACGAGGAGGGTGAAGAAACTAATGCCAATTAGATACTTGAGCAAATCTGGAATGAAGGGTTGGGGAGAAATAAAAGCTTCGATAATCCCAGCAGCAACTAGCATCGGCACGACAGCGAAGGTTAGCTGGGCGGCTTGGGAGCCGTAATACTTCAAGGCATTGATCCGGTTAAACTTGCCCGGAAAAAGAATAGCTCTAGCGATTAATAAACCCGCACCTCCAGCAAAAAAAATTGCCGGCAGTTCCAATGCTCCGTGGGGAAATACAAACGCCCAAAAGGGAATGGCTAGGTTATGCTGGGCGACTAGATTGGCGATCGCCCCAATGCTAATCCCGTTAGAAATCAAGAGAAAAGTCGTATAAATTCCCGCCGTGATGCCCCCGCCGATCGCCCCAAAGGACACCGATAAATTGTTGGTCATAATATCCTTGGAGGCTAACGGCTCCACCCCGACAATGGAACCCATCCACAGTTTGCCCTCATCCCGCACCAGCTTGATTAAATTATCTGGAACCACCAGTGCCAGATAAACGGGATCCCGGCTGGCATACCACCAAGAAATGACTCCACTACCAACTAATAAACTAGTCGCCAGAAATATGTACCAGAAGTTGCGCTGAATCACGGCGGGTAATCCCCATTGGATAAACTGCCAAGCCGATCGCCATTCGTGATGTTTTGCCCCTTGATAAATTTGGCTATAGGCACGGGAGGTGAGGGTTTGTAAGTCTTCGGTAATTTGCTGTCCCAGTTGGTTGGTTTTTGCCCGTGCCAAGTCTCCAGAGATCGATCGATAGAGGCTGGCAAGTTCCTTAACTTCTGTAGCTCCGAGGGATTTCAATCCTCGTTTTTCTACCTGCTGAAGCAGGGCATCTAAGCGTTTCCAGTCTGTTTCTCTGCGGGCTAACCAACGGGGAATATTCATAGGTTTAGGAGCCAATCTTTGATTAGTTGATTAACTTGTTCGGGGACTTCATCGTGGGGACAATGACCAGCCTTGAGGTAATGTTCGGTCAGGGTGGGATAGTATTGCCGGAATTTGGCTCCCCGTTCGGTCGATCGCATCCACGGGTCTGCCTCTCCCCAAACTAACAATAAGGGATGCTGGAGCTTTTCGAGGAGGGTGTCAATCTTTTCGCCTTGAGGATTTTTGAATACTGCCCCAAATACATCCGCTGCCCCCACATCACAGGAAGGACGGTAGATATCTTCAATCAGTTGATTGGTAATAGCTGAGTGATCTAAATAAACCTTCTCTAGGGTTTTGCGGATCACAGATTTTTGCCGCACATATTGGAAAAGTAGGAAACTTGTCCAAGGTTGCAGCAGGAGCGATCGCATCGCTTGACCAAATACCTTCGCCACCGGATTCACCGGAGCCGGGGGATTGAGATCCGTAAAACCGCCGGCACTATTGAGGAGAATTACTCCTTTAGCTGTATTTGGACACAGAGCCGCCACACTCAGGGCGGTATAGCCACCAAGGGAGTTGCCAGCAATCACCACTGGTTGTTTGATCACCTGTTCAATAAAATCGGCAATCTGCGATCGCCACAGGTCAGCCCCGTAGGTAATGGCTGGTTTTGCCGATCGCCCAAACCCCAAGAGATCGATCGCCCACACCTGAAAATGTTCTTTTAACTCGGCAATATTCTTCCGCCAATGATCGGTGGAAGCACCAAAACCGTGAATCAACAACAAGGGGGGCAGGTGGGGCTGAGGCTCTCCGGCGGTGACGTAGTAGATGGAGTGGGACTGCCATTGCCAGTAAGTACCAGGAACAGAGGCAACGATGGGCGGGGGAAGTACTTGAGTCATGGCTTGAGTTCTGGGCTAATAGATACTTAGAGATACATTAAGAAATGTAAATAATATCTATTGTAATGTCAAATTTGTAGGGGTAGAGCATTAGGGCTGGAATCTCAGCCCTAAAACCTCCTTTTGGGCGGGGATAGATTGAGTTTTTCACTCCCATAATCGATCGACCCCATAGGCATCGAATACTGCATCTCGACTGGCAATAACTAGCGATCGACTCATTGCCTGAGCGAGGAGGATGCGATCGAAGGGGTCTTTATGGTGCATTGGTAGTTGAGAAAGTTGGAGGGTATCTTTTATGGAAATTGGTAATAGTATAAATCTTGTAGCATTAAATCTAGACTCAATGTTGTTGAAATCATCTCGTAAAGATATCTTTCCTATATTGAGCTTAATCGAAATCTCCCAAAAGCTAACTATGCTCACAAACACATCATCTGTATTTTCGATAGTTTCTCGTAGAGATTTTGGCAGATTTCGATCATCTTCTGATAGCCAAATAAAAGTATGGGTATCTAATAAAATAGAACTCATTGCATATATTCCTCAAGGTCTGTTAATGGCTCATCAAAATCATCAGGTAAGGGCAGGATGAATGTGCCTTTCATAGAACCAGCTAAGGGAGGTTTTGGGGGAATTAGTCCTACCTCTTCAATACGACCTTGATGATATTGACTAGCAAGAAATTCGGTATATAAAAGAACTGCATTTTTAACTGAATCAGGTAGCTTGGCAATGTTTTCTAAAATAGTAGATTCTATGGTCATGGTTTTTTATCTTTTTTTGTTGATTGCAATACTTCTAGCATGGTATTAGCTGCGGTAAAGGCATCGTAGGGAGACCACACAGGATAGGATTGTCCAGCTTGTATCAAGTCGGTTTCCTGTTGGGCTAATTCAGAGATTAAGATTTGGGCAATATAGAATTTGTCTGCTCGATCGAGGGATTTCAAGGTACTGAGTAATTCTGGGGAAAACATTTTCAATACTCTATCAAGTATCTCGATTTCTACGCGCTTAACATTTTTATTTTAGCAATTTCTGTTTCTAAGTTTGGCAGCTCTTGATGATGAGATTTGGCTGTTTCCAACCATAGGTTACTAACAATATTTAATTCTTCTAGGGTTTCGGCGATCGTTTCTCCTTGGGAAAGACAACCTTTCAGGGCTGGAATCTCAGCTACAAAACCTCCTTCTGGGCAGGAATAAATGACGATCGGATATATCATGATTGATCTCCTTCAATAATTTCTATCAGGCGTTTTGAATATACTGATTTTACTCGGTTGTTATGGACTGGGACGACAAAAGTAATATTATTTCTTTGGAAAATATGATGACTTCCGGTAATTCTATCCAAGGTAAAACCTTCTAGCTCCAAAAGTTTACGCACATCTGCAAATGTGACATTGTTAGGGCTGTTTCTAATTTTTTCCAGTAGTCTATCCCTTTTTGCCATGTCTGTATGATATCGCAGGCTTCATCTCTTCACAAATATGCTGATTGAGCAACTCTGAATTAGGGACGGGGGAGGCGGGAGCGCAGGAGGCGGTAGAGGGTGAGGAGGATGAAGCCGACTAGAGCGAAGGGGAAGGCGAAAATTCCGAGGATGATGCACAAAATAAACTTAAAGTTACTGCTTTGGGCAAATCTATTAAAGTTTCTTCTACAAAATATCATCAATGATCACTATCCCGCCGTCACAAAAGTCTATGCTGAGATGATAGTCTTCAAGAAGTGCAGTGCCAATTAGGGGTCTTTGTCCCATTGCTAATACTGAAATATTTCGCTCTACACCTTTCCAAATAATAGTTGCTGCATGAACGTCGGTTTTAACGTTTGAACTATCAGCAAGATTTGCACTAATACTGATGAGATAAGGCATTCCTAATTTCTCGATCGCAGAGGGAGGTAGGGTTAAGAATCCTTCAAAACCTGTGTCAACAACACACTCGATCTCTATATCTAAATTTCCTGAAAGACGTAAAACTATCTTAACTCTTGCCTGAAGTCCAATTACTGTGCCGTGGATCATTAGTTTGTTCTGAGTAGTGTGCCACCAACGGCATAAACTGCATTGAAGCCAATTCTTTCTCCCCAAAGTGCTGCATTGGGTTGTTTTGCTTGTAGCTTGAGGCTGGTAGCAACTAAGTCATCACCAATTTCATATTCTCCTGTTTCAATATTAATGGAGATGATTTTACCGATATTTTCTGTTGTTTCTACTTGAGAACGAAGTTTTTTTGCGTAGATTTCTTGACCTCGATCGGCAATTTCTTCACGGCTAAATCTAGGGTGGGGCATGGTTCCCTCCATTAATATGGGTTAGGGTTTTAGGCTTCTATTATAGTCTAAAAAGCATAGGTTAGTTAGCAATATTTCAGCCCATTAGGGGCGGGGCAGGCGGGAGCGGAGGAGGCGGAAGAGGGTGAGGAGGGTGAAGCCGACTAGGGCGAAGGGGAAGGCGAAAATTCCGAGGAGGAGGCACAAAATAAACTTAAATTTACTACTTTTGGCAAATTTAATTAGTTTTTTCAGCCAGTTGGGAAAGGGATAGGCATTGAGGGGTAAATCTAGTTTTTATTAGGCAAAATAAAGTTACGGATAAAGGTTTTGATTTTTTGGAGGAAACGCTGAATTTTTTGCTGGAGAGCTAGGGGTGGTGGGGGTGGTGGCGGAGTTTCTAATTCTTTAATGGCGGTGTTGCAATCTTGAACTTTTTGATCTAAATTAACTTCTTGAAAAAATTGTCGAGCATTACGATAGGCACTGATGGCATCAGGAATACGCTGGAGTTTAGTTAAAACTTTACCCATATTTTCCCAAGATACTGCAAGGCTTTGTAAATTACCAATGTCTTGTTTAATTGCAATTGCTTTTTGGTAAAACTCAATAGCGGTGCGATAATCTTCTAGGGAATAGTAAACTTCTCCCAAATTATTCAAGCCCATCGCTTCACCTAATTTATTTCCAATCTCTCGTTGAATTTCCAGAGATTCTTGGTACTTGTCGATCGCCTCTTGGTAGCGTCCTAGGGAATAGTAGGCAGCTCCTAAATTGCCTAAAGAAGTGGCTACTCCTTGTCTATTTCCAATCTCTCGTTTAATTACCAGAGATTCTTGGTGTTTGTCGATCGCCTCTTGGTAGCGTCCTA
>CALRPI020000062.1:0-28797 GCA_943370025.1 Phormidium lacuna HE10JO | reverse complement strand
ATTCGGACAACGAATCATCTGGAGCGATTATTTCGCGAGTTTCGGGCTAAGTCTGATGAGATTGGGGCATTCCCTCACGAAACCAGTTGCTTAACCGTGTTTTTCTTAGTGATTGAGCGCGATCATGCTAAACATAACCGTAAATCTGTGGCGAAAACTTCATGACACTAACAATTATGAAAGGATAAAGTAATTCCAATATATTCTCTATAAATGTCAGCGCATAGGTAATTGTAATTGACCAGTGATACCTTGAGAATAGGCGTTGGAGCAGGAGTTTCATTTAACTTACCTCTGTTTGTTCCGATCAATTAAGTGACCAATTATATCTTCACAAATTTGCCACAATAATAGATCAACTATTGCTTCACTAAAGCTGTGTTCATAAGCTCCCCAAACCTCAAAATTTTCCATGATAACATAGGGCAAACGGGATAAATATAAACAGAGATGCTGCATATAAACTCCTTTGAACATGACTGTAAATACTGAAAAGATAGAGATGTAGATGTCCACTACAAGGCACGATTTTTACCTCCATCCGGGGGCAAAAATCGTACCGCATAACTAGTCTCTTAAAGCAAGATTTAGCTCTTGCCGCCACTGAATTAAGGGTTTCTCCCAAGCTTCTTCCCACTTTTGGGCAAAGAAAGATTTAGCATTTTTGCCCATTGCCCATCCTGTTTGAATTGCCTCCAGTAAAGAGGGCAATTGTTCAGGATCAAATAAAAGAGCCGACATCATACTACTAGCAAGCAGAGATACGGCAAGAGGATAGGGAAACTGGGGCAGGTGAAATGCTTGTAAGCCGATTTCTTCGGTTGGTGACACACCAAAACCAGTGACAACATGCCAGATGTCATGGGTTTGGCTGAGTCTTGCTTCCACATAACTAGCATCAGAATAAATGAGGGTTGATTCGTATAGGTCTTCGGCTCGAAATCCCTTTGCCTTCATCGTTTTTCCATAAATATATCCAAGGGAATCTGGTGGATATTGCATAAGTGTGTCTAGATCATGGGCAGGAGCTATGTACTGCTGTTGAATTAGTTCCTCTGCTTGAGGATCAAGTTTTAGGTGTGCCACAGCCAAATCAAAGGACGGGGTTTCTAGTAAAGAGAAAACCATTTCCCCGACTACGTCCAGACTATTATCTCCAGCAAGGAGTGCTAGAAACGGTTGGAGTGCAGTAATTGGTTGCGTTTGGCGGTTTGATTCATCTCCAATTGCAGACTTAGCAGCGATACTAGGTAGCATAAATAAATTTTTTTCCACAATAATTTCCTCCTGTGATCGGGCTACAATATGAGCAGCACTCATATTTATAAAATACGAGCATCACTCATGTTTTGTCAAGTGTTTTTTTCACAGGACTTAAGCATTTGGAAGTTGTTGCAGGAACTCCACTCCTGCAACAACTTCCAAAACTATCGATAATTCGTTGACAGTGTGTAAGTCCTATTACAGCTAGTTTTTAGAACCTATGATTACTGATTCATCAAAGCCTAGCGGGATGCGCCGCCAACCCCGCCAAGCCCGGAGCCAAGAACGGGTAGATCAAATTTTGGATGTGGCGGAAAAGTTATTTATTTCTGAGGGCTATAACGCCACAAGTACGAAGGCGATCGCCGCCCATGCCCAAATCCCCATCGGATCGCTATACCAGTTCTTTCCTGATAAGGCGGCAATTCTCTACAAACTAGCAGAACGCTACAATCAGCAACTCCATAATTTATTGATGGAATTAGATACCCCTGATAGACGGAGATTACCCCTCTCTGAATATATGGAACAGGTTATTGATACGGTCGATCGATTCTTTACTGATTATCCGGGCTACCACGCCATCTTTATGTCTTTACAAGGTTCGCTGCCAGAATTAGAGTCGATCGATGCAGCAGCAGATTCCCAATTAATTCAAGATTTAGTCATGTTGCTATCACAGTATTCTCCAGAATTAGAATCAGCAGATTATGAAGCGATCGCCTTTGTCTTGGTAAAAGTGATTGGCAATCTTTTATGGACATCCCTTAGTCAAGAAAAACCTTTCCGTGAGCGTATATTGAAAGAAACAAAAAGATTAATTCTGAGTTATTTAGCAAGCTACTTTCCTAGCTAACTAATATTTTATATAGCGATCCTAAATCATTTGCGAACAGTTACTAAGTCAACTTGCTTCTGGCAGATGGTTTCACCCGCTGGAGGCGGGTGAAACCATTTAGGGTTTCTATAGCAGTTTGTGTGAGGGCGGCGACAGCCGCCCCCACACAAACCAAAATCCAGTCAATATTTCAGGAAATATAGCGTATTCCATGTAAATAAATAGTGCTGTATGATTGTCTAATTTTTTTAATCTAAAATATGAATTTATCCCTAATGCCATGACTCTAACCACAAACGATCCCTTAGAACTCCTCAATCGCAAAGCCATGATCTTTATCCTAGGAGCTATGATTTCAGGAGGGGTATTTGTTACAATCATGAATTTAATTGAAGCTAAAACCCATCCAATTTCTTTGATAGCCCCTCCCCTTACCAGTACTGTTTCTCTTCTTCTTTTGATATATCTAATTAAATATCCGCGTCGAATTTATCAAGTCACAAAAATCATTCTAGGCTGGAGTAGCTTTATTATTTTATTCCCAGAATATTTTTTCGTAATTGAAGCATGGTTAGACCCAGAAAAGAGACTTGTGGATAGCCTGCCGCCGATTTCTTCAGGGATTTTTCTTTTGACAAATAGCATGATCATTTTCTTGCGTCCCCTAGGCTTAGTTAGGTTGGTTCTGCTATTTTGGTTTGCGGCGGCGGCTCCCATTGTTATTTACTTAGTATCTCATCTTGAAGAATTGAAAACACCAAGAGGTCTTGATATCATGGTCACGCTTGTGCCGGCGATGGGGATTAATTTGTCTTTAGTTATGTTCTATTCCTATCTCCAAGATGCGGTCAATAAACTTTATATCGAAAGATTTCATCTTCAGGAAATCTCCGAGAAAGATGCTCTAACTAATGTTTTTAATCGAGGTGCTGGAGAAAAGATGCTGCGAAACTTAATAGAGCAATCAACTCAGCAAATTGGGATTATTTTATGCGATGTCGATCGCTTTAAGCAGGTCAATGATAACTATGGTCATTTGATGGGCGATCGAGTTCTGCAAACGATCGCCCAATGCTGTCAATCTAATTTACGGAAAAAAGATATCTTAATTCGTTGGGGTGGAGAAGAATTTTTGATTGTGGTTACAGGAGACAAAGAGGAAGAATTGAAATATTTGGCAGAACGTCTCAGAGCTATTGTGGCGGAACAGCAAATCCCAGAAGTGGGTAAGGTTACGGCTTCTTTTGGTGTGGCTTTGCTCCAGCCGCAGGAAAACCCTACTCAGCTATTTGCTAGAGCCGATCGAGCTCTATATCAGGCTAAGAATCAGGGGCGCAATCAAGTGATTTTTGCGTAACTATAGCGATCGCAGACCTTCCCCATTCTGATATTATTTTGATTATCTAATGCTATTTTGATTATCTATAAGTCAAGCCTATATTCTAGGAGATAAAATCATGACAACACGAGTACAAGAAATTCTCAGTTGGTATGGTAGCGACAACCCCGGCACCTTAACTAACCTAGCTCGCTTACTCAATCATGGCAAACTCGCTGGAACTGGAAAACTGGTTATTCTCCCTGTAGATCAGGGTTTTGAGCATGGCCCCGCCCGCAGCTTTGCCGCCAACCCTCCTGCTTACCATCCCCACTATCACTTTCAATTAGCGATCGACGCAGGTTGCAATGCCTATGCTGCCCCTTTGGGTTTTCTCGAAGCAGGCGCACGAGAGTTTGCTGGACAAATTCCCCTAATTCTCAAGGTTAATGATCATGATGTCTTAGTAGAAGAGGCTGATCCCTACCAAGCCTTGACCGGGAGTGTTCAAGATGCCCTGCGCCTTGGCTGTGTGGGCATTGGCTTTACGATCTATCCCGGTTCTTCCCATCGGTTGGATATGTATGGACAGATTCGTGCCTACGCTGAAGAGGCAAAACGGCATGGTTTAGCTGTAATTGTTTGGTCCTATCCCCGTGGCTCAAGCTTGAGCAAAGCCGGAGAAACGGCGATCGATGTCACTGCTTACGCTGCTCATATTGCAGCTCAACTGGGCGCTCACATCATCAAGGTCAAACTGCCAACGAGCCATATTGAGCAGGAGGCAGCAAAAAAAGTTTATGAAGCACAGCAGATTCCCCTGACAACTTTAGCCGAACGGGTACAGCACATTGTGCAATGTACCTTTGGCGGGAATCGGATCGTGATCTTTTCTGGGGGAGCCACCGAGGGCGATGCTGTACTCTTGGAGCAAATTCAGGCGATCGCCCAAGGTGGTGGCTTTGGTTCCATTATTGGGCGTAACTCTTTCCAACGTTCCAAACCCGATGCCTTGAAGTTGCTCAATACCATCATGGAAATTTATCGTAGCTAGAGCTAGGGCAATTGGCGCTTGATATAAGCGTAATAGTGCCAGAGGAGATGGGCAGCAGCACCACGATAGGGTTCTAGGTTCTGGGTGAGGGTGATTAGTTCTGGGCGAGTCGGGCGATTTGCTAAAGCTTTGAGCCTTTGATAGCTGAGTTGAATTGCCAGATCAGAGGCAGGAAAAATACTTAAACGCTCTAGACAAAAAAGCAAATATATTTCTGCTGTCCACACCCCAATGCCTTTAATTTGGGTTAGTTGCTCCACAATTAAGGCATCTGGTAGCTGGGGAAAGGTATCTAAACTTAATTGTCCAGCTAAAATAGCGGCGGCTAATCGTTGGCAAGTGGCAATTTTGGTTTGACTTAGCCCCACTTCCTTGAGGGCTATTTCTGGACAGTCCATAAATTGGGCTGGGGTTAGCTCAATTAAGTTATTTAAGCGCAGGAATATGGCTTGGGCGGCTTTTGAAGATAGCTGTTGCCCTAAAATGATTCGTACCAATGAAGCAAAATCTGGCGATCGCCTACCAACGGTTAAGGTTCCAGCTTCCATTTCAATTTTCAAAAAATCGCCATCGCTTTGGCAAATATAATCAATCGCCTGTCTTAGTTCTGGGCTGGGAACCACAAGTTGATCTGGGGGCATATTGATCACCTAATTATCTCGTCTCTCAGAATCATATAGCAGTCCTAAATCATTTTCTAACAGTTGCCAAGTCAAACTGATTCTGGTAGATGGTTTCACTCACCTTCGGAGGGTGAAACCATTTAGGATTGCTATAGCAATCTAGAGACAGAAAATTAGCTCTCCCTCTAGAGTTGTTTTTCACAGGACTTAGAAGTCATTTCTAAAATGACTAAAATATCTGATTTTGTGCCCCCGGAGAGAGTGCAAAATCAGACTTTATAAATAGTCTCTTAGATCATTTGTTAGCAGTGTGCAGTCTATCCTAAATCTGTTATGGCTGCGCCGAAATTGATGTGGAAAGGCTGATTGTCTAATACTAGAGCTGGCACAGATAAGACTCCTTGGGCTTTTGCTACTGCAATCTTTTCTTTATGTTCACCTAAATGAATAATGTCTAATTCGTAGCGATCGAGATCAATGGCATGAGCAACATTTTGCTCGGCACTGATGCAAACTGGACAACCGGCATGGTAGAAAATTGCTTTTGATTTCATAGTTTAAACTCCTTGATTTGGTTTGTAGCATCACCATAACAAAGGAAAAAAAATAGCAAAAGTAGGTACAATTTAGTGGGGTAGGTACTTTTTAGTCTGGATTTAGACAGATGGCTGAACAAAACAAATTGCATACTTTCGTTAAGCAAACATCAATTCCCACTATGTTTGAAGACATTATGTCCTGTAAATGGTCGTTGACAGTTCTGCAACTGGTGCGGCAGGGTACATGTCGTCCGGGATTAATGGAGCGAAGCGTTGAGGGACTAACAACTAAGGTATTAAATGAACGATTAAGAAAGTTAGTGCATTATGGAATTCTGCAACGTCATGCCTATCCAGAAATCCCACCCCGTGTCGAATATTGCCTAACTTCATTGGGGGAGAAGTTTGTAAGTATCTTGGATCAATTAGCCGAACTTGAGATAGTTGCTCGATCGAGCCTTAGCGACACCACGGAAAAACGATGACTTTAGTTGTGAGAACCTTGGGTTCCCACAACATGACTAAAACAATTGTTCTATAGCGATCCTAAATGGTTTCACCCGCCTTCGGCGGGTGAAACCATTTACTAGAAGCAAGTTGACTTGGCAACTGTTAGAAAATGATTTAGGATTGCTATATCATTTTCAATAACACTAGGATATTGATGAGATAGAAGTAAGTTGGAGAGGTTTTTGTTGGATTGGAATCTGAATTATAAACTCGGTTCCTTGAGCAGGAGTTGAGAAGCATTCTAGTTTGCCGCCATGCTTTTCAACAATAATTTGGTAACTAATCGACATGCCCATGCCAGTGCCTTTACCGATTGGCTTGGTGGTAAAAAATGGGTCGAAGATGCGGCTTTTGATGGATTCAGGAATGCCAGTGCCATTATCAGCGATCGCAATCTGTACCCAATCGGTTCCCAAGAGAGAAGTGCTAATCGTAATTTGCTGGGGATGATCCTTAATTTCTGGATAGATTTGCTTTTCCCTCGCTTCATCAAGGGCATCAATTGCATTAGCTAAAATATTCATAAACATCTGATTCAACTGTCCGGTATAGCATTCAATCAACGGCAACTGGTCATAGTTTTTGACAATGAGTATATCTGGGTATTTTGTCTTGAACTTGAGGCGATATTGCAAGATCATCAGGGTGCTATCGATGCCACTATGAATATAGCAACCCTAAATGGTTTCACCCGCCGGGGGCGGGTGAAACCATCTGCTAGAAGCAAGTTGACTTAGTAACTGTTCGTAAATGATTTAGGATCGCTATATCGATTTTAAGAAACAGAAGATTTGACTTTTCTAGATTCTATAGTGAAGTCTGGAATCTCTAATAACTCCGATGCTTCTAAACTATACTGCTCACATACTAAACTAAGGCGATTACTTGGGGTTTTTACTGCATTAACAGAGTGGGTAAGATCACCCTGAAAATATACTAATTTATTTTCCTCTGGCTTTATTTGTCCCACCTGTTGTTTCCGATTTCGTAATATCAATTCTCCTCCCTGCATATCGGTTGGGACTTGAACGTATAGAACACTCACCACCTGAGGAGGATTAATTGTTTTGCAGTACGATCGCAAAGATCGATCGATATGGGGATCCACACGGGAGCCAGCACCTAAGACTAGGGGATTGAGATAAAAAGCATTACAATCTGGTTGCAAAGCTTGTTCTAGATAAGCCCTGAAAAAAGGAAACCGTTGGCTGACTTTTTCTAGGTGCGATCGGCGAAATACCACCGAAAATCCTTTTGTGCCGACAAAATCTCGATTGAGATTATTAACTGCTAAATAATTACATGCCATGATTTCTCCCCGGAGATCGTGGAGATAAGATAAAGGAAATACCTGATTTAGTTGGGAATAATATTTCAAAGAAGTAAGTAATTGTTGTTGTTAAAGAAGTAAGTAATTATTGTTGTTGGAAATCCTGATTTTTCAATCACTTAGATACAGATGCATGAAAATGTATCTAAGTGGCTTCTCGATGATCTATAGCGATCCTAAATGATTTGGGAACTGTAAATAGTTTAGAATAGCGCACCCTTCGAGTGATTTATTCTAAACTCAAATAGGACTGCCATAGATAATCTGTCGGGAATCTATTGCTCATTTATTCCTACTAAATTAAAACCAACTCTGTCATAAATATCCGCTAAACTAATTTGCAATGGAAAACAACTCAAACCAATAATATCTGTTGAATTTCTATACTCGGAAAAGACCCAGTTCCCTTGGACTGTTTTGTGATAATGTTCGATATGGGTACTATACTGATCAATTAATATATATTCTTGAAAACTTCCAATGGTTCGGTAGGCAGCAAACTTTTCATCTTGGCTATGGCTGCTAATAGAAGATGATGATACTTCGGCAATCATTAAAGGATTGATAATAGTATCTTCTCTACCTTCCTGTAGCTGTGATTTTCCTGAGACAACTAATATATCTGGATAAGTGGCAATCCTTCTTTCTAAAACCCACAATCTTTGGTCGGCAATGAAAACATCATGGAACTGATTTTTGAAAGCAAAATTTAAGATAGCATAGAGATTACTAGAGATTTGATTGTGATTGATAGTAATATCAGTGATGGGAACTACTTTTCCGTTGATATATTCATAGCGTGCTGGCTCATTAACTCCAAATTCAAAATATTCTGATAGAGAATACTTTCTGTTTATTTCTACTGGTGCGACCATAAATTTTCTACCTGCTTTTTTCTACCTTCTTCAGGCACTTTCTATGTAAATATAGCAATCCTAAATTATCTGCTAACATATGAATTATCCTCTGATTTCCGTAATCATCCCTGTTTACAATGGTGAGCAGACGATCGCAGAGACGATCACCTCTCTCCTTCACCAAACCTATTCTAACTGGGAACTGATTGTAATTAATGATGGCTCTAGCGATCGCACCCCAGCCATTGTCCAAGATATCCTAGGACAACATTCCCAAATTCAAGGCAGTCTCTTATCCTATCCCCAAACAGGAGCCTGTGCCAGTCGCAACCGGGGAGCCGCTCAAGCCCAAGGAAAATTTCTAGCTTTTCTGGATGCTGATGATCTGTGGACACCAGATAAACTATCCCTCCAATTGCAGGCATTACAAAGCTCTGCCAGAGCCAAGGTCGCCTATAGTTGGACAGATTATATTGACCCAGCCGGAAAATTCCTCTATCCCGGTGGCCATGCCAGCCACCAAGGTGATGTCTATCAATACCTGCTCCTGAGTAACTTTCTAGAAAATGGCTCTAATGCCCTAATTTGCAAGGATGCCTTTAGGCAAGTGGGGGGATTTGATGAGTCGGTGACTGGGGTGGATGAATGGGATCTATTTATTCGCATGGCACAAAAATCTGAGTTGATCTGCGAGTTTGTGGTTGTACCCCAAGTGCAAATTTTCTATCGCCTGAGCAATCAATCTCTTTCTGCCAGTCTCGATCGCCAAGCTACTGAGTGCCTGAAAGTGATCGATCGCGCCTTCCAAGCTAGTCCAACCCAATGGCAACACCTCAAACCCAAAAGCATTGCCAATCTCTACCGTTACCTGACTTTCCGGGGATTAAGTAGCGATCTGGCTTACACTCACCCCAAATTGTTAACGCAGTACTTTCTTCAATCCCTGCTCCACGATCCTCCGGGACTCTTTCAGCGATGGAAATTAATGGCGATCGTGGGGCTAAAACTCCTGATCACCCTTCTTTTGCCTGAAGCTTTGGCGAGGAAACTAATTACTAGCTACCAGAAAAGAGGTAATACCAAACCAAGAAAATGGTGAATCCATTTTCTCGGTTCAAACCCTTACACAGCAAATTATTTGGAATATTATTTGTATCAACTATTTGGAAAAATGGTATGAGACATAAAAGAATTACTAGTTGGGAATCCCCCATTAGCAAAGCAGCATGGCAACTAAAGCAAGTACTTACAGAAGTTTGCATTCAAATGAGACACACCGCAAATATTGAAAGTCCTATCCATGTTGGGTTTGAGAGTGGGCTGAGGGTCGTCGAAGCCCACTCTCAAACTGCTGTAAGTCCTTATTTATAAATATCCAGTTTCTTAAGCTGTACTGCACAAGCCTTAAGTTCTGGTTGTAGAGAATCAGGGCAGCTAATGGCATGGGTCAAGGCATTGGCTTCGGCATTATCTGCCCAAAGAGCACCCCAATGCAGAGGTGCAAACACCGTGCCGGGGGCGATCGCTTTTGTCACCACAGCCGGAAATTGGGACTGTCCTCTTCTAGAAGATACTTCCACCAGATCGCCCGAATTTATGCCCAACTTCTCCGCATCACGGGGATGAATTTCCAGAAATGGTTCTGGGTGCATTTTGCGGATCTTCTCGATTCTGCCGGTGCGGGTCTGGGTATGCCAATGACCGTATAACCTGCCCACGGTGAGAACCAACGGATAATCGAGGTCTGGAGGTTCAGCCAAACCACGGGAATGATGGGGGATAAAGTTTGCCCTGCCGTTGGGGGTAGGGAATTTCCAATCTGTATAGAGTCTGGCTGAGGAGTTGTGATCTATGTGGTTACTGCGGTTGCTCGAAGTGTGGTCACTGCGGTTGCTGGAGTTGGAAAGAGGCCACTGACAGGGAGATATTTGCAGCTTCTTGTAGCTAATGCCTGTTTGATCACAAACCCTGCCCTTGGTACTTTGGACGTATTCGGCATGGACAGCCTCCGCACTCTGAAAGGGAAGTAGTTCGGTAAACCCCAATCTTCTGCCCACATCGGCAAAAATTTCCCAATCTGCCCTTGCCTCCCCCGGTGGCTGCTGAAAAGCCGGACACAGGGTGACATAACGTTCAGAATTGGTCATGGTACCAGTTTTTTCTCCCCATTGAGCCGCTGGCAGCAAGAGATGGGCATACTGGGTGGTTTCTGTGGGATAGTAGGCATCTTGATAGACAGTGAAGGGCGATCGCGCCAAGGCTTTCTTCGTTCTCTCCAAGTCCGGCATACTCACGGCTGGGTTGGTGGCGACGATCCACAGTACGCCCACATCCCCAGTTTCTAAACCAGTAATTATTTCCCAAGCTGTTTTGCCGGGATCAGCGGAAATTCTTCCGGCTGGCACGCCCCAAAATTCTTCTATTTCTTGGCGGTGCTGGGGATTTTGCACCAAACGATAGCCGGGCAGAAGTTTGCTTAGTCCCCCACTTTCTCGCCCCCCCATGGCATTGGGTTGCCCCGTCAAAGAAAAAGGCCCAGAACCGGGCTTACCGATCGTCCCTGTCAGCAAATGGAGATTAATAATGCTATTAACCTTGGCGGTGCCTTCACTAGACTGATTCACACCCATCGACCACATGGATAAGACTCGCGGTGATTCTCCCCAGTACTGGGCGGCTAATTCCAAGTCTGTTTGGGGAATTCCACACCTCTGCGCCACTTTTTCTGGAGGATAATGCTGAAGAAGTTCTATAAAAGCTGGGGAATTGTTGGTGTGATTCTCCATAAATGCTCGATCGACCTTGCCCCATTGCCAGAGCAGGTGAGCAATCCCATTCAAAAGGTCAATATCTGTACCGGGATTAATGGCTAGGTGCAGATCCGCCACCTCTGCGGTTGCTGTGCGCCGGGGATCCACCACCACCAACTTCACCTGCTCATTCTGTTTATGGTGCTTGCGGAGGCGATTAAATACGATCGGGTGACAGTCGGCAGTATTAGTCCCAATTAAAAAAGCACAATCGGTTAAATCTAAATCTTCATAGCAGCAGGGGGGACCATCGGAACCCAAACTCCTCAGATAGCCAGAAACCGCCGATGACATACATAGACGGGAGTTGGAATCAAAATTATTTGTCCCTAAACAACCCTTCAGTAATTTCTGCGCCACATAATAATCTTCAGTTTGCATCTGCCCAGAGCCGTACATGCAGATACTATCTACCCCTTGGGTTTGCTGGACAAACTGGATCCGATCGACTATCTTCTCTAGAGCCTCTGACCAACTCACCCGTTGGAAAGGCTGGTCTAGGTGTTCCCGAAACATGGGATATAGCAGTCTATCTTTATCTAGGGATTCAGCAATGGTTGCCCCCTTGACGCACACCATGCCCATGCTAGAAGGATGATGGCGATCGCCTCGTACCTTCCAGTCGCTAGAATTCGGCGGCAGGAAAGCATCGGTTGCCCCCACAACTTCTAAACCGCATCCCACACCACAATAAGGACAGAGAGTTTTAGTGCTAGTCTGAGTGCTAGTCATAGGTCATACTATTTTGCTAAATGCTTGATACAAATGAAACTTTAAATACTTTGTTATGCAAGTATCTACATCAAGAAAAGGGTGAAACCCTTTTCTTGATGTAGTATCAGTGTCAAAATTAATAATTGTTGCCTTGATATACTCGCAGATGATGGCACTGAATTTGATCGAGAAATTTCTCCCCTCCAGCTCGGCCAAGATAAATCTTCAGGATTGCTGCCGGTAAAGCCTGAAATAAAATCCTCTGCCCCGGAAATATAACTCGTTGTCCCAAACCTTGGGTTGTGATGTCTAGCTGACTGATTTCAGGGTTGATGCCAGGTTGTTCATCTAAAGAATCATGATGTTGCTGCAAACCTTGGTCAGCAGGATAGCTGAGACGAAGAATTTGCATGTGACGACTAATATTGGCGTAGTAGCAGAGAATCATCGGGTTTGCTGGCGATGAAGTAGTTGGGTTTGCTGGCGAGGGGTCGAGGGTAGATAGCATCATAAGACAGTTATCAGTGAGCAGTTAATAGTGAATAGCAAACATAGGACTTACGCACTGCTAACAAATTATTTAGGGTTGGTTGTTGCGGGCTGAGCGGAGTCGAAGCCCACAACAACCTCCAAATGCGTAAGTCCTAAAACAGTAGACCTCCTGCGTGAATAGAAAATTAGGTATGTCAAACTATTAGAAACTCGTGCTAAAAATGGATTCATGCAAGAGGTCTAGTGAAAATTTAATAGTGATTATTTTTGGATGAGATTTCCTTGCTGATAACTGTTCACTTATAGTTGTTATTCCATGTGGGCATAGCGAGTAAATAGGAAATCTAGGGCATGGTTCCGCAAATCGTAGTAACGAGGATCTTCCATAATTTGACCCCGAATGCGGGGACGGGGGAAGGGAACTTCGAGAACTTCGCCGATCGTCGCAGCAGGGCCATTGGTCATCATCACTACTCGATCGCTCAAAAAGAGAGCCTCATCAATATCGTGGGTAATCATCAACACAGTAACTTTGTTATCCCGCCAAATACTCAGTAGCTCTTCTTGCAGATCTTCCCTAGTCATGGGATCCAGAGCACCAAAAGGTTCATCTAGAATTAATACTTGAGGACAAATTGCCAACGCCCGTGCGATCGCCACCCGTTGTTTCATGCCTCCAGAAAGCTGCCCCGGCTTTTTGTGCATTGCTTCGTCTAACCCCACCATATGCAGGTAATGGTTGGCGATATCTACCTGTTCTTTCTTGGATTTTTGGTTATAGACCGATTTCACCCCTAGAAAGACATTTTCAAAGGCAGTTTTCCAAGGCAAGAGCGAATAGTTTTGGAAGACCACCATGCGATCGGGACCTGGCTTGGTGACTACCCCTGTCGGCAGGCGGACTTCCCCGGTAGTTGGCGAAGAAAAACCCGCCACTAAATTTAAGAGAGTCGATTTACCACAGCCAGAGTGGCCAATTACACAGATAAATTCTCCTTCATTAACACTGAGATTTACATCCTCTAAGACTGTATATTTCCCCTTGGGAGTGGGATAAACTTTGGAGATATCAGAAATTGTTAAAAAAGGAGTTGCCATTGGGGATGGGGGGCTATTGAGGTTTAAGGTTTGCATAGGTTTGGTGATAGAGAATTTATACTCTGCACAGCTCAACGATTTTAATCGGCTGTTTGATTTCTACTTTTTCTAGGTACTCGATCGGATTATTGGGGTTAAAGGCAACTCCATCAAAAAGCTTGACGGCAGATTTTTCCCTTTCCACGTCGGAAAATTCTATACTCCGGGCTGCTTCGCTAAATACCCCTACCTGACAAATCTGGTCAAGGACTTCTACCCAGTTTCTGGGGAAGGAAATTAAACCCCACCGTGCCATTTGGGTCATCACCCAGAGCATTTCTGTGCGATCGGGACAGTTGGCTTGGTTAACGTGGAATTGCATAAACCGAGGCATAGGTGCTGGAGCTTCCCCGTTACCATAGTTATAGGGATCAATAAACCCAGCCCGGATATGTTCATTATCTACACCGAGGTATTGGGGTTGACTGAGCATTGCCGCAATTTCTGGGCGATTCCGGTGATCATCACAGTATTCACAAGCTTCCAGAAGAGCCGCAACTAGGGCAACGTGGGTTTTAGGATAGGTCTGTGCCCATTCCTGCTGGATTCCTAGGACTTTTTCAGGGTGTCCAGACCATATTTCTCCACTAGTTTTGAGAACTACTCCCACCTCTTCAGCTACTGCCCGGGTATTCCAAGGCTCACCGCTACAGTAACCGATAATATTTGCAGCTTTTAGGTTTGCCACCATTTGAGGCGGGGGAATTACTAGTAAGCTAACATCAGCATCTGGGTCAATGCCGCCACTAGCTAGCCAGTAACGGAGGAGGAGATTGTGCATGGAATTGGGATGTACCATGCCGAAGGTATGGATTTTATCATCCGTCAAATCTATCAAACCCTTTAGATCCCCTAATGTTTGAATCCCTTGGTCATAAAACTTTTTGCTCAGAGTAATGGCATTGCCATTCCGAGATAGGGTCATGGAAGTGCAAACGGGAATCGGTTGGGTCGTTTCGTTGCCCAAGGTCATGGCGATCGGCATCCCTGTCACCATCTGAGCAGCATCAAGGCGACCAGTACTAATTCCTTCCATGATGGCTTTCCAGCTAGGTTCTCGACTGAGGTTGACATCCTGCAAACCATGTTTAGCAAACAAGCCCTTTTCCTTTGCCACCACTAAGGGAGCGCAGTCTGTTAGGGGAATGAAGCCTAGTTCTAGGTTGATCTTCTCTAAACCATGACCAGCCACGGCAGCAGCCTTGATGGGTTTGCGGCGTTTGGAACGTTTTTGTTGATCTAGGAAGTAGATCATTTCGTTGCGGAGGCTGTAATAGATCGGATGATTGACCACGGAGGTGCGATCGCGGGGACGGGGAATGGGAACTTCTAAGATTTGGCCAATGTGCGCTTCGGGTCCATTGGTCAGCATGACAATACGATCGGATAGCAGCAGTGCTTCATCTACGTCATGGGTCACCATCAAGCAGGTAACTTTACTCTCTTGGCAAATCTTCATCAGTTGTTCCTGCAAACCGCCTCTGGTCAGGGCATCCAACGCCCCAAAGGGTTCATCCAGCAGTAACATTTTGGGGCGGATGGCTAGGGCACGGGCGATCGCCACCCGTTGTTTCATGCCTCCCGATAGTTGTGCCGGCAGTTTATCGGCGGCAGGGCGTAAACCCACTAGGTCAATATTTTGTTCGACAATGCCTCGCCGTTCTCCCTTGGGCAGATTCCGAAATACTCGGTTCACGGCTAGTCCAATATTCTGGCGGACGGTCATCCACGGCAGCAAAGAATAGTTCTGGAAAACCACCATTCTTTCGGGACCCGGCTCAGTCACCAGTTTCCCTTCGAGGATCACTCCACCAGCACTAGGTTTTTCTAACCCCGCCACCATATTCAACAGGGTAGATTTACCGCAGCCAGAGTGACCAATTAGGGTGATAAATTCACCTTTTTGGATAGTCAGATCAACATTTTTTATGGCAACATATTTAGCCCCATTCGCCAAGGGAAATACCTTATCTACGTGGTCAATTTCAAGGAAGGAGATCATAGTTTTTTTGGGGTAAAGGAGTTAGGGAAGGAGAGAGAAGGAGGTACAGGGAGGAGAGAGAAGGATGTATAGGGAGGTAAGGGAAGGTACAGGGAGGTAAAGGAATAGGAATTGTTGGGAAGTAGGTAATGGGAGTTGTTGAGGAATTTAGATCAACTCAAAAAGACTTATTCTTTACCTTCTTTCTTCTTTACCTCCTCTACCTCCTTCTTCATCTACTTCTGTTCTGGAGGCAACACTAGACTGCCCAAGAAGATTACCAATTTGTCAAGGAGTAAGCCGACAATACCTACGTATAATAGGGCTAAGATGATTTCACTAATGAGGGAACTGTTGTAGGAATCCCAGATGAAAAAGCCAATTCCTACGCCACCAACTAGCATTTCTGCGGCAACGATCGCCAGCCAAGATAAGCCGACTCCGATGCGTAATCCGGTAAATACATAGGGGACGATCGCCGGAAATAAAACACTGAAAAAATACTCTACTTTGGAAAGTTGTAAGACCTTGGCGACATTTTTGTAGTCTTGAGGTACTAACTGAACCCCCACTGCCGTGTTAATTAAAATTGGCCAGACAGAGGTAATGAAAATCACAAAGATAGCTGAGGGTTGACTATCCTTAAACACTGCTAAGGAAATGGGTAGCCACGCCAAAGGGGGGATAGTTCTGAGTACCTGAAAAATAGGGTCTACCGCATCATAGATATATCTATTACTACCAATAATAATCCCCACACCAATGCCCACGATCGCAGCTAGAGAGAATCCTTGTGCCACTCGACCTAAACTGGCAGCTATGTGGAGGAATAGTCCCTTATCTGTGCCGCCGCGATCGAACAAGGGATCAATAATCAATTCCCAAGTATCACTCAGCACCTTAGTTGGGGGGGGGAGAGAAGGCTTGGGTCCCAAGCATAGCAACTGCCAGATCAGCAAAAAGATAAAGATGGCGATCGCTGAGGTAATGATTTTCCGAAGATTATCCTTAAAATTACTGGCAAAGGATAGGGCTAGATTAGCCAGAGGATTGTTAGAGGTAGGAGTGGTAGCAGTCATAGCTTTTTGGTGGGTTATTTACGATGATGGAACGAAACTTTTTGTTGACAGGACTTATGCACAAACTCTATTAATATGCGCAAACTCTATTAAGTAGGGTGGGCAATGCCCACCTTGCCCTACCCATGACAGATAAAGCCTGATTTTGCCTAATTCGGTTTTAGATTAATCGGTTTCCCGCTAGGCATCACGGAGCCGAAAAAGTCTGAGAGGTCATTTATCAAGTAGTTAGAGGGTCTGATTTTCTGCCCCCAGCAGGGGCAGAAAATTCAGATTATGAGGACTAATAACTAAGTAAACCTAAGCTTTCTTAATCTTCAGAGCCTTGAGGTATTCGCTAGGATTAGCGGGATCAAACTTCACGCCATCAAAGAATGTTTCGATACCACGGGAGGTACTCTTAGGAATTGCGGCTTCTTGACCGATCGCCTTAGCTGCTTCCTTCCAGATATCTTCCCGGTTGACGGCATCAATGAGTTTGGTCTTGTCAGTACCTTCGGGCAACATCCCCCAGCGTTCATGCTCGGTGAGGAACCAGAGATCATGGCTCTTAAAGGGATAGGAGGCGGCATCATTCCAGTATTTTTGCTTCAGGGAAGGGTTATCAAGAGTCCGACCATTGCCAAAATCAAACTTGCCACTGGAGCGATCGAGAATATCTGCCACTGGCACCTTCAACCATTCCCGTTTCGCTAAGATATCGCACATTTCCTTGACGTTTTCTGGCTTATCACACCAGATTTGAGCCTCTTGCACCGCCATGGTGATCGCTTTGGCAGCCTTAGGATTTTTGTCTACCCATTCTGCCCGCATCGTTAGAGCCTTCTCTGGGTGATCCTTCCACATCTCTCCAGTGGTAATTGCACCCACACCTACAGCCTGGTTCACAGTTTGCAGGGGCCAAGGCTCACCCACGCAGAAAGCTTCCATATTGCCCACCTTCAGGTTCGCCACCATTTGTGCAGGGGGAACAACGATCAGAGAAATATCCTTATCGGGATCAATGCCACCGGCAGCAAACCAGTAACGAATCCACATATCATGGGTACCACCGGGGAAGGTCATGGCGCATTTAATTTCCCGACCTGAGGCTTTTTCTTTCAGAAAAGCTTCTTTCAAGGCAGAGCTATCAGCACCCACCTTCAGGTCTTTGTAGATATTGGCAACTTGGATGCCCTGACCATTAGTATTCAACCGAGCCAAGATGTACATGGGGACTTTCTTGCCATCGGTGACTTTGCCAGTAGAGATCAGATAAGGGATGGGAGAAAGCACATGACCACCATCAATCCCACCGCCGCCGGAACCAAGGACTAAGTTATCACGGGTTGCTCCCCAAGAAGCTTGCTTAGCCACTTCCACATCGGGCATCCCATACTTGGCAAATAATCCCTTTTCCTTAGCAATAATTAGGGGTACGGCATCGGTCAGGGCAATAAAACCTAGCTTGGCAGTCTTCACCTCTGGGGTATCGGCGGCGGTGACATTGGCGGTAGGGGCTGGGGAGCCTGCGGGAGAAGCGGCGGGGGAAGCTGCTGAAGTAGAGGTGGTGCTGGCACTGTTGCCGCAACTATTAAGGGCAAATGCTCCGATCGTGGTAGCTCCAGCAGTGAAGATAAATTTCCGGCGAGATAGTCTAGACATAATGATATTCTGAGTTTGAGTTAATTTGAATTGGGGATCGGTTGACTGGTCGTGGGGCAAGGCATTGGACATTGCCATTTTCTAGTAGAAAACTACCTAGAAAAACCCTATTACTAGGTCAAGCTGATCCTATTTATTTGGCTACTGCCCCAAACTGATCTACCAGCAGAGTCAATAGCACGGACTTGAGATCGACACAGGCAACACCGGGCATGGTGCAAGTGCCCAGATGGGCATCCTTCCCTACCTTGCCGCCCGTGTAGATATCGACACCTTCCTGCATCTTCCCATCCTTCCTGACCTTGGTTCCCATGAGTCCAATATCGGCAACCTGGGGTTGACCACAGGAATTGGGGCAACCTGTCCAGTGAATCCGGACTGGACGGGGCAGGGTCAGTTCAGCCTCTAGCTCTTGGATCAGAGCAAAAGCTCTTTGCTTGGTTTCAATCAGTGCAAAGTTACAGAACTGTGCTCCGGTGCAGGAAACTAGACCCCTGAGAAGCATCCCCGGATGAACAGCAAACCTTTGCAGGATTGGCTCTTGGAGGAGGGGTTCCAGATTCGCATCGCTGACGTGGGCGAGAATGATATTTTGTTCCACAGTCAAGCGCATTTCTCCGGTGCCATAAACCTCGGCTAAGCGAGCAAGGGAGATCATGTCATCAGCGAGGAGTCTTCCTACGGGGATGTGCATCCCTACGTAGTTGAGTCCGGGCTGTGCTTGGGGATGGATCCCCAAATGGTCTCGCTTTTCCCAGTTGATTTCATCGGTGGGGGCAGCCTCAGCTAGGGGATAGCTGAGTTGCTCTTGGATTGCCATGCGAAACTTCTCTACTCCCCACTCATCGATTAGCCACATGAGGCGGGATTTTTGGCGGTTAGCTCGCAGTCCGTTGTCTCGGTATACTGTCAGAATGACTCGGCACAGTTCCACTACTTGTTCAGGACTAACCCAAGCATTCAGAGGAATTGCCGCTGCACAACGCTTAGCGGAGAAGAAGCCCCCGACTAGGACATTAAAACCAAAGACTTGTTTTTGGGGATATTGGTAGGCAGGGATGAAGGCAATGTCATTGATCTCGGCGTGGATGGAGTTGTCGGGACAGCCGCCGATCGCAATATTAAATTTGCGGGGCAGGTTGCTAAACTCTGGGTTACCCTGTCCATGATTGGTGATCATGTCTTGGACTTGTTGGCAAAGTTCCCGTGTATCCATCAACTCATGGGCATCTAGACCAGCCACCGGGGAACTGGTGATGTTCCGCACATTGTCCATGCCTGATTGGACACTAGTTAGACCGACTTGGTGCATTTTTTGGAAAATATCAGGAATATCTTCGATGCGGATGCCCCGTAGTTGTAGGTTTTGTCTAGTGGTAATATCGGCACTGCCGTCTTCGCCGTATTTTTGGATCACATCGGCAAGAACTCTCAGTTGGGGGCTGGTGATGATGCCGCTAGGCAAGCGTAGCCGCATCATGAATTTGCCGGGGGTGACGGGACGAAAGAAAATCCCTAACCACTTAAGGCGATGAGTGCGATCGTCTTCATCCATCGCTTCCCAGCCAATTTGGGCAAAATGGTCAATCTCGCCCCTGACTGCCAGACCGTCTTTCTCCGCCTTGAGTTTTTCAAATTTATTCATGCCAGCAGTAGGCACAGTAACAGAGCTAGTCATTATTGGTTTCAGCTCGTAGGTTTTGTCGGGTTAATTACTTGCCTTCAAGAACTAAGAATTTCTTTGTGCCAGTAACTTTACCCTTTGGAATAGAATCAAGTTAAGTCTTAGATCAAAGGGGAAATGTACCGAAGTATACAAAATGTTAAATAATATGACTTAACTGCATTGCCATTATGCAATAACTGCATAATTCAGTATTTCATTAAAGTTTTTGGTAGCTAAAACCGTATCGAAGAGTCTATGAGCGGCTATTTTATGCTGTTTGCTAGATTTGCTTTTTCCTGAATCCTTTGCCTAGGCAAAATTAATCCTGCTAGCAAAAAGGTTTGATTTTGCGCCCCGGTGGGGGCGCAAAATCAGAGTTTATAAATAGCCTCTCATGGAGAAGGAATTGTGCTAAATTCTACAAAAGCATGAGCCAAAAACGCTCTAGAGTAAAGAATTAAACCACGACGTAATTTTCCTATGGCAACTTCCACTCCCCAACCAGCTTTGCTAGTTCTTGCTGATGGCACAACCTATCAGGGTTTTTCTTTTGGTGCTAAGGGTACAACGATCGGAGAAGTTGTATTCAATACTGGGATGACCGGCTACCAAGAAGTGTTGACCGACCCTAGCTATTGTGGGCAGATTGTGACTTTTACCTATCCAGAATTGGGCAACACAGGAGTCAACCTCGAAGATGAAGAATCTAGCAAGCCCCAAGTCCGGGGAGCGATCGCCAGAAATATCACCTCCAAGCCGAGCAACTGGCGATCAACCCAATCTTTGCCCGATTATTTAGCACAACACCATGTAGTTGGCATCTACGGCATTGATACCCGTGCCTTAACTCGTAAACTCCGCTCGATCGGGGCAATGAATGGGGGAATTTCCACCGAGATTACTGATTCTAGTGATCTCCTCAAGCTCGTCCAAGCAGCTCCTAGTATGGCAGGGTTGAACCTAGTCAAGGAAGTAACCACCAAGGAAACCTACGAGTGGACAGAAGTCACCCAGCCAGAATGGGAATTTCATCCAGAGGGTGTGGCGAAGGGGGCAGCAGATTTTACGGTGGTGGCGATCGACTTTGGCTTGAAGCGGAATATTCTCCGCCGCCTTGCCAGCTATGGCTGTCGGGTAATTGTTGTCCCGGCAGATACTAGTCCAGAAGAGATTCTCAAACATAATCCCGATGGGATTTTCCTCTCTAATGGGCCCGGCGATCCCTCCACTGTCACCACGGGGATTACTACAACCAAGGCGCTCCTAGCGGAAGCGAAACCCATGTTTGGCATTTGTATGGGGCATCAAATCTTGGGTTTATCCCTAGGAGCAGAAACTTTCAAGCTGAAGTTTGGGCATCGGGGTTTGAATCAGCCAGCCGGATTGGCGCAAAAGCAGGTGGAGATCACTAGCCAAAATCATGGTTTTGCCGTTACAGAAGAATCTTTACAGGCAGATGTGGAGATCACCCATCTCAATTTGAACGATCGTACGGTCGCCGGACTCAAGCACAAAACCCTGCCTTTCTTCTCGGTGCAATACCATCCGGAAGCTAGTCCGGGTCCCCACGATGCCGATTATCTATTTGAGCAATTTGTGAATCAAATGCGAGCGGTAAAGAAGTAGATGTCTCGTTATATCGAGTTATAGTTGTGCTATTTGAGTTTAGAATGGCGCACCGATCGGTGTGTCATTCTAAACATTTATATAGCGATCCTAATTCCCTATGAAAAAAACTCAACTTAAACCTTCTCAATCTTCCAGAGGAGAGAGAATTGCTGATCTTGTAACGGCAACTGTTGGCTCTTGGCGATTTATTTTAGTGCAAAGCTCCCTCTTGGCGCTATGGATTTTTCTGAATGTTGTGAGCTGGGTTAATCATTGGGATGAATATCCTTTTATCTTGCTCAATCTTGCCCTCAGTTTTCAAGCCGCCTATGCTACTCCTTTTATTTTGATGAGTCAAAATCGACAGGCAGTGATCGATCGAGATAAAGCCAAGCAAGACCTTGATGTTGATATCAAAGCCGAGAGGGAAATTGAATCTTTGCATCAAAAACTTGATAGCTTAAAAGATCGAGAGATAGCTGAACTTAGGCAGATGCTAAGTATGCAAAATCAGACAATTCAGCGCTTAGAAGAAATGCTAGCCCGTGAGATAAACTCTAATCATCCCCTTTTTAATCCTGCCTCTGAAACCAAAGCCACTTCACCCAAGACCACATCAACGGATCCCACTCAAGGAACTACTACCTGAAAGCTTGAGATTGACGATCGATAAGAGGAGAATTGCCAGAAACATCACTAGCCCGATCGTGCAGGCATAGCTAATTTCTAAGTTATTAAAAGCCTGTTCATAGAGATAATAAACAAGAGTTTTAGAACTATTTCTGGGACCTCCTTGGGTCATAATAAACACCTCTTCAAAAACCTTGGTGGCAGAGATGGCAGAAATGACGGCGACGAGAAAAAGATAGGGACGCATCAAAGGTAGGGTAATACTCCAATGTTTGCCGACTCCATCTACGCCATCAATTGCCGCCGCTTCGTACAATTCTCCGGGAATAGATTGCAATCCCGCGAGGTAAATCACCATGTAATAGCCCAGCCCTTTCCAGATCGTTACCCCCATGACACTAAAAATTGCCCACCGGGGGCTGGTTAACCAAGGAATAGCTTCTAGATTGAGGGTTTTTAAGAGCTGGTTGAACAGCCCGTTGGAGTTGTAGAGCCAGCGCCAAGCAATCCCCGCCACCACTATGGAAATCACTACCGGGGTGTAGAATGCCACGCGAAACCAACTGATCCCCCGGAGTTTGCGATCGACTAAAATTGCCAGCAATAGGGGCACAACCACTAAGATCGGCACGACTATCCCTAGATAAAGCAAGGTATTCCCCGTGGTTTTCCAGAATACCGGGTCATTACCTAATCGCTGAAGGTTTGCCATGCCAACCCACTGAGGAGCCTTGGTTAGGTCATATTCATAACGAGTGAAGCTCAGGAAAAATGCCTGTCCAGCCGGAAAGAAAACAGTTAGAGCTAGGACAAATAGGGCAGGTAGTAAGAATAAATATGGGGTCATAGGGTAGCAATAGAAAGTGGCTGAAGGCTGATTTAGTAGTTAATTTAACTTCTTAATTGAGAAAACTTGCTATTCTCTAAATAGTCTATCTTTAGTCTTGATCGCTGAAATGAGTAATTACTCCTATTCTGAAGAAGAGCGATAAGCTATAAATAATATTAGTCCGAGGGAAGTCTAGATGATCGGTAATCTAGGGGAAACAGAGATTGATTTCAGAAGCAGGGTGCATTAACGAAAATTAACTATTAAGGAGTTGCCAAGAGAGCAATAATCTTCTTGCCACTTAAGTAGACTGATGCTTCTGTTTCATCTATTCAGTTAAAATCATCAATTATTTTGACTATAGTAGGACTGACCTACTACCAACAGATTATGGAGATTTGTGAAGGTTGTTGTGGGCTTCGACAACCCTCAGCCTGCAACAACCTCCCAATACGTGAGTCCTGACTATTTTGATTGTTGTAAGTAATTAGGAAATGTGCTTGAGTATGTCCACAAAGATCGCAGTAAAGTTAGCCACGAATCAGTTGTCCATCACGGCTCTCATGCATAATTTGCCGGGGATGATCTATACAAATAATAATGATGCCAACTATACTCTGACTTTTGTTAGTGATGGTTGTCAAAAACTTACGGGCTATTCTGCTGAGGAATTAATGGGGGGGGTGGTTACTGGCTTGGATGATGTTACCCATCCCCACGATCGCGAGTACGTCCATAAAGAAATTAATCAAGCTATTCATAACCAACAATCCTACAGCTTAAATTATCGGATCATAGTTCGATCGGGGGAAGTTAGATGGGTTTGGGATCGAGGCATGGGGATTTTTGCGCCTACAGGAGAGCTAGTGACCCTAGAGGGATTTATTAGTGATATTTCTGCGATTAAACAAGCAGAAGCCAGAATTGACCTTTTACAAGACCTAACGGAAGAGATTGGTGAAGCTCTAGATTTTCATGGAGCGATGGATGCGACGCTGAAGCGGGTTTGTCAAGCAACGAATTGGCAGTATGGGGAGGCATGGGTTCCTAGTTGTGATGGAATTTACTTACAAGCAAGTCCGGCTTGGTGTGTGCAGATTGAAGACCCAGCTCAACAATCTCTAAAAGAAAAATTTATTTTAGCTCGCCAAGAAATTCAGAAATTCACCTTCAAAAAAGGGGAAGGTTTGGTGGGGCAGGTGTGGTTGGGGCGATCGCTGTGGATTGATAATGTATCGGAAAATGCTCAGTTTAAGCGTCAGGAGGTGGCAAAGGCTTTGGGGTTGAAGGCGGCTTTTGGGGTGCCAATCCTCGCAGGGGAAAAGGTCGTAGCTGTACTAGTGTTTTTCATGTTTCAATCTCGCCCCGAAGATGAATCTTTGATGCAACTCATCAGTACGGTGGCAGCCCAGCTAGGGTCGGTATTACAGCGAAAACAGTCTGTTCTGGACTTAGAAGAGAGTCAACGCCGCTTGAGTACCTTGATTGATTCTCTGCCGGGGATTGCCTTTGCCTGCCGCAACGATCCCGATTGGATGATTACCTATATGAGTGAGGGATGCTTGAGTTTAACGGGTTATCCTAGTGAAGATTTATTGGGAAATTTACAGACCTATCAAAATTTGGCTCACCCCGACGATCGCCCGAAGATTGACGATACCATGGCTAAAGCCCTAGCTTGCCAGCAGCCCTACGTGGTGGAATACCGGATTTACACTAAAACTGGAGAGATAAAATGGGTTTGGGAGAAGGGGCAAGGGGTGTTTGATGAGGTGGGGGGAGTGATTGGCGTGGAGGGATTTATTACAGATATTACCGATCGCAAATCCGCCGACATCATCCAAGAACAACTAGTCAACGCCCTCAAGCAAGCCGAGGAAAGCTACCGGAGTATTTTTGAGAATGCCATTGAGGGAATTTTTCAAACGACTCCTAGTGGTCACTATATTCGAGTCAACCCCGCCCTCGCCAAAATTTATGGCTATCCTTCCACCCAAGATTTGATCAACAGCCTGACGGATATCCAACAACAACTTTACAAAGATCCCCAACGTCGCCAAGAGTTTAGAGATTTATTACAGGAGTATGATTTTGTCGCCGATTTCGAGTCAGAGGTCTACCGCCTTGATGGTTCATTGATCTGGATTTCGGAAAATGCTAGGGCAGTGCGGGATGACACGGGAAAACTACTCTACTACGAAGGCACGGTGCAGGATATTACTGATCGCAAACGGGACAAGGAACAGCTCCAAAAACAAGCCCTATACGACCCCCTGACGGGCTTGCCGAACCGGGCATTGTTCCACCGCCGCCTCAGCCAAGCCCTAGAAAAATTGCGGCTTTCCCCCACCTACAAGTTTGCCGTTTTATACATCGACCTCGATCGCTTCAAGGCAGTTAATGACAACCTAGGCCACGGAGTGGGGGACCTATTATTACAGGCAATTTCTCGGGTTTTAGAGAACTGTGTCCGTGATGGTGACACGGTAGCCCGTTTGGGGGGAGATGAATTTACGATTTTGCTGGAGAGTATCAAAGATATTGGCTATGCGACCCAGATCGCCGAGCGGATTCACCATTCCCTGCGATCACCATTTCACTTAGACGGCAATGAAGTCTTGAGTGGGGCAAGTATTGGCATCATTATGAGTTCGGAAGTGACAGAAAGCCCCGATACCCTCCTGCGGGATGCGGATACGGCTCTGTACCGAGCAAAAGCGATGGGCAAAGGGCGCTACGAAGTTTTTGATCAGGAAATGCACAAAACGGCGGTGGAGCTATTGCAGCTAGAAACAGATATTCGTGAAGCGGTGGAGATAATTACGACCCAGAAGCGTCAATATATTACGGAAACCAAGCAGATCAACTGGGCAATTCCTAAGGAGCGAGATCGCTACTGTCAGGGCAAATCAACAGACACAAATCCCAAACAATTCCAAGTCTATTACCAGCCAATTATTTCCCTGACGACTGGCGAACTGAAGGGTTTTGAGGCACTGCTGCGGTGGCAACATCCCACCCGTGGGTTGGTTCCTCCTGATAAATTTCTGCCCCTTGCTCAAGAGACGGGGTTGCTCATTCCTATTGGTTGTTGGCTACTCCGCAATGCCTGTTGGCAGCTCCGCATCTGGCAGTTAGACTTCATGGCTAGAAATGCGTCTCCAGCGAATAATCTCCCCAAGGACGGGACAGAAGAAATAGCTGGGATAGATAAAAATTTACTATCTTTGCCGCCATGGACAATTAATGTCAATGTTTCAGCCCAAGAGCTTGTCCATCCAGACCTAATTAGTACGATCGATGAAGTCCTAGCAGAAACTGGACTATCGGGGAAATACCTCAATTTAGAAATTACTGAAAGTGCACTTTTACAGAAGCCAGAATTAGCCAACCAAGTTTTGAGGCAATTGCAGGAGCGTGAGATTGAATTTGCCATTGATGATTTTGGGACTGGTTATTCTTCTCTAAGCTATCTCTACCAGTTTCCGATTAATACCCTGAAGATTGATCAATTTTTCATCAGTCCCCGGCAGGGAATTAATTTAGAGTTGGGGGATATTGCAACATCAAGCCTGAGCAGCTCGAAAATGCCTAGCTCGATCGTCAAAACAATTATTCTCCTAGGTAAAAGTCTAGGAATGCAAGTAGTAGCAGAAGGTATTGAAACCAATGAACAATTACGTAATCTCCAAGATTTGGGCTGTGATTGTGGTCAGGGCTTTTGGTTTACTCAACCTCTAGATGTTGGAGCTGCCACGAAGCTAGTAAGATCAAAGTTAGCTTTTGCTGTTTAATTTAGTTTCACTCCCAACTTTCCTATGGCAACCGTCAGGCTAGAGGGCATTACCCGCCAATTTAATCAAACTACAGCGATCGAAGATATTACCTTTACGGTGCCAGATGGGGAATTTTGGGTCTTAGTCGGCCCTTCTGGTTGTGGCAAATCCACAATTCTTCGCACGATCGCTGGGCTAGAAACTGCCACTGGTGGGGAGTTGTACATTGGGGCAACCCTTGTGAATCAAATTCCCCCCAGAGCAAGGGATGTGGCGATGGTGTTCCAAAACTATGCCCTTTACCCCCACATGAGTGTGGCGGAAAATTTGGCTTTTGGGCTGAAAATGCGGCAGTTAGATGTCACTACGCAGCAGGAGAGAGTGCAGCAAGTAGCAACGATGTTGAATATTAGCCATTTACTCGATCGCAAACCCAAGCAACTCTCTGGCGGACAGCAGCAACGGGTCGCCCTCGGCAGGGCAATCATCCGCCAGCCCCAAGTCTTTCTCTTGGATGAACCCCTGTCTAACCTAGATGCTCAACTCCGAGATGAAACTAGGGCAGAACTAAAGCAACTCCACCAGAAAGTGGGTATTACCACCATCTACGTCACCCACGACCAAGTGGAGGCAATGACCCTAGCGGATCAGATCGTGATTCTCGATCGAGGCCACATCCAACAAATCGGCACTCCCCAAACGGTCTATCACCAGCCCGCTAATCGAATGGTGGCTAGCTTTCTCGGCAGCCCGCCCATGAATATTCTGCCAGCTACCTACCACCAAGGGGCTTGGCAAATTGGGGAACAAACCTTGCCCTGTCCAGCTTCATGGCAGCAGGAAGTTGATCTTCAAGAGGCAACACGCTTTGACCTAGGGATTCGACCAGAGCATCTCCACCTTTTTGATAGTCATAATCCCGGTGATAATTCGCCAAATTTAACTATTACCTTGGATTTAATTGAACCCCTAGGGAAAGAAACCTTAATCCGGGGTAGGATTGGCTCGGAAATTATGATCAATCTCCAAATTGCGGGAATCTGGTCAGGGCAGGTGGGCGATCGCCTAGCGGTGACAGTGCCATTAGAGCAACTTTTCTTATTTGATTATCAAACTGGCAAAACTTTGATCCCCCCTAGCCCCCCTTAAAAAGGGGGGAACCGAATTCAAAGTCCCCCTTTGTAAGGGGGATTTAGGGGGATCCTCTCCATCAAACGAAATAATTTATACTTGTGCTTACTCTTAACCCCTCATATAAAGAAGAGAGCTAAGTTTAATTCAGAAAAAAAATGGAACAAACAAGTTTGAATTTAGTGGCGATCGCTATTTTTAGTATGGTGCTGGGAGTGTTGGTCTTGCCTTTGCTAGATGTTTCTCCGGCGGTGCCAGCGATCGCCACCATTAGCATTCTCTCTTTGGTGACTTTGGATAGTTTCCAACTCCAAGGTCGGGGAGGGACGATCGTCCTCGATTGGTTGGCAGGATTTAATCCCCAACACCGCCAGCGGATTATTCACCACGAAGCCGGACATTTTTTAGTAGCTTATCTGCTAGAAATTCCGATCACTGGCTATACCCTAAATGCATGGGCAGCAATGCAGGCAAAGCAACCGGGCTTAGGGGGTGTTACTTTTGCGACGGAGACTCTCAACCAAGTCCTCAGCCAAGATAGTCGGCAGATTCCGGTGATCATCGATCGCTTTTGTAGTGTCTGGATGGCGGGGATAGCCGCCGAGCAAATAGTTTATGGAGAATCAGTGGGTGGAGGGGACGATCGCCGGAAAATCTTCACGACCTTTGCTGCCCTTGGTCGCTCTGAAGCAGAGGCAAAACTCAAGGAAAATTTTGCAACTCTCCAAGCCAAAAACTTGATCGAAACGAACTTGGATACCTATAACAAGCTAGTTACTGCCATGCAAGAGGGGAAGTCTATGGCAGATTGCTGCCAACTCATTACAGCAGTTTTCAGATGAATAAGCCACAGTGATTGAACCAGCCCAGCGCATCATCACTAGAAATACAGTCGTTGATAATTGTAGTTAGAGCTAGATCGAGTGCTTCATTAGTTCGAGCTTTAGCCGAACGAAGTAACTGTTTAA
>CALRPI020000061.1:0-29743 GCA_943370025.1 Phormidium lacuna HE10JO | reverse complement strand
TTAGAACTTGCGCAGGATGGAATGCTCAAGGAACTAACAGAAACTGCTCAAGAAATTGGTCGGAAGAATAACAATTACCAGCCTTTTGTTGAGCAGATTGTGCAATTAGCAAAACAGTTTCAAACTGAAAAAATAGAGGCATTAATTCAAAAATGTCTATAGCGATACTAGATAATTTCTCTCGTCTTCAGCGAGAGAAATTATTTGCCAGAAGCAAGTTAACTTAGTAAGCCTTAATCCATCTCGAGTTTGCAAATTAATTAGGGTTGCTATACAATAAATAACTAAGGTTAAGAGTAATAGAAATATGAAAACAAGTCTAACTGGTTTAATTCTAATTGTTGATGATAACCCTACTAATTTAGAAGTGATCGCTGAGACTTTGAGTAATGAGGGATATAAGGTCGCGATCGCCACTAGTGGTGAGCGGGCAATTCAACAAGTTGAAAGGCGAACTCCCGATCTCATTTTGTTAGATGTGATGATGCCGGGAATTGATGGGTTTGAAACTTGCAAGCGTTTAAAATCTAACGTCAACACCTGTGACATTCCCATAATTTTCATGACAGCTTTAGCCGATACCGATCATAAAATCAAAGGATTTGATCTTGGCGCTGTAGATTATATTACCAAGCCTTTTCAAGAACAAGAAGTATTAGTCCGGGTGAGAACCCAACTTCAGTTAAGTCTCTTGACCAAAAATCTAGAGGAGCAAGTATTCCATCAAACCATTGCCCTACAAGCTTCTCAATTACAAATTATCCAAAGTGAAAAACTGTCTTCCCTAGGTAACTTAGTAGCTGGAGTGGCTCACGAAATCAATAATCCCATAGGATTCTTAACTGGAAACATTCAACCTGCTTTAGACTATGTGCAGGATCTATTTGGGCTATTAGATTTGTATCAAAAAAAGTATCCTCAACCAGATGCTGATATTGACAATGAAATTGAAACCATCGATCTCGAATACCTTCGCCAAGACTTACCAAAATTAATTGGCTCAATGAGTGAAGGAGTGAAGCGGATTCGGAATATTAGTAATAGCCTACGGACTTTTTCTCGTGCGGATAGTGATTACCCAGTTTCTTGTAATATTCATGATGGGCTTGATAGTACGATTATGATTCTCAAACATCGCTTCAAAGCCGACGAAACCCATCCAGAAATTCAGGTGATTAGGAATTATGGCGATCTACCAGAAATTAATTGTTATGCCGGACAATTAAATCAGGTATTCATGAACTTGTTGAGTAATGCGATCGATGCCCTAGAAGAATCTAATCATGGTCGAGATTATCAAGAAATCACTAATCAAATCATAATTACAACTGAGCTATCAAAGGATAATAAACAGGTCATAATCAGGATTAAGGATAATGGGGCTGGAATGAGTGTAGATTTACAAAAGAAGGTATTTGATTACTTATTTACTACTAAAGGGGTTGGCAAAGGGACAGGTCTGGGGCTGGCGATCGCTAGACAGATTGTTGAAGAAAAACATCATGGCAAGATTGATTTCACCTCTGAATTGGGGCGGGGAAGTGAATTCATCATTGTTTTGCCAATTAATCATTAGTCATACCAAATCTTATTTTATTAATTTTTATTAACATCCTTTGCATGGTTACCAGAGGAGAGAGTATGGCAATGCCAAGTGGATATTAGCCACAGGAGAACAAAAAGTTACTTACCTGATGCGAGTTCGTAGCAATACTTGCCTGCGGCATAAACCCCCAAAATACAGTGCAAGTCCTTTTAGGGCGTTAATTGCTTGCTAACTAATCCATTTGGCAAAATGAAATCACGCCCTTTTTGATTTAAATCCCTACACAGCAAGGTATTCAAAATCTTATTTGTATCAACTATTTAGCAAAATGGCATGAAGCGAGGAGTATATCTCAAGTAGCGTACCTTGCAGGAAACAAGCTAAAATAAAGGGGAATGGGGGATATCTTTAGCCCGAACTGAAGTTAATTACTTTTGATCACTGCCAAATTTCTTTTAATTATTGGATATTAGTCATAATATTAAACAAATAGATTGAGTAAATAGTAATTACAGACTAGGAATTTCTGTATATTTTCAAGATGAAAGATTCTCTACCGATCGACAGTCCAGAAAAAGAGCATATTCTAGTGGTGGATGACACCCCAGATAATTTACGGTTGATAAAAGCAATGTTAGCTCCCCAAGGCTACCATTTGCATTTGGTGGAAAATGGGGCTAAGGCTCTAGAAGCAATAGCTCTCCGGCCTCCAGACTTGATTTTAGTAGATGTGATGATGCCGGGGATAGATGGCTATGAGGTGACCCAAAGAATTCGCTCTACCCCTACCTTACCCTTCATTCCGATTTTATTAATTACCGCCCATGACCATGCCAGTGTGGTCAAGGGGTTAGCCCTAGGGGCTGATGACTTTATTCGTAAACCAGTAACTATGGAAGAGTTAACAGCGAGAGTGCAATCCCTCCTGCGGTTAAAGCATAGTGTAGATGAACGAGATACGATCGCGCGGCAGCGGGAAGATTTTGTCTCTCGCCTCACCCATGACCTGCGGACACCCCTATTAGCCGCTGACCGAATGTTGGAGTTGATGCAACAAGGTGTTTTGGGCGACCTGACAAATTCCATGCAAGAAGCGATCGTCACGATGATCAGAAGCAATCGTAATCTCTTAACTATGGTTAATACCCTGTTAGAGGTATATCGCCACGATGCGGGGGCAAAAAACCTCTACTTTGGGTCTTTTGATATCCAAGAACTCCTGAAGGAAGTAATTGAAGAACTTCAGCCCCTGGTGATTGGTAAACCAATTACTTTGACTTACCAGCCCTCAGGGTCAGCAATGGAGCAATCTCCCCTAGAGATCATGGGCGATCGCCTAGAATTACATCGAGTCTTCACCAACCTGATCGGCAATGCCATTAAGTTTACGAGTGTTGGGAAAATTTCTGTGACTACAAAACCAACTAAAGGTTACTTAAATATTACTGTGCAAGATACGGGGGTGGGCATTAGTTCTGAGTATCAAAAACAGATATTTAATCGCTTCCGCACCGGAAGTCATCGAGCGGCAGGCAGCGGTTTAGGACTATACCTGTGCAAAAAAATTGTTGAAGCTCACCACGGCAACATCACTATCGAATCTACCCTAGGTAAAGGTAGTGCGTTTACAGTTTCTCTTCCTTCTGCACCAGATCCTGTTGCCATAAATTAAATGGTAGCCCTAAAAAAGTAAGGATATTGGGGGTAAGAGTTTCCCCCGCGCTGCAGGGAAACTCTTACTTCTTTAAATTAGGTTGAGAAATGCTTCCCCTTTGGGGAAGCATTTCTCAACTAGCTAAAATTCCGAATAATATAACTATAGTATCTTGGCAATAAGTACAATTAGTGGTAACCTTTATGACTCAATAATCTCTTAATAAATCTCTCAGAATAGAGCCACTCCTATACACCTTCATGCCAGCCTCGCCTCCTTCTCCATCGTCCTCTCCAAATAACCGTGGGGAGGATGAAGTCTACGAATCCACCCCTGTCTATGTTCTTAAGGAACTTCTTGCTCGGTTTCAGCGGGAGCAGAACAAGATTCAAGACCTCTTATCTTCCTTAGGCTTTGCCCTGCGAAGCTTTAATAATCTCAATCAATTTTTGGAAATCATCCCGATGATGGCAGCACGGGTGACGGATGCTGACGGGGGTGCATTATTTTTATTTAGAACTAGTGGCCAGGTGCGTCTAGAGCAGTTGTATTGTTTAGAGGGACAGAGCTGCGAGGATATTCGAGGGGTACTAGAAACTGTAGCTAATCAAGTTAATGGAGGAAGTAAGTCCACGCCGGAAGCTAAGGCGATCGCTCCCACCGAGTTCTTAGACCAGCAGATGATCACCGCCCTCGGCGAAGAGATCAAACTATTTGGCACTCCTATTTGGGTAAAAAGTGCTGAAGTGGGCAGATTATACGTTTTTAGTCGAGATCCCCTATATATCTGGACAGGCACAAGGCAAAAACTATTACGTCTTGTGGCTGACCAAACGGCTGTGGCGATCGCCACTAACGAACTCACCGTCGAACTGCGCAAAAAAGAAAGACTCGATCGCGAACTAGAAATCGGTGCCGATATCCAAAAGCATCTCCTGCCCAGTCAATGCCCCGATATCTTGGGTGTGGAGCTAGCCGCCCAGTGCGAAACTGCCGGCAGAGTCGGCGGTGATTATTATGATTTTATCCCCGCCAACTATGACCAGCTTGGCAGATCCGGAGAAGGCGGCAGTCATGGTCGCTGGAGTATTGTGATTGGCGATGTGATGGGGAAAGGAGTTCCCGCAGGGTTGATTATGACCATGACTAGGGGAATGCTCCGGGCAGAAGTATTAAACGGTCACTCTCCCCGCAAGATACTCCAGCACCTAAACCGAGTCATGTATGCGGATCTAGATAATTCCCGCCGCTTTGTCACCCTGTTTTATTCTGAGTACGATCCCCAGACCCGTCTCCTTTCCTACAGCAATGCTGCCCACCATCCCCCGTTGCTCTGGCAAGCTGCCACCAACTCCCTGAGTAAGCTAGAAGGGGGCGGTGGGATGTTAATTGGCTTAGACCGGGATTCTATCTATGAAGAGGAACAGGTTCAGTTGGCAGTAGGCGATACGATCATGTACTACACCGATGGTTTCACCGATGCAGCCAATTCCAATGGCGATCGCTTTGATGAAGAACAACTCAGTGATACCTTCTCAGAACTTTGCCAGCAATGCTCTTCTCCCCAAGAAATTTTGGAACATTTATTTAACCAAGTGCAACAATTTAGCAACGGGGGTAATGGTAAAGTTGATGACATGACCCTACTAGTTATGCGAGTAAAGTAGGAGGGTCAGGGTATTATGGCAAGTACAATGACTAACAAAAAAAGGAGTTAACAGTCATGGAACTATTTAGCCTACTGACAAATATGCCTTTAGACCCATCTGGAGGACATCAAGTTCTTGGTTTGATCAATCACATTGCCGCCACCGATTGGCTATTTTTGGCACAACAGGTGCAAGATACTAAGGTCTTAGACAATATCCAAGGTGCATTTGGTAACTTTGTCCAATCTGGGCAGGCGTGGGCAATGCTGTTTGGGGTTGTTCTCGGTTACATATTTCGGGTATTTACAGGACCTAGTTAAAGCTTTAGGAATTTCTGGCTCCTCAAAGCTCAATCTCGATAATCATCCCCTCAGCAATCCACTAAGTAACATAAATTTATCTAATTCCCTGCATGACTAAGCAAACTTGGAGCCAGCGCTTTGAAACGGCATTACACCCTGCGATCGCCTTGTTTAATGCCAGCATTGGCTTTGATATAGAGCTGATTGAGTATGACCTTACGGGTTCTGTTGCCCATGCCAAAATGCTCGGCAAGACGGGAATTATTTCTACGATCGAGGCAGAAAGTTTGGTAACCGGGTTGGAGCAGATTCGCCAAGAGTATCGATCGGGGCAGTTTCAACCCGGTGTGGATGCAGAAGATGTGCATTTTGCGGTGGAAAAACGGCTGACGGAGTTGGTGGGAGATGCGGGGAAAAAATTGCACACCGCCCGATCGCGCAATGATCAAGTCGGCACGGATACAAGACTGTACCTGAAGGATCAGATTGGGCAAATCCGCCAGTATCTCCGGGATTTTCAGCAGGTGTTGTTAACCCTAGCGGCAGCCAATGTGGAAACCCTGATCCCCGGTTACACTCATCTACAACGGGCGCAACCCATTAGCCTCGCTCACCATCTCTTGGCATATTTTGAGATGTTGCAGCGGGATTGGGAACGGTTGGGGGATGTGAGTAAACGGGTGGATATTTCCCCCTTGGGTTGTGGGGCGTTGGCGGGGACGACTTTCCCCATCGATCGCCATTATTCGGCAGAATTGTTGGGGTTTAGTCAGGTGTACCGGAATAGTTTGGATGGGGTGAGCGATCGAGATTTTGCCATCGAATTTTCTGCCGCCGCCAGCCTAATCATGGTGCACCTGAGCCGATTAGCCGAGGAAGTCACCCTCTGGGCTTCGCAAGAATTTAGCTTTGTCACTCTCAAAGATAGCTGTGCCACAGGTTCCAGCATTATGCCCCAAAAGAAAAACCCCGATGTGCCGGAGTTAGTCCGAGGCAAGACAGGGCGGGTCTTTGGTCACCTCCAAGGTTTACTAGTGTTGATGAAGGGTCTGCCTTTGGCTTACAACAAGGATTTGCAGGAAGATAAGGAGGCTCTCTTTGATACGGTGAAAACCATCAAGGTTTGTGTGGAGGCGATGACGATCCTGTTTGCAGAGGGGTTGGAATTTAATCCAGAAAGGTTGCAAGCAGCGGTAAATGAAGATTTTTCCAATGCCACCGATGTGGCGGATTACCTCGCTGCTAAAGGTGTGCCGTTCCGGGAAGCTTATAACCTGGTGGGGAAGGTGGTGAAAACCAGTATTACCGCTGGGAAACTCCTCAAGGATCTCACCTTGGCGGAATGGCAGGAGTTACATCCGGCTTTTGAGGAAGATATCTATGCTGCGATCGCTCCCCGGCAGGTGGTGGCAGCGAGGAATAGCTACGGGGGAACTGGTTTTACTCAAGTCATGGCGGCGATCGCCTCGGCTCAGGAACGGATTCAACTAACTTCATAATCCTTGGTTGATCCCCCCAACCCCCCTTAAAAAGGGGGGAGAATGAATAATTCAAGTCCCTCCTTTTTAAGTCTGATTAAGTCTGATCTCCCCCCAGCCCCCCTACCCTAACGGGAAGGCAAAGCCAACAAAAGGGGGGATAATGTATTCAAGTCCCCCTTTTTAAGGGGGATTTAGGGGGATCCTCTCCATCAAAAGAAGCATTTATAAATTCATGGAAAATTCTCAACAAATACCCCATTATTTGTCGGCAGAGGCGATCGCTAACCTCCCCGAATCTGTCCGCATCCATCCCCTCAACCCGAAGGCGATCCGCCACACCAAATCCCTCGGCGATCTAGTGGGAATGAAAAACATCGGTTTCCATTTAGTCCGGGTAGCTCCGGGGGATGAAACTACGGAGTTTCATTGTCACTATCAAGAAGAAGAATTTATCTACATTCTTTCTGGCAGGGGGATGGCACAGATTGGGGAGCAGGAAATTGAGGTGGTAGCGGGAGATTTCATGGGTTTCACAGCTCCTTCTCTGCCCCACGGAATGACCAACCCTTTTACAGAGGATTTGGTATACCTGATGGGAGGGCAGCGCCTGGAGACGGAAACAGTGGATTACAATCATCTGCAAAAGCGGCAGTTTCGGCTAGGGAGCGATCGACAATTAGTTGATTGGGAATATTTGGTATCAAGGGAGCCTTGAGTTGTTGGTTGACTTTACGTAATTTAATGGCTTTCGATCCTTGAAATGGGAAAAGCTTTTGATCCATCGCCCAAAAGCTGGCTCAATCAGCAAATGCAGTACGATCTCTGGCAAGCAGAGCAAACATTTGGCAATATAGAGGTCAAACGCTTAACAGTCGCTTGATTTGCTATCAGTTTGAGATTACCAAGGACTCCCAATCAAAGTAAACGCAGACCAGAAATAGGGATGATCAAGCTTAACGCTGCCCAACTTGGCTAATTCTGGAGTTAGAGCCACCTGACCATGGCTGGTGATCAACTTGCCATCACTGATGTAGACCTCTCCTCGGAGCATCGCCAATTGTGCCTGCCGTAGCGCCTCAGCCTTGATCGGAGCTTTTCCCAATTGCGAATAAAATTCCCGCATTAATGCCAAAGTTCCCTCATCACTCACCGACCAAAGACTTGCCAGTGCCGACTTGACTCCCGCTTGGATCGCCAACCCAGCAAAACCCAATTCTGCTTGCTGATCGCCGATCGCCGTATCACAGGCACTCAAAACCAATAAATCCACCGGCGGATCATTCCAACGTAGCTGCTTGAGTTGATCTAGAACCAAACGGCTATCCCAGAGTTGAATATAGGAATTGCGTTGATCGCCGGGGGCAAAGACCGCATGGGTGGCGAGGTGAATAATCTGGAAGGGTTGTTCCTGCCGTTGACGACGGAGATTATCTAGGGTGAAGTTTTCATTGAGGAACGATTGTCCTTGTAGTTGCCCAATTACTTCCTGTAGCTCCAGAGGCACAGCAGGTAGGGGTTCCTTATCGGTAAACCGGGAAGCTCCCATGGCGAGAATTTGTGACCGGCGAATATCTCGATAACTGAGATCCGTCAAGGTCAAAGTAGGCACCAGAGTGACACTGTAGCGCTCGATCAAAAAACCTTGCCCATCGTGGAGGGCAGCGATCGGTAAGGAGCGCAAACCATCATCAGTGATCATAATTAAATTATTCACCTCAGTCGCTTGGAGTTGCGCTTCTAGGGGGGCAATAAACCACTGGTACAACTGCTGTGCCTCTGGTAAAAATCCCCGACTAGAACGGTTACGAGTAGTGATTTTGCCCCGGAAATTCAAGGCAGTCCTAAGAACTCTACTCCGAGTAGTGCCGGGAACTGTTTGTCTTAGGGCGGTGCCTTCTGGGGTGAGGAGGACTAATTCTAGAGGATCGTTATCTGATTCTGTCCCGTCAGCTTGGGAGATAAAATTTAGGTAGATCACCCCTGATTTGACATTGGTTTGAGCTTGATTATTCTGGAGGATTTGCTGAATCTCTAGGGGATTCATTTCTCTTTGAGGTGCGGCTGCTCGGAAATTTGGTCCCGACGGTGGCCTGCCAACAAAGTTACTAAATTGATTGGTTAATCTTGCCTCCCGTGCCAGAACTGCAAGGGATAAGTTGCTAGCCGGGTTCCCCAAGGCTGAAGTGGGAGCTATGGGTAGGCCACTCAGACGGGGATTTCTAGCTTGAGGTGCATCATTAGGATTGTTGGGGTCATTGGGATTATTGGGATTGCGTTCAGCGATCGCCCCGATTATTCCCCCCGGTCTTGGTTGTGTCCCTATCTGGGGATTTTCCCCTAATTGACCATTACTAACGAAAGCTCTCGGATTCGCCCCCGCCACCGCAGAATTTTCAATAACTAAATTCATATCTCCCCTAGGCAAAACTCCTCCAGCACCAAGGGAGCCGGAAATCAAAGCAGGTAAGGGCAGATTCCCAAGATTACCTCCTTCCCTTGGTTGCTGACTAGGAGAACTTTCTGGAGTTCTCCCTAGGGCAACGCCGAGAGAGGTGGAGGATAGATTTTGGGAATTTCCCCTTTGAAGGAGTTGATTCAGTTGTCCAGCATTAGGGGCTGGAGAATTACCCAAATTATTAGCTGGATTACTAACTAAGCTAGAAGGGGGAAAATTGGGGTTTCTAATTCCCGCTGGACTTTCATCCTCAACAATTCCAGCCCCCAAGGTTAATAATCTTGGTATCTCCACCGCTGGCAGTGACCAATTCTCTGGTGGCACTCCATTAGGACAGCCTCCTACCTGCTGGCAAAAATCTGTAGCATTAATTTCCAAACTGAGAATATTTCCCGGTCGCGAGATGCGAAACACCCGATCGACCCGCCCGACTATTCCCAGACTCTCCACAGCGATCGGCTGTGGTACCAAGGCAAAACTCTGACCACTATTAATTACTAAGCTATTACTATTAGCACTGCCCAAGGGAGAAAAGATAAAATTACTGGGGTTGCCATTGAGATTGGCATAGTCATTATTCCCTAGGGCTGTAAACAAATTATTATTCCCAAAAGCAATAGCTGTCGCAGTTGTCGCCGTAAAACTTGCCGGGATATTCAGACTCGCACCTTGCCCAAAGACAATCCCCGCCGGATTTATCAAAAACAAATTAGAGTTGCCATTGGTGACTTGAATCAAACCATTAATCACCGAAGGGTTGCCCCCCACAACTCGCCCCAGAATATTATTAACTCCGGGCTGGGAAACAAAATTAGCTACTTGATTCTGCGTTAGGTTAAACTCTCTAAAACTATGGAAAAGATTGCTGCGATCGCTAGATAAAGTCCCGCCAGTAATCTCCAAAGTGTTATTCCTCGGAGTCACGATCGTTCTTGTCCCGTCATTAGCAGCAAGAGGCTGGGCAAGGGTGGGGAGGGCTGGTAAAACTATGAAGCTGACTACCATGCCCGCAATCTGTGTAGTCCTAGATTGCCAAAGAGAAGTATTTACCATGAACCAGCATCTCCATAGTTATTCTGTTTGCAGTCCATCAATCCTGATTACTATAGTTATTCTAAATGGTTTCACCCGCCTTCGGCGGGTGAAACCATTTACCAGAAGCAGTTTGACTTGGCAACTGTTAGACAATGATTTAGGACTGCTATATAACTACAGCGTCACAGTAGACTATTACAGAAATGATGACTTTTTAGATATCCTTATTAATCAGATCAGATTATCGTTTTGAAATCCGGATTATCTTGCTACAACAGATTTCGATCTATTCAGCTATGGCGATCCTACAGCAGTTTGAGAGTGGGTGGCTACAGCCACCCACTCTCAAACCCAACATAGATAGGACTTTCAATATTTGTGGCGTGTCTCATTTGAACGCAAAGTGATGTAACTGACTGAAGTTTAGACTAAATTCAAAAAGATGGAAACGCTCTCAAAAGTCGGGAATCTAACCCAAATCTCTTCATCACACTCAAACTCCCCGCCAGATTCCCGACTTTTCCTCTGCAAATCTTCTCAACTTGTTTTAAATAGAATAATGCACCGGAAAAGCCTTGGCATCCTTGGGTTTGACGTAGACTCGCTGTTGGGGTGCAAGATTCAATTCATCAAATTTTTCCCTAGGTAAATTGGCTGTCACCACCTGCCCATCATCAAATACCAATTCCGCTTGAATTTCCCAGCCAAGATGAATCAAACGATTTACCCTAGCTGGCACACTAGAACCATTGGGATTGGTTTGAATAATCACATCGTGGGGACGCAGGAATATTTCCGATTGGGCTGAGTCAAAGCCCCCGCCTTGAAAAATACCTGAACTGCTGGGTAGGACATTCACTGGTCCAATAAAACTCATGACAAAGGGGGTTGCTGGGTTGTCATAGATTTGGGCCGCAGTTCCCACCTGTTCAATCTTGCCCTTATTCATAATCACAATTTCATCAGCAACTTCCATTGCTTCTTCTTGGTCATGGGTAACAAAAACAGTAGTAACGTGGACTTCATCGTGGAGGCGGCGTAGCCATGCCCGGAGGTCTTTCCGGACTTTGGCATCCAAAGCTCCAAAGGGTTCATCGAGGAGTAATACCTTGGGTTCCACGGCTAAGGCTCTCGCCAGTGCTACTCGCTGCCGCTGACCGCCGGAAAGTTGGGAAGGGTAGCGATCGCCTAGTCCTGTCAATTGGACTAGATCTAGCAATTCCTCCACCCTCTCCTTAGTTCTGGCTTTGGAAACAGAGCGGATTTCTAAACCAAAGGCAATGTTTTTGCGGACTGTTAAATGCTTAAATAGGGCATAGTGTTGAAATACAAAGCCAATACTCCGATCTTGGACACTCTTATAAGTGGCATCTTCTCCTACCAACCATACTTTTCCTGTGCCGGGAGCTTCTAAACCAGCAATTAGTCGGAGTAGAGTAGACTTCCCTGACCCAGAAGGACCGAGTAAGGCTACCAAAGAACCAGTTTTGATCTCTAGATTAATATCTTCTAATGCTTGGAAACTACCAAATTGCTTTGAGACATTTTCTACAATAATTGCCACAATCTAAACCTCTTCACAAATTACCTATGATTAATTCGGGCTAATTTTAGGATCTATCTAACCACACCTAAGAAAATCATAAACCTGCATTCTAGATGGTTATTTTTAGTAAACCCCTGTTTGCCTACCGATTTTGTGTATTTTACAGCATGAACTCTGAGGATGCAATACCTAGGCTTTTAAGGCAGCAATTCCAAATTCAAAATTTCTAGGGGCTAAAACCCTTGATTTCTCGTTCAAATCAAGTTCCATTGAGGATGCTTGATCGGCTGAAACGACGCAAACTCGTTCTGAGTTTAGAATTGCTGCTTTTAAGGTCTTTTAAGACTTACGCATTTTGGTAGTACCAAACAAGTGCTAAACAGGTAAGGATGTCCCCCGCGCTGCGGAAGACATCCTTACTTAGAAATCCTTACCTTACATTTTTAGGACTACCCGCATTTTGAGGTTATTGTGGGCTGCGACTACGCTCAGCCCCGCAATAACTTCAAAAACCCTAAATCATGCGTTGCCAGTGCGTAAATCCTATCTTTATTTTGGTTGTGAACTTTTGGAGGTTGGGGAGTTTAAGAAATTCCATGTTAGAGCAAAGAACGAATGCGGCGGCGGTAGTCTCTGGCATCTAGTCCAGCTCCGGCATTAGCCTCTTGGGATTCGATCGCATTTTCCAACGCCCGGATGCGGTCTGCCACCGCTGGATGGGAACTAAACATAGTCGGGGGAGAGTTAGCAGAGGATAGCTTACTCATAAAAGCTGGCATAGCCGAAGGAGCATAGCCCGCTCGACGGAGGTTAGCTAAACCCAATTGGTCTGCCTGAAACTCGGCTTCTCGACTGTTGGGCAAATTTAAAGCTAGTTCAATCCCCAAGCCGACTAAAGTACTTTGATCTAAACCTGCTACAGTCGCTAGACCACGGGCGACTGCTGCTTGCTTCATTCGCTCAATTACATGGCGAGCAGCAATATGTCCAATTTCGTGGCTAATCACACTGGCAAGCTGAGCTTCATTATCCGCCGCCACCAACAATCCGGCATTGAGATAAACAAAGCCCCCCATAGTGGCAAAGGCATTGATCTGCCGATCGGCAACCACCTGAAAAGTGTAGGGAATATTTGGGCGATCGCTATTCAGGACTAAATGCTGTCCAATATCATTGACATAACTATTAATAGCAGCATCCCGGATAATTTCTACTTGATTGCCGACTATTTGTTCATTAATATCTTGACCGATCGAGACTTCCTGTTGATCAGAAATATTTGATAATTGAATAATTTGAATCCCCTGAAATAGCAAATCAAAAATAGAGAAAGCTTGGGTTCTTTGCTGCATCCCTATGCCTATCACCACAGCAACTAAAACTGAGATCAGGGAATAACCGATCCTGCGCCATAATCTTTGTCTGCCCCCATACGACTGCCTATCCATAGATCAAGTTTCTCGGTTAGTTTTTAGCTATATTGCGATCCTACAGCAATTTTTATTCAAATGAGATACATCACAACTGTTGAAATATCTGTCAATGTTGGGTTTGAGAGTGAGTGGCTGTTGCCACCCACTCTCAAACGGTTGTAAATCATTTCTGAACTTTGGAGGGCTGAGAATGGCTTACCCAGAAAATGCGCTATTCTCGACTCAATTAGGTAGGATTACTATAGTTTTTCACTGATGGACACAAGTATCCCCCAAAAGGTTCCTTAGATACAGCACTTTGCGCTTTAAAAGAACCAAAGTTTTTGTTGAGAGCCGCGCTCCGCGCGGCTCTCAACAAAAACTTTGTACCCCATACACTTGAAAAGTGCTATATAGCTATCCCTGTTGGTAAATGAGTTTTCTTGCTTGCGGTGGGTGAAATTATTTAAGATCGACGAATTCCCAAAGAAAGTATTAGGAAATACAAAATAAGAGCACAGACTCAATTTTAATGAGGGCTTAAATCATTAACCTTTTTAACTATTATCAATCTTAGAGGTTCTATGCTACAGCCGGAAGCCATAGTTGACAATAAAGTTTATCCCACTTCCCACTCCTTTCTAGAGTTTGACCACGTAGGCTTAGAGTACATGGTGGATGGCTTACCCCGCCGCATTATTGAGGATGTTTCCCTATCTGTAAAACCTGGAGAATTTATCTCGGTAGTGGGTCCTAGTGGCTGTGGCAAGACCTCGATTTTAAAGATGGTATCAGGCTTAAATCCCTCCCCGATCGGATCAGTTAAGTTTCAAGGCGAAAAAATTACGAAACCCCTGAAAAATGTGGGGATTGCCTTCCAGAATCCGGTGCTATTGCCTTGGCGCAACACCCTCGATAATGTGCTGCTGCCTTTGGAAGTAGTGGAACCCTATAAACGGAACTACAAAGAAAACCTGCCCCGCTACACCAAAGCAGCCCAAGAACTGATCACCACGGTTGGCTTGCAAGACTTTCAAAAACAACTCCCGTGGCAACTATCAGGAGGAATGCGGCAACGAGCATCCCTGTGTCGGGCATTGATCCATCAACCGGAAATTCTCTTGCTGGATGAGCCTTTTGGTGCTCTGGATGCTTTCACCAAGGAAGAGATGTGGTCGATGTTGCAGGAGCTATGGATGCGGGTGAAGTGTGTGGGGATTTTGATTACCCATGATTTGCGGGAAGCGGTGTTTTTGTCCGATCGCGTCTTTGTCATGAGTCCCCGTCCTAGCACCATCATTTATGAATTAACCGTCAATCTGCCCCGTCCCCGGACGTTGGAAATGTGCCTGAGTGATGAATTTAATCATCTTTTTTCTGATGTCCGCCGCCATATCAAGCGTAATTAAGCTATAGCAATCCTAAATGGTTTCACCCGCCGCAGGCGGGTGAAACCATCTCTCAGAGTTTTTACCCGCCGCAGGCGGGTGAGAACATCTCTCAGAAGGTAATTATCAAGAATTAAATTTATGTCTAAGTTAGATAAATTTTTCAGTTCCAAACTCGGTAGCTTTATCCTGCCTCTAGCCGCCACGATTCTGTTATTTGTTGCTTGGGAGTTGATAGTCAATATCCTAGGAATTAAGCCTTTTACCCTGCCAGCACCTTCGGTAGTAGTGGCATCTTCTATTTCTAAGGCAGATATTCTCTTAGCTAATGCTGGCAGAACTTTAACCACTACTTTGTTGGGATTTTTGATTGCGGTAATTACAGGAGTTGTCCTCGGTTTTATCATTGGCTATTCCCGCGCTGCCTACGTGATTCTTTATCCGATCCTAGTGGGTTTTAATACGATTCCCAAGGTGGCTCTAGTGCCTTTGTTTGCCCTGTGGTTTGGGATTGGGACTGTGCCAGCGGTATTAACAGCGTTTTTGTTGGCATTCTTCCCGATCGCCGTCAATGTGGCCTTAGGCTTAGAAACCGTAGAAGTAGAAATGAAAGATGTCTTACGTTCCCTAGGGGCAACCCAAGTGGAAATATTCCAAAAAGTTGGCTTTCCCCACACCCTCCCCTACCTGTTTGCCTCTTTGAAAATTGCGGTTTCCTTCGCCTTTGTCGGTTCAGTAATTTCGGAGACTGTGGCATCTAATGGCGGCATTGGCTATTTAATTGTCAGTGCTAGTTCCAACTTTGATGTCCCCTTAGTTTTTGGCGGATTACTAAGCTTGGCAATCATGGGGATTATTCTCTACGGATTCTTTGCCGCCCTAGAGAAATACATGATTCCTTGGGCACGATCTTAGTCCCAATCCATGAAATTAAGTAGTCGTAGGGTGGGCAATGCCCACCTATTTAGATACCTACAAACTAATTGAATTGTTTATTAAATTGCCATAACTAAACCATGTCAAATACCGAAATTTCCCCAATTACCGCAACCCTCCTAGCCGCTAAAAAAGCCAAAGGAATTACCTTTACCGACCTAGAGCAAGCGATCGGTCGTGATGAAGTATGGATTGCCGCCGTGATCTATCGACAAGCTACTGCTTCTGTTGATGAAGCCAGCAAGTTGCTCCATGCTTTGGGGTTGAGCGAAGAACTGGTACCAGAACTCACTTCCTCTTCCGTGAAGGGATTGGGACCTGTTGTGCCGACTGACCCTCTGATCTATCGCTTCTACGAGATCATGCAGGTGTATGGAATGCCAATCAAAGAGGTGATCCATGAGAAGTTTGGGGATGGGATTATGAGCGCGATCGACTTCACTTTAGATATTGAAAAAGAAGAAGATCCAAAAGGCGATCGAGTTAAAATCACCATGAACGGGAAGTTCTTGCCCTATAAAAAATGGTAACTACCGAGTCTATAGCAATCCTAAATAGTTTCGCCCGCCTTCGGCGGGCGAAACTATTTACCTGAGGCAAGTTTAATTTGGCAACTATTGGCAAATGATTTAGGACTGCTATATAAGGCTGAGTATCATAGGGATAAGTTAATCTCTTACAGTACTTTGTGTTCAAATGAAGACACCCCACAAATTCTGAGTCGGCAAAGGAAAACTTAACACCTCGTGAGGGGTGAGGATAGTTCATTTATATGGGGTTTCACAGTTGCTCAACCCAACCTACAATAGGGAATAATCAATTGTCTGAACTGAAACTTAGGTAAACTTCGTGCTGGATTTAAAGCTAATTCGAGAAAAACCCCAACAGGTGCAAGAACTCCTCGATCGCCGTGGCGTGGGGACTTATAATTTACAACCTATATTAGAGCTAGATCAGCGATCGCGAGAACTAGAAACCTCCCGTAGCCAAGTACAGGCACGGAGCAATGAAATTGGTAAATTAATTGGGCAAAAAATGCAGTCTGGCTCTAAGCCGGATGATGCCGAAATTCAACAACTCCGGGCAGAAGGGAATCAGCTTAAAGACCAGCTAGCCGGACAAGGAGATACGGAGAAGGAAATCAAGGTGGCGATCGAGCAACTCCTCCTCGCTTTACCCAACTTGCCCAGCCCTACTACCCCCGTGGGGAAAGATGAGCACGCCAATGTGGAAGTTAAGCGCTGGGGAGATGAATTTATTCCTCAATATAGTGGGATTTTGCCCCATTGGGAGATCGGCGAAAAATTAGGGATTTTCAACTTTGAAAAAGCGGTAAAAATTGCCCAAAGTCGCTTTGTTACTCTCATGGGAGCCGGAGCCGCCCTAGAAAGAGCTTTGGCTAATTTCATGCTGGACTCCCAAATTGCCGCAGGCTATACCGAAATAATCCCCCCAATTTTAGTCAATACCCAAGCTCTAACAGGGACAGGGCAGTTGCCGAAGTTTTCTGAAGAGAGTTTTAAGTGTGATCGCGATGACCTGTGGCTGATCCCCACGGCGGAAGTTCCCATCACCAACCTCTACCGGGAAGAAGTTCTGGAGGCTACTCAACTACCCATCTATCACTGTGCCTTCACCCCCTGTTTTCGCCGGGAAGCTGGCAGCTACGGTCGAGATACCAGAGGGCTAATTCGTCTCCACCAATTCAATAAAGTCGAGATGGTCAAATTTGCCCATCCCGATCGATCAGAGGCAGAACACCAAACCCTAGTGGAAAACGCCGCCGCCATCCTAGAGGCACTAAAACTTCCCTATCGCATCTTAGAACTTTGTACCGGAGATTTGGGATTTAGCGCAGTGAAATGCTACGACCTAGAGGTTTGGATTCCCACCGCCAATACCTACCGAGAAATTTCTAGCTGTTCCAACTGTGGCGATTTCCAAGCCAGACGGGCAAATATCCGGTTCCGGGAAGCTGGCAAGAAAGGCACTCAATTTCTGCACACTCTAAATGGCTCTGGTTTGGCGGTGGGTAGGACTATGGCGGCAATTCTAGAAAACTATCAACAACCCGATGGCACAGTCAGCATCCCCGAAGTTTTGCAGCCCTATATGAAGCGGGAAATTTTGTAAGGGGGAGAAATATGTTTGATTCTTCTAGCAATGACGTAGATTTACCCATTTTGTCCACTGATGAATTTTTGCCCCCCATTAGTCCTTGGCTGAGTTGGGGTGGTTTGGTGTTGGCGGGGAGTTTTGGAGTGGCTGTTATCCTAGCTGCTTTTACTCCCTACAATGTCACCATTCGGGCTGGGGGAATTGTTCGCCCAACGGGGGAGACAAAGATTGTCCAACCAGCGATCGAGGGAGTTGTGGAAAAGCTGAATGTGCAGGTCAATCAATCGGTGAATCAGGGAGATGTTATTGCGACCCTAAATGATTCTCGATCACAGATTCAAAAAAGCCAACTGGAATCCAGCATCCGTCAAAACCAACTCCAGATCAGCCAGATTCAATCCCAAATTGGTTTTCTAGATAGCCAAATTACCGCCGAAGCTACTCAAACCGGGCGGGCTATTACCTCCGCTGGTGCTGAGTTGAACCGGAACCAAAGAGAGTTAGCCGAGCGAGCTGCCATCGCCGATGCAGAACTCAAGGAGGCGATCGCCAACTATAACCTGGCTCTGCAACAACAGGAAAATCTCCGGCAGGCGGTGGCGGCAGGGGCAGTGGCCCAGAGTCAGTTTGATGAAAGAACCCAAGCTGTCCAAGCTGCCCTAGGCAGACTGGAAAAAGCCAGAGCCACGGCAGACCCTAGTAATGCCAATGTGACGATCGCTGGTGAACAGATTGCCCGGGAGCAATCTAGGGGCGAAGCGACGATCGCCACCTTAAACCGAGAAAAACAAGTCCTGAATCAACGCCAGACAGAAATCCAAAACCAGATCGATCGAGATACCAAAGAACTGCAACAGGTGGCGGGGGAGCTAAAAAAAACGATTATTCGTGCCCCGGCTGATGGAACAATTTTGGAGCTAAATATCCGCAACCCCGGTCAAAGTGTCAGCCCCAGTAATGCGATCGCCCGCATTGTCCCCAAAAATGCCGAGTTGGTAATCAAAGCCAGAGTGGCAGCTCAAGATATTGGTAGGGTGGAAGTGGGGCAGCCGGTAAACCTCCGGGTTTCGGCTTTCCCCTATCCCGATTATGGAACCCTCAACGGCAGAGTCAAGGAAATAGCAGCAGATGTCACCGCTCCAGCTAATGGTAATAACCCGGAAACTGCCGCTCCCTTTTTTGAGGTGACAATTATTCCCGACCAGCTTTACCTCCGAGATCAACGTTATAGACTAGATTCAGGGATGGATGTGACGGCAGATATTATTGCTCAGGAAGAGACAGTGTTAAGGTTTATGCTGAGAAAGGCTAGACTACTTACAGATATCTAATCTTGAACCAACATGACTCTAAAACTTTACTTTCTCCGCCACGGTCAGACCCCTTTTAGCCAAGAAAATAAATTCTGCGGCTCCCTAGATGCCGAGATGACCAAAGAAGGAGAGGAGATGGCAGAGGCTTTTGCGGCTGCCTACAGTGGGCTATCTTGGCAGGCAGTATTTGTTAGCCCCAAAAAGCGGACGATCGCCACCGCCCGCCCTTTTTGTACCAAAACTGGCTTGGAAATGCAAATCCGCCCCGGGTTGCAGGAAATTCAATATGGTCAATGGGAAGGGAAAACCGTTGCCGAGGTAGATAAGGAATTTCATGATGACTATCTTAAATGGTCGGCGGATCCGGCTTGGTATGCGCCAACGAGAGGGGAATTAGCCGTAGCGATCGCCTACCGTGCCCTGCAAGTAGTAGATGAAATTAAACAGCGCTATCCCACAGGCAATGTACTGGTAGTCTCCCACAAAGCCACTATCCGGATTATTCTCTGTAGCCTGTTGGGGATTGATGTGGGCAGGTTTCGCTATCGTTTAGGCTGTCCAGTTTCCTCTGTGAGTATGGTGGAATTTGGTGTCCATGGTCCTCTATTGGAAGTGTTGGGCGATCGTACCCATCTCACCCCAGAACTCCTTGCCCTTCCCGGTACCTAAGAGGTTGTTTATAACTCCACATCTTCATAGATTTCTGTTAGGGGAATCTGGAAATCAATTGAGGCTAAATGGAGAGTTTGATTAGTACTTAAAGATTGAGTGAGCCAGCCACCGTCGGGATCTCTGCGAAATAGTTCCACCTGTATTTCTGTTTGAGAAACTAAGACATATTCTTGGAGGCTGGGGATTTTTTGATAATTTAATAGTTTTTCTCGTCGATCGCCGCCGTACTCGGAGACAAAACTTCTACTAATAAGCAAGGTTGCTGCTTAACGTAGGGATCCTGATCAGTGGGATCACAAACAACCATGATATCGGGGTAGTACGTAGCATTATCTGCTGCGGCGATCGACAGCTTCATGTCTGACATAAAGACACGACAATTATTTGTGCGTAGATGAAGACGCAATTGTGAAAATAAACTACCGGCTATTAAATTATGAATTTCACTAGCGACCGCCATAGCAAAGGCTTGACCATAGAGAAATTCATGTTTGATGGGGCTGGTTTGTTCGTAAGCTAGGTACTCGTCATAATTTAGGGTTGGCTGTTTGGCAAGCATGGTCGATTTCCTCAAGTAGGGAATTTCCTTTAGAAGTTAAGAAAGTTCAGACTTAGTTTACAATAGGTCTAATTTATGTTTTTACATTTGTTTACGATAACCTTTATATAACCCATCTTCAATGATCGCCCCTGACCAAATAGACAGAATTGTAGGAAATCAACACCATAATCCCTTTGAAATCCTTGGACCTCACGCTTTAGAAGAAAATGGCACAACTACTTGGGTAGTTCGAGCTTATCTGCCTAAGGCAGACGCTGTGGTAGTTGTTTTACCGGAAGAGCGGCAGGAATATCCGATGTATTCTGTCCATGATCCCCATTTCTTCGAGTGCGAGATTAAGAATGCCCAATTAAATAATTACCAATTGCGGGTCAAGGAAGGTAATCACGAACGGGTGATTTATGACCCCTACGCCTTCAAATCTCCCCAATTTACGGATTTTGACCTACATCTATTTGGCGAAGGCAACCATCACCGGATTTATGAAAAAATGGGCGCACACCTTACAGAAGTTGATGGAGTCAGCGGGGTGTATTTTGCTTTGTGGGCACCTAGTGCGAGAAATGTGTCTCTCCTTGCAGATTTCAATAGCTGGGATGGCAGAGAACACCAGATGCGCAAAGGCCACACGGGGATTTGGGAATTATTTATTCCCGGTCAAGGGGTGGGTTGTGCTTACAAGTATGAAGTCAAGAATTGGGATGGGCATATTTATGAAAAATCAGATCCCTACGGTTTCCAGCAGGAAGTTCGCCCCAAGACAGCTTCGATCGTCACCGACCTCGATCGCTACCAATGGCAAGACAGCGCCTGGCTAGACCAGCGCCGCCATCAGCAACCCTTGAAACAACCCATGTCGGTCTATGAGGTTCATTTGGGTTCTTGGCTCCACGATGCTGTAGATAAACCAGCCCTCCAAGCCAATGGGGAAATCTCTCCCCCTGTGGTGGTGGCAGACCTGAAACCCCACGCCCGCTTCTTGACCTATCGAGAACTAGCGGCTAAATTAATCCCCTATGTTAAGGAATTAGGCTTCACCCACATCGAACTATTACCTGTAGCCGAGCATCCCTTTGATGGTTCTTGGGGCTATCAAGTTACCGGTTACTACGCTTGTACCTCTCGCTACGGCAGTCCAGAAGACTTTATGTTTTTTGTAGACCAATGCCACCAAAATGGGATTGGGATTATTGTCGATTGGGTTCCCGGTCACTTCCCCAAGGATGGTCACGGCTTAGCATTCTTTGATGGTACTCATCTCTATGAACATGCCGACCCCCGCCAAGGAGAACACAAGGAATGGGGAACTTTAGTTTTTAACTACGCCCGTAACGAGGTGAGAAATTTCCTAGTTTCCAATGCCTTGTTCTGGTTTGATAAATATCATATTGATGGCATCCGGGTCGATGCGGTGGCCTCCATGCTCTACCTTGATTACAACCGGAAGGAAGGAGAATGGGTCGCTAACCGCTATGGTGGCAGAGAAAATGTGGATGCGGCAGATTTTCTGCGCCAAGTCAATCATGTGATCTTTAGCTATTTTCCGGGAATTGTCTCGATCGCCGAAGAATCCACCGACTGGCCGATGGTATCTTGGCCTACCTACGTGGGCGGTCTGGGCTTCAATATGAAGTGGAACATGGGCTGGATGCACGACATGCTGGATTATTTCCACATTGATCCTTGGTTCCGCCAGTTCCACCAAAACAACATCACCTTCAGCATGATGTATGCCTACAGTGAAAACTACATGCTGGCTCTCTCCCACGATGAAGTCGTCCACGGCAAGAGCAATATGCTGGGGAAAATGCCCGGAGATGAGTGGCAGAAGTTTGCCAACCTGCGCTGTCTCTATGCCTATATGTTTACCCATCCGGGGAAAAAGACACTGTTCATGAGTATGGAGTTTGGGCAGTGGAGTGAGTGGAATGTGTGGGCTGATCTGGAATGGCAGTTGATGCAATACCCAGCCCATAAGAATTTAAAAGGATTTGTTTGCGATCTGAACCAGCTTTATCGCAGTGAGCCGGCTCTGTATGGTCAGGATTTCTCTAGGGATGGATTTGAATGGATTGACTGTAGTGACAATCGCCATAGTGTCGTGTCTTTCCTGCGCTGGGATCATGAGAGTGGTCAATTTGTGGTCACCGTGTGTAACTTTACACCCCAACCCCATGCCCATTACCGAGTTGGTGTTCCCGTAGCTGGTTTCTACCAAGAACTATTCAATAGTGATTCCAAGCAGTATGGCGGCAGCAATATGGGGAATTTGGGGGGCAAGTGGTCTGAGGAATGGTCATTCCACAACCGTCCTTATTCCTTGGATATTTGTCTGCCTCCCTTGTCGGTGCTGATTTTCAAACTAGACAAGGTTAAGTCAGTTAACTAATTACTGATGACTGTTCAACTGATTGTGGGGTTAGGCAACCCTGAGCCAAAGTACGATCGCACTCGCCACAATATTGGTTTTGTGGCGGTTGATCGCTTGGCAACTCTTTGGGGAACTCATCCTTGGAAAGAACAACGCAAGTTTCAAGGTCTATTTACCGAGGTATCATCCTCCAAGGGGGAGTCGATTAAACTCCTCAAGCCTTTAACCTATATGAATCTCTCTGGGCAATCTATCCGGGCTGTGATGGATTGGTATAAGTTGCCCCCAGAGTCGGTTTTAGTTATTTACGATGAAATGGATTTACCCCTAGGGAAAATTCGCCTCCGCCTATCGGGTTCCGCTGGGGGACATAACGGGATGAAGAGTGCGATCGCCCATCTAGGCACCGATAAATTCCCTCGCCTAAGGATTGGCATTGGCAAAGCTAATGGGGAAAAAGATACTGTCTCCCATGTTCTCGGCAAGTTTGCCCCCCAAGAAGCTACGTTGCTTGATTCTGTCCTGCAATTAGTCACCGATGCTGTAGAAGTAAGTTTGAAAGATGGGTTAGAAAAAGCGATGAATATCTACAACAATAAAATTGCTGAGTAGAGGAGCAATTTTAAACCAAGAGCATCAGTGCTCTAATCAATAGAAACATAAACTATGCTGCTTCCTGCTGATAGTACGATCGCCCCTGAGAAACTCACCAAATATCTCTTAGTGCTTTTGCCTAAAGATGATAAATCACAATTTCTTCAGAAAGCAGGATATACCCTAGAGAATTGGCAACAATTAGAGGCAGACCTGCGATCGCAAGTTTTGCCCCAACCTGCAATATTCATGGAGGCAACAATCTATGGTAGTAAATATGCGATCGAGACAACTTTGAGAGGAGTTAATGGATTAGAGATTGAAATCATTACTATTTGGATGGTAGCTAACCAACAAGCTAAATTTGTTACACTGATTCCTAAGAGTCGCCGTAAATAGGAGTAAATTAATGTCAGCCAAATTTCCTCTTTTCTCTCAAGTTGTTCTAGTTCAAGACCTGCCAAAGTATGACTTAAAGCGGGGTAGCATTGCTACAGTTGTAGAATATTACCCCATGTCTGATCCTGAAGAAGATGGCTATAGTCTTGAAGGTTTAAATGTACCTAGCATAACCCTTGAAGTTGCTAGTTCACAAATTACATCTATTCAACAATGGCAAAAAGAGATAGAGATTATAGAAAAACTGCACTGTTTAAGTATTTCAAAGCTCCTTGATTTAGAATCATATATTGAAAAATTATTAAATGAAGGAACTAATGATCGTGTTAATATACACCAGAGGTAGAGGTAAATCATCAAAAGGCATTCTAATTTCTAGGGTTCCTTGATAGTAAGCAATTCGACTGGAATTTTTATCTCCTAATTCTGATAAAATCGCCTCAAAATCTTGCCAATTTATCCCCCCAAGGGTGATTTGTTGACCGGGGACAATTTTAATTTGGTTGAGTTGTAATGCCACCATAGGATTTTTTGGAGATGTTTGTTACGAAGGAAATAGGTAGTGCGACAAAGTGATGATTTGGGTAATGATTTGGGCAATAGTTTGCACCCCAAACACCATTACAATGCATGACTACTAGGAAAGGAAACCTTGGGCAGAATATTTTTGGGTAGCATCCCGTGGACTCCTTTTTGCGGGGCGTTCACTACTTGGGTAATATGAAAATTCACTGCTAAACTGCAAAGAACATAGGCATCTTCCTTGTCAATTCCAGTTAGTTTGACCAGTAGTTCAATCATATTTTTTAGAGCCATTTCAAAAGCTCGATCGAGGGTATCCCCAAAACCCATGCTGATAAAATCTGTCTCGGTTTCGCCAATGGGGTGAGTGATATCGATGCCTTTGTGGAGAATTAGTTGAATTGTCCCATTCATTGAGGTTTCGATCGCTGTCACATTTACCTCCCCATCCCCTTGGGCAGCATGACCATCCCCGACAGAAAACATCGCTCCCGGCAGAAAAACTGGCAAAAATACCCTCGTCCCAGCTTGCAGTTCCCGATTATCCACATTGCCACCGTAGATGCCCGGAGGGACAGAGGAGCGATCGCTATCCTCTGTCGCCACACCTAAAATCCCAAAGAAAGGTCTGAGGGGAATATTAATTCCACTACCTACCGGAAATTCTGTATTATTCTTCTGTAAATCTAAGGAAATAAACCGGAGGGCATGATCAGGGAAATCTTTCGGCAAAGCTCCCCAGCCGGGACGAATAGCATTAAAACCCATACTCAGCCGGGGAGAAATTGTCTCAAGGCGGACTTCTAATACATCACCCGGTTCGGCATAGTTAATATAAATTGGCCCAGTTAGCAAGTGAGGGCCAGGGCCAACTTTACGATCTTCTGTTAAGGTTTGACAAATTTCAATAAATTCTGGGGTGAGGAACTCGGGGGGAGCTTGATCATAGATTTTGAAACCCGTGTAGGTTTCCACGTTAATACGATCGCCCGACTCCACCACTAAAGCTGGTGGCAGTTGGGAAGAAAAACCACCAAGGTGGACTGTTTCTGGAGTAGCTTTGAGAATGTGAGTTGGCATAGGTTTATAAATAGCCGTGTTCTGTAAGGAACTCTGGGGTAATCATCCCCTGAGGTTTCCGGGGATGTCTGATCAATTTTTCTACATACTTGCCCAAAATATCTGCCTCAATATTTACCAAGTCACCAACTTTTAGCTGTGCCAAATTAGTCTGACTGAAACTATGGGGAATCACTGCTACTTGGAACCAACTGCCCTGGGCATCGCAATCTGCCACCGTGAGGCTGACCCCATTCACTGCCACACTGCCTTTGGAGATAATATAGGGAGCGATCGCCTCTGCCCACTGCTCTTCTAACCCTACCGGAGCCGCAAATTTCATTTCCCAAGACTGGGCATTGACGATCGAAGCCGTTAAGCTCCCCATCCCATCAATATGCCCCGTGACAAAATGCCCTCCCAATTTGCTGCCAACTCGGAGGGAAGTTTCTAGATTTACTCCGCTAGCATGGTTTTGAACTTGGGACAGGGTAGTCCGGCTCAAGGTTTCTGGAGAAATACTGGCTACAAATCCTTGAGTTAGTATCTTGTCAACTGTTAAGCAGATGCCATCTACCGCCACGCTATCTCCTAGTTCTAGGTCTTTGCCAATATTAGATGTCTTAGGGTAGGTGATTTGCCAGTTGTCTTTGCCGACAGTTTTAATCTGTCCTATAGCTTGAATTAGTCCAGTAAACATGGATATTCATCCTTGAAACTATTTTTCGGTAAATTATTGCAATCCTAGATAGGACTTAGAGGCTATTTATAAAGTCTGATTTTGCGCCCTCGCCGGGGGCGCAAAATCAGACCTCCTAGCCATTTTATAAATGACCTCTTACGCACTGCTCAAAAATTATCTAGGTTTTTCAAACGTTGTTGCGGGCGATTCTCGCCCGCAGCAACATCTATATGTGTAAGTCCTATCCTAGCTAATTTCACCCGTCGATCGAGGGTGAAATTAGCTGTCAAAGACAATGATTGCTATATTTTTTGTAAACTATCTATGAAGTAACCTGATGCAGGTGCATACTGAAAGAATATAATCTAGTTATTAGCCTAGTTTTTGACTTGATTTGGTTACTAGGGTGATCATCATTGATTGACAAATTCTAGGGAGTTGAGAGCATCTACCCCATTGGGTCAGCCATTCTCAACCCGATCTCAGCCCAAGGAGGATTGTGATAGTTGGTAAGTTGGTTTAGTTACTAAAAATCTTGGTAAATTAGTTTAGTAAATTAGGCAACTAAACTCTTCCCGATCACAATATAATACTAAGTTAAATTCTAAGTCCACACTTTTAGTTAAACACTTTTAGTTAAACTTTCCTAATGCACCACCCAAAGACCCGACTGTAGAGGCGAAACTAATGATTGAAATGAAAGTTGCTGGAATTGCATTAGAAGCAGTCACTCGTAGTCCGATCGTTCTCCTGAAAGATTATGAAGAAAGACGCGCCCTGCCCATTTATATTGGTCAGGATCAGGCAAAGGCGATTATCAGCGCTTTAGAAAGACAAAACCCTCCCCGCCCCATGACCCATGACCTGATGGTGAATATGATGGAGGCATGGGATTTGACCCTAGACCGGATTATTATTCACTCCTTGCAAAGTGATACTTTCTATGCAGTCCTGTGTGTCCGACAGGGAGAAGTTCTCAAGGAGTTTGATGCTCGTCCCAGTGATGCGATCGCGATCGCTGTGCGGACTGGTTGCCCCATCTGGGTAATGGAAGAAGTGATTGCCGATGCTTCTATTCCGGTAGACCGGGATGCCGATGAGCAAGAACGACGGGCTTTCCGGGAATTTTTGGCGGGAGTCCGTCCTGACGATTTCTCCAAACGTAGCACTTTCCCGACGGGAGAAAGCCAGTAGTTTCCTACTTAACCTAATTTCGGGGCAAATTATTTGATGCCTAACCCCAATTCATGGATCACCAAGCTAACGCTATTACTTGCTAGTAGCTTAACGGTCATGGCTGGTGCGACGGTTTCTCCCTCCTTGCCGGCGATGAAGCAACACTTTGAAAGTGCGATCGCCGACCCCGACCTGCGAACTACGCTGGTGAAATTAATCATTACTCTGCCAGCCCTATTTATTGTGATTGGTTCACCAATTGCGGGGTTGATAGTCGATCAATTTGGACGCAAACCCCTATTATTCATAACTGCCATTCTCTACGGTTTTGCTGGTAGTTCGGGCTTATACCTAGAGAGTTTACCGACAATTTTAGTCGGGCGGGCGTTGCTGGGTTTGGCTGTGGCGGGGGTGATGGTGAGTGCGACGACTCTAATTGCTGATTATTACAGTGGTGCTGCCCGGGCAGAATTTATGGGGCTACAGGCGGGATTTATGGGGTTGGGTGGCGTGGTATTTTTGACGATCGGGGGTGCCTTAGCCCAACAAAATTGGCATTATCCCTTTGGTATTTACCTATTTGCATGGCTGATTGTCCCCTTAATTGCCCTATTTATTTTAGAGCCAAATCGAGATGTATCTTCGCCGCCAAAGGGCAGTAATGGATCTGAGATTCCTAAGCAATCGATGCCGGTGGGGGTGATGGTAATTGTCTATGGCTTAACTACCCTCAGCCAAATTGCTTTTTACCTCATCCCTGTGCAATTGCCTTTTTTTCTAGAAAATTTAGTCAAGGCTCTGCCCTCGCAAAGCGGGATGGCGATCGCCCTAGCAACCCTATTTAGTGCGATCGCTTCGGTCACCTATGGCAAACTCAAAGAGCGAATGGAGTTTGTCACCTTTCTGCCAATTATTTTCGGATTAATGGGCATTGGCTATCTCTTAATCGGTCAATCATCCAACTGGGCACAGGTGCTAGCTGGTTTGGTTATCGCTGGGATGGGGTTGGGAATTCTGATGCCGAATATGTCGGTGTGGCTCAGTGCTGCTATCCCTGATCAGATGCGGGGTAGGGCATTGGGGGGTCTGTCTACCTCGATGTTCTTGGGGCAGTTTCTCTCGCCGATCGTTACCCAACCCTTGACCAAGCCTTTAGGCTTAGGTGGGGTCTACGCCCTGACTGGCGGTATTTTAGTTGCGATCGCCCTAGGTTTCACTATTTTTAAATCTCAAGTCCGCAATCTCACCCGCTCTAGGGCAACTTAACATTTGATGGTGGGGCTAAGAACCATTGAATCTCTCGATAGCTTAGGTATTTTTTTATTGAGAGATTTCATGCCGTCCCTTCGACTTCGCTCAGGGAACTGGATTGTCTTCACGCAGGGAACTAGATTGTTTTTGCTGGCTGAGCAACCATCATTGCTGGCTGAGGGTCGTCGAATTTATGCTGAGGGTCGCCGAAGTAGCCAAAACCCCGCCACAAATCTTCGATCAAATTGCTGTTTTATGATCCTGAAGTCACATAAAACCCGATGATTATTGTTAAGCTGTTTGTGATAAATACCTAAATGCAAGGGGAAATATTTATGCCAGTCGATCGCTTAAGCCAACTAGAAGAGAATTTAGAGCTTTTACAGAGACAAATAGGCGGCAAGGAAAAGGCAATGAACTTGGCTCCTGAGGACGACAAGGTACGAATTGAACTGGGCATTCGTGAGCTACGCAAACAGATGAAACCCTTTGAGGAAGAATATTGGCAAATTGTGGCTAGAGGTGCGGCGGAAGTTGAAGTAGTCGAGACAGAGGCAGAGGTAATTGTGGCGGAGATTGTGGAGCAGTATCCCCAGATTCAAGGTGCTGCTGAGAATACCGAAGTTTTGGCGATGTTGCAAAAAATCTATGAGAAGGTTAACGAACCCGGAACTACGGCGGCTGGTAAGTTAAAGGGCAGCTTGTCTTTAATGCCGCCGTTTGTAGGTGTGACCTACGAAGCAGAACTGGATACAGAAAACACCCTGAGAAAATATTTTCCTACTTTCAGCAAATGGACTAAGCAAGCTGTCGGTCAATTAAAAAAAAAGATTTAACCCCTGATCTACGAAGCCAAGCTATTGCTAATAACTTAGGGAGCAGGGGTTTAGAATCTGGCAAATTCTTGGGACGAGAGCAAGACTTGACACATTTACATACACTGCTAGCAGCGCAGGATTCTCAAAAACTTCAAGTTGTCTTGGTGACGGGGATGGCGGGGGTGGGCAAGAGTGAACTAATGTTTCAGTATGGACAAAGACATCTGGCAGAATTTGCTGGCGGTGTGGGTTGGTTTGCAGCAGCGGACTTTGGGCAAGGAGTCCGCAACTTTGTCCAAGCCAATTTTGTTGAGGATAGCCGGGATTTGCGCTATAGGAGTAATGATTTAGAGTTTCAGGTGCAGGAAAGCTGGAAGGAATGGCACAATTTTTGTGGAGAAAATGGCTCGGCTTTAATTTTGATCGATAACGTGGAGAATTATCAACAGCAGGTACAGCCTTACCTAGATGGTCTCCCTAGTGGTCGTTGTCCGTTTCAGATCGTGATGACTTCTCGTATTCAGTTCCAGAGTAGTGACAATTTTAAATCACTAGAAATCGGCGAGTTAAGCCTAGAGGATGGGGTACGGCTATTTTTGGCTTGGGCGGATGGTAATCCCAGTGTGGTGAATAACCCGCCGATGGTGGAGGAGTTACAGCAGTTTTCAGATGAATAAGCCACAGTGATTGAACCAGCCCAGCGCATCATCACTAGAAATACAGTCGTTGATAATTGTAGTTAGAGCTAGATCGAGTGCTTCATTAGTTCGAGCTTTAGCCGAACGAAGTAACTGTTTAAGCT
>CALRPI020000060.1:0-31812 GCA_943370025.1 Phormidium lacuna HE10JO | reverse complement strand
CAAAATCACATTTGCGTAGATTGTCGTCGTCAATTCATTGATGTTTATGCACCGCCCAAAGGATACTCCGAGGAAATCAAAGCCCAATGTTTGAAAATGTATGTCAATGGCATGGGATTTACGTGCTTCGCACAGGCTAAGCCAACGAGGCATTGAGCGTGTCACAGGTGTGCATCACACTACCGTGATTAATTGGGTTAGACAAGTCGGAGAACTTCTACCCGATGCTTACAACCCAGAGACCATTCCCCAAGTCGGAGAACTTGATGAACTGGAAACGTTTGTGGGTTCAAAAAAACAAAATCTGGCTCTGGACAGCAGTTGATCACTTTAAGCAAGGAATTTTAGGCTGGGTAATAGGTGACCACAGTGCCAAAACCTTCAAACCTCTATGGGAAGTTGTCGCAACTTGGAAATGCTATTTCTACGTCACTGATGGCTGGTCAGTTTATCCTGGATTTATTCCAGATGGTGACCAGATTGTCAGCAAGACTTACATGACAAGGGTAGAAGGAGAGAACACTCGTTTGCGACACTACTTGGCGCGACTGCATCGCAAGACACTTTGCTATTCCAAATCAGAGGAAATGCTGAGACACTCGATTCGCTTGCTACTGCACTACCTCAAATTCTGTGATGTTCCGATTCCTCATTGATTCATAGCATCATTCAGCAACGCCGGCTTATCACTATCTGTGGCACGGCCACCATCATCCCCAGCAACAAAGGAGTTAATCCCTCCAAATTTACCCAACGCCTCGCCATCCTGATACTCCCTAAAATTAATATCTATTCTCACCTAAATTACAAACAACTCATCTAAAGTTTCGGAAGTTTTTAGGCTGTTTGAGCAAAGCCGGACTTCGACGACCCTCAGTCCTCGTATTGTGTACTCAGTCCTCGTCTTACCTGTTCAGTCCTAATCTTATCTGTTCAGTCTTTATCTTGTGCAGGGTTTCCTAAGGCTGGTTGAGCGAAGTCGAATTTATGCTGAGCGAAGCCGAAGTAACCAGCCCACCACGACGGACTTCGACGACCCTCAGTCCTCATATTATCTGCTCAGTTCATATCGTCCCAAGGATAAAAAGGATCCACCATCATCTCAGCAATTCTCGTTATCAATAACCTCTTATTTTTGATAAAATTGTAAGTAAAAATACCAAACATAAAACTATGACCAACGCTCCAACTACCCCCGCAACCAAATGGAACCTAGCCGAACTAGCGGCGCTCAATGAGAAGTTTGAACAGGCAACCCCCAGAGATATTTTGGCTTGGTGTGTCCAAGAAATTCCCACCGGTTTAGTTCAAGCCAGCGCCTTCAATGTTGATGACCAGATCATTACAGATATCCTCTACCGGGACTTGAAACCCGCTGTCCCTGTCCCTGTCTTATTTCTCAATACTCTCTACCACTTCCCCCAAACCTTAGAATTGGTTGCCAAAACCAAGGAGGTTTATGATCTCAATCTGCAAACCTACAAAATGCCAGAGGTCAACTCCCGCGAAGAATTCGCGGCTCGCTATGGAGAAGCCCTTTGGGATACAGATATTAGCCAGTTTCACCAGATCACCAAGATTGAACCCCTACAACGGGGCTTGAGTGAATTGGGTGCTGTAGGTTGGATCACTGGACGCAGAAGAGATCAAGCCACCACCCGCATCCAAATGGATATTTTAGAAGTTGACGGCAAAGGCAGACTCAAGGTTAACCCTCTAGCCAACTGGACTCGGAAAGATTCTTGGGCTTATGTGGCAGAACACAAAGTCGTCTATAACCCCCTCCACGACCAAGGCTATCCCAGCATTGGCGATGAGCCGATCACCACGATCGTTAAAGAAGGAGAAGACGAACGGGCTGGCCGCTGGCGGGGCACAGGCAAAACTGAATGTGGGATTCATATTTAGGTTTGATCCCCCCTAACCCCCTATGTTCTTTGGACAGGCTACGCCAACAAAAGGGGGGATTTTTTCGGATTAGGTTTTAGAGCTAAGATTTACCTAATTCTTGCGATCGCGCACTGGCTGCTAAGACTGCATTAATAATGGCAGCCCGAAATCCACCCCGTTCTAGTTCTGTGACTCCAGCAATGGTGGTTCCCCCCGGACTAGTTACCCGATCCTTTAGTTCGGCGGGGTGGGTTTTAGTTTCTTGTAATAAAGTGGCAGTGCCGAGGACAGTTTGCAAAGCTAGCTGGGAAGCGATCGCCCTCGGCAGTCCTGCCGCCACGCCGCCGTCACTCAACGCCTCCACCATCAAAGCTACGTAAGCAGGTCCCGAACCCGATAGCCCCGTCACTGCATCCATCAAACTCTCTGGCAGTTCCACCACCTCACCCACTGATTGAAAAATCCCTTTAGCCAACTCTAGATGCTGGGGCAACACATTATGATTCGGCGTTAGGGCGGTCATCCCAGCTCCAACAGTAGCTGGAGTATTGGGCATTACCCGTACCACCGGATGGTGAGGAAAAGCTGATGTTAACTTACTCAGAGAAACCCCCGCCAAAATTGACAGCAGGACTGGATAGGGCTTGGGGGGAGTATATTGCAACAACCCCGTCCGTAGCTCTTGGACTAAATTGGGGAATATTTGCGGTTTAATAGCAATAATCACTGCATCGGTAGCTTGGGCAGCCTTGAGATTTTCTGTTGTTGCCTCAACCCCGTAGGTCTGCATCAAAAAATCCCTGCGGGCTGCTTGGGGTTCACTAACCAAGATTTGCTCCCCTGTGTATTGTTGGGCAGAAATTAGCCGCGAGAGGATCGCCTCTCCCATCACACCTCCACCAATTACGCCTAACTTGATCTTCATTTTGAGGATGATTAAATTAACTTAGATGATAATTTTTTAGTGAAGATAGCCATCACATTGTGATGGCTATCTTCACTACCTTAGCACTACAAGGTGTTCTGGGTGCTCTAAGATGAAACTCTAAGCGGATGGCGGGAATCGAACCCGCATTATTAGCTTGGAAGGCTAAAGTTTTACCACTAAACTACATCCGCACTATTGAGCAGGGTAAATATTCAGACAATTAAGATCATACCATCAAGTTACTATTTTCGGTAGTGCTGCAAAGTAACGATTTGCGTCATAGTCAGCAATTCCAAATTCGGCTTTTGACAAATGGTTAGAACAATAAGACTTACTCATTTGGAGGTTTTTACGGGCTTCGACTACGCTCAGCCCACCAAAACTTTCAAATACGCAAGTCCAGAAACACAGATAGAATTGTTCTATAGCAACCCTAAATGGTTTCACCCGCCTCCGGCGGGTGAAACCATCAGCCAGAAGCAGGTTGACTTAGTAACTGTTCGCAAATGATTTAGGATCGCTATATATCAAGAGGTTCTATATCAAGGGCTGGATCAATTTTACGATCGCCTCAGATTGACATTGATCTGCTAGTTCTTCTAAGGCTTTAGCAAAAAAGGAAGCACTGGCAGGAATTTCCGTCGTTAGTTCTATGACTAGATCGAAATTCCCGACCAGACAAGCCTCATACACTCGTTGTAGCCATTCTGGAGGCATAGAGGCAAAATCGCCAGTAGTTAAAACCCTCTCTAGTTCTAAACTTGTTGCTGGCTCCTCAGCATAGATATAGCCCACTCCTAAATGTTGGCTGAGGGCAGCAAAGATAGTTTCTTCCTTGAAGGGCTTGGTATAAAAATCGTCACACCCAGCGGCTAGAACCGTGGCTCTATTATCTTGGCGGACATCGGCAGTGAGGGCAATAATGATGGTTTTGCCACCTTGGGTATTGGCTCTAATCTGTTTTGTAGCAGTGTAACCATCCATAATAGGCATTCGCAGATCCATCCAAATCAATTGGGGTTGCCATGACTCCCAGAGGGCGATCGCTTCCTTGCCATTTTTTGCTTCTTGCACCTGAAAACCCAAAGGACTAAGGATTTTCACTAATAGTTTTCGATTGACTTCTATATCATCCACCACCAGAATTTTATACTGGGGTTGACCGGGAGCTAGACCCAAAATTTTCTGATGATTGGTAACTTTCGGCTCAACTAATCCCTGTCCCTGTTGGACGGGAATTTGAAACTGGAAGGTTGTTCCTTTGCCTAGCTCACTGGTGACTAGTATCTCACCACCCATAAGTTGTACAAACTTACGACTAATAGTTAAGCCCAAACCTGTACCTTCTTGCAGCTCTCGCCCTGCTTCTGCCTGATTAAATGGCTCGAATATTTTGGGTAATTCCTCTGGAGTAATTCCTACTCCACTATCTTGCACGCTAAAGTGGAGCCTCAAAGGAGAAATAGATGGTGACGAACAACCTACCTTGAGAATAATCTCACCCTGCTGAGTAAATTTAATGGCATTACTCAAGAGATTAATTAATATTTGCTGGAGCTTAATATCATCGGCGCAAATATAAGGAGGAACCTCTGAACTACAGTCAAAAACCAGAGATAAACCAGCTTTGTTTGCCCGCAGTTGTATCATTTCTCTTAGTTCATTTAGTAAGCTGTGAATACTAAAATCTTGAATATTTAGAGTGGTTTTATCTGCTTCAATTTTAGACAGATCGAGAATATTATTAATTAAAGATAGGAGATAGCTGCCGCTACGATGGATGATCTCGGCATTTTTGTAATGTTCTAATGGCAAATCAGGAGTGTGCTGCATCAATTGGGAGAAGCCGAGAATAGCGTTGAGGGGAGTACGCAATTCATGGCTCATATTGGCAATAAATCGACTCTTGGTGTGGTTTGCTGCTTCCGCAACTTCTTTTGCCTTAGTTAATTCCCTTTCCGCTATTTTTAACTCTGTTATATCGTCCTGAATACTAACATAAACAGTCCCATATTCAGGATGCTCAAACTTAGATGAATGAACTCTACACCAAAAAGGTGTCCCATCTTTTTTTCTATTGTGGACTTCATATTTCGCCTCGCCACTTTGCTCGATTTGAGTAACAATATCTAGATATATTTTATCTTGTGTAAGATGGGTATCTAGATAATTTAAGATATTGGCAGATTGACCGAGAATTTCTCCCTCTGGATAGCCAAACATCTCATCAAATCTAGGATTAGTATAGACAATTGTTCTATCTGAAGCTTTAATTAGACAAACACTACCTGCCATCTTATTCATAATAAGGCTTCGCAGTTCTAGTGCTTTTTGAGATTCCTTCCGAGCATTAATATCTTGGGCTTGAGCAATAATATGTAGGGGATTTCCCTGTTGATTTCGGACTAGAGATACATTAAGCAGAACCCAAATAATAGACCCATTCTTATGGATATATCGTTTTTCTATTTGATAAGTTGAGGTCTTCCCCGCTAATAGTTGATGTGCATGGTCAGTATTTACTTCTAAATCATCAGGATGAGTAATATCTTGGAAAGTTAATCCTAACAATTCTTCTGGGGAGTAGCCAACAAGCTGACACAAGGCAGAATTGACTTTCAGCCAATACCCATCAAGGGAGACGATCGCCATACCGATCGAGGCATCTTCAAAGGCATGACGAAACTGCTCTTCACTGGTTCGTAAAGCCATTTCGATTTGCTTGCGATCGGTAATATTCCGAATCATCACTAAGACTTCTTGATCGCTAATCCGAATGATTCTGACTTCTTCATCATGGAGCTTTCCGCGAACTTCAACCTGTTGTTCATAGGTTTGAATTTCTCCAGTTTGAACAGCTCGATAAATATAATGTAATCGTATTGATACTAGTTCCGGCGGTAAAATGTCCCATAGAGATTTATCTTTTGTATCTTCCGTAAGCAGACTAATCTCCTGTGGATAATTAGTTTGGAGTTGTTTGACAAATACTCCCTGAATATTATTCACAAATATCAAGTCTGGAAGTAATGATAAAATACCTTGATTTTCCAACTCTTGTTGGTGCAAACTCTCGGCAATTTCATGATGACTATTTCGCAGCCGCACTAACATTTGATTAAAGGAGTTGGCAAGGTTCTCGATCTCAATGATGCGATATCTCTGGATCACAGCTTCGGTAATTTTAATATCGACTGGGGTTAAACTTTGCCAATCTCCTCCGGCAATAGCTTGGCTTGATCGACTTAATTTTTCAATGGGTTTGATCACCCAACGGGCAGTCGATAACCCCATGCCGATGGCTGCCAACAAAGTCATGCCGCACAGCAAAAATGTCCAGCGTGTATTTGCCTGAATCTCGCCCATAAAATCAGCTTCGGGAATTGCAGTGACTAGCAACCAATCTAAGCCGTATTCATCTTGATAGAGTTTCACTTGGGCAAAAATGTTGACTCCATTAACGACTACTTGGAAACGTTGACTATCGTTAATTTTGTTGAAACTACCATATTTCTGCTGGAGATAGCTAGCGATCGCTCTAGTTCGAGGATCCTGACTTTTGGTAGCGAGTAATCGTAGAGAATCCCCTTTCTCTTGCTTCGTATAGGGTAATTCCAGAGTAGATGTGGCAACCAAATTTCCAGAACGCTCCATAATAAAAGCCTGTCCTGATGATGAGAAATTCAGATTCTCTAAAAAAGTACTTATCTCTGACAAGGTAATTGCACTGCTCCAAACACCTTGTAATTTACGATCAGCATCGTAAATCGGTATCACACTACTAATACCGATAGTTGGGACGACACGAAAAATATAGATCGGCGACCAGACCTGCCTTTGAGCATTTTTAGCTGCAATATACCAATCTCTAGCCCGGGGATCAGCATTATTAACAGATTGGATCATCTTCTTCGCTTTACCCTGATTATCTACCAGAGAGTAGTTCCGTTGACTAGGGTTGGTAGTTGGGCTTTCCTCCAGCAAAATTGTCCCTACGTCTATATTCTCTCCCGACATCTTGATCGCTATTTCTGCCAGTTCTTGGCTGATGATCCGCTTGTAGCCAATGAGTTTCCCCCGTTCATCGCCAAAAGTAAGAGCACTTAGGTTGGGGGATGCATTGATCTGCTGCCAAAAGTGGCTTTGTAGTTGCTGGGGGTTATTAAGATCAAGTTTGCCTTGTTGGAAAGTATTATAGCTATGTGCTAGTAATTTTTGTTGGGGCTTTAGAGAAGTATCAAGGCGATCAATGACCCGGTTTGAGGCCTGATCCATTAATTGATTAGCTAAATTTGTAACTGCTTCCTGCCCACTCCGGTAAGAAAGATAACCCACTAAGCCTACAGTTCCAGTAATTAGCATCACAAAAGGAACAATCAACACTAATTTCAAAGGAATATATCTAAATTCAGGAATCTGGGGAGAGGGATCAGTTTTCTTGCCCTGATCAGACCGACTAATCATTTTTATCTACCAATACTGATAACAACTTCTAAAATAAGAATATAGGAATTATAAGCACTACAGAAAAAGTCGCCCATACTATTGGTTTAGAACCACAAGATTTTGAAACAGATATCTTAAAAACAGATATCTTAAAACATGTGTTGAAAAAGGCGGCGCCCGGATTTGAACCGGGGATCGGGATTTTGCAGACCCCTGCCTTACCACTTGGCTACGCCGCCGAAACTTACTTCTACAACAATAGCAAAAATTACGAACCTTTGGGGAGGTTTTCCTGAATCCTGATCGCAACTCCTGTTTTGCTACAGTACATGTTGAGGGCATAAAGCCCTACGCCCCTACATTTGACTGTCCTTTTAGGACTTACGCAGTTGGAGATTTTTGCGGGCTGAGCGTAGTCGAAGCCCACAAAAACCTCCAGAATCCTAGATGATTTGCTCGCAGTGCGTAAGTTCCAACTTTACTGGATTGAGAAACCGCTATAGCAAGTCAAGACAGTATCCTAGAAATTACCGGGGATTCGGCGGTATTTGTTGATAAAACTCCGCTTCACCATTTTTAATTTGGTTGATCACCCCACTCCTGCCGAGGGAACCAGATATCACCCCAGTGATTCCTGAAAAAGGCTCTTGAGTCCCCCGGAGCACAGCTTCAGGACTGGCAACTTTCTGGTTAGCGATCGCCCCTAGGATCATCTGCACTGCATCGTAGGTCAGGGCTGCATTAGTCCGGGGTGGTTGGCGGTAGGCACGGGTGTAATCTTTGACAAATTGCTGGTTGCGGCGATCGGGAATCAGAGGATGCCAAGGACTCAGAAAAAATCCTCCTTGCATTAAGGGCAGATTCGCCGAGATCAACCCTGCCCAAGAATCACCACCAAGGCTAGGCAATTTCAGGTTGAATTGTTGTGCCAGTTTTTTTAATTCCTGTCCTTGACTAATTAAATCTGGCAGATAATTGGGTAACAGGAGGACATCGGGTTTTGCTTGGGCGATCGATTGGAGTTGAGAACCCCAGTTTTGAACAGCATTTCCTCTGTAAGTTGCCATAATTACTACTTTTCCCCCCAGTTTTTCTAAGGTATTTTGGAAAGCTGCCACTAGATGACCGCTGTAGGGGTTATCTGGATCATAAAGAATAGCCGCACGTTGTACCTTCAGAGTTTGCCGAGCAAAAGCTGCCAAGGTTGAGCCTTGGGCGTTGTAATCTAAGCCAATACCTAGAACATAATTGTTCTGCGTTATCATCGGATCTGTTGCCGCAGTAATCAAAGGGACATTAAAAGCTTGGAGATGGGCGGCTAGGGGCAAGGCGAGGGAACTCTGGGGAGAGCTAATCAGGGCGATCAGCTTGGGAGGGAATAACCAACGAAAGGCATGGTTTTTGAGGAGTTGATCTGCTGCCCGGATAGTTACTTTGGGTTTATTCCCATCATCAGCGATCGCCAGTTTGACCCGATAGTAGCGATCGCCCACCAAAAATCCCCGACCTTGATTTGCTTGCTCTACTGCTAATTCTGCCCCAGCAACCATATCTTTTCCTGCAAAAACTGCAAAATCCCCAGACAGAGGAGCAATTAATCCCAAGGTGATTTGGGGTGAAAACCATAAAAACCATAGGGAGTAAGCCATAAAGAAAATAAGACAGCCGAATCCCAGCATTCCTAGCAAAATCAGGTTGCGGAAACGCACCCGCATTAATTGGAATTTAATCAGCATCTGAGTCATAGATACGAAAAGTTGATACTTAATAGGATTTACGCACTGCCAACGAATAATCTGGGGTTTCGGAAGTTTTTGCGGGCTTCGACTCCGCTTAGCCCGCAAAAAACGTCCAAATGTGTAAGTCCTAGTTTAAGAAATTTTACTGGGTTAACCACTTGGGTTAAAATCTAGTGATAGAAAACATAAATGGAATTATTTCTTTCCCTTTTGAATATTTAAGTTTTAGGTAGGAGACTAAGTTGATGAAGATTTTAGTACGTCTAGCAGCAGTTATGATTTTGTTTGTGGGCTATCTAGGTTGGGCAGGTGGAGCTAGTGCTGCTTCCCTAACTTCCCTCGCCGTGGGCAGTGGTAATTCCCCATTCCTTTTAGCAGAAGTTGAGTTTCGCAACAGTGCTGATGATAAGTTGGCAACGGAGTTTGGCAAGAAAATTGACCTAAACAATACCAATGTCCGGGCTTTCCGCCGTTATCCCGGCATGTATCCTAATTTGGCGACCAAGGTAGTAGACAATGCTCCCTACAAGAGTGTTGACGATGTATTGAATATTCCCGGACTGTCCGAACGGCAGAAGGAACTACTTCAAGCAAATCTGGATAAATTTACCGTTACCCAAGTAGATATTACCTTTACCGAAGGTGGCGATCGCTATAATAACGGCATCTACTAAAAACCTATAGTTTTATGCAACCTAAAGATGTGTCACCTACTCAGGGGCACATCTTTCATCATCTTTCAGCCCAAACACCATGACCCCAGCAATTATAAAGTCTGATTTTGCGCCCCCGGCGGGGGCGCAAAATCAGACCTTCTAGCAACTTTATAAATGACCTTTTACTCCTCTACTCGATAACCTAATTCAGCCAGTTGAAATCTAGACTGTCGCCATTTGGGCTGGACTTTGACAAATAACTCTAAATATACTTTGCCCGCAATCAGTTTTTGAATTTGCTGTCTAGCCGTGGAACCGATCGCCTTCAGCATCATCCCTCCCTTGCCAATAACAATCCCCTTTTGGGAGTCTCGTTCTACATGGATAGTGGCTAAGATGCGCGTGATCTGGGGTGATTCTTCTACCTGTTCAATCACCACTGCCACTGAGTGGGGAATTTCCTCACGGGTCAGCAAAATTATCTGCTCTCGGATTAGCTCTCCCATAATGAAGCGCTCTGGTTGATCTGTGATCAGGTCTGGAGGATAGTAGTAGGGACCCGGTTCTAGATGATGGAAAAGTACTTGCTGTAGGGAGTCTAGTCCTGCTCCCGTCAAGGCAGAAAATTCTTCAACTTGCCAAGAAGCTGGGATGATTTGCCGGTAGGTGGCGGTGAGGTTTGCACCTTCGTCTTCTCGATCGCTCGATCGGGCATCAATTTTATTAACTCCCAAGATCACCGGAGTTTGCAGATGGGTCAACAGGTCAATCACATAGCGATCGCCCCCCCCAGAAGGAGTACTGCCATCCACCACCAATAGCACCACATCCACATCCTGAATGGCTCTTTCCGCATTCTTCACCAAAACTTTCCCTAGTTGGTGATGGGGTTTATGGATACCCGGCGTATCTACAAAAATAATCTGCCCTAATTCTGTAGTTAAGATACCTCGGAGACGATTGCGGGTAGTCTGAGCCACAGGGGAAGTAATTGCAATTTTCTGCCCCACTAACCGATTCATCAGGGTAGACTTGCCCACATTGGGACGACCAATAATCCCGACAAAACCCGATTTGAAATCTGGCGGGGCAGGAGGAATCAGCAGAAAATCCTCCAAGGGAGATTCTAGTTCTACCATATTTGGGCTAATAGTCGGGCTAAATTCTGTCAATTAACTCACTTTCTCCATAGTTGGCAAGCTTGCTTCCAGCTTTAAGCAATTGCGCCCATTTACCTGCAACATATACTCTACTCGATCCATCAGGCGATTCATAATTAGCCAACCATAGCCACTTTCTTGGCGATCGGTCGGATTGGGAGGTAGATAGGTTTCTATATCATAGCCCTTGCCATGATCCCAAATTTCGATAGCTAAATCGCGATCTTTTAGCTCCAAACGGATTAGTACAGGTAAATTGGGTTGGTCTCGGTGGGCGTGACGCACCACATTAGAATAAGCTTCCACCAAGGCCAAGCGTAATCTATTTGACTGCCGTCCCCAGTCTACAGTATCTCCTAGCTCTGCTTCTAGGCTACCTAGGAGCCAACCTTCAGCAATACCTAAAAACTTCAAATCACTCGGTATATGTAACTCCGTTTTCATGGACTACAGAATCTCCAGGGAAAGTATTGTTTGATCATCTTCTTGAATATTACTGGTGTGCTCTCGGATCTGGGTCAAGAGATGACTAAGATCTAGGGGAGAGTTTGCTTGCACCAGTAATTGCCATAAACCTTCTTGCTCTAGCATAGTGCCTTTTCCGGGTTCACTGCTTTTAATACTACCATCAGGGGCGATCGCCTCCCGGAGAGTTGCCTCCGTAATGCCATCGCTAGTTAGTAAAAACACCTCCCCAGAATTAAGAGTTAATTCTCCCGCCTGCCCTTTCCAATTGGCAAGAATGCCCACTGGCACACCCCTAGCCTTGAGGAAATTGGGCTGAACTAAAGGTTCTCCATTAGCTTGTTGTTGGCGAACTTGCTGCTCATTCCACACCATTGGATAGATGTGTCCAGCGTTAGCATAGCTCAGCCGTTTCGTAACTGGAGTATAGCGAGCCAAGATCATCGTAATGAAACAATTGGTGCTGAACAAGTCTTCAGACATACTACTATTGAGATTTCGCATCACTGTTTCTGGCTCTGGAGAAATCTCTTGAGATAGCTCCCGGCGCAGTACAGAAATGCCGCTAGCCATAAACAAAGCTGCAGGTACACCCTTCCCCGATACATCTCCCACAGCTAACCAGATATCCCCTTGGGGATGGAAGTAGACTTCAAAAAAATCTCCCCCCACTTCCCGTGCTGCATGACAGAGAGCTTGAACTTTCACTGCATCAGAATCTGGCCAACTCTGACGCAGGAGGTTGTTTTGGATCTGTCTTGCCACCTCTAGCTCTGCCCGCATTTTCTCGGCTTGTTCTTGGGTTCGTTGGTAGAGCTTTGCCTGAGAAATTGCCAAGGATGCCTGTTCAGCCACAGCCTCAATTAGTTGAATTTCTGCCTCTGTCCAAGCAGTTTGAGTAGGATTTTGGTAAACACAAAGAACCGCCAGAAACTCCTGTTGGTAGATCAGAGGCATGACTAAACTGATAGGAAAGTTCTCTGCTGCCCGGTCTCCGGGACTGCTGACATAACCACTCACCGGAGTCAGTAGTTTAGTCTCTGGTTGTTGCAATACCTCACCCATGGCTGTCTTCAGAGTCGACAGGTCTAAATTAGAGTTTAAATCATTTTCATAGGAGTAGGATTCTTCGCTGAGTTTGCCTCGATCGACTGGTCGCAGGATACAGCCAGCCGCCTCAAATTTTTGCCCAATGGTTTGAGCGATCGTTTGCAGCATACTCGCGTAATCTAAGGATTCCCGGATGGCGGTAGTAATGGCATTAAATAATTCTTCTCGTTGCAGGGCGTGGCGTAATTCGTTGGTACGTTGCTTAGTGTAGTCGTAGGTTTCAGAAGCCTGCTGGACTACAGTTTTCAGGTTTTCTGGATTCCAAGGCTTGGTAATATACTTAAATACTTGCCCAGAGTTAATGGCATCCACTAAATCTTCCACATCGGTGTAGCCAGTGAGGAGAATCCGAATAGTTTCGGGGAAGCGATCGACCGTTTTGCTCAGGAACTCCGTCCCGTTCATTACCGGCATCCGCTGGTCAGAAATAATTACTGCCATTTCCCCCTCTTGGTCGAGAATTGCTAAGGCTGCGATCGCACTATCAGCCTTAAAGACATTAAAGTCCCGCCTAAAAGTCCGGTATAACAGGTCTAGGTTATCTGGTTCGTCATCAACCACCATCAGCTTAAATTTTTTCCTACCCGCCTGAGTCATGCCTCAACTCCAGTTTTCAGTTCAAGGAAGGGAATTTGATTACCTTTAATTACCTTTGATATTATTACTTATTGGCGCAACTACTGAGCCTACTATAGCAGTCCCAAATTATTTGTTAACAGTTGCCAAATCAACCTGATTCTGGCTGATGTTTTCACCTACCGAGGTGGGTAAAACAATTTAGAATTACTGTGTTTGAATGTGGTATCTATTAAACTTACCCGAATATATCAAGTAAAGTCGACTTTATGTTTAGGATTAATAGTTTAGATTCTGTTTTACGTTGTTGGTTGTTGCACTGACTGAAATCTTGATGCAAATAAAATCTATCACGGCATCAGCAGTTTGTCTATGGGATGAGATTTAAGCTTGGCTCAATAAAGGATTTAGTGCCACAGCCACAGCCATCACTGCCCCCATCACGGTCATCTGCCCCTGACGAACGGCAGCAAAAACTTCTTCTGGAGACAGGAGCAGAAGCTCAATTTCCTCTAAGTCTCCCGAATTAGCCTCAGTAACTTGATGGGCATTTTCTGCGAGAAATAAAGTCGCTTCCCCGCAACGATAGTTGGCATTGGCTACATAACTGCCCAAATTGCGCCAGTTTTCTGCCACATAACCAGTTTCTTCCAATAATTCTCTCTGGGCTGCTACAAGGGGGTCTTCTCCTGCTTCCTTCATGCCTCCGGGCAGGACTAGGGTGACTTGACCAATACCATGGCGGTATTGCCTCTCGATTAATACTTTGCCCGATCGATCCTTAGCCACAATCACCACAAAATCTGGTAGGTGAATCTGGTGATAGTCATCAATAACTTTTCCTTCGCTGATCTGGATCTTCTGTCTAGCCACCTTAATCCAAGGCTCCACTACCAAAATATCTTGCTGTTCCAGCACATCCCAAGATTTCAAGTTGGATTCTTTTATGCCCATTTATATTTATTTCCCGTTATTTTATTTCCCGGTAGTGTTGCCAAGGAATGATCTTGGTAATAGTGTTTGGGGAGTACAAAGCACTCCAAACACTATTATTACAATGCATCATACCAAATCTTATTTTATTAAGGTTAGGGCTTACGCACTGCTAACAAATACGACAGTTTGTGTGTGGGCAGCTGTCAACATCCACACACAAACCCAGATATAGTAAGTATTTCAGAAAATGTCCCGGATTCCACTTATATAGAAATTAGAAATTGCTATAGCAACCCTAAATGGTTTCACCTGCCTCCGGCGGGTGAAATCATCTGCCAGAAGCAAGTTGACTTAGTAACTGTTCGCAAATGATTTGGGATCGCTATATATCTAGAGTTTTGAAGGTTTTGGCGGGCTTCGGCGACCCTCAGCTCGCCAAAAGTCTCTGAATGCCTAAGTCCTGATCCTAAACTCGTAAGGCTCGGTTTTTGCTGGTTTCCACTTCTCTAGTTTTCTTACCCCGCCAGAGTAATCGCATTGGTGTACCTTTGAAGCCTAGTTGCTCCCGGAACTGGCGCTCAATGTAGCGGCGATAGTTATCGTTGAAGCGGGTGGGATCGTTGACAAAAAGGGCGATCGTCGGTGGTTGGGCAGCAACTTGAGTACCGTAATAGATTTTGCCCTGCTTTCCTTGGCGGGTGGTGGGGGGAGAATGCCAACTAACGGCATCTTCGATCACTTCATTGATCACCGCAGTGGTGACTCGGCGGCGGTGTTGCTCCACCGCAATATCCACGAGTTCCAGAATTTTGTTTACCCGTTGCCCTGTTAAAGCACTAATAAAAATTACCGGGATCCATTCCACGAAGTCCAATCTTTCCCGCATGATCTTTTCGTATTCATAGATGGTGTAGGAATCCTTCTCGATCGCATCCCACTTATTCACCACCACCACGGCAGCCTTGCCTTCTTCCATCACCCGTCCCGCCAGCTTTTGATCCTGCTCCGTCACCCCATCTAGGGCATCGATCATCAGCAAAACTATGTCAGAACGCCGGATGGCTTTGAACGCTCGGTTAATACTAAAAAACTCAATCCCATAATCAATGTGCTTTTTCTTTCTGATCCCCGCCGTATCCACAAGGCGGTAGGTCTTCTCACCATGTTCGATAACCATATCGATCGTATCCCGTGTTGTCCCAGAGATGGGGCTAACAATCGCTCGATTTTCTCCCGTCATAGCGTTCAATAGGCTAGACTTACCCACGTTGGGGCGACCAATGATGGCAATTTTGGTTTCTGGGTCTTCGGGAGTTTCGGAAACTGCTGGGAGCCGGAGGATTAATTCATCCAAAAGTTCTCCAGTTCCGCTGCCGTGGATTGCCGACATGGGGTAGGGTTCCCCTAAGCCCAGTTGCCAAAATTGAGCGGCTTGCAACAAGCCGCTGGTTTCCGATTCGCACTTATTCACCGCTACAAAAATAGGCACTTTTTGTTGACGCAACCACCGGGCGATCTCTTCGTCAGCAAAGGTTAAACCCACCTGACCATCCACCACCATAATCGCCGCACTAGATTCCGCCAAAGCCGCCAGAGCTTGCTCCCGAATCAAAGGCAGAAATTCCGTATCATCATCAAACACCAACCCCCCAGTATCCACCACCAGAAATTCCCGGTCTGCCCAAAAGGAAGGACGGTAGGTGCGATCGCGGGTCACTCCCGGTTCATCAAAGACGATCGCATCCATCGCCCCCGCCATCCGGTTATACAAAGTAGATTTGCCCACGTTGGGGCGACCAATAATAGCAACAATAGGTAAGCTCATAGGTTTCAGGAGTAATTTTAGGGGTTGAGAAGAAGAGGTTAAGGATAGAAAGTTAAATTTAAGGAAGGGGAGAATGTAGAGAGGAAGGTGCGATTCCGGCGATGCCAACGCAACTAATCAAACAGACCAATAACAGAAAAACTTAGTTTCGATTTAGCTTAAAACTGAGGGGGTAGTCCTAAAAAGGCAAGGATTTTGGGGTGAGAATTTCTCCCACACTGCGGGGAAAATTCTTACCTCTTTTAGCCCTATCACTGAGCGTAGATTTAACTGAGAGGTAATTCAATGTTACGAAAATCCCGGCAGAGATGGTAATTCTTGATGGGGATAATAATTCCTAGGGTCAACTTTCTAAAAGTTTTAGTGCTAATATTTTAGCATCTAAATGGTAAGTCAGGTATTGTCGATCGAGCGGCAATCTAGTGATCCTAAAGGATTTACATGGCTTCGACTACCCTCAGCCATCGTAAATTACCAACCCATAGCTAATTTCAGAGGAGTTCCGACGTATGGTCGCAGCAAATACAAATCGTCCCGTCCAACATAATCTAGAAACCCTAGAACGGCTCTTGCAGCATACCCTGCGAATGGACTTACTGTACGTTGTACCTTTGCAGGTGGAATGCCGAAGTTGGCAGGATATTTTGGTGGTGGTAGTCCAGCATGTACCCCAGATCACCCCCAACGGCTACCAAGTATTTCATCTTTTAGAGCAAACTATCAAAGGTGCCGGCTGGTCTGGGAATCAGCAGGTACAAATTTATCTCCGTATTGATGGCGAGAAGGAACCCTACGCTAACTATACTTTTCTCTTGCCTCGCCCCGTAAACCTTATGGAACTTGGGTTGACTGACTCAGTTCAGACGGGGAATGCAGCAGATAGTGCTAACGATAGCGATTTAGACCAATCAGCTAATCTAGATAGAGAAGATGAATTAAATGACTTTGGTGATGATGATCTAGACCAGGAATTGACTGAGGCAGATGAGTCCTACGGCTCCTCGGATCCTCATGCTGCTCCTACTCTCCGCCCGATCGATCTAGATGCCCTGATGCGAGGCGAACCCCAACCCCAGCCACAAGAACAGGTCAAGGTAGAAGTTCACGTTCCGCCCCCAGCTAATGCCGAAGCCTTGGCACAGGAAAGATTAAAAAGACTCAAAAAACGCCAACGGGCTAAGCAAATGCCCATGCTGCTGACGGGTTTGGCCGGAGTAATTTTAGGGGCGGGGATGATTGGCTTTGTGGTGCTGGGCAGACCCTGCGTTTTAGGCAAGTGTGAAGCGATCGCCAGAGCCAAGCAACTCAGCGAAAAATCTCAACTGGCTCTGAACCCCATGTCTTCTGGGAAGGAAGTTTTGTTAGCTCAGAAGGAACTGGAGACAGCGATCGCGACTCTGCGGGGGATTCCTTTCTGGTCAAGCTACTACAAACCAGCCCAAGAAGACCTGAAGACCTACGTGACGAAGGCACAAAACCTTGAGCAGGTGATTATTGCCCTGAAGCAAGCCGCCAAAGCCTCAGACATGGCGCAAAAATTACCGATCCCCGAACCTCAGTGGCAAGAAATTCAGCAGATCTGGCGGGAATCGATCGCCCAACTAGAATCCATTCCTAAGGATGCCCCCAACTATCCCCTCGCCCAGAAAAAACTCACCCAATACAAAGAAAATCTCCGGGCGGTGAATCTTCGCCTTGCTGAAGAGCAACAGGCGGTGAAGGCTCTGCGATCGGCGAAGGAAACCGCCGACATTGCCCAGACTCGGCAAGGAGTGGCTCAATTCCTCTCAGACTGGCAGGAAGTCACCAACAACTGGCGCAACGCCTTAGCACGCTTAGATGAAATTCCGACAACTACCACCCCCTATGCCAATGCTCAGGAGCTAAAACAAAGCTACACTGCTAAGTGGCAATTTGCTGGCGATCGGACCCAACAGGAACAAATTGCCCAAAAATTCTTTGATCAGGCAAATAAATCAGCCAACGCCGCCCAAAAATTTGGCAGTGAAAACCAATGGACTCTGGCCATGAGCAGTTGGCAGAATGCCCTAGATTATATCCAGCAAGTCCAACCCAATACCAGCGCTGCGACTCGGACTCCCGCTTTAATCCAGTCTTACAGTAATTCTCTAAAACAGGCTGAGGCAAACTTAAACCTAGCCAATATCCGCCAACGGGCAAAGATAGACCTCGATCGCACCTGCAATGGAAATCCACCCATTTGTAGCTACGAGGTGGTGGATAATCTAATTCGGGTACGTTTGGCAGCTAGTTATACCGAGCAATTACGGCAAACGGCGATCATTGCTACTGTCCGAGGAGATAGCAAAACCCATGCTGGCGTAATTCAACATGTCAACACCCTGCAAAAAGCCCTGCAAGCCATTAGTCAAAATAACCGCCTCGGTCTAGAAATCTACGATGCCAACGGCTATCTCATCTCTGCCTATACTCCTTAGATCTGACCAATTCTAACAAAACCCTTTAGGATCGGGTCAAACTTATAGCAAGGTCTAGATCAATTGAAAACCGATACCATTTTTTATACTCTTTTCCAGCTATTCACAGAATTGCTGTTTCAACTCATCGGTGAAGATACTTCCCAAGCATCCACCTATGAATTTTCTTCCCGGGAAATTAAAGAACTAACCCGAAGATTCGTTGGCGTTAGCCTTGCGGAGCAAAATGGCTTGTTTCTGCCTAGTGGCGATGATTTTACAGACCTAATATACTTTGTAGAAGTACAATTTCAAGCCAAGGAGAAATTCTACCGACGCTTATTTGCCGAGATATTTGCCTATCACTAGCAGTATGAACCAGAGAATTGGCAAGCAGTAGCAATATTTGCTTCTCGGAATTTGGAGCCTCAGTTCCCAGCTTCTTTTGCTGAGCTGAGACCAAAATTGCGGATAGTGTATCTAGATGAGATATCGAGAGGAGATGATCTGCCGATTAGTTTAGGTATAGTAAAATTAGTAGTCACTCCTCAGGAACAGGTGAAAGGAGTATTACCTGATTTATTAGAAAAACTACAGCAGAAGATTATAGATCAAGAGCTAGAGAGGCAGGTTTTTGAATTTATTGAGACGATATTACTTTACAAATTTACCAATCTAAGTCGAGAGGAGATTGAAGCTATGTTTAGTTTAAGCGATTTAAAGGAAAGCAAGGTTTATCAGGAAGCTAAGGCTGAAGGCAAAGCTGAAGGAGAACTTTTAGGAAAATTGAAGGCTGTTAAAGGGTTATTAAGCTTGGGATTAAGCGTTGGGCAGGTGGCTTTGGCTTTAGAGGTGGAGGTAGTGATGGTGGAGCAAGTGGCAGCGGGAATTGCTGCTGAGGATATTGTGCAGGAGTTTTTAGGACAAGGTACTGAGATAGATTATAACTAGAATTATTATGTCAAATTCCCTAAGGAAATTCCTAAAGCACAATTTTTTCTTACCAGTAATAGTTATTGTTTTTTTAGTTGGTGGTTGTATTAATTTATTTCCGACTACTAGTGCAGGGAACCACCTACTTTTAGGCAATCCTAGTCAAGCAACTAATAACCCTAGCAATTCTAATAATTATCTAATTGAAAAACCCCAGTATGTGCTTTCCTATAGTCGAGAACGGGGGACTGCGAATTGGGTGAGTTGGCAGCTTAATAAATCTTGGCTAGGCAGTATCGATCGCCAAAATGATTTCCGCACCGATGATGACCTGCCCCAAGGCTGGGATAAAATTGCCCCCACAGACTACAACAACAGTGGATACGATCGAGGACACCTCGCCCCCTCCGCCGATCGCACCAATACTGTTGCCAACAACTCAGCAACTTTCCTGATGACCAATATCATCCCCCAAGCCCCGGATAATAACCGTGGTCCTTGGTCAGAGTTGGAGCAATATAGCCGGAGCTTGGTAGATCAGGGGAAGGAGCTTTATATTATCGCCGGAGGAAGTGGCAAGAAGGGAGCGATCGCTAAGGGCAAATTAATGGTGCCCAAGGAAACTTGGAAAATCATCGTGGTCTTAGATCAACCCGGTTCTGGGATTCAGGGCATTAGTGCCAATACCAGCGTGATTGCGGTGAGTATGCCCAACAATCAGGGGATCAAAACTAAAAACTGGCAGAGTTTTCGGGTAAGTGTAGATCAAATAGAAAAAGCCACAGGCTACGATTTTCTGAGCGCCGTAGATGCCAATATCCAAAAATCCTTAGAGTCTAAACTCCAGTAACTAGGCTTTGGTTTACATGTGGGCGGCTGTCGCCGCCCACATGTAAACTGCTGTATTTCCTTAATCTTTTCCGTGTCCCAGCTTCTACGTCCCAACTTCTGCTAACTAGGAATTGCCTCTAAAAGCTGCCATTGACGATTGTCTGTGACTGCCCCCCGGACTATGTTGTACATTTGCCAGCAGTGATTATCAACTTGTAATGGCAATTCCTCATTCTTGACAACAAAATTCATCCGAATCTCTTTACCAGTAAAGAATGATTTGTCGATCAGGACTTCTACGGTTACTAGTTTGCCGAAGGTGACATTGCCTGGAATCTCTCGCGCCATTAGGTAATCTCCCGTATCGTAAATAATGTCGAACTGACAGGAGTGCAGAACACCAACCAAGGAAGATTGGATGCTATCAACAGGAGTTGAAACAGTAAAAGAACAAGTATAACGAGCCATATAACTTTAGGTACAAAATTAGAGGTATCCCCTAATGATAACTAACCTATGTTCAGGGTTAGACATTAATATTTTTAAATACTCAGAATTTTGATTATGATCAGGAAAATTACTGGGTATTGCTTGGGGGTCTTTATGGATGGGAAGCTAATTGTCTTGGAGGGTGTAGAGGGTAGTGGAAAAACTACCCAAGTGGCAGCGATCGCTGATTGGCTACGATCCCATCAATCTAGGCAAGTCATTACCACCCGAGAACCCGGCGGTACTAGCTTAGGAAAATACCTCCGTCAGCTATTGTTGCAGGAAGAAGGTATTCAATTATACAACCGAACGGAACTTTGTCTCTATGCTGCCGATCGCATCCAACATTTAGAAGAAATCATTAAACCCGCCCTTAAGCAGGACATGATTATTCTTTGCGATCGGTTTACTGCTTCGACAATCGCCTATCAAGGCTATGGACGAGGTTTGGCTCAAGAGATGATTGCCCAGTTTAACGATCTGGCTACCCAAGGGTTACAGCCTCATTTAACCCTCTGGTTAAGCCTTGATGTTGGAGTTGGTTTGCAAAGGGTGAAATTACGGGGGGAACGCGATCGCTTAGAGAAAGCCGATTTAGCCTTTCATCAACGAGTTCAGCTTGGTTATCAAGAGCTGGCAGCCCAAAACCCAGAAAATTTTATCACTATTAATGCTAATCAATCACCAGAATTAGTAACTCAAGAAATCCAATCCATTCTTAAAACTCAAGGAATTCTTGGAAATTTTGATGCCTAGAACACAAATTTTTCTGAATAACCGTTAAAATCAAACCTACAGGACTTACGCATTGGTCAGTTATTGTGGACTTCGACTACGATCAGCCCGCAACAACCTCCACAACTCTTGATAATTCGTTGATATTACGTAAGTCCTAACCTAGTAATTAATCAGGAATTAAAGTACATGAGTTTAGAAACCCTCATCCCCGCATCGGCTCCTGCTGTCGCTCCAGTCTTTCCCTACAACCCTAGTGACTTTGATGCAGCCGTCATGACCACCTATGGTCGTTTTCCCCTCGCTTTGGTGCGGGGTGAGGGCTGTCGAGTCTGGGATACCCAAGGCAAATCCTATCTAGATTTTGTGGCGGGGATTGCTACCTGTACCTTGGGTCATGCCCATCCAGCTTTGGTAACCACCGTCACTCAACAAATTCAAACCCTACACCACGTTTCTAATCTCTACTACATTCCTGTCCAGGGAGACTTGGCTCAGTGGATCGTGGATCATTCCTGTGCCGATCGCGTCTTTTTCTGTAATTCTGGGGCAGAGGCAAATGAAGGGGCGATTAAATTAGCCCGGAAGTATGCCCATACTGTCTTGGGAATTGCCGCCCCGGTGATTATCACCGCCCAAGCCAGCTTCCACGGCAGAACCCTCGCCACCGTCACCGCCACCGGGCAGCCTAAGTATCAACAAAACTTTGATCCCCTGATGCCGGGCTTTGCCTACGTTCCCTACAATGATTTTGCTGCGCTAGAGGCGATGATCAAAGAGATCGATCGCAATGAACGGCGGGTAGCGGCGGTGATGCTAGAGGCACTTCAAGGCGAAGGGGGCGTGCGTCCCGGAGATCTCGATTATTTCCTCCGGTTACGCAAACTTTGTGATGAGAAGGGGATTTTATTAATTCTGGATGAAGTCCAAGTTGGTGTGGGTAGAACCGGGAAATTCTGGGGTTACGAAAATCTGGGTATCGAGCCGGATATCTTCACCAGTGCCAAGGGGTTAGCGGGGGGGATTCCCATCGGGGCGATGATGTGCAAGAAATCCTGTGATGTGTTTGTCCCCGGCGATCATGCCAGTACCTTTGGCGGCAATCCCTTTGCCTGTGCTGCGGGGTTAACGGTTTGTCAAACTATCACCCAAGAAAAACTCCTGCAAAACGTGCAGGAGCGGGGGGAACAACTGCGGGGGAAATTACGGGCGATCGTCCAGAAGTATGCTCAAATTTTTGATGAAGTCCGAGGCTGGGGTCTCATCAATGGTTTACAGATCAAACCAGAGATTGCCTTAACTTCTGTAGATGTGGTCAAAGCTGCGATCGAGCAAGGACTCCTCCTCGTTCCTGCCGGACCAAAGGTAATCCGCTTTGTCCCGCCGCTGATTGTTTCTGCCGCAGAAATTGATCAGGCTGTGCAGGCTTTAGAAAGCGCAATTTTGCAACTCATCTAGAACAGCGAATTATCAGCAAATTATCAATGTGCCTCGATCGCCATCTAGCTCTACTAAACTACCCACCGGTAAAGCGGCATTTTCGCCATCATGACCGAAGGGTAAGCCGGAGACAATGGGAATCCCTAAGTCCCCTAGGCGATCGCGTAATACCTCCTCTATGGTCAAACTAGGAATGCCCAAGGGAGCTTCACTGCGACTAAACCGCCCTAGGGCAATCCCTTTGACCCTTGCTAATGCCCCACTAGTCCGCCACTGGGTCAGGTAGCGATCAATCCGGTAGGGAGCCTCACCGACATCCTCAAGGGCAAGGATAATTCCAGACAAATCCGGCTGCCAAGGGGTTCCGAGGAGGTGGGTAGCTACGGTTAAATTCCCAGCTAGAAGTAACCCTTGAACCTTGCCACCACCCCAGCCTATTCCTTGGAGGGGTTCGATCGCTTTACCACTCACCAAATCAAAAAGCCGATCAATCGACCATTGAGGTTCCTGCCCTAGGGTAGTTAACACTGCCCCATGAACGCTGCCAATGCCTTGCTGGTAGAGACTCCAAAGAAGATTAGTTATATCAGAAAAACCAATTAACCATTTTGATTGCTCTTTTGCCTGCGCCAGAGATAGCCATTGCCAATCTTCTAATATTCGAGCCGTACCATAGCCGCCCCGAACACAAATAATTCCCCGAATTTCTGGATTTGCCCACGCCTCCCTAAGTTGCTGGCGACGCTGTTGATCTGTTCCCGCCAGGTAACCCCAACTAGTTAACTCTGGGGTCGCAACTTGATAGCCTTGAGATCGCCAAACTTCCAACCCTTGGTGATAAGCCTCCGGTTCTCGTAAAACTCCACTGGGGGCAATTACTTGTAGCAAATCCCCCGGCTGGAGTGGTGCTGGTTGTTTAATCATTAGCAAAATAAATTGATTTTAGAGTTTGCCCCGGACAATAATTACTAAACAATCACATCCAGAGATAATCTTTGCGGGAATATTATCTCCCACCACCTGACTCAAGAAACTCTCTCGGCTAGCTCCTAGTATTATTCCATCACAAAGACCCTTCTCAGCAATATCGATTACCGCCTCGCTGACTGAGGCAGCACAGACCCTCAATGGTGAAATTTTGATCCGAGGGTGTTTTAATTTTGGCGAGATAGCTTTAATCAGGAGTTCTTGCCCTTCTTCTAGGGTCTTAGTGTTATTGGGGAATAAGATTTTCCGAGGAAATACTTGGCAGAGGCGGATTTCATCCCTTGAATGCAGAAGTGCCGGCAGTAGGGTTAAGGCTCTTTGGGAATTGGGACCTCCGGCTACCGGAACTAACCAGTTTTTGCTAGTCGATCGAGTTTCCTTGGCCAAATTTCCGAGTTTAACTAACAGAACATCACACTTGGCTTGGTTAATCATCGTGGCGATCGCCGAGGACCAAAGCTGCCAATCCATGATCAGCATATCAACAGGGCGGGATGACAAAATATCCAGCATAGTCTGGGGCAGATTATGGGTGAGGCGAATTTGGGTATGAATCGAGACCCGCAGTTCCCGCCCTAGGCGTTCCGCTTGCTGGAGACGGCGACGAGTTTCGGTCGTCCGGGTGGGATCTTGGCTGGGGGGAACTCCAGAAGCCACCGGCAGCAGATAAAGACACTCAATTTCATAATCAAAATTTTGGGCAAAAGTCGCCGCTAACCGCACCAGTGCCGATAGATGGCGGGGGCTGGATAGGGGCAAAGTCAAGGGCAGCAAAATCCTCCCCTTCCCCACCGCCGGAGCTTGGGTTTGATACACCAAATAGGAGGTAGAATCTGTGGGAAACCTTACCTCCCCTTGAAGCTTACTCGCCTCAGTTCGGATAATATCTCCTCTCGTAATGATCCCTACTAACTTCTGATTTTCCATCACTGGCAGGTGGGATAACTGATAGTGATGGAACAGGTACAAAACCTCCGGGAGGCGATGACTGGGAGCCACGGTCAGGGGGTTAGGGGTCATGATTTCTTGTAGCAGCCGGGGCTGACGGAGCAACTCCTCTTGATCTAAATCTGATTGAGTGATAATGCCGACTAATTTACCTTCCTTGAGTACAGGAAAACCCCGATGGGGCGATCGAGTAAAGGCTAAGAGGGTTTCTTCTAAACTGAGATGGCTAGCTAGGGTTTCCACCTGCTGTTGCATAACATCTGCTGCGGTTAGATCTGTCAGGGTATTGGTCAGAAAATCCTTCTGGGGCAATTTATATCCATACCATTCCAGCAGCTTTTGGTAGAGAGAACCCTTAACAAAAAAATCGGAAACTAGATAGGAACTAGCACAGCTAATCATTAGGGGCAGCACCAGATTGAAATCCGTGGTGAGTTCAAAAACCATCACGATCGCCGTCATCGGAGCCTTCGATACCCCACTGAAAAAAGCCCCCATCCCCGCCAAGGCATAGCTAGCTGGTAAACCCACATGCATTATTTCTACTTCAAAAGTCCCCACCACATAGCCCAAAGCCGAACCCAAAATTAGAGAAGGCTGAAACAATCCTCCCGGTGCGCCAGAACCGTAGGACAAGATGGTCAGAAAAAAGTAGGCAAAAAAAGCTAGAGCCGCAAACTCCCAGCTTACTCCTCCAGTAGTAATCACCTCCCGGAGATGAGCATTATTGTGAAACAAATCTGGCAGCAGAGCAACGATCCCACCACAACCCATCCCTGTTAAGCCGATTTGTACTGGTAATCCTAACCGCAGCCGTTGGTAGCAACTCAAACTGGCAAAAATCCCTCGATTAAACAAGCCACCAAAAATACCCGCTAAAATTCCCAAGAGGAGATAAAAAGGAATCTCCGGGACGGATAAGCTCGCCGATTGATGCCCTAGAAGTAAGTTCAAGATCAAAGAGCCGCCCCCCAACAACCGGGAAACTACCGCCCCCAAAAAACAAGCCAAGATGGCAACCCCTAGAGTGGCATTGGAAACATCTTGGAGGAGTTCTTCCACCACAAATAGGGTGCCAGCTAGGGGGGTATTAAATCCGGCAGCGAGGCCAGCTCCAGCTCCAGCCGCAATTATTTGTCGTCTTTGCTCTGGAGTATTCGGGAGCCAACGGCTGATTTGGGCGGCAACGGCAGCCCCGATGAATACCGTTGGTCCTTGCCGGCCCATGGTTAAACCCGCAGCGAGGGAGAGGATCGTACTCAGGAGTTTGACTACAGCGACCCGGAGATTGAGGACGATCGGCAACTTTGCCAAGACAGCTTTCACTTGAGGAATGCCGCTACCGGTGGCTTCTGGGGCAAATTTTTCCAGCAGCAGCCCTGACAGATAGCCAAAACTCAGACCGATCGCTGGCAAAACTACCAAGGAGGGAAATAACTCTGTAGATTGAATCCGCCATGCCCCCAGCCAACCAATGCCCTGCTTGAGAATGACGGCAGATAGTCCAGAAACTACCCCAATGAGACAGGCTTGAAGAATTGCTAATCGTTTCCCCGGCGATCGCCACTGCTCCCAACTAATCATGGTTGATGCTATTCCTGCATGGGTAAACCTAGGGGCTGACAATTCCTGACCACTGGACTTTCTTGAGCTTCTGACGGCGGTAGGAAAAGAAATGTTCTGGTTGTTGATAGGTGCAGTGGGGGGCGATCGCGATCTGATCGGCATTGATCCCCAACTGCTGCATTTGCAAATTATTCACAAGGCGCACATCTAAACGCACTCTGCCGGGATGGTCATCTTCCAGAATTGGGCAGTTAGGTAAGTCTTGCAATGCCGTCAGAATCTCAGCCGTTTCCAAATCCTTAGCCTGATCTACGATACTTGCGCCGACTTCAGCCGCTACTTGGGTCGAGACTTGATACACTTCTCCGGCGATCGCTGGACCAAGGGCAATCACCAAATCTTCTTTTTGACTACCAGCTTGGATTAATTGTTGGATAGTTTCGGGAATGATCTTCAGGGCTGTGCCCCGCCATCCGGCATGGACTGCGGCAACTTTCCCGGTAGTGCGATCGGCAATCAGTGCCGGAGTACAATCGGCACTACAGACCCATACTGCTGCGAGGGCATCCTCAGTCCACAAACCATCTGCCTCCACGCCTGCTACCACATCACCTGTGGGCAAAACTCGCTTTCCATGTACCTGTTTCACCCGGTATACCTGCGCCTCTGGTTGTAAGACTTGGACTAATTCCTCTGGCAACTGGGGGGCAAAATGTTGGGTAAAAAAACCATGCTGGAAATCTTGGAGCAAACTACAGCGTAAATAGGGCAAACCTTGCCATTCTTGCCATTCCCATTGGTGATTATTCATTATTTCACACTAACTACTAGACCTTCCCTTGCCATAAAACTTTGAGGAGCAATTTCTGCTACTTGGAGAGCAATTTTATCTAGGAAATCATCGGTATGGTTTGGTTCATGGTGGAAAATTGCCACCCGCTTCACTCCGGCGGCTTCCCCGACCCGAAGAGCCTCTTGCCAAGTGGAATGCCCCCAGCCCACCTTGGGAGATTTGGGGTCGTGATATTCCTCATCGGTGTACATGGCATCGTAGATCAGCATATCGGCATTCCGAGCTAGACGCATCACATTTTCATCGAGGTGGTCTTCAAAGTGTTCTGTATCAGTGCAGTAAAAAACCGAATGCCCCTGCCAGGTGACACGATAACCCATTGCCCCGTTGGGGTGATTGAGGGGGGCAGTTTCGATCGTAATATCCTCCACCTCAAAAGTCTCGCCACAGGTGAGATCATGGAATTTAATCTCTGCTCGAAGCTGCTGCACGGGTACCGGAGAATTAATATGTAATACCCGCCCTTGGAAATGATCTTGCATGGAAATACCGGGAGTTGGTACAGCCCCATGAATATGCAGGCAATTACCTTCCGTAAAAGCCGGGGCAAAAAAAGGCACCCCTTGAATATGATCCCAGTGATAGTGGGTAAAAAACATATGGGCATCAATGGGCATTTCTGATTTCAGGCTTTTGCCCAACATCCGCAATCCTGTCCCCCCATCAAAAATTAAGCGTTTCCCCCCAATCCGCATCTCTATGCAGGAAGTGTTGCCGCCGTAGCGAATGGTATCGCTGCCGGGAGAAGGGACACTGCCCCGCACTCCCCAAAATTGAATTAGAAATTCAGAGTCCATTGTACTTACCATAGGATTATTCAGTTACCAGTTATCAGTTACTTGTGCTGAGCAGTTAGACAAGCTCACTGTAAGACTTGTCGAAGCATCAGTTATCGGTTAGAGACTATGTATAATCACTGTTTACTGTTTACTGTATTACTGTATTACTGTTCACTGTATTAATGTCTTACACTGACCCTGATGCCTGAGGAGATGATCGCACAAGACTAACGCTACCATTGCTTCCACCATTGGTACAGCCCTAGGCAGAACACAGGGGTCATGACGACCCTTGGCAGCTAGGACAGTTGCTTCTCCGGTTTTGGTCACTGTACGTTGCTCTTGTCCTATGGTAGCAGTTGGCTTAAATGCAGCCCGTAAAATTATCTGCTCTCCATTGCTTATACCTCCCTGAATGCCCCCAGAGCGGTTGGTGGTAGTGCGAATTTGTCCTTGAGAGTTAGTGTAGAACTCATCATTATGTTCACTTCCACTCATGAGGGTTCCGGCAAAACCCGAACCAATTTCAAAGCCTTTAGTGGCTGGGAGGGACATAATCCCTTTGGCGAGGTCTGCCTCTAGTTTATCAAAAACTGGTTCTCCTAAACCTTTGGGCACATGACGGGCGACTGCTTCAACTACACCGCCGATCGAATCCTTCTGGAGCCGCATCAGTTCAATCAGATCGATCATTTTTTCGGCGGCTTCTTGATCGGGACAGCGGACAATATTACTTTCTACCTGCTCTAGAGTGACAGTATCCGGATTAATTACTGCCTCTAGGTGTTGGATGCGTTTGACGTAGGCGATAATTTCTACCCCAGCAACTTGATGGAGAATTTTTTTGGCGATCGCCCCTGCTGCTACCCTGCCAATGGTCTCCCGTGCTGAAGATCTGCCGCCCCCCTGCCAATTGCGAAAACCATACTTGGCATCGTAGGTAGCATCCGCATGGGAAGGGCGGTAGGCTTGCACCATTTCGGCGTAATCTTGGGAGCGGGTATCTTGATTTCTGACTAATATGGCGATCGGGGTGCCAGTGGTTTTGCCTTCAAAGATGCCCGACAGTATCTCACAGGTGTCTGCTTCTTTGCGGGGAGTAGTGATCTTGCTCTGTCCCGGACGGCGGCGATCGAGTTCCCACTGAATTTCTGCTGTAGAAATTTCTAGTTGCGGCGGACACCCATCAATGATTACCCCCACCCCGCCCCCGTGGGATTCGCCGAAGGTGGTAATCCGAAACAAATGCCCAAAAGTACTACCCATGATTTTTTTAAGGTTTCAAATATAAGTTTGCAAATTAACTTTTCAAATTAACTCTGCAAGTTGATCTTAGATTAACGTAACTTGGGCAGTTTGTGTTATGCTTACTAAGGACTGAAAAATTGAAACATAACTTCAACAAATAAGTGTAAAGAGGGTTGCTAACTCAACGGTAGAGTACTCGGCTTTTAACCGATTTGTTCCGGGTTCAAATCCCGGGCAACCCATTCACAAAATTCAAGATTAATGAGCCAAGATTGAATAAGGGCGCAAGACTTTGCGCCCTTACAAGATATAAAAACCATTTGAGTAGATTCTCAGAGGAGTCTTAAGGTCCGGCAAGAACTGCATCTTCTACATCTTGACGACTGAGGGAATACTTAAAAGACCGCTGGATATCTCGCCCACTTTCACCTGCTCGGAGATAATTGACCGTTAGCTCTTCTACTTCTAGACAAAGCTCTGCCCGCCAGCTTGCTTGGTCTACTCGCCAACAGTGCAATTGCTCCCGGTCTTGTTCACAGCCCATCTGGGTTAACCATTGTTCAATGTCTGGCAGGGGATGATTATAGAGAGGCGTATCAGCACTAGGGAGAGGCATAGTTTTTTATATTTCAGTTTTTTGGGTAGGGGCGACAGGCTTTGTGCCCTTGTTAGAGAAAATTTTGATTACTTATTCAATAGTCGGGAAAGAGAATACAGGCAAGTGGGGAAAATAGCTGGGCTTAGATTCTACTGGCTTAGATTTTACTGGTTTTAGACCATCGCCGATCGTCACGGCAGTATCCCCCCTAGTTAAGCCCAGACCGATTGCTAAGATCAGACAACCCACGAGAGCTAATCCCAAAAATAAGAGAGCCGAAATTTCCCCAGAGGAAAGGGGGCGATCGCTGGGGTCAAGATAGGCAGAGGAACGAACGGGTTTTGGTTGATTAACAGGGGTATTTAAATCCGCTGGGGGTTGGATGACGTTGTATTTGGAATATTTCAGAGATTGGTCGTAGAGCGATCGCCTTTCTGGATTGCTCAGGGTGGCATAAGCCTCGTTGAGTTTGAGAAACTGGGCGGTGGCGATTTCTTGAGGCAGAGTTGTCGTATCGGGGTGGTAGCGCTTACTTAGCTCCCGGTAAGAACGGCGAATTTCTACAGGGGAGGCAGCAGGATGCAGTTCCAGTAGAGCATAGTAGCTGGCAGGAGTCCCTAGGGATTGATAAATTTGTTGCTGTCCTCGATCGTTCACCACTACCTACCTATACAAAATACGCTTGGTAAAATACCTTACTTCGTTAGTATACAACACCAAAATTAACTACTAGCGAAGGGAGTATCTCAGTTTTGCAAATATAGTCGTAAGCGCGAAGCATTCTGGTAGGCAATTTATAAATAAAAACCAGAGATTTACCGCCGGAATGCTTCGCCCTTGCCTAATTGAGATGCTCTCCTAACTAAACAGGAAATAAAGAAGTGCTGTTAAATATTATTTCTGTTAGTCCTTCCCATCCAGTGATCCTTTTGCCTCCCGGAACTCCAGTTTTGGATATGACGAAGGTGAGCGATCGCCATAAGAATGGCGGTTAGCAGTTCCATCTACATTTTTAGCTATCCACCAGAGACCCCCCGGTGGCTGGGATCTGCCGGGGGTTGTCAGCAAAGAGCAACACGCCCATGCTTTGACTCTCTATCCCGATCCTCGTTTAGTCTTGGGAGAGATTTATCAAGATGATATTAGATTCCCAACTTCGGGGATATTTCAGAACATCACCCAAGAATCTAATCCTGCCACCTGAAAACTGAAGATTGTGCTATGTTAATTTTCGTGATGCTGATTTACGAGGCTATTTATAGAGGCTATTTATAAAGTATGATTTCCGCCCCGAAAATCGTACCTTCTAGCCAATTTATAAATGCCCTCTAACTGTAATTTGAGAAGAAGAACCTTTGAGGAGATAGAGATGATTGATGCAATTCCTGATGATATTAAGTTTGCTATGCAGTTTTTCCACCCGGTACTGATGTGGACTTTGCTAGGTATTTCTATCTATGCCATGTATCTAGGTATCCAAATTAGAAGAACCCGTAAAGCCGAAGGCGAGAAGAAAAAAGCCCTGATTCAGGGTAAGTTTAATCTCAAACATTACCAAGTGGGTTCGATCGTCCTCGTCCTGATGGTCTTGGGCAGTATTGGTGGGATGGCTGTTACCTATATTAATAATGGCAAATTATTTGTCGCCCCTCATCTCGTGGCTGGTTTAGGGATGACTGGTTTAATTGCCCTGTCCGCAGGCTTGTCTCCCTTGATGCAAAAGGGCAGTACTTGGGCAAGATACACCCATATTGGGATAAATGTCGTTATCCTTGGTTTGTTTAGCTGGCAGGCTTTAACTGGCGTACAGATCGTGCAGCGAATCCTTGCCCCAACTCCTTGAAATTCTCCTGTAACTATAGCAACCCTAAATGGTTTCACCCGCCTCCGGCGGGTGAAACCATCTGCCATAAGCAAGTTGACTTAGTAACTGTTCGCAAATGATTTAGGATCGCTATATATAGTACTGGACAGAATAATTAGGACGTGATATATAATAAAGAGAGAAAAACGTCATACATCGGTGAAAAACTATGGCAAAAGCCTATAGCTACGATCTGCGCCAGAAAGTGCTCAATGCAATTGAACTGGATGGGATGAAGAAAAGCGAAGCCAGCCAAATATTCAATATCAGCCGCAACACAATCAATCTGTGGTTTCAACGCCGTGCCACCACAGGAGATGTGCAAGTAAAACCAAGAAAACCAATCAATCCCAACCGGAAGGTCACGGACTG
>CALRPI020000059.1:0-31912 GCA_943370025.1 Phormidium lacuna HE10JO | reverse complement strand
ACTGAGGTTTGCTTGAAGGCAGGTCTGATAAAATGATGGGAACATTTGATTTAGGTGGTTGTGAATACAACTACCTTATTTCTTTTTGGGCTACTTTGCTCTACATTCCTATCTCTCTCTAGCTTTCAACCCCTTTGTCACCCCTTGAGGTTATAAACATACTGAATATGAGGCTAGGGCGATCGCCGAATATTGGATTGTAGACCCAGAAATGCAACAAATCACTGTCTGTAAGTGGGTGGAAGGTAAATACGAAGATACGATCGTAACTGGAGAGCAATTGATCAGTTCTGAAGTAGTTCCCAATTGGCAGCTAACAGTTAATCAAATCTTCCAAAACCCTAATTTTCAAGGATAAAAAACGGGGGCGTAATTATGCCCCCGTTTGAGTTTATTCTACGCCTTCAATACGGTCTTCCACTTCTTGGTAGAGTTGGCGCAACCTGTCTAGATTGCTCTCGCTGGTTTCCCAATAGCCCCGGCCATTCACTTCCAAGAGAGTACCCACCATCTTGCGGAAGGAGTGAGGATTGAGATTCATCAGGCGCTGCCGCATGGCATCATCTTCAATGAAAGTGGCATTGGTATCTTCGTAGACCCAGTTATCCACTGCTCCCGCTGTGGCACTCCAGCCCATGGTGTTCACCAATCGCTTCGAGAGTTCCCGGACCCCTTCGTAGCCGTGGGAGAGCATCCCTTCATACCATTTAGGATTCAGGAGCTTCGTCCGGGCATCCAGACGGACAGTTTCCGAGAGGGTGCGGACTTGGGCATTGGCTGTGGTGGTATCAGCAATTAATGCCGTGGGGGTTTTGCCATCGGTGCGGAGACGGGAGATCAGCTTGGTGGGGTCAGAATCGAAGTAGTGGGAGACATCCGTGAGGGAGATTTCTGAAGAATCTAGGTTCTGGAAGGTGACATCGGCAGTTTTCAGCGCCGATTCAAAAATCTGCCGAGATTGTCCCATGGTGCCGGGGTCATCGGCACTAAAGGCAAAGGACTTCCGGGCGAGGTACATATCCTGCAATTCTGATTCATTTTCCCAAGTGCTATTTTCCACCGCGAGGTTGACGTTGGAAGAGTAGGAGCCGGAAGCGTTTGAGAATACTCTAGTCGCCGCTTGTCTGAGAGTTACGCCTAATTCTTCAGCTTGAGCTAGAGCATGTTTCCTGACAAAATTCATCTCCAGAGGTTCATCAGCTTCCGCAGCCATTTTCACGGCTTTATCCAAGAGATTCATTTGATTAATAAACAAGTCTCGGAATACCCCGGAGCAGTTAATCACCACATCAATTCTTGGTCTACCCAACTCCTCTAAACTCAAGAGTTCCAGCTTATTCACCCGTCCCAGAGCATCCGGCACTGGCTTCACCCCGATCATCCACATGATCTGGGCGAGAGATTCACCGTAGGTTTTGATATTGTCGGTTCCCCACAATACACAGGCGATCGTCTCTGGATATGCCCCATTGTTATCAGCCACTTGCTTTTCGATTAAGCGATCGACCAACAATTTCGCACTCTGCACCGCCGCTGCCGTGGGGATAGATTGGGGATCGAGGGCGTGGATATTTTTGCCGGTGGGTAGGACATCGGGGTTGCGGATCGGGTCGCCGCCGGGACCGGGGAGGACGTACTCGCCTTCGAGAGCTTTTAGTAATGCCCCCAATTCGTTATCGGCACAAACCTGTTGCAGACAAAATTCCAAATACTCAAATAAGGGCTTGATGGGTTCGGGATCGACCTTGGGATAGCCAGCTTTGTGCAGAGCTTCGATCCAAGGTTCTTTTTTGCCCATGTTGAAGAAATTCAGCTTGGAAACGAGGGAGACACGACCATCAGCATCGGTTTGCTCTTTCACCAAGGCACTGACGGCAGCACGGGTAGCGAGGGTAATATCTTGCAAGAGTTGCACGTCTTCGAGAATGCCTCGATCGCTACTCCGGTACAGATCCATAATATCTCGACCCATACTGGCGGCGATGATCCCCGGTAAGCCCAGTAGTCCTTCTTCTTGACGATCGAGACTGGCAATATTTACCAAGGTGGCGATCGCTTCTTCGGCACTGGGGGGTTTGCCGATCACATGCAAACCGCAGGGCAGGAGGCGAGATTCAATTTCCATCAAGCGGCGATAGACGGAACCCACAACAGTATCCCGTGCTTCGTTGTCTAAATCCTTGGCATCAGCTTCGGGCAGTTCCACATCTTTATCGAGGTTGACCAGCCGGGCTTTATCCATGATCGTGTTGACGATCGACACACCCCGTCCCGTATCCTTCAGGGTTTGGTAGGAGGCAATCAACTCGCTCAATTCCTGTAAACCCTTGTAGAGTCCGGCATTTTCGGCGGGAGGAGTGAGGTAGGAAATGGTTTCGGCGTAGCTGCGGCGCTTGGCGATCGTGGCTTCGCTGGGGTTGTTGGCAGCGTAGTAATACAAGTTGGGAATATTACCGATTAAGTTATCGGGGTAGCAATCTCCCGACATGCCGATCTGCTTACCGGGCATAAACTCCAAGGAACCATGAGTCCCGAAATGCAACACCGCATCGGCTCCCCAAATTTTTTCTAAATAGGTGTAGTAGGCAGCAAAACCGTGGTGGGGGCTGGCAGACCTAGAGAAGAGCAGGCGCATGGGGTCGCCTTCGTAGCCAAAGGTGGGCTGGACACCGATGAAAACATTACCAAAGTGCTTACCAAAGACCAACAGATTCTGACCATCGCTGTTCAGGTTCCCCGGAGGTGCGCCCCAGTTTTCTTCCAGACGGACGGAGTAGGGGGTGAGTTTTTCGTACTCAGGGACGGACATGCGGTAGGCGATGTTTAATTCTGGGCTGGCGTACTGAGCTTGGACATCGTGGATCACTTCCTGCATCAGAGCTTCAGGAGATGCTGGCAGTTCTGGCAGGTCGTAGCCATTGTTTTGCAATGCTTCCATGACTTTATAGATGGAGCCAAACACATCTAGATAGGCGGCTGTCCCCACATTCCCCTTGTCGGGAGGGAAACTAAACACCGTGATGGCGACTTTCTTATCTAGCTTGGGTTTGCGGCGCAGGTTAGACCATTTTAATGCCCGTTTGGCTACGGCTTCAATCCGGTCTTGGAGGGCGATCGCTTTACCGGTGGCTCCATCTCGCCCAGAGAGAATAATCGGCTCGATCGCTCCATCTAGTTCGGGAATGGCAATTTGCAGAGCCACTTGGATTGGATGTAACCCCAGATCGCTATCTTCCCATTCTTCCGTGGTTTGAAATACTAGGGGCAAAGCCACCATATAGGGACGGTTGAGGCGCTTCAGGGATTCGATCGCCTTGGGATGATCCTGACGAGCTGGACCACCGACGAGGGCAAATCCGGTCAGGGAAACTACGGTATCCACGGAAGAATTTTTGGTGATCGGGTCATAGAAATAAGCATCTACGGGCTTGGAGAAATCTAAACCTCCGGCAAACACTGGCACCACCCGCGCCCCCATTGCCTCAAATTCCTGCACCATTGCCACATAGTGGGCATCATCTCCGGTGACCAAGTGGGTTCTTTGCAACACTAAGCCCACGGTGGGAGCAAGGGGATCCTTCAGGTCAGCAGAAATATCTTTCCGGGTATCGTACCAGTTCAGGTATTCCTTGACATCTTCAAACATCTGGGTTGCCATGGGATGCCAGATGCCCATATCAGGGTAGGTAACAGGCTCCTGAAAGCTCATGGTTTTCTCACCCTTGAAGACGTATTTATCCGCCAGCATCAGGAAGAAGTTTTCTAGGTTATCCGAAGAGCCGCCCAACCAGTATTGGAAACTGAGCATGAAGTTCCGGGCATCTTGAGCCTTGTCCATGGGCAGATATTTCAGCACTTTGGGCAGGGTTTGCAGGAGCTTGAGCATTCCATCTTGGAAGGAGGAGCCGGATTTTTCCTTGCGTTTTTTCATGAATTGGGCGATCGCACTCTTGCTCTGCCCCAGTTGTGCCATGCTGAAGGTGCCCATTTTATTCAGGCGCATCACTTCGGGCATGGAAGGAAATACTACTGCTACATCTAAGTTATCTCGGACTGGTTCCACGGCGGCGACGACTTTTTCTGCCAAGTCTTCAATAAAAATCAAGGAAGCAATGAAGATATTGGCGTTGCCCACATCTACCTTGAAAGCCTCATAATTTTCTGGGCTGCGGAGTTCTTCGATCAAATAGCCGCTGATCTCGATCGCTAAACTGGGGTGATTGGAATTAATCGACTGCACAGCCCCAGAGATGGCACTCTGGTATTGGCTTTCTAAGACGACATAGACCACCTTCAGCAAGTGACGACCATTTAGATTACTAGGGCTAATGTGGCGAATGGTGGGCTTGACGTTGGTGAACATAAAAGTAATTGCTCCTTAGTTTATTCTCATCAGTCAGATGGTCATCGTTAAGTTATTAGTAAGGGTAGTTGAGAGCCAACGCTAAGGCACTGGTTAGTTTCCATTCCTGTAGGTTTGAAGATGAAGGACTAGAAACTCAACTGCTGACTAATACATAATTGGTTGTAACAGAAAATGACAATTTATAAGCAGTTCAGCCCGAAAGCTGACACAATTTGATAAGATTTGGTCAAAAATTCGTTACATTAATTAACTATATTCCGAGTATTAACAAAGTCAATTGTCATATAAGTTAACAAAAATCTCTTTGATGAATTGGGAATTTTTTTCAAGCCGAGAGACATCGGAGCCAGTAAAAACCACCAAACGAGAAAGTCAGTCTAGGACTTCTCTGACGATCGCTATAGCAATCCTACAGCAGATTTTGTTCAAAATAAGACACGATGCAACTGTATAAAATGCTTATCAAAATTTAGGTTTGAGAGTGGGTGACTGTAGCTACCCACTCTCAAACTGCTGTAAATACTTGATACAAATAAATTTTTGAATGCCTTGCTGTGTAGGGATTTAGATTAAAAAAATGGTTTCACCAGTTTTTTAATTTGGGATAACTCCCGATAGTTGATTTACCTCCATTTCCGTTAAACTCCACCCCAAAGCCCCAGCATTTTCCCGGACTTGTTGAGCATTTTTTGCTCCCGGAATCGGGACTGCGCCCCGGCATATCAGCCAGTTGAGTGCCACTTGAGCAGGGGTGCGATCGTACTTGTTGCCCAATTCCTTAAGGAGATTTAACACGGGCGTAAGCTTACCTAAACCTTCCTTGCTGAAGCGGCGATCAAACCGCCTTGCCCCTTGGGGTTCAGTGTAATTTTCTGGGGTATATTTCCCCGTCACCAAACCCTGAGCGAGGGGACTATAAGCCAAAATTGTCACCCCTAATTTTTGCGCCGCATCCCAAACCCCATTACTCTCAATCTGCCGTGCCAGCAGGGAATACTGCACCTGATTAACTGCTAGGGGAACTCCCTTGGCGGCTAGATATCCATGTGCCTCTTCCATCTGGGTTGCCGAATAGTTGCTCACCCCCACTGCCCCAATCCTGCCCCGCTGGACTTCCTCGGCGAGGGCATTCATCAAATCTGATTGGCTCATCAAGAAGGCAAAGGGAGAGTGGATTTGGTAGAGGGCAACGTGGTCTACTTGGAGGCGATCGAGACTAGCATTGAGGGCATCAGAGACGGATTGGGCTGTGAACCGCCAAGGCAGGGGCATATATTTGGTCGCGATCGCCACCTCTTGGCTAGTTTGCCGCATAAATTTACCCAGCAGATTTTCTGATTCTCCCAAGCCATAAACTTCTGCGGTATCGAACCAGTTAATGCCAGCTTCCAAAGTAGCAGTAAAAGCTTCTTCCACTTGAGCTGCCCCATAATCTTTGCCGTAGCTCCAGAAAAGCTGATCTCCCCAAGCCCAAGTCCCAATCCCCAGAGGTGTAACGGTGATATTGCTCTGACCCAACCTGATTTGCCCTTGCGGGACTGCTGAATTTTGTGTCATAAATAGGGAACGATCTCAGTAAATAGGAGTCTGTATCCTTGTGATCAAGGTAATTGCATCCTGATGGTGATTGTGACGTAAGATTCCGAAACTCGCAACTATAGAACCCATTTGATATCTTCAAGGTAGGATGTGTTAGGCGACAGCCGTAACGCATCTTTCCCTGATACTGATGCGTTACGGCTACTGCCTAACGCATCCTACGAGAATAATTAGTTGAAATCAAGAGATATCAAATAGATTCTATAGATTTACTGCCCTAACTTGGTAAACGTTATATCCAGCCCTTAACCTTATTGGTAAACTATATGTTTCATCAAATATTTAATTCTAATTTTAAAGTTAATTCTAAAATTTCTCGGATCGGGATTGCTAGTTTGATGTGGAGCTTGGGGATCACAACGGTGGCGGCGATATTTATCCCTAGCTTTGCCCAGAACCCGCAAAGCACGATCGACCCCAATCTCCGCCCCAATGAACCCGGCTCCACCATTGGCGGCAGTAATGGCGGTTTGAATATGTTTGATCTGATTCTGCGATCGCAAAATGCCCCCTCTAGGGATGCCAATGAAGTCAGCGAACAACAGCGCCGCAGTCTAGACAGCAACAGTGAAGAGTTTCGCCGTCAACAACTAGAGCGACTCCGCAACCTAGGCTCCACCACCAATTCTTCTAATCCTTCGACTCCCACGTCCACCAATCCTTAGCTACAGCAGTTTGAGAGTGGGTGGCTGTAGCCACCCACTCTCAAACCCAACATTGATAAGACTTTCAATATTTGTCTTGTGTCTCATTTGAACGCAAAATGCTGTAAGGATTTCTATGCAGTTTTGCTAATCTGGGTTTGAGAATAGTTATGGTTATGCTGTTGGAGAGGAATTTTAATCAGAAATTCTGTGCCTTCACCGGGGGTACTTTTGACCAGTAGCTCGCCGTAATGTTTTTCCACAATAATTTGATGGCTAATGGCTAATCCTAACCCAGTACCTTTACCAATGGGTTTGGTAGTGAAAAAAGGATCGAATATCTTATCGATAACCGATTGGGGCATCCCTTGACCATTGTCAGTAATTCTGATGCCCACAAATCCCAAGGCATCGGGGTCTGATTTTGCCAAGAGACTGGTCTGAATCGTAATTTTGCCAGCCGCGTTCTTTTTCTCCTCTAGAGTATCGATCGCATTGGCAATCAAGTTCATCAATACCTGATTTAGTTGCCCGGCGTAGCATTCCACAAGGGGTAGAGCACCGTAGTCTTTAATAATCTGGATCGGATTGTAACCAGAACTGACCTTGAGGCGATTTTGGAGAATTAACAAGGTGCTATCGATATTTTCATGGAGGTCGATCGCCTTCATCTCTGCCTCATCCAGACGGGAGAAAGTCCGCAAAGACTTGACAATTTCCCGAATTCTCGTCGAACCGACGTGCATAGATTGGAGAATTTTCGGCAGGTCTTCTTTGAGGTATTCTAGCTCAACATCCTCAATTTCCTGACTAATCACCTCTGGGGGCTGGGGATAGGAATCTTGATACAAACCAACAAGGCGCAACAGACTATCGGTATATTCTTGAATATAGGAAAGATTGCCGTAGATAAAATTCACTGGATTATTAATTTCGTGGGCAACTCCCGCCACCATCTGCCCCAAAGAAGACATTTTCTCGGTTTGAATCAATTGGGTCTGAGTTCGGGTCAACTCCTCTAAGGTCTGGGATAGTTCTTTAGCTCGCTCTTGACTAGTTTTGTAGAGTTGGGCTTGGTTAATGGCGGTGCTGAGTTGATACATAATTCCTGACCACAACTCTTGACCAGTGGTGCGACTATTCAGCAAAGTATTGCCAATGCCGATCTGGGCACAGGTAATTAATCCCAACCCATTCAAAGCCTCGATCGGCACAAAAACCACAGAGCCAAAACCCTCTGTCTGCAACATCTCTTTCGCCACATTATCGGCAAGCAATTCCACATTATCTACCTGATAAATCTCTCCCCGGAGGAGGTATTGATTGATATCACCGAAGAGTTCTGTGGGCTGAATGCCGATCGTACTTTGTAATTCTGGTTCCTTTGCTTCTTTGATCACTTCCCAGCAGGGATTAGGAAAGTTAAGGTTAGCCTGCGGAAAAGATACTCCATCCCGGAGTTGCGAACTCGGAGTTCGATACCAAGCAAAACTGCACAGATCTAATTGGAGTTGATATTTTAATTCTGCCACCGTAGTTGTGAGAATTTGCTCCACGTCTAAGGAGTCCCGCATTAAGGTGCTCAATCGATTGAGCAAAGATTCACGCTTGGCAATTTGGCGATAGATGGCATCCGATCGCTGGAGTTTTAGTTCTGCCTGTTTGAGAGAAGTAATATCTGTCGCTGTGCCAATAATCCGGTAGAGGCGATCGTGCTCATCCCAAATCGGGGTGAGGACAGTCCAATGCCAAATTTCTCGCCCATCTTTGCAAAACCGCTCTTCACTATAAATAGTGGTTCCTGCATCCACACAATTTTGGTAACTCCTTTCCCAGACCTCGCCGATCTCTGCTCCTACCGCTTCCATGGGAGTCTTGCCTTGTACCTCCTCTCGGATTAGGTTTAAACCTAGTAAACATCTAGCATTAAAGTCACTACAAATAAACCTACCATGAGGGTCGATATCTACAACAAATACCGCTATATCGACCCCATCGTAGATACTCCGCAGAAATTGCTCCTGCTGCTTGAGTTTCTTTTCGGCTAATTTTTGAGCTGTAATATCCATCGAGCTGCCAATTAATCTATGCACCCGCCCGTTCGCATCCCAGATGGGGTTGAGAGTGTTGATTGTCCAGTGTTCCTCATCTGCGATCAAGAAAGATTGTTCTGATCGAATAGTCTGCCCCATAGTCACACAACGCTGGTAATCCTGTTCCCAGACTGCGGCTATTTCTTCCCCAAAGGTTTCGCTCATTGTTTTGCCGTAGCCCGCCGCCGAGGTAACTCCCAAATCCTGCTCTGCTCTTTCATTCCAACCCAAGGAGCGAAACTGCCCATCCGAGCCTACCTCAATCACAAAAATACTCTGGTCAATGCCGTGATAGATACTCCGCAAAAACTCTTCCTTTTCCTGAAGTTCCTGTTCCATGAATTTGCGATCGGTAATATCTGTGACGATGCCCCCAATAGCACAAACCTCTCCCTGGGAGTTGCAGATGGGAAATTTGGTTTTTAGGAGGTTATGTAAGCCATCTTCTTGATAAATTTCCCCTTCACTAGTCACCGAAGTGCGCTGGTCGATGACTAAGCGATCGCTAGCTCGAAACTCGATGATTTCAGGTGGGGAAAAAAATTCCCGATCAAGATGCCCTATTACCTCACCACAACTGAGGTGGTGCATAAACTCCCAATAGCGATTGACCATCAAGTAGCGCCCATCTAGGTTTTTTACATAGATGCCAACTGGGGCATTATCCAAGACATTTTCTAGAAAAGATTGTACCTGTCGCAATTCCGTCGTGGCTTTCTGGGGTTCTTTGACCTCAAGGATCATGGCATTAATCCTGCTGGGGACACCGCCTCGATCCTTAACTAGCCACAATTTCTCCTGAATTAAACGACTACTACCATCAGCCATAGTCAGACAATATTCTACTTCCGTAGTCTCAGTAGTATCTAGGGAGAGTAATTCCTGAAAACAATCTAAAAGGTAGGGACGATCAACCGTATCTACTCGATCGAGCCAAGAGGCTGGGGGCTTGCCGGGGGAGGCATTCCACTGAAAGATCGCCGCCGCTGCTGGGTTGAGATAAAGCTGAGAGTAATTATTTATATCGAGCGATCGCACTCCATGGGGCAAATGAGCCATCATATCTAGACACCATATCGCATCCACAGAGCTATCTTCTGTATTTCTATCGTGATCTACATAATAGTTAGTTTGTTGATGATTTAAGGATAGAGGTAATCTTTCAGATGACATGGAATTTAGGGCTTAACTTGAGGATTGTCTGAATAACAGCAAGTGGTTGCTGTGAATTTTATAAGATATTAAAGCTTTTCGCTAGGGAGAAAATACTGATATTTCCCTTATTTACCTAAATATATAGCAATCCTAAATGGTTTCACCCGCCGAAGGCGGGTGAAACCATCTGTCAAAAGCAAATTAATTTGGCAAGTGGTTAGCAAATGATTTAGGACTGCTATAGCAAACACCAAAACAGTTAGAACAAATAGGTTCTACGCACTGCGAACAAATTATAGCTGTCGCCAAGCAGGTTGTGTAACCCCCGCTTGGCGGGGGTTACACCATTTTGCCAAATAATTGATACAAATAAGATTTTGAATACCTTGCTGTGTAGGGATTTACAGTAATTTGAGAGTGGCTGGCTACAGCCACCCACTCTCAAACCCAACATTGATAGGACTTTCAATATTTGTGGCGTGTCTCATTTGAACGCGAGGTGCTGTAAATTAAAAAACTGGTGAAACCAGTTTTTTAATTTGGGATTACACAACCAAAATCATCTCAACCCCCTTGGCGGTTGCTATATCTAGGATTCTGGAAATTTTTGCTGGCTTCGACCACGTTCAGCCCGCAAAAACTTCCAAACGAGTAAATCCAAAATACACGTTTAGGGGCGCACGAAGTGCGCCCCTAAACATATCATCAATCAAGGGGCACCAGCTAGAAAAAATCTTATTTCTGGAAACTAAATTCACTCAGGGTAATTTGACCATCAAAAGCATAGAAAGTGACCTTGGCAATTGCTGAAAATGCTAACTTTAAAGATTGATTGGCATGGAGATTGGACGAAGAACCAGTTAAGTTTGCTTCTTCTAATTCGGTACGTCCTAATAACACATCTTGGGCATCATGAACAGACATGATCGTCCGTTGAGAACTTGTAATCCGACACTGAATAGCCGATATTGGGGTACTGAATGTTGCCTCTAGCCAACCCTGTTTAGGATTGCCCAGTAAGAGGATTTTGCTGGTGGGAGAAAAATAGGCGGGGTTGGAAGGCTCGATCGCGATCGCATTTTGAAACACAACTCCCATGTCTTGAAACTGGTTCGTCACAATTTCAAAACACTTCAATGTACCTAGGTTTAACTTAATCATCAGATACCCATCTCCTCAATAGTTTTACCTAGAGTCACTAGAATTTATACCACCTAACTTTACACCACCTAACTTTACTAAATATTACCCCAAAAATTTAGGAGCATCCCACACGCTACGCAGGATATCCCTGAAGAACTACCATTCTATTAAGAGAGACCGAGATATAGCCGTCGCCAAGCAGATTGTGGAACCCCCACTTTGCGAGGGTTCCACAACCAAAATCATCTCAACCCCCTTGGCGGTTGCTATAGCCATCCTAAATGGGTTGAGAACGTCTCCCCTGGAGGGCTGCCGTGTACACACAAGTGTTAATCATCTCGTTGGATGGAGAATATCCCCCTTTTTAAGGGGGACTTAAATTAATTCCCCCCTCTTTTTAAGGGGGGCTGGGGAGATTAAACCCTGAAACGTAGTCAGAGTAGACTTGTGTGTACACAGTAGCCCGGAGGAGAAGTTCTCACCCCTCTAAAATTCTAAACTCAATTAGGATCGCCATATATAGCAACCCTAGATGGTTTCACCCGCCGGAGGTGGGTGAAACCATCTGCCAGAAGCAAGTTGACTTAGTAACTGTTCGCAAATGATTTAGGATCGCCATATATATGATTTATTTTTAGAATCTGTCAATAAAATTCTCGGAAAACGGTTACAGGTAAGACTGTTCCCTACTATGATTACGTTATGATGATACCTTTGCAATTTGCTAGATTCTATTAAATCTATATATTGGTAGTGCTAAAGAATTAAGTCAAGATGTCCCCCGCAATGCAGGAGATATCCCAACTAGGAAAAATTATTACTCTAGAACTACCCCCCATTTTTACACGTAAAACTAATTGTATTGATATGATGAATGCCTTGCCCAATACGACACTCCGCCGCCTCATGAAACTTCCCCAGACACCAACAGTGTGGGAAGGAGACCGCAGAACTCTAGATGGTTTAGATAATCCAGAAACATCCGAGAAACCGGGACAATTTATCCTCTGGGTAGATGGAGCGGAGGGGATGGTTCGATCAATGGATATTATCTCGATCGAAACTGGTCCCGAAGCAATGGTTAGGGCATTGATCAAAGCCATGGAGCAGCCCCAGAGTCCGGCTCGTCCCTCTCGTCCCCAAAAGATCGTAGTGCGCGATCGCGAGATTCAATTTTTCTTGCGGGGAGTATTGCAGGATTTAGAAATAACCGTAGATTACGTCACAGAGCTACCTATTATCGATGAGCTATTTGAACGCCTAGCCGAAATTCGCCCTTCCCGGCAGCCGAAACTACCACCCCAGTATGCAGACCTGTTGATTGAAAGAGCCTACGAGCTATGGGCTGATGCCCCATGGGAACTCGTCGCCGACCACCAAGTGATTTCCATCGAACTCAATCAATGGGACTTAGGCACACTCTACGCCACAGTGATCGGCATGTTGGAATTAGATTACGGGGTGGTGCTTTATCGCTCCCTTGATTCCCTGATTCGGTTTCGAGCCGCCGCCCTCGGTCAAGGTTCTATGGGAGAAATTGAGCAGGCTTTTTTGGGGCAGGATTGTCTATTTCTTACCTTTAGTAGTGAATCGGAAGACGAAGATGACGATGTGGACATGGCGGATCTGCCCCTGTCAGAGATTACGCCTCAGTTCGGTTCGATTCACCCCTTTGAGGGAATGCGTCCCACCCTGTACGAAGAGGAAGCGATCGCCCTAGCCGTCACCCTAGAAGCTATCCACAAATTCTTTAGTGACTGCCATCGCAAACTCCACAACAACTTCCCTAGCCTGAAAAAAACCTATAATATTACCCCTCCCCCAGACCAGAACCACCCCGAAATCATCCCCCAACCAATTCCTGTCAAAGTCGTCACCCTCACGGAAGTGGCGAAAGAACTCCTAGAAATGGGAGAAGGGCAATACGACGATGATTATGAAGATGATGGCGAAGATGATGATTTTCCCCTCAAGGATGACTTGATTCCCTCAGGGTTTTTCTATAGTCTGGGAGTGATGCCTTGGGATGCCTTTAACTTGATCAAGTCCGCCGCCAAGCACCATCAACCTAACCCCCAATTGCAGCAAAAAGGTGAAGGACTGCCCATTTTAATGTTGCAAACTACTCGTCCTAAGGCCAAAGTTATTGTGGAGCGGATTGTTGCGGCTGGAGGATTGGAGGGCATTATCTTTAATCCGGGGGAAGACCCCTTTGAGGAAGAGACCTACGATATTGCGATTCTCAAAATGGCTAACCAAGAGCTGTACTTCTTCCATGATTTTTCTGCCCAAGACTCGATCCATATCCAAGCCAAGAAAAAATGGGATCAACGCTGTCAGAAAACCAAAGGTATTTGTGGTTTTATGATTGCCACGGGGTTTACAGGAGTCTCTAAGGGCAACCCCCAGCCGAAAGACATGTATGCCTTGTTTGAGGTGCGTCATATTTCCAGCAAGGAGTCAGGTCTGGGGACATTACAAATGGTGATGAAGGTGGAATGGTAAAGGTTGATCCATGACTAAACCCCTGATATCTGTTGTTTTGCCTGTCTATAACGAAATTGATAGCTTGCCAGTTTTATTGGCATTGATTACGGAAACCCTAGAAAGTAATCATCTTAGCTACGAAATCATTTTGGTAGATGATGGCTCTAGTGACGGCTCTGCCGAATGGCTAAAGCAAGCTCCGACTAAATATCCCACGATAATCAGTGTCTTGCTGCGGCGGAACTATGGCCAGACTCCGGCGATGGCAGCGGGGTTTGACTATGCCCAAGGACAGGCGATCGTCACCCTTGATAGTGATTTGCAAAATGACCCAGCAGATATTCCAATGCTTCTAGCCAAGCTAGATGAGGGTTACGATCTGGTGAGTGGCTGGCGCAAACAACGCCAAGATAAATTTTTGACCAGAAGACTGCCCTCGATCGCCGCCAATCGTCTGATTGCCCTAGTCACGGGAGTCAAACTCCACGACTACGGCTGTTCCCTTAAGGCTTATCGGGCGGAGCTACTGGCGGATATGAATCTCTACGGCGAGCTACACCGATTCTTACCCGCCTTGGCTTTTATTGAAGGAGCAAGAATCACCGAAGTCCCAGTGCGGCACCATCCCCGCCGCTATGGTCAAAGTAAGTACGGTTTGGGCAGAACTTTTCGAGTGGCAATGGATCTCCTCACCATCTGGTTTATGAAGAAATTTCTCACCCGTCCCATGCACGTCTTTGGCTTGTTTGGCTTGCTGTCGATCGTGTTGGGGACGCTCCTCGGTGGATACTTGACCTTTGTGAAGGTATTTCTCGGAGAAAGTATCGGCAATCGTCCTCTGTTGATTTTAGCCGTGGTGCTATTACTAGCTGGGGTACAACTATTTAGCTTTGGTCTATTGGCAGAACTTCTGATGCGTACCTACCACGAGTCGCAAGGTAAGCCCATCTATCGAGTCCGGGAAGTGGTGGGGAAAGAATGAAGAGATGCCACGCAGCGCGTGGCATCTCTTCATTAGAAAATCATGCCTTCGTCCACCACGCTAAACCATAGTTTTGGACTGGTTCATTGGCTTGGTCTTTGTACTGGACTCTGATTTTATACTTGCCAGTTTTGGGGACAGGGCAGAAAATATGCTCCAAGCTATCGGCGGGGCTGATGGAAGCACAGGCACTTTGGCTGGGGTCATTACTATCGATCGCCATCAGATAAAGATCAAGATTATTTAAGCCGCGATCGCTAAAGGTTTCCCCCACTTCGTACATCCCATTTTTATTCTTATCTTGCAAATCTACAACCCGCTGCCAATTTAGGGTGATGGCGGCAAAGCCTCCTTGGGTGAGGGGTTTATCTAGGGGGTATTCTTGGAACTTACCTGCTTCTACCTTGCCATAATCCCAGCCGATCGACATAGCGGGCTGTCCGGCTGGCTGTTGTCCGGGGCTAAATTGTTGGTAAGCACGATAGACATTTAGGTGTCCAGTGCCCATTTGGAAGTCTAGGGGGATTTTCGGGTCGCTATAGGCATCGGACTCTAGCCAATTTTTTTCATCTTTTGCCAACACTGTCCGGCTCATGCCCAAAAGGTTGCCATCTCCTTGATCCTGCACCTTGTCCGCAGAGTTGAGAATCACCGATTTCATCACCTCTGACCGTCGAGAATCCACTCCCCAGTTAGCCGCTGCCGAACTGGTTTGCCGATCGCCAAATTCCTGTAATATAGCCACTGTAGCATTCACATGGGGAGTGGCAAAACTTGTGCCGCTGACATTTTCCAACTTGCCCCGGAGATTGAATACCGTCATATCATGACCGGGAGCCGCAAGATTGATCGATCGCCTTGGTCCCACATTAATTTCCCGCTCTACCACTGTCCGCCCCACACCAACGGGAGCGGCACTGAGATTAGAAAAATCAATCTTGGCAAAAACCCCATTCCGCCGCTTGGAGTAAGCCACATTGATCCCATTATAGTTATCCGTAGGAATGGCAATCCCGCCTCCCCCTTGGTTACCAGCGATATTGTAAAGAACATTATGCACCCTTGCTGACCAATCTATACATTGGGTCAAGAGGGCATTGCCATCAAGGGTGGCGTTGGGGCGAGGATCCCTCGACAAAGGTTCGCCAAAGCTAAAGTTAATTGCCCGCACATCTCCACCGTTTTGCAGAGCTACGTGCTGGGAGGCTAGGCATTCTTCTGGCTGACCATTGTTGCGGGGAGAGCCAACAGCGGAGGAATACAAATCTGCCATGGGGGCAACTCCGGGGATGGCTTTATCCTGCGATACCATCACCCCGGCAACCATAAAAGCATGGGTGTCTACGTTGCGGTTGGCAGTGGGGGATTTGTCTTGGAGAAATACTTGAGCCAGATTAATTGGCGGATTCCATGCCACAACTTTATCAAGGCTAAAAATCGCCGGTCGCCCAATTTCTACCTGCCCGATCGCGACTTTTCTCCCCTGAAGATTGTAGGGGGCATCATGCAGCCGGAGTACATCCACGCCTTTTTCATCCATCGATGTCACAGGGACAAAAGCCAGAGTAGGCAAGGCTACACAACAGATACCCAGCAATACTCCACAGACCCAAAGCCATTTTTTCGGCAGTTTTCTGAAAGTCTGCCCTAATACTTTCCTTAAATTCATTTTGATCCTTTTAATTAATTGCTTAATTTATTACTTAGAGTTCATTTATAAAGTGGCTAGAAGGTCTGATTTTTCGCCTCCGGCAGATGCGAAAAATCAGACTTTATCAAATACCCTCTTAACTAAAAAATCTGATGTGGAGGGAACGACTAATCCTCAGCCATTCCCCAGTACTGGTCATATATCCCAATTCGGCAATGTAATCAGCATAGGGACGATCGCCCACAGTAATGGTGACATAGCGATCACGCTGATCCAGCTCACAAGTATATTCTTGGGTATCATTGGCTGAAACCTGATCAAGATCAATATTTGTCACATCATAAATCCGCAGTCTCAATTCATTGATTTTTTGAGTTTTGAGGATTTGATTGTCTCTAGGGGCGATCGTCCATGTCACATAACCCTGATTTGGGGTATGCATAGCTAGTCGAATCTGAGTTTTCCCTACTAGAGACAACCGGACTCGATTAGATTTTGCGATGCCTAACCATTGCTCAGTGGCTGTCAAATAACCCAACTCTCCTTGATAATCCCCATAGGAGACTTCACTATCAGTCCCCCTATGGGAAGAATTACTAGATGGATTATTCGGTAAATCCTCAAAGGTGAGCGGAGAATTTAGCCCTGTTTCAGAGACTGCAAACTGCCAGAAATCCCCGGCTAAAGGCATCTCTGGGTCAATCCCTGTGACATTATAAATTCTCAGAGCTAGTTGAATGCCGCCTTGATTTTCATAATTAGCTTTGGTGGATTCTGCTAAGACCCAACTACCATTAATAGTTACCTCATCACTGGGGATGAGATCGACTCTTGGTAAGGGGGTTTCTGGGACAACTTCCTCTTTCGGTAATGGAGGGGCTGCTTCTGCGGCAGCGGCTCCTCCAGCTACACCCCAATTCAAGCTACTACCACTATCATCAACGGTGGGTACTACTGAGGAGAGGGGTAGACTAACCTCTTCTGGTGGCAGATATTCAGAATCAGATGGGGTGGTGATCCCAGGTATAGGCTCCACTGAATCTATGGCAATCTCATCACTAATTGTGTCCTCATTCAGCGGTAATGGGGTTACTGTCTCGATCACCTCTGGACTGGCTTCAGGTACAACATCTGAGGCAGTGGTTAATTGTTCAGACAGGGTACTATCGATCGCTTCTGGATGAGCAATTTCTGGGGGACTATCGATCGCTTCTGGACCAGCTTCAGATAAAACCTCTGAGGCGGTAGTTAATTGTTCAGGCGAGGGACTATCGATCAAAGTGATTGCTTCTGGATGAGCAATTTCTGGGGGACTATCGATCGCCTCTGAGCTAGCTTGATCTGGACTAGCTTCAGATTCAACTTCTGAAGAGCTGGTCAATAGTTCAGGTTCCAATTCAGGTGCTACTATTCCTGCATTTATTCCTGTTTCAGTAGCGATGGGTGTAGTGATTGGGGTAGTTGCTGGTGATGCCTGCTCATCCCAAACATTAGCCTCTAAGCTCCTAGCAGGATCGTCATCAATTATCTCTACTTTTTCAGCCACCTCCTCAGCAGAACTATCAATTATCTGAGTATTTTCAGCCTCAGGAGGGTGATCAATCACCTCAGTATTTTCCACCTCTTCAGCAGGACTAGTGGGATGATCAATTACCGCAGCTACCTCCGCAACAGGGGGAGAATCATCAATTACATCAACCTTGTCCGTTACCTTGTCCGCTACCTGAGGCTGACTAGCTTCTGCCTGAGTTCCACTGGGAGCATCATAAGAGCTAATAGCGTTAGAACCAATAGCTGTAACAATTCCGGCTCCTAGACCACCAAGGAAAGGACGAGGGGCTGGGAAATATGCTGGAGCAGATTTTGCTAAAGAAATCCAACCACCATCCTGCGTAAGGCATCCTAGTTCTGCCTGATACTCGCGATCGACATCGGGGACTTGTAAGCTGATTAATGGACTCCCCAGCGAACAAGGAACCTGCTGCACTACTTCAGGATTAGTCACCTGAGGATTGATATTCGTCACATCCATCAAGCGGACAGTAAGATTTGTACCTCCTCGGCGCCGGAGTCCTTGAATTTTCTCTGGAGGTATTTCCCAATAAATACGAGCCGTGCTACCTGTTTCTGGAGTCAGAATTAGGGTAGAGGGTTTGACTGTAGTAGTTTTTATTTGACTTCTCAACCAGATCAAAACAAATGGCAGACCTAGGCAAAGGAATAACAACCACCAAAGAGTAACATCTCCTCCCTCGCGATTACTTGGTGCTGCACTAACTGGACTGGAAGCTGTCTGAGGAGTTACGGCAGGATTGGCTGGAGGGGTTGATTGAGCCAGCAACAATGTTGGCACATCATCAACAGCCTTGATGCTAGCAGCCTTTGCTGGGTAGGGGTTAATTACCTCGACAGTTCCTGCCGAGAAAATTAATAGAGTGAAGGAAAGCAGGGATACTTTAGACAATTCAGATGAGTCGGAGTAACGCATAGGGTCTCTGAGGGGATTGATTTGTGGTTGATAATTTAATCAAAATCCTATTTTGATGCTACCGCCTTGGTGAAAAAATCGCTAGAATCCTTCCCCTTTAATTAATTAATATAGCGATCCTAATTGATTTGCGAACTGTAAATGGCTTGGAATGGTGCACTCTTCGGGTGCACCATTCCAAACTCAAATAGGATAGCTATAGCAGCCACTACAAACTCCCGTCCTTGGAGAAAGGGGAGAAGTCGGACTAACGAACTGTCAGGGTGAACCTGCCTTGCCCAGTACTATCTAAGGCATTGACGATGATCCGATAAGTCCCGTTCCGAGGCAGGGTAACTACCAGTTGCGAATTGGTACTACTATCATTTACGTCATCATTTTTATCAATTACTTGCCCTTGCTCATCTAAGATAGCCAGAAAAGTATCAAAATCTGGGCTGGACAAATCGATCGTGATGGTCTGTCCCTCTCGACCTTGGATGTTGTAGCTGCGATATAGGCTGCCATCAGATTCCAAAACTCTGGCACTCTGGCGATCGAGCATTCCCTGCTCTCGTAAAATCACCCTGCCCGTCGGTGGAGGAGTTGTGGGAGTGGGAGTTGCAGCACTGCCACCCACTGAAGCCCGAAGATTATAGTTACCAACCTCTCCCTGGGTAGAAGTATTTGCCAAAATCAGATAGGTACCATTTCTGGGCAGTACAGCACTCAAACGGATTGTCCGGTTATTAGTCGGGGTAGTATCGGTTTGGGCTAAGACTTGGCTATCTGGATTGAGCAAAAACAGGTAGGGAACAAATTGTTGGCTACTCATTTCAATTTCCACCCGCTGCCCCTGCCTGCCTTCAAAGGAGTGGATATTGTAAAAGCTATTGTCAGAGGAAAGGATATTGCTTTCCCTAGAGATAGTTCCCGTCACGGGTCTGCTATTGAGAGTAATCGGTTCTGGAGGGCGGCGACTACCGGCAATCCGACTTTCTTGGGTGGGAGTTTGGGCAGCTCTCCCTTCTCTAGCTAGGGCAATAAACGGCTGGACTCGATCGATATTAATCGCAAACCCAATCCCAATATTCCCCGACCCTGATCCCCGGCTGCCAGTAAAAATAGCCGTATTAATCCCAATCAATTCCCCTTGACTATTCAGCAAGGCTCCCCCAGAGTTACCGGGATTGATAGCCGCATCAGTTTGAATTAAGCCCCGGTCTTGGTCAATCCGGCTGACAATTCCGGTGGTAAAAGTTCCCGCAAATCGGCCAAAGGGGTTGCCGATCGCAAAAGCCCGCTGCCCAATCTGCACGGATCCAGCCCGGGCAAAGGTAATCGGAGCCAAGTTGGGAGCACTGATTCTAATTACAGCTAAATCTAGCCCGTCACTTCCATAGCCCACTAATTGGGCTGGAAACTCCCGGCGATCGCTCAAAGTGACTCGCAAATTAGTAGTATTCCTAACCACGTGGGCATTGGTGATAATTAAACCATCGGAGCTAACCACCACCCCACTACCTGTAGCATCCCCTGCCCGAATAGAGACGACGGAAGGACTGGCTCTCTGATACACCCGAATATTAACTTGCTCATCGGCATCTAACTGTGCCAGAGCTTGATTAGGTTTTAGTTGCTGTAGATTAGCAAAGTTCAGAAAATCTATGGGAGCAACTGCATTGAGGATCGTTGTAGCGATCGCAATTACTCCGGTGGTCAGCAAAGATGGGCGCTTGGTGATCATGGCGTTAGTCATAGGTCATTAATCTATTAATCCGATTAGGGTATTAGGGAAAGTATTCAGGGCAGCAAACTCAAGATTTAAGGACTGATAAAGGAAAACTACGTTCCCTGTTTTACACTACTTTTACACTACACTTACTCCCTGTATTTTACGGCAGCGTTTAACTCTATTCAGCAGGGTTTAGATGATTTTTTGCTCATACCAAATCAAAAAAAGGGTTTCACCCTTTTTTTGATTTACAGCAGCTTGAGAGTGGGTGGCTGCAGCCACCCACTCTCAAACCCAACATTGATAGGACTTTCAATATTTGTGGCGTGCCTCATTTGAACGCAAATTGCTGTAAATCCCTACGCATTGGCCAAAATGGCATTACTTCTCTGGGAGAGGATTGGCAAACTTTTCTCCCCGATCGATCAGGGCAATATGCCATTGTCCTAAGTTACTCGTTTCGTAAGCTATATAGCGCCCATCACTAGTAATCGTCGGCTGTCGTACCGAACCCCGAATATCGGCTGTGAGCAATTGCGATCGCCCCTGCTGGCGATCGTAAACCAAAATATCATTCTTCCCACGCTCCGTAGACACATACACCAAAAAACGACCATCCCCACTCAGGGCGGGTTGGTCTTGGCGAGAATCAAATCTATTTAAGTTGGGCAGGTCAACTAATTGCTTTTGTTGCAGATCGTAGAGAAAAATATCTCTTTGTTGATTGCGATCGGAAGCAAAAGCCAGATACCTACCATCTCCACTGTAGCTAGGAAACTGGTCAGTGGCTTGGCTATTCACTCCCCCCACCAAAATTTGCTGTGGCGAACTAAACCAAAGGTCTTGGCAGCCAGCCACCACCAAAACCAGAAGCAATAAACAAACTAAGAATAATTGCTTCTTCTTCATGCCCGCAATTTATTTAGGTAGCCGCTGCGGTCTTGAGGACTAAGCTCTTTAAGTTCTTAGCCAAGCGAGCCTTTTTCCTTGCCCCGGTGTTGCGGTGCATCACACCCTTAACAACAGCCTTGTCGATTTTGCTGTAAGCTTCGGAAAGTTTTTGTTGCGCCAATTCCAAGGCTTCAGAACTAGGTTGCTTGGCATAAGCTTCAGCAGCCACAACAGACTTCTTGGTTAAAGTCCGGACAGTAGACTTATAAAATTGATTGCGGAGGCGGTTCCGTTCCGCTATTTCAATCCGCTTGTTGGAGGATTTAGTATGAGCCATAGATAAATAGTTACAATGAAATTATTTTTGTTCACAGAAGATAGATCATAGCATTGCTTACCCCTAGAGTAAACCAGAAATTTTACCTGACTCCTAAAAAACTATAAAGCAAGATTTTTCGCCCCCGGCGGGGGTGAAAAATCTTCCCTCTACTTATCTTGGTTCCTGATTCTTCCTATGCCCCACTCCCCAGAATTGATTACCCTTGCCAGTTATTTAGCTGGAGAATTTACCAACCGAGAACAGGCATTAGCAGAACCAGCTTGGTATGTCCATCTCCACCTCTGGCATCGTCCTGTAGAGGGTCTATTCTCTGAGGGAATTACCTTCTTTGCCGAGCAAGCAAATATCCTCAAGCCAGACCAACCCTACCGGCAACGCTTGCTGCAATTGCAAGAAATTGCCCATGATCCCCTAAAAATCCAAGTTCAATACTACAAGATTTTTACCCCCACTGATTTTCGGGGGGCGGGGGCAAATCCAGCTTTGTTGGATAATCTAACTCCAGAGCAGGTAGAGCTACTGCCCGATGGTGTCCTTCAAGTGGCGATCGCCCAACCTAACTATCCAGATTATTCCTTTATAGCCATGCCTACAAGCGATCGTCCCTGTTCCTTCAGTTATGACAACAAAACCTACCAAGTCCAGCTAGGCTTTGCCGCCAGTTTGGGGCAATTCCTCAGCTACGACAAAGGAATAGACCCCACCACTAGCAAAGCCATCTGGGGGGCAATCTTAGGAGCCTATCGCTTTACTAAGCAATCTGAATTTTGATAGCTTGCCTAGGGAATAAAATCCACGCAGATATCCTAACTTGCTGCGCAAGCTATCCTCAAGCTATACCTAAGATAGCTATAGTTTTAAGTAGCCATGCTGCGAGGAACTCCTTCTAAGGCTTCCTCCTCAGTGTCAAAGATTTCAAAGACAGAATCCATCATTGTTACTTCAAACACGAGTTTTGCCTCTTGATGGACACTACAAATCCGAAAGCTACCTTTCACTTTGTCTGCATCTCGCATCCCGGCAACTAGAGAGGTTAAGCCAGAGCTATCAATAAAATTTACTTGGCTGAGGTTAACCACCACATGGCGGCTAAGTTTAGAAATACACTCCTGCAACTTCAAACGAAATTGCCAAGCGGTAGTGATATCTAGACGACCAGTGGGAGCTAAAACTATCACTGTCGTACCATCTTGTGTAGTGTGGGTTTTCTGATCGATATGAATCACCAATACATCTCCTTTAGGCAATTTCCCCTGAGTACCCAGAGGCAAGGGCGTTTACTTGCTATTTTAGCCTACCACCTCACCCTGTAAGGCAGTAAATTTTTCGGGCAAAATCTCTTCTTGGATTTTAACACTGGAATTTGCTATCTAGAAAAAAAAGTTAGGAACTGCCACCTATGACAGCCAATCTTGAGGCTTGAGGAAGTAATTGTATAGCTCTGCTTCTGGGCTATTGGGTTCTGGTTGATAGCCATACTCCCAACGGACTAAAGGCGGCAGGGACATGAGAATGGATTCTGTCCGACCATTGGTTTGCAGCCCAAAGATGGTGCCCCGATCGTACACTAGGTTAAATTCCACATAGCGTCCCCGACGGTAGAGTTGGAACTGCCGCTGATGATCGTTGTACTCCATTTTTGATCGCTTGGTGACGATCGGCACATAAGCAGGCAAAAAGGCTCGACCACAATCATTGACAAAGCTAAATAGCTCTTCCCAACTCCGAGATGGCAGTTCTCCCAAACCTTGGCTATAGAGAGCTGCTGGACCTTGAATATCACTGCCCCGATACAAAGCTCCCTCGCCGTTTTGGTAGTCGAAGAATAAACCCCCTACCCCTCTAGTCTCTTGGCGGTGTTTTAGGTAAAAGTATTCATCGCACCAGCGTTTGAAAACAGCATAGTATTCCTGATGGTGGCGATCGCAGGCATCTTTGTAAGTTTGATGGAAATGTTGGGCATCCTCCTTAAAAGGGTAGTAGGGAGTCAGATCCGCTCCACCGCCAAACCACCAGACAGGACCTGCCTCAAAGTAACGGTAGTTGAGATGGACAGTAGGGGCGTAGGGATTGCGGGGATGCAGCACCATCGAAGTCCCCGTGGCGTAGAAGTCATGACCATCGGCATCTGGTCGCTGCGCCAAGATTGCCGGGGGGAGTTTCTCACCCCAGACTTCTGAGAAACCCACGCCTGCCTGTTCAAATACTCCCCCATCCTTGAGAATCCGCGATCGTCCGCCACCGCCTTCTGAGCGCTGCCAAGCATCTTCTTGAAATTTGCCCTTGCCATCGACCTCTTCTAGTTTGCTGGAAATTTCATCCTGCAAAGCCTGCATAAATGCCTTTACTCTGGTCCTAGAGTCTTGAGGGGGTAGATTAGGGGTATTAGATGTGGGGGTAGATGGAAGATCGATCGTCGTAGTCATAATTCTCCTCAAATAAACAATTACTATAATATTTTGGGTAGTGCTGCAAAGTAATGGTTTGGTTAATGGTGCTTGGGGCGCAAAGCACCCCAAGCACCATTACAATGCATGACTACCATTTTTTGTAGTTCTAAACAGTGTAAGGATTTTGGGTTCAGGATGTCCCCCGCATTGCGGGGGACATCCTGACTTATTTAGTCCTACCAGTTTTTTGGGAAGCCAATTTTTTTACTGGCACAGAAACCAGCAACTATCTAGAAAGATGATGGTAATTTTATTAATTAGCTTGTAATTGAAAATTATCCTTTAGAAACTGCCTACTCACAATAACCTTTAGTTAAAATTAAAGGTTCGATGGCTAGGAGGTAAACCTTGATTCTCAACTTCTCGTTTAAGTTTATAGTCCGCCGTGAGGGATTAGCCCTCCAGTTTGTCTACGATGAGACCTATCGAGTAGTTAGTGCCGCTTCTGTGGATGTGTTGTGGCAGAAATTAATTAATCTTGCCGATGTATCTTGGCATCCTTTTTTAACTAGTACCAATGCCCCCCAAGGGCTGGTTCCCAAACCGGGGTTAATCTATCAGGTTGTCACCCGTTTGTTCCCTATTCCCATTCGCATCTTTGTGGAAAGAGTCACCCCCATGGAACTCTTGAGTGTGCGAGTGATGACAATTCCCGGTGTGGAAAATCGGGTGACGTACCGGGTGGAGTCTACTTTGTGGGGTAGCTATATTTCCTATTCTGTGAATTTGCGGGGTTGGCTATCGCCCCTCCTGTGGTGGTTGATTCAACCCTATATGAAACAAGTGGCAGCTCAACTGGCTCAGGCTGCCGAACAAGTGGCATTGTAGTTTTGGTGTTGTGGATATTTTTGTTGGCTTCGACTTCGCTCAGCCAACAAAAATACCCACAGGTATAAATCCTGATTTAACCACCAATCCCTAGTCTGCCTGCCAAGCCGGGGGTGAGGGGAATCATGGTAGCGATCATCAGAAATAGGGCGAGTAGCCCCAAAGCAGCACGGGCATCGTTGGGTTCGGTGATTTCATTCAGGCTAGGTCTTTCCAAACCTCGTTGCAGGAATAAAATGATCACCAGCCAGTAGAGAATGACGGGATTAGCAGGGTTCACGAAAGAAATAATCCCCAAGAGGATCAGGGTGGCGATCGTAGTTCTTTGGGCTGTCTTGCGGCCGTAGATGGCTTGGACAATTCTGCCCCCATCGAGCTGTCCAGCCGGCATTAGGTTCAGGGCAGTGAGAACTAAGCCCAACCAGCCAATAATTACTAAGGGATGGACATCCACAATTTTTTCTTGGAGGGCAGAGCCTAAGACGACTTTGGCGAGGGTTCCCACCAGAATCGAACCTTGGAAAAATTCTGTGGGCATTTGGAAGGCACTGCCTGTGTGGGATAGCAGTAAGCCAGCGATTAAGAGAACTACTGAGGTGATGCCTCCGGCAGCGGGACCAGCGATCGCCACATCAAACAAGACGCTCCGGCTGGGCAGTAGGGATTGAAAACGATTAATCGCCCCAAAGGTGGCAATCTGAAAACTAGGCAGAAAGAAGGGCAAGCTGAATTTTACTCCCCGTTGCTTAGCCATAACTTGATGGGCGATTTCATGGGCTGCCAAAATGATCCAGATGCCAATACTCACAGGCAAGATTTCTTGCAAACGACTGGTTTGACTAAAGAAATCAAATCCAAAGAATAGCCCCACGGTTTCTCCGGTAGTTGCCAGAGTTGCCAGAAATAAAGACCCAGCTAATAGTTTTTGTCCCGTGGTCAGGGGCTGGGGATCGGCACTGGCAGGCAAGACGATAACTACGGGTTTAGCTTCTGGGTTTTCTACTAAAAATAATCGATATTTATCCGCCAATCGAGATTGCAAGCTATCGGATAATTTCTGATGGACTAGGCTGGGTTCACTGCGTAAATTGCCTTGAAAAATCACCCCTTGGTCGTAGGGAATGGTTTTGGTAGCAAAAAATGTATCAACTCCAAAAATTCCTTGGATTGCCTTGAGATCCTCTTCTGGAATCGCTAGAACTTCTAGCTCATCTGCAACATCACTTGCAGGAGTGGATTCTAGGGTAGATGCAGATTTTTCTTCCTGAGCTTGAATTAATTTAGCTGCCCGTTCCCGGAGAATCGCATCCTGCCCAGCCGCCCGTAGCTCTCTGCCTAACCAGATATAAAATCCTGTAGATAGGACTAATAAGACTAAAATCCCTACTAAATTGAGATAGACCCCGACCCCAATCAAGCCAAAAAATATTAACCAAGGCACAATCAAAGCCACCGACTGTAACCAAGCCAGTATCCCCAGCTTGCCGTAGGCTCTAGCTCGATTAAACCCCCAGCCGAGAACTCCGAGGGCGATCGCAACAATAAAAATAATAGTCGTGGTTTCTGTAGTCGTAAACATAGGATTTTAACTGCGGAGAATAGAATTTTTTAATAAATTAGTTAGAAGTTAGTTAAGGCTTAAACAGATTTTATGATTAACTGCTACGGCAATCCTCGTGATCGTAGATCGTAGGGTGGGCAGTGCCCACCTATTTAGATTCTGCTTATCTACTTGAATTGTGGTTGATGGTGATGAGAAATATTCCCCATTTTCCACGCCCCTACAGGTTCTGAATTATCCCAAACTAAGGTTTAGCCCCAAGGTGGGCAATGCCCACCCTACAAGTCATGAATTATCCCAAACTGAGGTTTGGTAAGCTATTTAAGGCATTTCTGAGATTTCCATGATGTTTAGCTAATAATTCTAATCCTGTTTCTGGGGTGATCTTGCCCCGGTGCATCAAGAGGGCTAATTTAACCCGTCGATCGCTCCGATCCAAAAGCTGACTAGCCTCTTCCCGGCTTAGATCCGTTAGGTCTTGAAGAATGCGCACAGCCCGATCGCGGAGTTTGGTATTCGTCACCGCCACATCCACCATCCGGTTGCCGTAGACCTTGCCGAGGCGCACCATGACTCCAGTAGAAATAATATTCAGAGCCATTTTTGTCACAGTTCCGGCTTTGAGCCTGGTGGAACCCGCCAGAATTTCTGGTCCCACTAGCAGCCGAATATCAAAATCCACTTCGCTGCTGACCTGTTCCTTGGGCACACAGGCAATCAGGGCTGTAGTTGCCCCCCGTTGATTAGCTGCTGCTAATGCTCCATGGACATAGGGGGTGGTGCCTCCAGCCGTGATCCCCACGACCACATCAAGGTCATGGATCTGCCGATGGGCGATCGCTTCGGCTCCATCAGCCTCCCGATCCTCCAAATCTTCTGAGCTTCTCACTAAAGCCCCGGCACCACCAGCAATAATGCCTTGGACTAATTCTGGCGGGGTACAAAAAGTTGGGGGGCATTCGGCTGCATCCAAAACGCCTAAACGCCCACTAGTCCCCGCCCCAACATAAAACAGCCGCCCCCCTTGGCTGAGGGACTGGGCTGTGCGATCGATCAGTGCCGCCAACTCCTGCTTGGCTCCAGCAATGGCACTGAGGGTATGGGCATCCTCTTGGTTGAAGAGGGTAACTAGTTCTAGGGAGCTAAGTTGGTCTAGGTTTTGGCTTTGGGGATTGGCTTGCTCTGTCAGCAAATGTCCCCTTGATTCTGAGTTACTCACAATAGCCCTTCCAACTGACGGCGGATGCGATCGAGGTCAGAAACTTCTGGATTGGGGCGGTCAGCTTGCCAGTCGGTGGATTCCAAATTCATTTCTGGTGGCAAGACCAAAACTCCTTCTTCCATAATTTCGTAGTCAAAACCCTGACTAGTGCAAAATTCAATCACCTCATCCTCCGGCATTTCCTCAACTACAGGCACAGGAAAGTCCTGTGCTTCTAGCATCAGGGCGTAGCGAGTGGCATCGTCTTCAGATTTGAACATGAGAATTTTATCGCGATCGCCCACCCGCATGGAATGAATCCCCGCATTTTCAGTTCTGGGGTTAAACAATAGTACGTAGACCCGCATTGGTGCTAGCATAGGCAGTTTTCTATCCTAGATAATTCAATAATTAACGTTGAGTTAAAATAACCCTTAGTTAACGTTATTTTAACAGTTATTCACCTATCAAGTACTAGTGGCTAATATTCGTTCCCATCGACACATCACTGCAAGAAAGATTCCCTAGGAAGCGAAGAGGGAATACCCAACAAAATAGCCGTGAACCACACCAAAAAAGTTAAAATAAAATATCCCTAAAGTCGCAATAACTGTACTAAATCTACTGGTTGTAAGGTAGCTTAGTTAATAAAAACCCCAAAGCACAAGTACCACTAACCCCAGAAAAGACCAAGCCAGCACCAACGAAACCACTAATTACTAAAAACCAAGGGGACACAAAAGCACCCAAGATAGTACCCGTAAAAACTAAAGTCCCTGCCACTATTTGCACCTGTCGCATAATACTAATCGGTGCATTTTTATTTACTGCCGTGGGATAACCAGCTTGTTTCCAAGCTAGCAGACCAGACTGAAGATGAGTAGCGGAGGTAAAGCCAGCATCTAATAGCTGGCGGGCTGCTTTTCCTGAACGATTGCCACTTTGACAGTAAAGGACTACTTTTTTATCGCTCTGTTTTTCTCCAAGTAACCTAATTTCTTCAGGGTTGAATCGAGAAAGAGATACTAATTTTGCGCCAGAAATATGTTCTCCAGTATATTCTCCTAGTTCCCGGACATCCACTAAGATAATTCTTTGAGCATCAAGCCCAGATTTTACGGTGGCTGCATCAACTTCTTGTACTAGTTCAGAATTATTGACCATTATTCTCATTCTCCTTTGTAAGAGGTCATTTATAAAGTGGCTAGAAGGTCTGATTTTGCGTCCCCGGAGGGGACGCAAAATCAGACTTTATAAATAGCCTCTAATGTGGCCATCATCAATTAGGTCATATTATGGAAACTCTTGCTCTGCAAGGTTTTTTCCAACCAAAATTATCCCATCCTCTTTGGGGTTACCATAACATCACACTCCCCGCTGAATCCGCCCCCTAGCCCCCAAATTTCATTTTGGGGATCGGCTCGGAAGTCTCTCAGAATTGAGGGATTTACGGGGCAAGTCAGTGTCTTTGATCCTTGACAAATAGTCTCTTAAACTGAATCCTCACTATTAGTCTTTTTAGGAGTATCTTCCGATGGCATACTACAGGAAAACAATAGCTGATCTCTGGAGTTAAAGGTGTGATCAAGGGTACCACTAGGATTGGCCGATAGAAGGGCGATCGATCCAGAATTTCCCATGCGAAAGACTAGGGTAGAAATAGCTAAAACTGCATAGCTTAAAAGAAATTTAGAAGTCATGATTTTGTAAAACATTGAGTAGGACTGGGGAGTAGAACTGGATTTTTGTGTAGGTAGCAATAGCAACCCACACAAAAACTGCTGCATTAGATAGGTCGTTCGGGACCGGTTTCTACAGGTAGATCGGTTTGACTGTATTCAGTCCAAGAACCTTCATAGATGCGTACCTTGGGATATCCTAAAAGGTGCTTCAACACAACATACTGTAAAGTTGCTTCTCGCCCAGTTGTGCAAGTAACGATAATATCTTTTGATTTATCGATCTTCCGATCAGCCAAGATTTTCTCAATATCGCTTAAGGACTTGAGTTTATGTTGGTTGTCAGTTTCTGTAAAAGTAGGCCAAGGAATATTTCTTGCCCCGGGAATATGACCATTCCGAGTGAAGATATTTATTTCTCCTTGGAATGCTCTTGGAGGTCGGGGATCAATAAACACAACTCCCGGTTTACCGATCAACTCCTTAACTTGGTCAAGACTAACTCGAATATCGGGATTATCTTTAAAGGGTAGTCTGCCGGGAGTATAGCTGGGAAATTCCTTAGTTACAGGTTGGGTGGCACTATAACCAGTAAAGCCCCCATCTAAAATTGCTACTTCATTCTGGAATCCCAAACGCTCTAGAATGTAGGCAAACATCGATGATCCAAGAATTGCATCACCATCGGAGTAGATTAGCACTCGGCTTTTATCTGTAACGCCGGCGATCGCTAATTTCTCAGCTAATTTATCTGGCTCTAGATATTGAACTGGCAATCCATTCCTCGGTGCTCTGAGAACATTATCTGCAAGATTAACTGCCTTAGGAAGGTGGTTCACAAAATAATCGATCGGATTCTGGCGCAGGTCTAATATGCGTAAGTTAGGATCGCTGGCATTACTAGCTACCCATTCAGGAGAGACAAATTTGATACTGAGTCCGGGGGCTGCATGTAGGGGAGATGGTAATATCTGCCCCAAAAATAAAAAGGCAAACAAAGAAATGGCTACTAGCAGGAGCTTTGGCTGTTTGAGTCGCAATCCAAAATTTTTCTTTCTCATAGTTTTAACCGCAAGGTACATTTTCGCAGTGACAAGCTGTCACTATAGCTAACCAAGTAATCTACGGTAACTTCACAGACATTACGTAGATTCATCCTAGAATGTCACAGGCAATCTTTAAAGTCAAGACTTCGGTTCAAGACTTCGGTTATCTATAGCAAGCACCAGAGTGGTTAGGACAACTATAGCCGTCGCCAAGCAGGTTTTGTTGTGGAACCCCAGCTTCGCGGGGGTTCCACAACAAAAATCATCTCAAACCTCTTGGTGGTTGCTATACATTGTTGGGGGATCGCACTCGAAGCCTTCAATACTACTTTTTAAAGTCTTCCCAACAGATTAAAGTCGTCCCAACAGCCAATAGGTCATCATCTCTCCCCGACCTTTAACATCTACTGTTCCTCTTGGTTCTAATATGTATTTATCCTTTAACTTGTCATAGGTGGCATTAGTAACTTGAATGTATCCCGGTTTGCCGTGGGATTCCATCCGGGAAGCGACATTCACCGCATCCCCCCAGAGATCGTAGATAAATTTCTTAATGCCAATTACTCCAGCAATTACAGAGCCAGTATTAATTCCAACCCGAATTTGTAGAGCTTCCCCAAAAATATTTTCCATGTCTTGCATATAATCTTGCATATCCAACGCCATGTTAGCGATCGCCTCCGCATGGTCAGCACGAGATACGGGCAATCCCCCTACTACCATGTAGGCATCCCCAATAGTTTTGATTTTTTCCAGTTCGTATTTTTCTGTCAGGTGGTCAAAGGCGGAAAAGATTTGATTTAATCCTGCTACTAATTGCAGCGGATCCATCCGGGCTGAGAGACTGGTAAAACCAACAATATCCGCAAATAAAATCGTCGCTTCTTCAAAGTGTTCCGCTGGCGATTCATTGGTTCGCATCAGGCGATCGGCAATTTCCGCAGGCAAAATATTTAAGAGTAATTGTTCCGATCGCTCCTTTTCTTGGCTTAGTTTGGCCGTGCGTATTTCTACCCGGTCTTCTAAGTCCTCATTAGTAAAACATAGAGCCTCAACTAATGTCTTAAGTCGTTCCGCCATCCCATTAAAAGACTCCTGAAGAGTTTCAATTTCTTCGATTTCAATAATATCTTCGCCATCAACTCGCCGATCAAGATTGCCATTAGCTAATTCTTTGGAGGCTTGAGTCAGTCTAGCAATAGGATTAGCAATGGTTTGGGCAGTGAGAATTCCAAGGGCGATCTCTACTCCCAAGGCTGCCAGACAGAGGTAAATAGTATTACGAGTATTAATTAGTATTGATCTGCTCCATAAAGTCAGCTTCTGGAACTACAACGACTACCGAAATATCCAAGCCCTTACCATCTAAATAACGCTGGACTAAAACATTTTGATGTTGACCATCAATATCAAAAGAGAGGTCTTGGGCTAATACTTCTTGGGATTTGGTTAGTGTCATGAAGTTTTCGCCACAGATTTACGGTTATGTTTAGCATGATCGCGCTCAATCACTAAGAAAAACACGGTTAAGCAACTGGTTTCGTGAGGGAATGCCCCAATCTCATCAGACTTAGCCCGAAACTCGCGAAATAAT
>CALRPI020000058.1:0-31945 GCA_943370025.1 Phormidium lacuna HE10JO | reverse complement strand
GGTGAATACGAGACCAAGCTAAAGCAATATCAATCTATGGGGATTTTGTACTATGTGGTATTCAACCCTCTTATTGGTAAAAAAAGAAGAACTCGTAAACAGCGACAAGGTTTAGAAGTTTATAAGTTGATCTCAGGGGCATACCAACTGCAACCGGGAGAAAAGATGGTGTGGTTGCCAGAGATTGATTTAGGCATTGGTTATGAAGAACAATCTTCTGGTGGTTGGCTGGGGGAATGGCTCTATTGGTACAACGAGGAGGGCGATCGCTACCAAACCGCCGAAGAACGCTACCAAACCGCCGAAAAACGCTACCAAACTGCTGAAGAATTAGTAGCTCAAGAACGTCAAGAAAAGGAGAAACTGGCAAGGTATCTCAGATCGATCGGCATTAATCCTGATGAAATTCCCGAATAGGATTTACAGTGCATAAGTCGTGCCTAAAAAAGAATCTGAAAAGTAGGGTGGGCAATGCCCACAGCAAGGCAGCTACGGTCTAGAAATTGTGAATCTTTCTCTGATAAACCCTCGACCATCGTAGAGGGATTCTAGGGACAGATTACGCAACTCTCCATTTAGGATAAATATCAGGTTATTAATTCCCTGTTGTTGGAGTTCGGATTCTAAGGGAGCCAATATCCATTGATAGATCTGACGGGCAGCGCTGAGATTCACTGGATCATTACCATTTCTAGACCGGAGATTATCCACAACTCCCAAGACTTGGCTACGGGTAATGCCAGATATTTGCACTCGTCGGGGTTCACCTCTACCAGTGATCAGAATAATTTCTAGGGTGTCTTCGTTTCTGGCTCCTGGTTTTTGGGGAGTGAAGAAAATATAAATTAGGGCAGGGTTGATGCCTGTAGCTTGCACATTTTGATTTAGGTCATTTCGATTTTCTGACATGCTTGAGAAAGGAAGGACATCACTCAGAATAGCTGATACATCTTCATCACTGGGGTTGGTGATCAGGGTAAGAGTTCCTGAAGATGAATCTTGTCTAGGCAGAGAATCTTGAGGCGCAAGGTTGGCTAGGGTAGTCCGCAATTCTGAAGGAAGATTTGGGGATGCAATAGGTGTGGGAATGGGAATGGGGGTAGAGATAACTACGGGGCTAGGTGGTGGAGTAGGGATAGCTGGAGGAACAACTATAGGAACCACTGGAGGAATAATTATAGGGGTTGGGGATTCCACTACGGGGGGTTCTGGGGGTGCGCCAACAACCACAGGGGTGGGAGTTACAGGGGCAGGAGGGTTGCGGAGGAGAGCTAATAGTTCTGGTGGAAAGGTGGGAGATGCAGCAGGAGGTATTGGGGGGATTACTGGGGGTACAGTGGTAATAATATTGACGATTCCTTGGGTATAGGTACTGGGGGGAACAGGAACTGAGAAGGTGGTGTTGATAATATTTCCTGTGCCAGCATCGATCGCCCCTGTTGTCCCATTAGTAGTAGAGTCCCCAACTATAAATGGTGTAGTTGTTCCACCACCGTGGCGGATAGTGATTGCTCCATTTGCCGCACCAGTCCGTCCTGAACTACAGACGCTGGTATTAGCACATGAAAAAGGATTAAGACCTACCCGGATTAGATTCCCCGCAGTAATATCAATGGCTCCACCAGTATTACCCAGACCCGTACCTCTAGCCTCGATCGAACCATTTACAAACAATCCTTGAGCAGCATTGAGATTAACGGCTCCACCACTACCATTATTGGAAAAGCTCCAAATATCACTAGTTGTAATATTTCCTTGAGCAGCATTGAGGTTAACGGCTCCACCGCTACCATTATTGGCAAAGCTCCAAATCTCACTAGTTGTAATATTTCCTTGGGCAGTGATATTAACAGCTCCACTATTGCCATTATTGTTGGCAGTGCTAATAATCTCCGTAAATGAAATATTTCCTTGAGGAGCATTGAGAGTAACGGCTCCACCATTACTGTTAGGACTAGTACCTTGCAAATCTAAGTTCCCTAGTATTAAATCTCCAGTACTTGCTGTAGCTTGAATGCTTCCAGCACTTGCGCCAAATCCAAGAATAGTTGAAATTCCTAAGTTCTGAGCATTGATATTGCTTGCATTTAAAACTACATTTCGACCATTAGAAAATAAGTTGACTGCACCCACAGAGGCAAGAATAGTTGGGGCGGTAAAGGTAATTGGTGCTGCCCCTGCGCCACCAGTGAAATTAACACCAGTTTGAAAGTCAATATTGTTACTGGCAGTGATATTTATGGAGGTTCCGGCAGCAATACTAGCCAATGCCCCCGCAGAAATCGTCATATTGGGTGGGGCATCACCGATGAGGATCGTTGCATCTAAGTTTACTTGGACATCATCTACTTGGCTATTATTTGCCCCAGCAACGATCGTAATATTCGCCGGATCAAGGAGTAGAGTTCCGCCTAAACCATTAAGCCCCTGTAATTCCACCCGCCCATCAAAAGCTAGGTTTTCCTTCCCAGAAACTTCTACAAATCCACCCTGCCCTGTGGCTCCCCGTCCCGTGATTCTGCCAAAATATCCCGTATTCTGATCCGCCCACACTATCACCCTGCCACCTTCGCCAGTGACAGTGGCATTGGCTCTGATGAGGGAATCTCGATCTACTAAGGTGCTTTGAGAATTAAACCTCAGCGCTGGGGCAATTCCCGTATCCCGACCACCCAGATATTCACCACCCAAGCGCACCGTTCCTCCGCCTGTGGCTCCATTGGCATTAATCCGGGAATTGAGAACCGCTACCCTGTCTGCGAGAACTTGGACTGTGCCACCATTGCTGGTAGAACTGCTGACATCAATATTTCCAGAAGCTACAGCTATTCCCTGTTGATTTGGTAAACTCGTTCCGGCGATCTGAACTTGTCCCGATGGATTAATCAAAATCCCCGGTAAATCACTACCCGTGAGCAAGGCTGGTAAATCCACAGCCCTGAGAGTGCCACCCACCGGAGGAACTATCTCTAAACTCAAAACTTGCCCCGGCTGAGATAACCTAACTCGATTCGTTCCCGGCACTGCCAATACTTGAATCTCGCCACCGGGAGCAGTCAATCTGCCAATATTGATGGTATTCCCGGCAACCAGACTAATATTTTGACCACTTCCTACTGCCAAATTTCCAGCATTCACAATACTTCCAGCTTGAGTTGTGGTGAAGAGAAAACTATCAGGAGTTCCGGTTAAGGCTGCATAATTATTGTTTCCTGTTGCAGAAAAGTATTGATTATTTCCTAAGCCAATTTGATTCGCTGTCGTTGCCGTGAAACTTGCTGGCACATTCAGACTCGCTCCTTGCCCAAAGAGTATCCCAGCAGGATTCATCAAAAATAAATTAGGATTTCCTCCACTAACCTGCAATAAGCCATTGATGAAAGATGGATTGCCACCATTGATGCGAGCCAAGATATTTTGGGTTTGGGGATTACTGAGAAAGTTAGCTATCTGGGCTGGGGTGAGGTTGAAGTCTCGGAAACTATGGAAGAGGTTAGCCCCAGCTTGAGTTCCCCCAGTAATGTTGATCTGATTACCTTGGGGATTGATTACAGTTCCTGCCCCGTTGGGAGTAATCTGTGCCTGAGCAAAACCTTGATCTAATACAATCAAGCCAGAACAAAGAAACAAGAGACGGCTCAGAAAAAAGCTAATCCGAGAACCATGGAGCAATGATGAATATTGCATATATTTAATAGCTTGAGTTTACTCTTACTAACACCAATAATTAAGTCCTATTCAAGACTAAATATCATGAGTTACTAAATATTTCTTAATATTGAAATTTAAGTATTTCTATATCAATTCTCAAATATTCACTAGATCAAACTGCTTCCGGTAAATAATTCCCCTTATCTGCGGCGAGAGAGGTTATTTAGACTTGCTATAATTTTCTCTTAGTCAAACTCGATCGACTCCAAAATTTGTTAAGTTGCCGGAAATGCTCTGCCAAGTAGAGTATGATTTCAAGAAAGCATTAAATGCCAAAATAAATATAGTTATGTCTTTGGTTAAAAAGTTAGGTTCCGGTTTGTTGACGACGGGTATGCTTGTTACTTCTCTACCCAGTCTAGCTATAGAAAATACTACACCCCTTGAAACTCAGCCCTTAGCCACTGCCCTAATTAGATCTGTATCGTCAGATAACTTGTTAGATAACTCGATCGCTAATTCCCCTCAACCCCTTCAACTAGCCCAAACCCCTCCTGCCAGAGTCAGCCAAATCATTAGACAAGTACAGGTTTCTGGTAGCACTATTTTTGATAATGCTACAGATTTTCGCACTCTCACCCAACCCCTCGAAGGTAGAGATATCAGCCTGCCAGAAACTCAGAGAGCCGCCCAAGAAGCCGCAGACAAAATTACCCAGCGCTATCTAGAGCGGGGTTTCCTCACTTCCCGCGCTACCCTAGTCACCCCCTTTGACTCCACTAGTGGGGTGCTGCAAATTAGAATCCTTGAAGGTAGTGTCGAAAAAGTGACGATCGAAGGCTTACGCAGGTTAAATGAAAACTATGTGCGATCGCGCCTCGGCAACACCTTTAGCGTCCCCATCAACACCGCTAGCATCGAAGACCAACTCCGCCTCCTCCGTAGTGATCCCCTAATCGACAACATCGAAGCCAGTCTCCGCAGTAGTTCCCAGTCTGGACAAAGTGAATTAGTGATTCGAGTCACCGAAGCTAATAGCAGCTATGGCAGCCTGACCCTAGATAACTATTCTCCCCCCAGCGTGGGTTCCGAGCGTGCCAGCTTAAATGTGGGCAATCGCAACCTAACTGGAGCCGGGGATGAAGGCAGCCTGAACTATAGCCGCACCCTGATCGGCGGTGCCGAAACCCTAGACCTGAACTATCGTTTACCGATCAACCCCCAGAATGGCGACCTGAGAGTTCGGGCATCCCTGAGCCGGAACGTTGTCCTCCAGCCGCCTTTTGATACTTTTAATATTCGGGGGGAATCCCAACTCTATGAACTAAATTTCCGCCAACCAGTGATCCGCACCCCCCAAGAAGAATTGTCTTTCTCCGTGGGTTTGAGCTATCAAAGTGGTCAGACCTTCACCTTTGCAGGTCCCACTCCCTTTGGCATTGGTCCCGATGCCAATGGCAACAGCCGGACTACTACCCTGAAACTAGGACAAGAATATACCCTGCGGGATCAAGGAGGGGCGTGGAACTTGCGATCGCAATTCGGCATCGGTCTGGGTATTTTTAACGCCACCATCAACACCCGCCCTGCCCCCGATGGGCGTTTCCTGACATGGTTAGGGCAAATTCAACGCCTGCAAGTCTTGGATGCCAATAACTTTCTGATTATCCAAGCCGACCTGCAACTCAGCCCCAATAGTCTGTTACCTGCCCAACAATTTGTCATCGGCGGCGGTCAATCGGTGCGGGGGTTCCGCCAAAATGCCAGAGCCGGGGATAATGGTTTTCGGCTATCGGTGGAAGATCGGATGACCTTGCAAGCCAATGAAGCTGGTTCCCCCGTCCTAGTATTTGCGCCTTTCATAGAAGGAGGCGGTGTCTGGAATAACCCTAACAACCCCAATACCCTGGGTTCTCAGAACTTCCTCGCTGGAGTGGGAGCGGGGATAATTTGGCAGCCTTTCCCCAAATTCAGCGCCAGAATTGACTACGGCATTCCCTTGGTGAATTTGAGCGATCGAGGCAGCAATCTCCAAGATAGCGGCTTCTACTTCAGCCTAGGTTATCAGTTCTAAGCTAGATTAATTCTCCCCCTTTTTTTCTAGCGCAGCGGCGCGTTAGCGCAGCGGCGCGTTAGCGCAGGGGTTGGGGGGATCAAACCCTGAAACCTAGTCAGAGTAGACTTGGGTGTACACCGTAGCTGCGCTGCGGGAAACTTTTACCCGAAAGTTAGATAGAATCAAAACAAAAGTCTAAAAACTATGGTACAAACCCTCAAAGCACCAGAAGTTATTGATCTAGTTGATACTTGCCCCCTAGACGATGATGTACCTCTAGAAGGGACTTTCCCTCTGCCTAATATTGAAAGTGACGAACCGGAATCGGAAAGCTCCTTACACCTACAACAAATTTTCCTCCTCCTATCCTGCCTATATCTGCTTTGGCAGGATAAAACCAATTATTTTGCTGCCGGAAATTTAACCGTCTACTACAAAGAGGAACAACTCAAAATAAGGGAATTTCGTGGTCCAGATTTCTTTGTAGTTTTAGGAACCGAAAAAAAGCATCGCAAAAGTTGGGTTGTTTATCACGAAGGTGGTGTTTATCCCCATGTGATTGTGGAAATCCTCTCCCCTAGCACCGCCAAAGTCGATCGAACCACCAAGAAATTACTTTATCAAAATACTTTTCGGACTCTGAATTATTTTTGGTTTCATCCAGAAACTTTGGAATTTCAAGGCTTTGTCTTAAAAAACGGGCAGTATGAGGAGATCAAGCCAAGCGATCGAGGATTTTTGTGGAGTGACCAATTGGGACTTTTCTTGGGGGTTCATGACCAGAAGTTGAGATACTTTACTGAGGCTGGAGAACTGGTGCCTAGCTCCGATGAAGCCAGAATTGAAGCACTGCAACAAGCAGAATTAGCACGTCAACAAGCAGAATTAGCTTATGAACAGGCGGAATTAGCCACTCAACGAGCTGAGAAGGAAACTCAACGGGCTGAAATGGAAACTCAAAGAGCCGATCTGGAAACCCAACGGGCAGAGGAGGCGATCGCCCAAGCCGAAAAATTAGCCGCCAAACTGAGGGAACTCAACATCGATCCCGAACAAATTTAAGTTACAAATTCCTTGAGAGCGATTGAAATCAATTAGGCTAACGAGGACTTACAAACCGTAAACAAATTACAGCACTTTGCGTTCAAATGAGACACACCAAAAATAGCGAAAGTCCTATCAATGTTGGGTTTGAGAGTGGGCTTCGACTCCGCTCAGCCCACTCTCAAACTGTTGTATTTAAGATTGTGAACGTTTTTGCGGGCTGAGGGTCGTCGAAGCCAGCAAGAACGTTCCAATGTGTAAGTTCTAGATTACTCCTAGAATCAAAAAAATAACGCTCCACTCTAAGTTTTAGGGTGAGCGTTGGAGATATTCAGGGGGTAATAACTAATTCAAGCACTGGGTTAAAGTGCCAAGTCTGATTAGCGGGATAGGTTTCTGGTGGCATCAACACCGATCGGCGATAAAACAGTTCCGGCAATTCCCGCCATCATAAAGGTCATGGCTAGAGCAGCCGCAGTGACTATTTTCTGGAGACTAATCCGGCGGGGGGATTTTCTTGAGGATTTCTGAAAGTATTGTCTTGCAGCTAGGGAAGTCTCGTACTCTAAAGCAGCATGGGTATAAGCTAAGGTTTCCATCGGTACTCCAAGAATAGGGGGTATTTTTAAGATAATATTACCCTTAAACTTCTCTAACTACACAATAAAGCCGGAAGATTTACAAAGTTTTTACTTTAGATCCCAGAAAGTCTGCAAAGATTCAGAGAGGGCATTACAAATATAATAAAGATAAGAGGCTATTTATAACTTAGGATGCTCCGCCCCCGTAGCAAATCTTCTTCATCTCTAGTACTTGATCAGGAACTTTAAGGAAAAAGACTCGTACCAGTAGTAAATAACTAATAGACATAATCAACAAAATTCTCCCCAGAGAAACTCAAGAGAAATTCAATAAATTTAATAAATTCAAATGACCAGCTTACCTCTTGCCAATGGCACTGTGCTTCAAAATCGCTACCGCATCTCTCAAACTTTAGGACAGGGGGGATTTGGACGGACTTATCTGGCGGAAGATCAGGGAAGATTCCATGAATTGTGTGCGGTGAAGGAATTTATTACGCCCCAAGGCAACCCGACTGTGCTGGCTAAAGCCAAGGAGCTATTCCAGCGGGAGGCAGCAATTTTATATCAAATTCAGCATCCCCAAGTGCCTCAGTTTCGGGCCAACTTTGCTGAGGGCGATCGCCTATTTCTGGTTCAAGATTACGTAGAAGGCAAGACTTTTTTGGATCTCCTCAACGAGCAAAAAGCCTACGGGCGCAACCTGACAGAGGCTGCGGTGAAGCAACTAATGGTTTCCCTATTGCCAGTCTTGGCTTATATCCACAGCAAGGGGATCATTCACCGGGATATTTCCCCGGATAATATTATGCTGCGCCGTCAAGATACCCTGCCGGTGCTGATTGATTTTGGGGTGGTGAAGGAAATTGCCACCAAGTTTATTTCTACCCCCGGTATGGGGGCAGCGACTACGGTGGGCAAATTAGGCTATGCGCCTAGCGAACAGGTACAAGCAGGCAGAGCCTATCCCAGTAGTGATCTCTATGCCTTGGCGGTGACGGCGATCGTCCTCCTCACTGGACGAGAACCCCAAGAACTCTACGATGATGCCCAACTAACTTGGCATTGGCAGCGCTGGGTGGATGCGGATCCCCAATTAGCCACGGTCTTAAATAAGATGTTGAGCTATCGTCCCGGAGATCGCTACCAGTCTGCCCAAGATGTGATTCAGGCACTCCAAGGTCTAAATTTAGGCGTAGCTCCGGGTGGGATGCCAGATGCTAATCCCAATCCTAATCAAGGTTATCCACCACCCCCGATCGCGCCTACTCCCACTGCGCCGCCGCCATCCCAAGTAAGAACAGTCGCCGTTGGTGGCATCCGCCCCCTGTCGGCTTCCACGAATACGCAACAAACCGATCCTTCCATCGCTAGTAATGAGGGCAATGGGGCAATTCCAGTAGTATTAGTAGGTTTAGGCATGGCTACCGCTGCCGCTGTGATTGGTTTTACTGCCGCTAGTCTTTTCTCTGGCGGCAACCAACAGCCCCCCACTCCTAGCCCAACACTTTCTCCTTCTGCTTCCCCGACCAAAAGCGTCAGCCCATCCCCCAGTCCAACTATCAGCCCTACTACTACCTCCCTCACCCAAAAAATTAGCTTAGATGCTGGAGATAGCCGTACTGAGGCTGGAAATCTTAAGGCAAATCAAGCTCTTAACTATGTATTGAGGGGTGAGAAGGGACAAAAATTGAGTGTTGCCCTAACTGGTGAAGGAGTCTTACTCAGTGTGTTAAATGAGAATCAGCAGCCGATCGATCCCAATGCCCAAAGAGTACAACGGTGGTCGGGGACGCTGACAGCAACTAGAGAATATACCATCAGCCTCAAACCAGTACCGGGAGTGGCAGAAAGCAATTTCCGCTTAAATATTAGCCTAGAGGCTGCACCGCCCCCAGCAACCCCAGCTTCTCCACCCACCCCGACACCCACCCCGACTCCTACCCCAACTCCTACCCCAACACCGACACCCACACCTACCCCGACTCCTACCCCGACTCCCACGCCTAGTAATGAAGTAATTCCCCTTGGGGTCTCCAATGGTCAACAGGTGGTCAGCGATCGCCTTGCCCCTTCCCAAACTAAAGACTATCTAGTATCGGTACAGAAGGGACAGGGATTATCTCTACAGGTCATTACTGGGCAAGCAGTGATGGATATCTATGGTCCCAATGGGCAGATTATGGCGGATGCTGGGGGAGTAAATTTCTTTGATGCTCAAGTTCCTGCCACAGGAGAATACCGCATCCGAGTTAGAACCGATGGACAGACTAACTATAGTATTCGGGTTGGAGTTCGGAATCTAACGCCCTAGTTGCCACAGTTCCGAAATCAATGACAGGTTGCTATACTAGATTCATAATATAGCCGTCGCCAAGCAGTTTATATTGCGGGAACCACCGATTCTCGGTGGTTCCCGCAACCAGAATCATCCTACCCCCTTGGCGGTTGCTACAATTTGCCATAGCCAATAAAATTTTAGCCACTCAGCCTTTTAGCCCCTATGACTTCACCCATTACCTCTCCGATGAAAACCATCATTCGCCCTCTCCAATACCGGGATTTAGAAGCAGTTAGTGCTTTAATTCCAGACCTAAATGGTGATCGAGATGGGGGGGTATTGGCTTTCTCCCAAAGCATCGATCGCCTCAAGCAATGGTATGCCCCATTAAAGTTTCTTAGTTGCTTACCTAGTCCGTGGCAACGGACGATCGGCATCTATGTTGCCGAGCAAGACCAGAAACTTCAGGGACTGATTAAGGTTTCCCCCTTCAATCGTAGTTGGAGCACTTGGCGCGTCGAGCAGGTTTTAGTCGCTGCCGGGGCTGATAGTAGTGAGGTAGGTTCTGCCTTGCTGCGTTATTGTTTTGAAACTCTCCTAGAGGCGCGGACTTGGTTGCTAGAAGTAAATATTCATAACCAGCAATCCTTAGCACTGTACCGTCTGAATGGGTTTCAGCCTTTGGCACACATGACCTATTGGTCGATCGCCCCAGAAATTATTCAAACTTTGGCAGATCAATCCCCCTGCCTGCCTAATTTCCTGCCAGTGAGCAATGCCGATGCCCACCTCCTCTACCAGCTAGATACCGTCTCCATGCCCCCACTGTTGCGGCAGGTGTTCGATCGCCATCCCCAAGACTTTAAAACTGGACTCCTGCAAAGTCTCTTAAAAAGCTTTAAAAACTGGTTGAATAAAATAGAATCTGTCCGTGGTTACGTATTTGAACCCCAACGCAAGGCGGCGATCGGCTATTTTAATCTCCGCCTTAGCCACGATGCCCACACACCCCACTCAGCCCAACTCACTGTCCATCCCGCCTACACTTGGCTCTACCCCGAACTGTTAGCACAAATGGCAAAAGTCGTCCAAGAATTTCCCGCCCAAAGTCTAGAGCTAGCCTCCGCCGACTACCAGCCAGAACGGGAAGAATACCTAACTAGTATTGGCGCAGCCAGAGTCGAGCATACCCTGCTGATGTCCCGCTCGGTATGGCACAAACTCCGGGAGGCAAAATCCGCCTCCTTAGAGGTGTTGCAACTCTCGGAAATGCTCCAATCCCTGCAACCGGGACAAACTCCAGTGCCTAATCGAATTACTTGGTTTAAGCAACAACTCAAATCCCCGAAAACTTCCAGACTAATTGATAAAGTGGTCGATCAAGACCGTCGGGGTTTACCTCCCTTACCTAAAGGTGAAGGAGACTAATTACAGCAGTTTGAGAGTGGGCGGCGACAGTTGTAGTGTGTCTGAGTTGAGCGAGAATCGCTGTCATACCAAATTACAGCAGTTTGAGAGTGGGCTTCGACTCCGCTCAGCCCACTCTCAAACCGAACATTGATAGGACTTTCAATATTTGTGGGGTGTCTCATTTGAACGCAAAGTGCTGTAAGAAAAGATTAAAAATATAAGGACGAGAAACATCTATCCTGAGATTTCCCGTCCTTACCTAAAGTTTGTGTGTTTTAGTTAATGTTATGCAGAATCAGGAATTTCCTCTCTTAGTTTGCAAAGGTAGACACTGCTCTTGACAACGCGGTTCTAACCATTTGCGATGAAGATATTCCCTAGGTTTGCATTAGATAGCGTCGTGATTGCTCTCACCAGTACGAATCCGGACAATCTGATCAACTGGAGAGACGAAAATCTTCCCATCTCCAATTTCCCCAGTCCGAGCCGCAGCGATTACTTTTTCCACTACCAAATCTACTTGGTTATCTTCAACAACGATCTCTACCTTTAGTTTCTGGAGAAACTCTACAGTGTACTCAGAACCACGGTAGCGTTCTGTCTGACCCTTCTGCCGTCCGAAACCTCGAACTTCAGATACAGTCATACCCACAATTCCAGCATTAACTAGGGCAATTTTCACTTCGTCTAGCTTGAAAGGACGAATAATGGCTTCTACTTTTTTCAATGTTTTAACTCCTCAGTTGTGCGTCTAATATGCTTCTAACATCTTATCTTAAGGAGCATAGCATGAGATTTTTGAGCGTGGTCTAGCTAAAGATTTTTGTTATTTTCTACACAGAATTCTACATATTAGTTCAAAATAGTTTACGAAACTTCTCATAATCTTCCCCGCCTCTTCTGCCTCTCCCATTTCCAAGCTACAATAGAAGCCATAGCAATCTTAAATCCTTCGCTAAATCATAGCTTCTGGTAAATAGTTTCGCCCACCTGCGACGGATGAAATTACAGAGGATCGCTATAAGTATCCATAGTGCAGAATAGTGCAGATTATGAATTCTTCTCCCGTTGTGATGAAGGCTGTAGAACAGCTAGATTATCGAGTAACTGTTGGTGATGTGGTAGCTCAGGCTGGCTTAGATATTAATTTTGCTCAGGCAGGATTATTGACTCTAGCATCTGAGGCGGGTGGTCATCTCCAGGTGTCTGAGAGTGGAGAGGTGGTGTATCTGTTTCCGAAGGACTTTCGATCGATCCTACGGAATAAATATTTTTGGTTGCAGGTGCAGGAAGTTTGGGAAAAGATTTGGCGAGTATTGTTTTATATCATTCGGATTTCCTTCGGGATAGTTTTGGTGGCTTCGATTTTGCTGATGATTATGGCGATCGTGTTGATCATGATTGCAGCAAGTGCCAGTAAAGATGGCGATTCTGATGGTGGTGGGGACGATCGAGGCTTTGGAATGCCAAATATTTGGTTTAACCCCTTTAGCATTTTCTGGTATTCGGATCCCTACTATCGTTACGACCGATACGATCAGGGCGATCGCCGCTCTGCGCCTAGGGGGAATAATGAGCCAGAGTCAGAAATGAATTTTCTCATGGCTATATTTTCCTTTATCTTTGGTGATGGCAACCCCAACTATGACCTAGAGGAAAGACGTTGGCAGATTGTCGGCAAAGCGATCGCCAATAATAATGGGGCAGTAGTCGCGGAACAGATTGCGCCCTACCTCGATAAAATCGACGCTGATGAAGACTACATGATTCCGGTCTTGAGCCGCTTTAATGGTTATCCCCAAGTCAGCCCCGCCGGAGAACTCATCTATCACTTCCCCGAATTGCAAACCACAGCACAGCAGCGCCGTCCCCAATCAGTTCCTGCCTACTTCAAAGAAAAACTCTGGCAGTTCAGCCGGGCGACTAGTGGACAACTAGCTCTGGCTGGCGGTTTGGGAGCGGTGAATATCATCGCTGCGGTAGTTTTAGGCTCTATGCTTCAGGGCGGTAAAGTAGCTGCCCAACTAGGGGGCTTAGTGGGTTTTGTCGGCTCCATCTACGGTCTGCTCCTTGCCTACGGGATTGGCTTTCTGGCAATTCCCCTGGTGCGCTACCTGTGGATTCAGATGAGAAATAAGGGCATTAGCGATCGCAATAACCAACGCCAAAAAGTCGCTAGTCAACTCAACCAAGCAGATGACAATACAAAAGCAAAGATCGCCTTTGCCCAACAATTTGCAGCCCAAAATGTTATTAGTTCAGAAGACTTAGCTTACACCACAGAAACAGATTTGTTAGACCAAGAAATTAACCAATCAGCCAAAATTGATGCCCAATGGCAACAAAGGCTGGAACAAAATTCCCCGCCCAAGCATCCTAAAGACAGTGGACAGTAAACAGTTAACTGTTTACTGATATGGGGGTTAATTTTATGAAACAACAAAATATTTTAGGCGTAATTCTCGGCGTAGTTACCTTAACTACTAGTGGCAGTTTTCTGGATATGAAGGCACTCTCCCAAGCTGCTGAAATTCCTTCAAGTATTTCCACTACTGAAAATATTCTTCTAGCTCAAGGGGGCGGTGGTCCTCGGTTTCCTCAGCCTCCCAATCAAGATGCCGTCCGGGGACAGATTAATCAGTTTTATCGCCTCATCCTCAATCGTGCGCCAGATGATTTTGGCATGAATTACTACGTAGGTCGTTACTATAACGATCGCTGGACAATGGAGCAAATTCGTCAAGACCTATTCAATAGCGAAGAAGCTCGCCGCATTAGGGATCAAGCTATTTCCCAAGCTAATAATGGCAGGTTTGGAGATCGCCGGGATGGCCGATATGATAATCGGAATGGCGATCGCTACGATAATCGGTATGAGAGCCGAAATGATGGTTTTTATAATAGTCGGGATGATGTCCGATATCAGATTAATCAATCCTATCGCCGCATCCTCAATCGGAATGCTGATGACTTTGGGATGAATTACTATCTAGAACGCTACTACAATGATCGCTGGTCGCTCGATCGGATTCGTGAAGATATCTGGTCTAGCGACGAAGCCCGTCGTCTTCGGGGTTGGTAGTTATATAGTTATAGCTGGAATAGGTTTGAGTTTGCGTGTGGGTGGCTGTCGCTGCCCACACGCGAACTACTGAATCAATTTGGTTTAGATGGTAGCTGAGCGTGTCGAAATCAGGATTTAAAGCTTAACCTGCCAATCTTGCCGAAGAATTGCCCATAGCTGGACATCTTCAAACACATCCCACTTGCGTATGCGTTGACACAAGACACCCTCTTGTATAAACCCATTTTTCCGCAATACTTTCCCTGAACCTGGATTTCTAACCATGTGGTAGGCGTAGAGTCTGTTGAGTCCCAAATTTTCAAATCCAAAGTGGAGTAGAGGTGCTAATGCTTCACTCATATACCCTTGTCCCCACATTTCAGTCGCCAACCAAAAGCTTAGTTCTGCCTGAGAATGTTCTCTTTCAATATCTCGAATCTCGATCGTGCCCCTAAATATACAGTTATCCTAAATGAATTTAGAATTTTAGAGGGTTGAGAACGGCTCCCCCGGAGGGGGAGCCGTTCTCAACCCATTTAGGATCGCTATATTTTCAGGTTTGCACTCAATGCCAAAGACAAAAGAATGGCCTGCTTCCATCTCAGAAATTTGTCTTCGGATATATTGCTCCGCCTCGCCATCGGGATACGGATGAGGAACAGACATCATTGCATCGGCAATCTCACGCATACTGGCTATCCTCTGGAGTGATAGTGCATCGGCTGGGGATAGGGGGCGCAGAATCAATCTAGTAGTTTCTAGAATGGGTTGAGTAAGCATGAAATAATTGTTTGCGACTCAGTTTCTTAGCAGATTGTAATTCCATTTTACCAAATGCTTGATACAAATAAGATACAACACTTTGATGTGCATGGAATATGCTACATTTCCTAATATATTTATTGGGTTTGGGTTTGCTGTGTGTAGGCGGCGAACGCCGCCCACACACAAACTGCTGTAGACTTATGCACTGCGAACAAATTATCTATAGCGATCCTAAATGGTTTCACCCGCCGAAGGCGGGTGAAACCATTTACTAGAAGAAAGTTGACTTGGCAACGGTTAGAAAATGATTTAGGACTGCTATAGGGTTTGGAGGTTCTTGATGACTTTAACAACTCTCAACCCACAAAAACCGACCAATGCGCAAGTCTTATTAAGTTAAATTGCCTGCTAAGCTATGATATACCTCTAGTAATAGTTATTGAAAAAAGCCCCTTCTCAATCTTCCTAAAATAATCTAGATCGGCTAAAGTTTACAATAATCCATGTAAGAATAAATTTATGACGACTAGGCTTGTTTTAGTTATTGATGATGAAGATGATATTAGGGAAGTCGCACAACTATGCTTGGAAGCAGTGGGAGGATGGGATGTAATTACTGCTTCTTCTGGGCAAGAAGGCTTATTAAAAGCTGCTCAACGTTGTCCTGATGCAATTTTACTAGATGTAATGATGCCAGAATTAGATGGACCTAGTACCTATGCAAAACTTCAAGCCAACCCAGCCACAATAGATATTCCTGTAATTTTGTTGACTGCAAAAATCCAACCCTCTGAGCAACGAAAGTTTGCGGCTCTGGGAGTAAAAGCTGTGTTATCTAAACCCTTCGATCCCTTAACTTTAGCTAGTCAAGTAGCAGAAGTCTTAGAGTGGAAAAATTAGCTATTATCCGTTTATTGTATATTTGCATATATATCTATTCTCTTATGCCATATTTATTAGGCTTTGATCCGGGGCGAGATAAATGTGGGGTGGCGGTGGTAGAGGGATGTAGCGATACAGCAAGCTATCAAGCCCCAAAATATCAAGTTCGGCTGCACCAAATTTTTTCTGCATCAGCAGTAGTTGATGGACTAAGAGAGCTTTGCCAACAGTTTCCGATTACAACTGTGGTCATGGGTGATGGAACGACTAACAAAGAGTGGCAGCAAAAGATTAAGTCGGTTATTTCTGTACCGATAGTTTTGGTGGATGAACGCCACAGTACCCTAGAAGCACGCGATCGCTATTGGCAAATATTTCCGCCCCTAGGCTTACTAAAATTTATTCCTCAGAATCTGCGCCCGATCGATCGTCCCATTGATGATATTGTGGCAATCATTCTCCTAGAGCGATACTTAGGCAATTCAGTGAATACCTAAGCAGTCAAGGCTTCTAGCCCATAAATCTCTGCGGTTGAAACTTCTTTAATATTTGCAGACACAGCCACCTTAGGTAGAGCAGTGACAGTTTCCCAAATATCCAGTGTCTTCACATTATCCCAGCTAGAAGAGAAAGCAGAGACAGCCAAAGAACAAGACTTCCAACTACCTTGAACAGGAACATTTAGTTTTTGGCATGTTCCTCCTCGTCTTCCCTCTGGTGCGAAATGATAACAAGAACGACAGGCAGAAGTTAAAAGTGGTAGTTGATTCATTGGAATTTATTTCTTGAAATATGATTTATTCTTATTCTCTAATTTTGCTACGAAAGCTTTTAGTCTTTAGATGCTATTAACGGGGATCAACTAAAGACCCCATAAGGCTTCGATTCAACTAACATTCAAAATTACTCTTTAGTATTTCTTTATAATCTCTTAGAGAAGAAATACAAACCAAAAGTAAAAATACCGAGATTATTACAATTAATTACTAACTAGATACATTTAGGAGAAAAACAAGTGGGGATCAAGGAAAACTAGTGTGACCTGCATCACACATTTTTGTTTATCTGATCATTTTCCTATCAATAAAAAACTATTTGCGTTTCATTTTGTCGATAGATATAGCAGTCCTATTTGAGTTTAGAATGGCGCATCGATCGGGTGTGACATTCTAAATCATTTACCGAAAAATAGGGTCTAAAGCCTCGTCCTTCACTTCGACAAGCTCAGTAACAGCTAGAACGGATTGATTAGGGTACAATCATCCCAAGTTCTCTAACAAAGTTGGAGTAAGGAGTTCCGAATAGTAGTTATGCGGGTCAGATTTCAAACAACACCAGAGAATGTAGCCAAGTAGTTTAGTTGGGACAGAGCATAGCTAGCGGTAAAATGCTGGATGCAAAAACTATCAAGCCTAAAGAAAGAAAAACAACTCTGGTGGATTGGGATAATCCAACTCGATAGGGCGTTATCGAGTCTACGAGAGAGTGTTAGACGCGGCTAGCTCCGCAACTTTCACCAGTAGCAGAGAATCCCCGTGCGTTTACGCTGGGGAGTGCATTAAACTCAGATAGCACAAGCTTTTCAACCCTCCCCACATTTGTATGACAAGCACCGCTTTAATTACAGCACTTTGAATTCAAATGAGACACACAACAAATATTGAAGGTCTTACAGTGCTTGACGCTTTAAAATAACCAGAGTTTTTGTTGAGAGCCGCGCGGAGCGCGGCTCTCAACAAAAACTTTGTACCCCATACACTTGAAAAGTGATATATCAATGTTGGGTTTGAGAGTGGGTGGCTGTAGCCACCCACTCTCAAACTGCTGTAATTTAAATCCCTACGCAGCAAGGTATGCAAAATCTTATTTGTATCAACATATTTAGCAAAATGGTATTAGCTTTTCAAAAGAGATATTGCTCTTTTGCCTAGTTCTTCAGGATTGGTTATTCCCTTAGTAAAGCATTCTGTTATGCCTAAGCTGGCTCGATCGCGTTCTTGGGGAGTTAGTTCTAAAGCCGAGTAAACAATTAAAGGCATCTCCGACCACGAGCGGGACATCCGGAGCCAATCGATCACCGCAAAGCCATTCCCCTCTGGCAAAATCAGATCAAGCAATAATAAATCTGGAAATACCTCTTGAATCATTTTGATGGCCATCCGTCCTGTTGTGGCGTGGTAAGCATGGATTCCTAACTGTTCAAAGGTGGTGAGTAAGACCTTCGCCAGGTCCAAATCATCTTCCACAACTAAAACTTTATGGGAGCGTTTGTGGGATAGGTTTTGGGATAGGTTTATGGTTATTGGTGGCGGGGAATGCTTGTTTAACTCATTAATTGGCAGTTCTGTTGCTGGTTCTTGTTCAGGCAGAGATAGTCCGGATTGAGGAGTCTCTATGGGCAGACTAAAGAAAAAGCTACTACCTTTGCCTAGCTGACTTTCTGCCCAGATTGCTCCTCCATGACGGCGAATAATATTCCGACAAATGGTCAATCCTAAGCCAGTTCCGCCTTTACTGCGAGAGTCGCTGGCATCTACCTGTTGAAAGCGATCGAAAATGCTTTCTAGCTTATCGGCTGGAATTCCGCCACCTTGGTCTTTGACTTGAAATAAAATATGATGACTAGTCGCCGTAGGAAGAATCGGGCAGTATTTACTATAGTCATCCTTTTGTAGTAGCTGAGAATCATTAGCCTCAGCCGATAAGAAGGTTCCTAAATTTTGTTGCAGTGCTGTGGTTGAAATTTCTTGCAGCGAGGTCGCTGAGGTTTCTCGAAGTGGCGATCGATCAAGACAGGAGATCATCCTCGCCGTAACTTCAATTTTGCCTTGGGGCGGGGAGAATTTGATGGCATTACTCACCAGATTGGTTAAAACTTGCAGTAAGCGATCGCGGTCTGCCAATAAGGATGTTTCCCTGATAATTGGGGATATTTCTCCTAGTTCTAAACTGATGTCTACTTTACTGGCTAGAGGTTGGAGAGTAGTCAGAGTATATTGGATCATTTCTAGGGGAGAGCAGGGATTAATCTCTAAATCCATCTTGCCAGCTTCAATCCGCTCAATATCTAGGATATCGTTGATCAGCCGAGTGAGGCGATCAGTATTTTCTGCGGCAATTTCAATCATCCGTTGGGCTTTTTCTGGATGTTTTGCTAAGAAGCCACCAGCCAATAAGCCTAAGGAACCACGAATCGCCGTTAAGGGAGTGCGAAGTTCGTGGCTGATCACCGAGATAAATTCATCCTTCATCCGGTTGACAATTTGCCGATCGGTAATATCTTCCCCAATACTCATGACACTACTTACCGTCCCATCAGGATTCCGCAATAGGGTATTATTCCAAGCAATCATCCGCTCTTCCCCAACCTTGGTCAGAATCGGATTTTGATAATGGGGGGTAAAGTTATCTGCATTAGCTAGAGTTCTTTCCTTGAGTGTGCTTTGGTAGGCTGGAGGGATAAATTTTTCTAGCCAACTGACACCCAACACCTCCTCCCTTGTATAGCCTGTCAACTCTAGAAAGAAGGGATTGGCATACTCCAAGACACCATCTTGATCAGTCCCCACAACCACAAGCTGAATATTGTCTAAAAGGGATTGCCAGCGGCGATTTGCTTCTTGGAGGGTGGCTTTTGCTTGCTTGGCGGCGGTAATATCAGTATTGATTTCTAAGACTTGGCGGGGATTGCCGTACATGTCTAGCTGTAGGGCTTGGCGACTAGAAACAGTGATTTCTGTGCCGTCTCGCTTAATTTGGATCAATTCTCCTTCCCAGCGCCCTTGAGAAAGGAGTTGTTTTTTAATTGCTAGGGAGCGTTGAGGAAATGCAGTAGGTAGTAGGTCGTAGAGGTATTGACCGATCGCTTCTTGGGCTGTGTAGCCGTATACTTCTACGGCCTTCTGGTTCCAGAACGTAATCTGGTCTAATAAATCTCGAACAATGATACTGTCATTGGCTAAATCTAGGAGTAGGGCTTTTTCTTGAAGAGCTGTTTCGGCGTGTTTGCGCTTGGTGATTTCTGTTTCGGTGCCTGCCATGCGAATAATCTGGTTTCCGGCTCCAGAAAAAGCAACACCCTGGGAGAGGAACCAGAGAACTTCCCCATTTTTGTGAATTTTCCGGTGTTCGATCGCATAGTTGGGGATAATACCTTCTAAATAATCTTGGATTGCCGCCATGACCAGACCCCGGTCTTCAGGATGAATTAATCCATACCATGCCTCTAGGGAATTAGGAATATCTAGCTCTGTATAACCAAGGGTGGTTTTCAGGTTAGTGTCAATGTAAAACTCCACCTGCTGTAGATTCCAATCCCAAATACCCACATTCCCAGCGCAGATCGCTAACTCGTAGCGTTCTTGCATAGTCCGCAGTCTCTTTTCAAAATTGTAGCGATCACTCAGATCTATCATGGAGCCAATCATCCGCTCGACTTCTCCCCGATCATTCCGAATTAGATTAATGCGGTCTAATACATAGGCATAGGAACCATCTTGGCAGCGAAAGCGATACTCGATCTCACTACGAGTATTAGTAGAGTTGATGATTTCTTGGGTCATGGCAGTAACCCGATCAAGGTCTTCTGGGTGAATCAAAGATACCCAAAAATCCCAAGTAGGCATGAGGGATTCCATATCATAGCCAAATAGGGAATGAAAACCTTGACTCCACCACAAATGGTTATCACTCTTCTGCCAATTCCAGACGGCATCGTTGTTGACTTGATTAGTTAGGTGAAGTAGTTCTTCTTGTACAATCCTCTCTGTTTTTACCCGCTCATTAATCTCTATTGCATTTTGTAGCGATCGCTTTTGGATATTCTCTTGCCTTGTTTTCCTGCCAATCAACTCTCTCGCAAGGACTTGGAGAAGACGAGGGGAGCAGGGCTGATGGTCAGCATTAAAATCATCAATGTAGTCTGTCACCCCTTGTTTAAGCAGGTTGAGCACGAGGTCTTCCTGATGGCTAGGATTTGGGGAATCCGGAAGATTTGGAGAATTGCCAATAACTAGAAAAGGAACTTCTCTATGACTATCTTGTAGCAACTGCCAAGCCGCCTCTGCCCCAAAATTCTCCATGTAATGATCACACAGAATAATCTCCCATGACTCAGCCCCCAACGCCTTTTTGAAATCTAGGTGATCATTTACCCACTGGGCCGCAGGGGTATAGCCTCCCTTTTCTAGTAGAGAAAGCAGGCTAGCAGTGTGATCTTCTGAATTTGATACTATCAGTACTTTCAGAGGACTTGTCATAGGTATCTTTAGGGAAAGCTTTGAGGTTTCCTAATCTCATTGGAATTAGTAGACAAATTAGCTTGGTTGCGATCTAAACGTGTTGGCTTTAGCATTGGATCGTAACATTGCTAGTTTAAAGATAGCTTCTTCCTGATTCTGTGCATAGAAATCTAGATTCTGTGCATAGAAATCTAGGCAGCCATTCCATTACCATACAAAGAAATTGGCTGTAATCCCAGAAAATTGCCGTAATACTTCAAATATTCAGGACTTACGAATTTGGGCGTTTTTGTAGGGTGCAGAGTGTGTCCACAGAAACTTCCCTATCCTACCTAGAATAACGCTTGTTATAGCAACCGCCAAGGGGGTTGAGATGATTTTGGTGGTGGGTTCCCACCACATAACCTGATTGGCGACGGCTATATACCAAATCGTATGTTTAGGACCGACGCGCCGCCAACGAATTATCGACAGTCACGGGATGAGGGTCGTCGAAGCCCGGAACAACGTCCAAATGAGTAAGTCCTAAATAGTTTTACAGCACTTTGCGTTCAAATGAGACATACCACAAATATTGAAAGTCCTATCAATGTTGGGTTTGAGAGTGGGTGGCTGTAGCCATCCACTCTCAAACTGCTGTAATATCCAGTTTTATAGCACTTTTCAAGTGTATGGAGTATAAAGTTTGGTAGTGCTGCAAAGTAATGGTTTGGATAATGGTGCTTGGGGCGCGAAGCGCCCCAAGCACCTACAATGCATAACTACCCAAAGTTTTTGTTGAGAGCCTCGCTCCGCACGGCTCTCAACAAAAACTTTTCTTTTAAAGCGCAAAGCACTGTAATATCCAGTTTTAATGTCCGGTCATGCTCTTCCCGATTTCAGCAAAGTCTGCTTCACCGATCGCACTCTCGTAGGTAAACTTCCCTTCGCTGATCACAATAATTCGATCGGCTAACTTGAGCAACTCATCCAAGTCTTCACTGACCAAAAGTACTGCCACACCACGGTTCCGAGCGTCAAGAATTTGCCCGTGAATGTATTCTACTGCTGCAAAATCTAGACCAAAACAAGGATTTGCGGCGATGAGCAATTTAATATCTTTTTCAGAAAGCTCCCTTGCCAGCACGGCTCGCTGTACGTTACCCCCCGATAAATTAGCAATGGGAGTATCTGGGGAAGGAGTTTTGATCTTAAAGGTAGTAATTAAAGTTTCCGCCATCCGTCGAATTATCTTCAGAAATAGAAAGGAGGCTTTAGACTGGGGAGCACGATCGAAAGTCCGCAGTGCCAAGTTTTCTGCCACGCTCATGTGGGGAACACAGGCATTTTTCAGGGGTTCCTCCGGCAGGGAAAATACTTGATGTTGTGCCATTTCTTTGCGAGTCGCGGTATAGTTCTGCCCATTCATCCGTACCGATCCCCCCGTGGCTGGTCGCTGCCCCGCTAATACTTCCACCAACTCCCGCTGTCCATTCCCTGAAACCCCAGCAATCCCCACAATTTCACCACTGTAGACAGTCAGATTCACCCCCGCTACAGCTTCTAGACCATTATCCTTATTGGCATGGATGCCTTGAACTTCCATAACTGGTGCTCGATCGGCAAAAGTAGTTTTTTCTACCTTTTTTGGCTCCCGCGCTTCTCCCAACATCATTTGCGCCATATCTGCTACAGAAAGGTCTTTGACCAAACCATGCCCTGCAAATTGTCCCTTGCGCAGGACGGTTACCTCATCAACAAAAGCCGTCACCTCGCGGAACTTATGGCTAATCATCAAAACACTCAGTTTCCCAGCGGTCACTTCTTCACGAATTAAACCTAATACTTCGTCAGCCTCTTGGGGAGTCAGGACAGAGGTTGGTTCATCAAGAATCAAAATCTTAACTTGTAGATAGAGTTGTTTAATAATTTCTAATTTTTGCTTTTGTCCAGCAGCTAATTGAGCTACAGGAATGTCTAGAGGAACTTGAAAAGGAGCTGTCGCCATAAATTCTTGTAGTTTTTCCCGTTCCTGTTTCCAATTAATAATATTGGTTCGATCAACCCGGGAGAGAACTAAATTTTCGGCAACTGTCATAGCGGGCACAGAGGTGAAATGCTGATACACCATGCCAATGCCGTACTGGTGAGCATCCCTAGGACTATTAATACTCCTAGATTGTTTGCTGACCAAAATATCACCATGATCTGCATGATAAAAGCCCATAACGCACTTAACTAGAGTGCTCTTTCCTGCTCCATTTTCTCCCAACAGGGCATGGAAAGTTCCGGGCTTGAGGTGCAGAGAAACATTATCTAACGCAGTCATCGTCCCAAACCGTTTAGTCATGTTGACTACCTCTAGATCTGGCGGCAGTACAGGATGAATAGAGGAAGAATCTAGGGTGGAGAGGGAATTTGTCATGGGCGATCGCCTCCTATCAAAGTATTTGGAAGTTTTTATAGGCTGCGATGACCCTCAGCCTGCAAAAACGTTCTCATAAATAAGTGCTGAAATGGACTAAATGTGATCGAAGTCACATTCAATCTATATTCATGTCACTAATTGTCCGTGCAAGGAGACACTAAGCGTTGTAGCGATTATCACAAACAACCCGGCTGACAGTCACACCAACTTCTAGAAGAATCTTACATAATAATTACAGTGAACAACAGGCAATCGCAGGTCACACAAACTCAGTCCAAGTAACAGAAAATATCTTATTCCCTACCATGATGAACACAACTAACCCAACTCTACCAAACATTGAATCTTTAGTTGAGCAAGTACTTGTCAGTCGTCAAATCAGCAGCATACATCAACAACAGCTCCAACTAATTTTATTATACGATTCTGTTAGCAACCAAGAGAAAACCTTAATTGAAAGAGTTCTCTACGGTGTGCGTCATAAATTACTACAGGTAGTCGGCTAGACCTGAGAATTTTCCTTGTCCAAAACTTAAATCCGAAACTTAAATCTAAAATTTAAATCCAAAACTTAAATCCGAAACTTACTTACTTAGACCAAGCCCAGCAGCGTATTTCAATTTCCAAGAAATGCGCTGTTTTTTTGTGTTTTATATATAGCGATCCTAAATTGAGTTTAGAATGGCGCACCAGTCGGGTGTAAAACTATAAACCATTTACAGTTCGTAAATTCATTAGGATCGCTTGAAATCATTTTTTGATTTGACATAAGGCGGTTAAAACCGCTACTAAAAGTGTGAAGTCAACCTTTGCCGACTCGGAAATAATTGTTCTCATGCAATTATCTTTTCGCCGGAAGAGTGATGTACATCACCACAATCTCGTTTATCTATCACAGCCTAACTATACATACAATCACCATTCAAATTTCTAATTTCTCTATTATTAAATATTAGGCAAATAATATGTAAGAGTAACCTTAATCGATAGTGCATCAAAAAAGTGTGGGCAAATCTGTAACAATCGCCAGAACTTTTACAGGTAATCATTTTGAGAAGATAAATGATAATTCCCAAAAGCCTTGGTAAATCGATATCCCATATTTGCTTGATGCACTACCCCTTAATCTAAAAACAAGAAAATTGAAACTATGCAATCCAAGCACTTTTCCCTCCAATTTAATCTGGAAGAAACCATTACTAGGGTAATTAGTTCTCGAAAAATCACCATTAAGGATAAGCAACAGCTAAAGACCGCCTTTCTTGGTCATGAAAGCTTGGCAGAAGATGAAATTACCTTAATCGATCGCATCCTCTATGGAGTCCGGCACGGCATCCTAGAAGTAGTGGAATAACGCCCTTTAATAGTTGCTATAGCGATCCTAAATCATTTACGAACAGTTACTAAGTCAACTTGCTTGTGGCAGATGGTTTCACCCGCCAGAGGCGAGTGAAACCATTTAGGGTTACTATATATTTGCTGGCTTTATTGGCAAATAACTTCCGCCAAAGATTTATTTGCCAAAGATTCATTGTTTTGCATCGTCATTTTTTAACCAGAAAGGAATAAACTCCTCTAGCCAATTTAGGCAAGAATTTCCATAGCGAGTGTGATTTTCAAGTTGCTCTTCCCGGTTCTGAGCACCCGGATACTTCAACATCTCTACCCCTAGGGTCAACCATTTCTGCATCAGTTCAGCAGTTATTTCTGGGTGAAATTGCACTCCATAGGCATTGTCGCCATAGCAAAAAGCTTGGGTACTAAAAGTACTGCCTCCGGCTAGTTTGGTTGCGGTGGCGGGAAGTTCAATGCCTTCCTTGTGCCAGTGATAGACATAGCGGGGATGATTGAAGTGTTTACTCTGTTCTGGGAGAGAGAATTTTTCGTAAGCATCTTTTCGGAGATTTTTGAGAGAGTCATTTTTGCAAGAATCCTTGAGAGAATTCTCCACAGGCTGAATTTGAAAGTAGCCAATTTCCATAACCCCTTCAGGATGTGGTGTAATCTTTCCGCCTAAGATTCTTGCTAAAAGCTGCGCTCCCAAGCACACGCCTAAAAAAGGTTTGTCCGTTCCTAGCACGATCGGGAGCCAGTCTAATTCTTGACGAATAAAAGGTAAAGTCTGATCATCATTGGCACTCATGGGACCCCCGAAGACGATCACCGCTTCATGATGGTCTAGATCAGCGGGCAGGTGCTCGCCTTGGGCAGGACAGCGAACATCTAAATGGTAGCCCTGCGCTCGGAGGACGTGACCGATCGCCCCTGAGCTGGAGTGTTTTTGATGAATTACGACTAGAACTTGTTTTTGAATCATACTGAGAAGTAGTGTTATTAAAGTGGCTAGAGTTATTGCATCAACTTCTCTAGCCCTTGTCTATAAATTCCGCTACAAAAATGGGCATTTCTCAAAAAGGAAGAATTTTGAGGGTCAGAATTTCCCTCGTAGTACCAGCGGAAATCCTGACTTTTTCTAGCACTATTCAACAATGCCGTTAAATTTTGACAGCTTCTTGCCAAGAAGAAAGGGTTAATTTTGTAATTTTTCCCTCCTCTTGGAGATAAATTTGCTCTAGACATCGGAGCAGAGACTCGGAGTATACTTCTAGACCTAAGACGCTTAAGCTCCTAAGAATCCGGGTAATCCGGAGATGGTTATGATTACCCCAGTGCAGCCAACACTGTTTACGCAAGGGAAAGTTGGGTGCAAGGGAAATTTTGAACTGATCACTACTGTTGTATTTGCAAGACAGACCGTAGAAATCAAGAATGACTTCTAAGGAGACAGTTAAGCGGGTTTTCAGACCAAAGCTGTTTTTGAACCTATCAATATCTGCAATAGTCAGAATTGGCGCGTGAGGATGAAATCGGCTGACTTCCGGCAAAGGAAACAGCCACGGAATATAGTCATGGGTACGCTCTAGAACGTCATAATCCCATTGCCAAATTTGCTCGATCATCCGCTCTCGATTATCACTAGTCTTTCCTAGATAAAACTGGACAATTATTGAATCCACATTCATCCGTTCAATCCGTATATCTTTTAAGGCTCTCTACTTCTAATTTAATTGCTAATCGGCACGAATCAATGATTTTTTTTTCAATCCTGGGGTTAGTTTTCTGGTTTATACAGCAGTTTTTGTGTGGGCGGCGACGGATGCCCACACAAAAACTCAAACCTAGTAGGTGTTTCAGAAAATACGGCGTATTCCATTTACATAAAAAATTACTGTAAGTGAATCTAGAGGAGACTCGATTCCCGTATAAGCACTTAAGCGATCGGACTAGGGCAACCCCAGAGAAGTTAGGCACATTTTGCTTAATTTCCAATTGCTAGGATACAGCAATCCTAAATTGAGTTTAGAACTTTAGGGGGTTTGCCAACAGCTCCCCCAACCGGTGCGCCTTTGTCAAACCATTTAGGATCGCTATATACTAGAAATACTATTGTTTTAGAGCCGGAACGCCGATTAACATGAAGTATACTGTGAATAGTATCGAAGTTTTGCATCTCAGAGGCTGAAATTTAACAGTTTTAACGACTTCCACAGTTTTAATTGATGTTTTAGCTCAGCTATCCAAGACTTATGCATTCAGATGTTTTTGCGGACTGAGTGTAGTCGAAGTCGACAAAAACATTTGAGATTCCAGATAATTGGTTGGCATTGCTTAAGTCCTGCAATTTAATCATTCCCCTCCGGTTTACGCATTTGGGAGTTGTGGTGGGTGCTTTGCGCCCGCCACAACTCCCGCAACTCCTAATAATTCGTTGGCAGTGCGTAAGTCCTGTATCTCTACATCAGGTGATCAATCTTTGCCCTAGGATTTTTCCATAGCAGACGCGATCGCATTTACCAAGTTATGTTTCTGTTGTTTTGGTGGTGCCAAACAAGTAAGAATGCCCTCGCAGCGCGGGAGATATTCTGAATCCAAACCTATTATCATATTTGGGAATAACACTGCCTGCATATATTTTTTCTAATCAAGTAACTTGTAGTAGGTATGCTATGCATCTTTGCATCAACCCTAAATGCTCCTATGCTGATGAGTCTGGTAGTGTGGAAAATTCTGTCTGTCCTCAATGTGGCTCCTTGCTACTGCTAGAGGGGCGGTATTGGGTAACGAACTTGGTTTCGTCAGAAGGTTTTGGGAAAGTCTATGAAGTAGACGATCGAAGCACCACAAAATTAATGAAGGTGTTGTTGATTAACGATGTGCAGGGCATATCTCTATTTCAGCGGGAAGCCGCAGTATTAAGTCAATTATCCCACCCCGGTATTCCTAAAATTGAGGCGGATGGTTACTTTACAGTTTTCATCGAAGGGCGAGTATCTCCGCTGCATTGCTTGGTGCTAGAAAAAGTATCGGGGATTAGTCTTCAGGATTGGCTCCCTGCCCAGCCTCAGCCTTTGAACCAAATTCAGGCGATCGATTGGCTAAAATATCTTATAGAAATTCTGGATCAAGTCCACCACCACCTGTATTTTCATCGGGATTTACAACCAAGCAATATTATCCTGACCCCGGAAGGCAGATTAGTGATGATTAATTTTGGCTGTGGACGGGAGATTTTCCATAATTACTTAGTCAAAACAGAAGGGGGAATTAACCCTACTTTCCAAGATAAGGACTACGGTAATGTTCCCGGCTATACTCCCCCAGAGCAAATCCGGGGCAGAGCCGTGCCGCAATCCGATTATTTTTCCTTGGGGCGGACTTTTGTCTATTTGCTCACCGGCAAGTCTCCCCAAGATTTTATGGAGGATCCCCGCACTGGAGAATTGCTCTGGCAGCATCGATCGTCCCAGATTTCCCCCGGATTTAGTGATGTAATTGACTACCTGATGGCTACCCTGCCGGGCAACCGCCCCCATAATGCCCAAATGATCTTAATGCGCCTGTCTACTCTAGATTATGGACCTCCCGAACCCAGTCGAGAGGAGGGGGTAAGCTTGCCAGAGGAAGCAACGACTTTAACTACAACAACATTATCGGTAGACAGTAGTCGATCGACAGAGAGGGCATTACTCCGAGCTAGGGCAGTGAAACGGCGAGAGCAATTTAACTATGGCAACCTGTGGCAGCGAACATCCGGTCAGCGCAGACGTTTGAGAATACCCAAAGCGATCGCGATTTTCTTGGTCACTGGACTAGTATCAGCTTTAACGCTGATCTTGATCGGTTTAGTAACAGAGACGATTACCCCAGACTGGGTTTACAACTTAGAACGGCAAATAATCTGGCAGAGGGGTAGCGATCGCTAAGGGGATTGCTATATCTTCATTAATATTTTGGCATCTTCATTAATATTTTGGCCGCCATGACATCTATAGAATCTTCACCCACCAAGGCATCACCGTAGTTTGAGAGCATCACGATGCCTGTTTGCAGTATCTTATTGAAACCTATAAAGCTAACATAGCCGCCAGTTTCACCATTGTGCCAATGCATTACTTGTCCCGTTGGCAAAGTATCAATATGCCAAGCCAAACCCATATTCTGGTTGTCACTGGTAAAATAGGACTCTTGCGATCGCCTAAGCATTGCCTCCACTGGAGAATTTATTGGGTAGAGATGCGCTTGGAGAAATATCAACAAATCTTCAACGGTGGAACGCAACCCGCCAGCAGGAGCCATCACATCAAAATCCCAGTTAACAGCTAAAGCTCCATCTGGAGAATGCCCTAATGTCAAGTGTTGCTGCTGTTGTGGTGTCAGATGAATCGCAGTATTGTCCATACCTAGCGGTTGGCAAATAACTTCTTTGACTAATTCCTCATAAGGCTGGGAAGTTTTCCGGCTCAATAAGTGTCCCAACAAACCCATCCCAAAATTAGAGTATTCGTAGCATTGACCGGGTTCACTCAGCAGCGTCAATTCTCCCAGTGCTGCATACATTTCCTGTGCCCTGTAATCAACATAAGGATTATTCATATCTGTAATCATTGCCAAAAAACTGTCAGGCAATCGGGGCAGTCCAGAGGTATGAGTTGCTAATTGACACAGGGTGATGGATTGAATTGAGGGAGATAACTTGCTGACAACTTCTACTGGAAGATAGAGGTGAATTGGATCGTGCAGTCCGACTGTTTGATCATGAACTAACCTGCATTATTCATGAAGATCGAGAAAAATCCTCAAAACCCTTTTGTATAAACATGTCTGACGATCAAGCCAAAAAACAGTGTGTTTTTTGAGGTGTAGTCACAGCAGGGATTTCAAGAGTTGGTGAATAATCCAGGCTAATTGGGCAAAAATAGCTCCTGTAAAGACTTTGGTTACAGAACCAATTTCGTAAATTGTATTCGCATTAGGAGGTGAACTATCTGTGGCACTGAACCTGCCAAATCCTTTGATGTAAAGATGCTCTTGCTGGATAACTCCAATTGTTAAAGCAACATTCTCTCGATCTCTGACATAAGAATTTGTGATTTTATTAAGAACACAATCTAAATCTTGATTATTCATATTATGGCAACCGCCAAGGGGTTGAGATATAGCGATTTTCAGACTGGTAAGCCACGGGTGTAGTAGCCAATAGTGCTTTCTCTGACAGATCATGTAGCTTATTCAAGCGGCAACCGCTGTAATTTTGGTTGTGGGAACTCCAGCAAAGCTGGAGTTCCCACAATATAACCTGCTTGGCGACAGCTATACATCACCTCAAGGGGGTTGAGATACAGTCCATCATTAGTCGAGGATTGTTGTATAGTTGGGGTATTCGTAGATATCTCTGGAGCAACTCCAGTCAAGATCACCATCAGGAGAGCAGAACTATGAGCAACTTCTTCGGCTTAGTCACCTTTATTTTATTTATCTTTGGCTATAGTTTTAGTTCCGCCAAAATTATTAGTCAAGGGAACGAGGCATTAGTAGAGCGGCTAGGGAAATATAAACGCACCCTCAAGCCGGGTCTAAATTTTGTCATTCCCCTCTTAGAGAGAATTGTGGTGGAAGAATCCAGCCGGGAGAAAGTTCTGGATATTGCCCCCCAGCAAGTAATTACCAAGGATAACGTATCCCTGAAGGTTGATGCCGTGGTGTATTGGCAGATTATCAAGCTAGAAAATGCCTTCTATGGGGTAGAAGATATCGAAGAATCGGTACAAACGCTGGTATTAACTACCTTGAGGGCAGAGATTGGGCAACTGGAACTAGATAAAACCTACTCTTCTCGTGATGCTGTCAACAGAGCCTTGTCCAGAAAGCTGGATGATGCCACCGAGGCTTGGGGGGTGAAAGTAACCCGTGTCGAAATCAAGGATTTATCGCCCACTAAAACTATTTTGGAAGCATTGGAACAGGAAAGAGCCGCCCAAAGCCGTAAGAAGGCAGATATTTTAGAGGCAGAAGGTGTGGCTACTTCTCTGCAAAAGATTGCAGAAATTCTTGAATCCCAGCCCAATGGCCAACAGGCTTTAGAGTTTCTGGCAGCGCAAATGTATATTGATGCCAACCAGAAGATTGGTACTAGTAATAACTCGAAGGTTTTATTTATCGACCCCCACGGCTCTAAGGATGTGGTCAGGGAAATGCTAGGTCGAGACCTAGGGGATGAACTGGGCACAAATTCTCATGGGGCTACAAATGGCAATGGGACTATTCCTCCCAAAGTTTAATAGGACTTACGCATTGGGGGGGTGGCAGTTTGTCAAAAACTGTGACGATCGCTACCCACTATTCATGAATCTATTGCACAATGAGCCTAATCAATCACCACTAGCTGTTACAGCACATTATGGCAATAGTTAATCGGCAGTCAACCCCAGAGGTGGAAACAAAACAGCGCATTTTGAAAGAGGCACAGCGCCTGTTTGCCCGCCATGGTTATGATGCTACTACTACTAAGGATCTGGCTGGAGCAGTTGGTATTGCTGAGGGAACTATGTTTCGTCACTTTCCTAATAAAAAGGCAATTTTGGTAGAAGTTGCCACCCAGGGCTGGATTGAAATTCTTACAGACTTATTGACAGAACTCAGCGAGATGGGTAGTTATAAAGCGATCGCCCAAGTCATGCGCCGCCGGATGTTCCGAATGCAAGAAAGTGCCGATATGATGAAGGTATGTTTCATGGAAGCTCAGTTTCATCCAGATCTACGGGATAAAATTCAAGCGGACGTGATCAATAAAATGACCGATGTGGCGGAAGCATTTTTCCAAACAGCAATGGATCGGGGAATTTACCGCCGGACTAATCCCCGGTTAGTTGCCCAAGTCTTTTTGGGCATGTTCGCTGTAGCTGGTTTCAGCCACGAAACTATTATCTCTCCCGGTTCGTCTCCCCAAGCAATCCAAGAAATGGCGGAAGGTATTGCTGATATTTTCCTCAATGGAGTTCTCCCCAGAGACTAACAATCTTATTTTAGAAGGATTTATAAGGCTCTCTGCGCCTGTAAAGCCTCCTGAACCACCCATATAACCCACATTCCGCTCATAAATGAAGGATAAAATAATTAGAGAGAAGATAGGGGAAAAGAGGAGGGAGAAATTAATACAGAGATGAAAGTATCGAACCTAGACCATCTAGGAATCGTAGCAGGAATAATAGACGAGATAGGAATCG
>CALRPI020000057.1:0-32942 GCA_943370025.1 Phormidium lacuna HE10JO | reverse complement strand
CGGGCGCGGAGCGCCCGCAAAAACGTCCAAATACGTAAGTCCTATAAGTATTAAAAATATCAGGAGCAGAGACTGTGGTGCAGGAAACTGAGGGAGTTCAGGAAGAGGCAGTGATTTCCTACAAGCTCCTCAATCCCCAACAACAAAGGGAACGATTGCAAGAATTAGCTCTAGTTTTTCTCCGGCTAGGGACGATCGCCTTTGGCGGACCCGCTGCCCATATTGCCATGATGGATCAGGAACTTGTCAGCCGTCGCCGTTGGTTAAGCCAAGAAAAATTTCTCGATCTTATGGGGGTCACTAGTTTAATTCCGGGACCCAACTCCACTGAACTAGCAATTCACATCGGCTATGAACGGGCGGGATGGCGAGGCTTGGTTATTGCGGGGAGTTGTTTCATTTTGCCGGCTATGCTGATGGTCTGGGCGATCGCTGCGGTTTATGTGCAGTATCAAACCCTACCCCAGATGGAGTGGCTCCTCTACGGCATCAAGCCAGTGATTGTTACTATCATTCTCCAAGCGGTGATAAGTCTAGGGAAAAAGGCGGCGAAGAATATCCCCACAATGATCGCAGGAGTTTTAGCGATCGCTGGCTATTTAGCTGGGGTCAATGAAATCTTGATGCTAATTTCCCTAGGAGTTTCTGTGATGCTGGTGCATAACTTGCAAACTAGAGGGTCTTCTAATAATGGTTTGTTTTTATTACCCGGTGCAGAAATTTTAGCGCAGGTGGGAAGTGCGGCTGGTTCGGTTAACCAAGGTAATCCCATTAACCCCGTTAGTTGGTCTAGTGTTTTCTGGATTTTCCTGAAAATTGGCAGCGTTCTTTACGGCAGTGGTTATGTGTTGCTGGCATTTATGCAACGAGAGTTGGTAGAGCAAAACCATTGGCTCACTTCTCAGCAGCTTTTGGATGCGGTGGCGATCGGGCAGATTACTCCGGGACCTGTTTTTACTACTGCCACCTTTGTCGGTTATCTGTTGGCGGGGCATCAGGGGGCGATCGCTGGCACTGTGGGTATATTTCTGCCAGCATTTATCTTGATTCTGATCGTCAACCCGTGGGTGAGCAAGCTGCGTCAATCCCATTGGCTGAGTGGTTTTCTCGATGGAGTGAATGTAGTTTCCCTTGGTTTAATGATTGGAGTTCTCTACACCCTCTCCCGGTCTGCGGTGGTGGATTGGCAAACTATGGTCATAGCATTGGGGAGTGCGATCGCTGTATTTAAGTTCAAAATTAATTCTGCATGGTTGGTGTTAGGAGGAGGAGCGATCGGACTTGCCATACAGTTATTTTCCTAAAGAATCAACAACATTCATATTCGATCGTCTTCTCGTTTTATAGTTGTATCCATCCCACTAAGAAATCCTCTCATCTCTTTTATGGGCTTAACCGGGATAAACTCAATCCGATTGTTATAAAGTATGATTTGGATTTTCTGTCCCGGCTGAATGCCTAAAGACTCCCGCGCCAAACGGGGAATTTTCACCTGAAAATCTGCTGAAACAATTACTGTATCCATAATTTGCTTTCTTTGTTAGTTCAAAGATATAACAGACCCCATTTAATGTTGCCTACCCTAGGATCACTAGAGGAATCTATAGCAATCTTAAACGATTTCACCCACCGAAGGCGGATGAAATCGTTTGCTAGAGGCAATTCGATCTAGTGAATGATTTAGGCTTGCTATAAGCAGAAACCAACTAACTTATGCTGCCAATACCTGCAAGAGAGGAAGAATTCGTTAATCCTGTTCCCGGTAAACCACTAACCAACAGTACGGGTTGATTTTGCTGCTCGAAAATCATGGTGTTGCTGTAATTTGTGCCACCAACTCCTGTAGAAATAATTGGATTATTGCTTGTGTTAGTAGGCAGGGGAGTCGGTTCACCAACAACGACAGAGTTGGGATCTACTCCCATAGAAGTTAACAAACTGGCAAGGCTAACAAAATTAGGATTGTTAAAATCATTTTCTGTTAACGCTGGGAGTGTAACTGGCTCTGAGGTCGTTAGTAGGGGATCCACTGCGATCGCCGATGGTGTACTACCAGGGCGCACAAAGTTGGAATTATTAGAATCATAGATAACCGGGAAAACACCAGTCAGGATATTTCTGGGGGAATTTCCTGTGAACAGGGCTAGGTTCTCCGCCACCGTGGGGACGGGAACAGGCGGGAGGGGTTCTAGGATGCCGGGAAAGACTTCACTAGCAGTTAATCTAGGGGGTGGGGTTAATTCACCGATCGCTAGTAGAGCTTTTCCTCCTCTTGCGGTCGGCACACTACCAAACTCGATAAAGTTGGCAGGCGTAATATTCTTGACCTTCGGACATAAGCAAGGTGACTCGGTTTCTTCGCCGGGTATCCCCATTTTCACTCCCATCAGAATAGCCAGAGTTTCCGTGAATCCTCCTATATAAGTTTCTTCAATATTTTCTTCCGGGACATTGAAAAGGACGAGGGTATTTGCCCCATCATCGGTCGGAGCAAAGCTGATTTGAGAAGCTTTCAATCCGTTAAACAAGCCTAGTTTGTCATTGAGGGGATTAAAGCCAAATATCTTTTCTACGCCCCAACCACGGCTGAGACCGAAGGTGTCTCGATCGATATCACCGTGTAGGACATCATCACCTTCCCCACCGATGAGGAGATTGTCTCCACTGTCGCCATAGATGGTGTCGCTGCCAGTGCCACCCAAAATGGTGTCATCGCCTTCATCACCATAGATAGTGTCATCCCCGGCATCACCTTGGACAAAATCATTACCTTCTCCAGCCAAGATATTGTCATTGCCTTCGCCACCGAGGATGGTGTCATCGCCAACACCGCCATCGATCGCATCATCGCCCTCACCGCCAGAGATTTGATCAGCTCCAGAACCTCCCTTGATGGCATCATTCCCGGCTGCACCAATGAGTTTGTCGTTGCCAGAACCGCCGTCTAGGGTGTCCTCACCCTCACCGCCGTGGAGGAGGTCATCTCCTTCTCTGCCTTTGAGGATATCATTCCCCTCTTGACCATAGAGGCTGTCGTTACCTGCTTTGCCATCAATGAGATCGTCACCATCCAAACCATTGATCACATTATTTTGGTTGTCACCAATCAGGGAATCAGCATAGAGACTTCCTTCTAGATTCTCCACATTGATAATCACGTCTCCATTTTCATCTCCAACACCGCTTTGACAATCAAGACCGAGTTGGACTTTCACTCCTACTAGGGAAGTGTAGTAGGAGGCAGTATCTATGCCAGCACCACCGTCAATGCAATCACCTTCAGCACCACCAACCAAAAAGTCGTTGCCATTTCCCCCCAAGAGTTTATCAACACCACCTTCACCGTGAATAATGTCATCACCGTCATCGCCAGAGAGAAGGTCATCCCCAGCTTGACCATTCAGGAAGTCTTGACCAGTGCCACCCTTGATTGTGTCTATCCCTTCACCCCCGGCGAGGTAGTCATCACCGGAGTTGCCGGAAATGTTGTCATCCCCAGCTTCTCCATAGGCAGTATCAGCACCCTTGCCCCCAGACATCAGATCATCTCCTTCACCACCAAAGAGACTATCTTCTCCATCATCACCTTGGATGGTGTCGTTGCCAGTATCACCGTAAATTTGGTCTTCTCCATTGCCACCGCTCAAGAAATCATCTTCCTCGTTGCCATGGATGAGATCATTCCCATCTTCACCGTAAACCTTGTCATTACCTTCGTTACCAGAGAGGGTATCCTCACCAGTGCCGCCAAAGATTTGATCATTGCCACCATCTCCTTGGATCAGATCCTGGTCATCGTTGCCATAGAGGGTGTCATCATCTTCACCGCCGCTGATGGCATCGTCTCCGGCATCGCCAGAGATTAGGTCACGACCAGCATCACCAAAGATAAAGTCGTTGCCATTATTCCCATTGATGGTGTCGTTGTCTTCGCCACCGGAAATTTGATCTTCGCCATCATCCCCAGTGATTTTGTCTTCGCCTTCATCACCAAAGATGATGTCCTGATCTGCACCACCAGAGATTTGATCGTTACCTAAGTTGCCCCGCAGAGTGTCATCGCCAGCATCGCCGAAGATTTTGTCATCTCCTTCGTTGCCTTCGATCGCATCATGATCATTCCCACCCCTCAGGTGATCGTTGTCTTCACCGCCGGAGATTTTGTCATCGCCATCATCGCCGTTGATAGTATCTTCACCTTGATCGCCAAAGATGAGGTCGTTGTCAGCGCCCCCAGAGATGAGATCGCGATCGAGTCCGCCGTAAATCACATCATCCCCTGCATCACCAAAGATTTTGTCATCTCCTTCACTGCCGTCGATCAAGTCGTTGCCGTTCCCACCGTTGAGCAAGTCGTGGCCATTCTCGCCAAAGATTTGGTCGTCACCGTCATCGCCGTTAATGGTGTCATCATCGTCACCTCCTAGGAGGCGATCGTTATCTGCGCCTCCAGAGATTTTATCTCTGCCACTGCTGCCGTAAATGAGGTCATCCCCGGCATCTCCAGAAATATCATCATCGCCTTCGCCACCGTCGATCGTGTCGTTGTTGTCGCCACCACGGATGATATCGTTGCCCTGATTGCCTTCGATGAAATCGTCACCTGCATCGCCATTAATGATATCTTCGCCTTCATCACCAAAGAGTTGGTCGTTGCCACTGCCGCCGGAAAGTTCATCATTGCCAGTGTTGCCATGAATCAGGTCATCGCCGGCATCGCCAAAGAGATCGTCATCTCCGGCATTGCCATCGATCGTGTCGTTATCATTGCCGCCATTGATGGTGTCTTTGCCGCCATTGCCTTCGATTTTGTCATCACCATCATTGCCGTTAATGGTGTCATCGTCTTCTTGACCAAAGATCAGGTCGTTGCCAGCACCGCCAGAGATATTATCTTTGCCTCGGTTGCCGTGGAGAACGTCATCGCCATCATCACCAAAGATATCGTCATCGCCTTTGTCGCCATAGATCAGGTCGTTGTCAGCACCACCGGAAAGTTTGTCTTTGCCGTCGTTGCCATGAATTAGGTCATCGCCAGCATCCCCGGAAATAGCGTCATTACCCTCATTCCCGTCAATGATATCCTTACCATCGCCACCGGAAATGGTGTCATGATCTAAACCACCAGCAATGCGATCGTCTCCTTCATTACCTTCGATATAGTCTTGACCTTCATCTCCATAAAGCAGGTCATTATCGGCTCGACCATAGATTTTGTCATTACCGCCGCCTCCATAGATTTTGTCATCACCATTTTCTCCATAGAGTTCGTCATCATCTTCTTCACCATAAATAGTGTCGTTACCAAACCCACTATCTCCATGAATGATATCTTTGCCTTTGCCGCCCCGGATAGTGTCGTCTCCATCGCCTCCATGAATAAAATCATCTCCATCGTCTCCAAAGATGGTGTCGTCACCTGCTTCTCCATCAATGTTGTCGTCTCCATTACCACCATAAATTTTGTCTTGATCGGCTCCACCAAGGATTTCATCGTTGCCATCTTCGCCCCAAAGCTGATCATCTCCAGCATCCCCGGATAATTTGTCATTGCCATTACCACCTGATATCAAGTCGTTATCATCCCCGCCATGCAGGGTATCATCTCCATCTTCTCCATAGATGGTATCTTTACCTGCTTCCCCATCAACTACATCATTTCCTTTGCCGCCATAGATTTTGTCCTGATCATCTCCACCAAGGATTTCGTCGTTTCCGTCATCCCCCCAAAGTTGATCATCGCCAGCATCTCCCGATAGTTTGTCATTGCCATTACCACCCCGGATGGTGTCTTCGTCATCACCTCCACGAATAGAATCATCTCCATCTTCTCCCTCGATCGTATCTTTACCCGCTTCCCCTTCAATTACATCGTCTCCTTTCCCGCCGTAAATTAAATCCTCTCCATTACCGCCATAAATTTCATCTTGATCACCACCACCATAAATTTTATCTTGACCATCATCGCCATAAATCAGATCGTCACCTGCCTCACCACGAAGCTCATCATCGCCTCCCCAACCGATAAGAATGTCATTGCCAGTACCACCATATAGATAATCTTTGGCATTATCTTCTTTACCACCATCTAATAAGTCATTTCCAGCTTCACCATAGATGTAGTCTGTATGTTCTTGACCGTAAAGTAGATCGTCACCTGCACCACCATAAATAGTGTCACGATCTTCGGCTCCCATGATTCTATTAGCATAGGAATTTCCATATAAGGTGTCATTCCCAGCTTCACCATACAAATTTTCAACTCCTGCTGATTCTGGAAGTCTTAAAATATCATCGTCAGCAGTTCCTACATTTGGATAAATCTTATTAAAGGGTATCTCAACGGAAATCTTATTAAATGTTGGAGCTGCACCATTATTAAACTTTGCATACAAATCGTTGAAGGGAATGCTATGTTCTGACTTATAAATATCCCATTGGAAACTTAGGAAATCAGGCACTAATTCTGGTAGGTCAACAAGGTTAATATTTGCACTGACATTACTTATAAAAGGAACAGGAAATGGGAGTTGACTAGTATCTAACTTTATGTTGCCTCTTCCAATATCTACATTAAACTGCGTTTCCACATCTAATCCAAGGTTTGTTTTTAAGAAGACATCTGGATTCAACTCAAATGTAACATCTATCTTTGAATCATTATCTGTATCTTTTGCAAGTAATTCATCAAGTTCAGAGTATGGAGTAGCTAAATCTAAAATTTCGCCTCCAATTATTTTAGGTTCAGTATTTCTAATTCCTAACTCCAATTCATATGTTGCACTTAATATGCCAATCATCTCCATTGGTAGTAACCTATATCCAAGCTGAAACAGATTATTATCTGGTGTACTTTGGGCAAGAAATGCTAATGGTGGATTTGGCCAATATTTCGCTAGAATTTTATCGAAATTTAGGGTGAGTCGAGCTAATTCATCGGGAAGAGATGGATCAGGGTTCTGTTGGCCAGGAGGAACATCTTCAGGATCAGGAGGTCTTTTATTACTAGCTTTAATAGAAAACTGATCTTCTGTAGATGAATTTTTCAAGCTAAAGTTAAGGTTGGGGAGGGGACTTGCTCTAAAACTTGCCAAGCCGTCTAAGAGTGGTATTGTATTAACACTAATTGAAGGAGCAAGGAAATTAACTTGTCCTGGCAATAAGTTAACCTGTATCACTGGATTATTCAATGTGTTTATGTTAACCATTCTGTGTGTCAGACTTCCGCTTGCACCACCAAAAATGGTTTCTTCTACACCTACATCATCAATATTTGCAAATGCACTTATTGAACCGATGTTATAGTCAAAAACAGCATCTAAAACTGCATAAGCAGAAGGAATTGTATAATCAAGCTTTGCATCAAAGATAGTTGTGAAGTCAAATTGGAGTTGACTTCCTGAATCACTGGCTTTTAAAAGAGCTTGCAACGGGAGATCAAAGTCTATTTCGCCTAAATTTATACCTGCGTATGCCTTAAACCCTACACCAAATGACCCGCCCTCTAGATTAACTCCCGCCTTCAATCCTCCTTGATTAAAAAAGTTTTGACTGAAGCCAGGATATTGTGTTTTTAGAACTAAAGAATCTCCAGAATCATATTCATAAGAATTATTGATTGTTATTCCAGAAAACTTTTCTATATAGTCAGCAGTTTTTGCCTGAAAAGTATAACGACCAAAATCAGCTCCACTTGAATAAGTTGTTGTTCCAATGGATTGTTCAATTAGTATGTCAGAATTGTTTAAATTCAAAATAGCAGTATCATTCTCCTGCTTCATTTGTTCGATCTTTAAAGAACTCCAAGTAATACCTTGTACTAAACCAGCAAATAATTCTCCTTCATCTCCCGGAGTATCAACTGCATTGATTGTCCGATCGACAGAATGCCCAATCTCCTCCAAGAACACACTCTTTACCGCCTCTGCATTCCCTGCATATTGACTCAAGAAATCACTAGAAAAATAGATAGTATTCTTCTCCCCCGCATAGGCAGCATTTGCCCCCTGAAGCTGCTCCCCCGCCAAAATCTCCACCTGCGGCAAACTACTAAAATCCCCCGCCAACCACTGCTGCCGCAGCACCTCCATAGCCGCCCCATCATAGGTCGTGCCAAAAACCTGCTTAATCACCGCTTCAAAATCATCCCGACCCGCAAACCCCGTCAGAGTTGCATAGACCTCAGGCAGAATATCATTTAGAACTTGAGCATCGAAAGTCTTGGTGGTAGCAGCATCCATAATTTTTAGTCTCCAAGAATAGTAAATTAAACCTCTAAACAGGGAATCCAGAATTCACCCTATAAGTATTGCGATCGCCCCCATCTCATCCAACTTAGGCAATATCCCCTAAGATTTGAAAAATCATCACTTACTTAAATGCCCAGCGTAAAACCGTGCCTCCATAGCTTTGGAAAAACACTAAGTAAAAATCAACTACCACAGAACCTATAAAGATGAATCCCCCAACTCCCTTGTCCAAGAGGCTTCAAGAAATCCTTGCTTGGTCAAGAGAGAGCTAGAGGTGTTCTAGAGGTAAGTTATGCATTGAGTTCATCAATCAAGTATGAGTTCACAAATCAAGATATCAAGCAGGGAAGTGTGGATCACTTAAATAAGACTATAGCGCAAAAAAGAAAAATATCCGTATTGTTACGGATATTTTATATTTGCAATCTTTATATATAAGTAAAATTTCTACCCCTTGAATAGTGCCTCAATCATTGACAACAATGAAATAGCCTTTGCAGAATAATAGCTCGGCAAATATTTGTTTAGTTGACCATCAGGACTCAATCCTAGACAATTTTCCTTATACCTAAACAAAATTAGGCGATCGCCCCTTTCCCTCTGTGAGAATATCTAGCAAAATCTATAAACATTTGGAAATATCAACCCGGTTTGTCCGATCGCAAATTATGCCAACTTATTGTCTAGGGGCGTACATAATCACCAACACCCCCAAAAAAGTGATGCCACCACCGAGCAGGTCGAATTTATCGGGGATAGTGCGATCGACCAACCAGCCCCACAGGATAGACAACCTCACAAACACCCCACCATAGGCTGCGTATGCCCTGCCAAAAGTTGCGGGTTGGAAGGTCAGCACAACTCCATACACCGCCAAAATGATTATTCCCAAGACTGCCAGCCAAATACTTTTGCCTTCCCGCAACCACAGCCAGAATAAATAACCACCGCCTATTTCACATAATCCTGCCAATACGAATAAGAGTAGAGAGTTGAGCATAAAAAATACGTTTTTTTGGGATTTGTAGGGGTTTGGCATTTGCGCTAGAGATTTTCTTGTTTATAGGGTTGAGTCCGCAAATGCCAAACCCTCCTCGATTCATCACGATAACTACCCCGCAGAAATAAGAGGGGAGACGTTCCCAAGCAGTGTAAATAGTTGTATCGCTAGGGACAATGGTGCTATGTAGGCTGATTTCTCAGGGCATAATTGAGAATAGATGATTATTTATTTTTGTTTCCAAACTTACACAAACACGATATATCTTGTAAGGGCGCAAAGCCTTGTACCCCTACCTATGGTGTTTAACAGCAGAACTTGTTACTAAAATCATGGCGCAGACAACTTCCACCAAACTGGTAGAGCAACCCCAAGCAAATATCCAAACACTCCAAGCCCAAAAGATCCAAGCTAAATGGCAAGCGATCGCCTCCCATCTGCAAAATCAACTCAAACAAGAAGGCGTGGCTGTCAAAGTTGCTCGCAAGCAAGGGAACTTATACGTCATTTTAGAATTTTCGGCTCCCAATGCCCCTCCTCAACAAAAACCCGTAGTAGAGACTCTCCGCCAAGCCCTAGAACCGCTCCATGAGTCGGGCATCACCACCATTAAAGTCGGGGCACAGCAACGAGGCACTACTAGCCCAGTCTGGGTAGAAAAAATTGAACTGGGTAGCTTCATCCTCGCTAAAGAGTTAGTCCACTGGTCTCAGCCAGATCTGGTGATCAGCCCAAATTGGGGTGGGGTGCCTAATCTTGCTTTAGGGGAAGCGAAGAAATATTTGCGGTTCTTGGTAGGCAATTCCTTGCCCAATGATCAAGGTGAACGGCTGACTACTCTCTTGGAATTGGATAAGATTAGAGAAGTCGTCAAAATCTCTCCCCAGAAAGTTTTGGCAGTGCCCCATACTCCAGACTGGCTGCTGGGGATCTACGATTGGCGAGGAGAGTTGATTTGGCTGACAGACCTAAATCGTCTGTTAGGATTTGGTCGCACTCATCTTGCCAGCGGCGGCATGATGATCTCTCTCCAAGTTCATCAAAGTACCCTTGGATTATTCATTCCCCAAGTGGAGGAAATCGAACAGCACACCACAGAGAAATTCCAAGAACCAGTCCCCGGCTTGCTTCCAGCCCATCTTCTGCCTTATGTGCAAGGATACATTAGCTTAACCAACAGTATCATCCTCGATCCTAGTAAGTTAATTCAGCGCACCCAGCATCTGAAGAGACAGTAATTAGTTACTTGTGCTGAGCAGTTCGACAGGCTCACTGTAAGACCTGTCGAAGCATCAGCTAACAGTAATTAGTTATCAGTTATTCAGTGCATTCAGTGCATACTGAAGTGAAAAAAGTTAAAATCAATTCTAATTCCTAGCGATAAATAGCTTTACTCTAAACTTTGTCTAATACAGCACTTTTCATATAAATGGAATCCGGAACATTTTCTGAAATACCTACTAGTTTTCGGTTTATGTGTGAGCAGCGACTGTCGCCGCCCACACACAAGTCGCTGTATATTATTACTCACCCTTCAATCATTTCGTCTTGAGAATAACTACTACTTTTTGTAGTCATTCTTGCCGGGCGCGATCGCCAGCCCATTAGATCAAGAGTCAGCTTACTATTCTTATCAAACTAACACCTACCAACTAAATGCTATGACTGGAACCTATCAGCCTACCAACCCCACCAGCGATTTACCTCTAGGCAAGCCCAATTCCCCCCTCTACCCAGAGCAGAATCTGCCAGATATGGCACTGCCAGCCCCCAATGTAAATCAGTTTCTGACCACCATTAACGAATTTAAGGAAGAACTGGAACGGGTGGGCAGATTGGATCGATCGGAAGTCCGGGAAAAGCTCCAACAATTTCAACGCTTTGGGGAGCAGGTAGAAAAGTTTACCGGGACTGTCAACCGAGAGTTTCAGGAATTTAAGCAGGAATTGGCAGAGTTTAGAACCAGCCAAGGGACGAGTCAATCCCCAGAGCCAGCAGCTTGGCTCCAAGATCAGGTTCTAGAATTGAGCGCAGCGATCCAGAAAGCTCCTAGCCGGGAGATACTGCTAAATTTAGTTGTTACGGAAGTGCAAAAGTTGGCATTAGTAGAGCGGGTGCTGGTCTATCGTTTCCAGTCGGCAACCCAAGGGATAGTGATTAATGAAGCAGTGGCGAGGGGTTGGACTCCAGCCCACGGTGAAATGATCGATGCCACTTGTTTCGGTGCAGACAAACAACTGGATTATTTGCAAGAGAAAATAGTTGTTATTAATGACATTAACAATCCCCAAGTGACTCCCTACCAGCAACAGATACTAAGTAAGTACCAAGTTAGTTCCAGCTTGAGCGTGCCAATTATGATCGCTGGTCAGGTATGGGGCTTGCTAGTGATGCAGCGTTGTAGCCAAAGCAACCAGAATATGCCGGGGATGCAGAGTCGATTTTTAAATGGTAAACCGACCCCAGAGAGTCCCTCGGCTTGGAGTAGTAGTTTGATGGGCTTGTTCTACCAAGTGGCTACAGAACTGGCTCTGAAGTTAGTCACTTTTGAAGTGGAAATCCAAGTTGGGCAGCAGAATAGTCGGGAGCGCTTAGTGGGGCGAGTGATTGAAAAAATCCGCACCACCTTAGATATTGACAGTATTTTCCGGACTACTACCCAAGAACTACGCCAGATATTAGGGGCGGATCGATCGGTCGTCTATAAATTCCGACCTGATTGGAGTGGGGAATTTGTCATGGAATCCGTGGGAACGGGGTGGACTTCGGTGCTGGAGGCGCAAAAGCAGAATCCAGCCATGATGGAAAACACCGCCGATTCCAATTGTAATTTGCGGTTGCTCGGTACTCCTCCCAGTAATGATAATAGCCGCATCACTAGTCGCTCCGGTGACCCTCTCAAAACTGGTAATCTAGGCGGGGAGATGGATAGACGGAATTTCCCGACCTACAGTAACCCCCAAACCTCCTATGCCAATCAATACTCTGGTGGCGTAGTGGTAGATACCTATATGCAGGATACTAGGGGCGGCACCTACACCAAAGGGGATACTTCACGGGTGGTGAATGATGTTTATCAAGCTGGATTTTCCCGGTGTTACCTGAATACCCTAGAGCAGTATGAAGCTAAAGCCTATATCACCACAGCGATTTATCAAAATGATCAACTCTGGGGGCTGCTGGCTACCTATCAATGTTCTGGTTCTCGCCAGTGGCAGGAATCGGAGATTAACCTAGCGACCCAGATTGCCTCCCAGCTAGGGGTGGCAATTCAGCAAGCTACCTTCATGGAGCAGCAGCAGGAACAGGCAGAGCAGATCCGCCAAGCCGTGGCACGGGAGAAAACCGTGATTAAGATTGTGGATAAACTTCGGCAATCCCAAGATTTGGAAAATAATTTCCGAACTATTACCCAAGAAGTTCGATCTCAACTGGTGAAGAGCGATCGGGTGGCGATCTATCGTTTCAACCCTGATTTTAGTGGGGAGTACGTTTCTGAGTCGGTGGCTCCCGGTTGGGTGAAAATCCTTAAGGACAATACCGCAGAGGGTCACGTGGGGGCAACAGTCTGGTCTGTAGATACCTATCTCCAAGAAACCAAGGGAGGGCAATTTATTAATAAACGCAGTTCCATCATTGAGAATATTTACACCCACGGTCTGACCCAATGCCATGTGGAAACCCTAGAACTAATTCAGGCATGGGCGTATATTATTATGCCAATCTTTGTGGGGGGAGATCAGCTTTGGGGACTGCTGGCGGTATACCAAAACTCTGGACCCCGCCAATGGACGGATACGGAAGTGAGTTTGATTACCCAAATCACTGCCCAACTGGGGGTGGCGATTAAACAGGCAGAATACGTCGAGCAGCAGCAGCAACAGGCAGAACAACTCCGCTTGGTGGTGGAACGGGAACGGGCGATCGCCAAAATTGTCGATAAGATTCGCCAATCTCCCGATATTGAAACTATTTTCCGCACCACAACCCAAGAAGTCCGCCTACAAGTGGTGAAGAGCGATCGAGTGGCAATCTATCGTTTTGAACCAGATTTTAGCGGGTTGTATGTGGCGGAATCTGTAGCTAGTGGCTGGGTGCGAGTTTTGGATCAAAATATTGCCCCGCCCCAAGTCGGCGGCAATATCCGATTTGTGGACACCGCCCTCCAGCGAGATACCTACCTCCAAGAAAGTAAGGGAGGGCAGTATGTTTTCAAGAAAAACTCGATCGTGGCAGATATCTATGAAGCTAATTTCTCGGCTTGCTACGTGGAAGCTCTAGAAGGAATTCAAGCGAGGGCTTATCTAATTGTCCCGATCTTTGTGGGAGACAAGCTGTGGGGCTTATTTTCTGCCTACCAAAACACCGAACCCCGCCATTGGCAAGAGGCAGAAATTAACACGATGGTGCAAATTGCCACCCAGTTGGGTTTTGCCATCCAGAGAACCGAATACGTGCAACAGCTCCAGAACCAGTCAGAGCAGCTTATCTTGGCTGCCCAACGGGAAAAAGAGGCAAAAGAACTCCTGCAACAAAGGGCGATTAACCTCCTCGCCGCCGTGATGCCTGCCCTCGACGGGAACCTGACTGTCCGCGCCCCCTTAACCAATGATGAATTGGGGACGATCGCCGATGTTTATAACAACACCCTGAAATCCCTTTGTGAAATTGTGGTGCAGGTGCAAACCGCTGCCAGCCGCATGGCTGCCACTTCTACCAAGAGTGAGGATGCCGTGAATCAGCTATCTACTCAAGCCCAAGAGCAGTTTAAGGAAGTAATTCAGGCTCTGCAAGAAGTGCAGCTAATGGTTAATTCCACCCAAGAAGTGGCTGCTAATGCCCAAGCGATCGACCAAGCGGTACTGAAAGCCAATCAAACCGTCCAATCGGGGGATACGACTACCCAAAGAACCGTGGCCGGGATTCTAGATATCAAAGAAACCGTAACGGAGGCGGGGGAAAAAATTAAATCCCTAGGGGAATCTTCCCAAAAGATTTCTCGCGTGGTCAACCTGATTAGTGATTTTGCTACCCAAACCCAACTCCTGTCCCTGAATGCCGCCATTGAAGCGACGAGGGCGGGAGAGTACGGGCGGGGTTTTGCGGTGGTTGCCGATGAGGTGCGTTCCCTTGCTCGCCAGTCTGCCAAGGCGACGACGGAAATCGAATTGATGGTGCAGGAAATCCAAAGCCAAACCAGTGAACTATTCAAGGTCATTGAAACCGTCATTGGTCAGGTGACGAACGGCACCAACCTAGCTCAGGAGACTAGGGAGAGCTTGCAGGCGATCGCTTCGGCGACCACAGAAATTAGTACCCTAGTCGCCGGGATTACCCAAGCTACCTTGGCACAAACCGATCAAGGTAAATCTGTCACCCAAACCATGCAGGGGGTGGCGGCAACTTCTAAGGAAACTTCCCAAGAATCCACCCAAGTTACTGCCTCCTTCCAAGAACTCCTCGCCACAGCAAATCAGTTACGGGACACCGTGGCTCAGTTCCAAGTGAATTAAGTTTAAAAAGAAGATGCCGCGCAGTGTGCGGCATCTTCTTTTTAGTCAGGACTTACGCGATTGAAGGTTTTTGCGGGCTGAGCGAAGTCGAAGCCCGCAAAAACCTTCAAAACTCTAGATAATTAGTTGGCAGTGCGTAAGTTTTATTAGTGAATTAATCGTTAATTAATTATGAGTACCAAAATTCACCAAGAAAACTACCTCTACTTTCTCAATGAGTCAGAGGATTTGTTGCGGGCGATCGAGACGGAGTTGTTGCATCTGCGGGAGCAGCGGACGCAATCTAAGGTTTATGGTTTGATGCGATCGACCCATACCCTCAAGGGGGCGGCGGCGATCGTCGGACAAAAGACGATCCAAGACCTTGCCCACTACCTAGAAAATGTCTTTCAGGCTCTGCTGGATCCTACGGTGGCTATTGATGCCGAGTTAGAAACCTTGCTTTTTCAGGGTTATGAATGCCTGCGGTTGGCTCTAGCGGCAGAAATTAGGCGAGATACCTCAAGTTTGGAGAATATTAAAAATCAGGGGGCGGATTTATTTAGCCAAATTCAACAAAAAATGGGGGATGCCCTCGCCCGGGAAAATGCCATCCCCAGTTCCGCAGAGCTGGGTTTTGATATTGTCAAATCGGTATTTGAGGTGGGGGTGAAGGAAAAACTCGCTAACTTGGTGACGATCTGGGAAGAGGGGAATGCCCAGCGAATGGTTGAAACTTTTGTGCCGGCAGCGGAGATATTTGTCGGCTTAGGAGAATCATTGAAATTACCCGGATTTCGGGCGATCGCCACCGCCACCATCCAAGCTCTCCATGTTCATCCAGAGCAGGCGATCACCATTGCCCAAATCGCTCTGATGGATCTGGGCACTGGTTATGAATTAGTTATGGATGGCGATCGCGAACAGGGCGGGATTCCCTCCCCCCAACTCCTAGAGTTAGCCATTGCCAGCAATACAAAATCAGCTCCCTCACCACGCAAAAGTCCAGAAACTAGCCCACCAGACCCAAAAACTAAGTCTAATCGCAGCCATCAACCTCCTCCTACAGCTATTAACCAAAACCAATCCCCAAAAGTAACTTCTCCCTCGCCTACTAAGGCAAAGATGTCTCCGCCAGCGATCACTGCTCCTGCTATTAATCCAGAAGATGCCGCTTTGGTAGAACTTTTCGGCGATCTAGATGTGGATAATCTCTCGGAGCATAGGGTCACAAGTATTTCTCAAAGAAAGCCTACTCAACCCGATCCGGAGGAGATACCTGAGTCTAGCCAAAGTGAGGTTAATGATCTAAGGTGGAATGGTGAATCTGAGGGGAGTCGCAGGGGTGTCCCTGAGGGTCGTCGCAGGGAAGATTTAGCTCTTTTAGAGTCTGAGGCGTTGTTATTCTCTGCCTTAGAAAACCATGATCAATCAGCCGCCAAGAACTTAGACTCAGCCACCGAGCCAGACCTTGAGCCACCTCTGCTCTCAGGACAACAACGGCAGCTTAGTCAAACTCTCCGGGTAGAGCTAGAACAATTAGAGCATCAGAATTATCTGGCGGGGGAATTATTAATTAATCAAAACCAACTGCATCTCCAAGAAGAGCAGCGGTTAGAAACCCTGCAAAAGTTGGCAGGATGGTTGCAACAACATCGGCGGACGGTGAATCAACTGCAAAAACAACTTGACCGCAGCCATCTCCGAGGAGAGCTGCAAGATGTGCTAGATACAGTAATGGAAGAAACGGTGCAGCTAGAGCAGGCAACGGCGGATTTGAGCCTGTATGGCCAAAATACTCAACAATTTGTCGATCGCGAGCAACGCCTCCTGAAACAAATCCGGGAGAGTATGCAACAGACTCGGATGATGCCGATCGGTAATATATTGAATCGATTGGCTTTAATTACCCAGCAGTTGATGAATGTTTATAACAAGCCGGTGGAAATTAAGCTCCAAGGTTTAGAGGTTTTGATTGATAAGGCGATCGCCGAAAGTTTGTACGAGGCACTTCTGCACCTGATCCGCAATGCTTTTGCCCACGGGATCGAAACCCCAGAAGTACGCCAACAACACCAAAAACCAGAGGTAGGCAGGATCGAGGTAACTGCCTATAACCAAGGCAACCGAACGGTGATTGAAGTGACAGATGATGGGGCGGGTTTGGATGTCGATCGCATCTTTGCCTCGGCGATCTCTCAAAATCTCCTCACCCCCGGACAAGCAGATAGTATCAAAAAACTCCCCCAGCCCGAACCCAAAATTCTGGATCTTCTCTGTAGTCCGGGCATGTCTACTAGGGATGATGTGAACGATCTAGCTGGGCGGGGGATTGGCTTAAATGTGGTGCGATCGCAACTCCAAAATATCCGGGGTAGTTTGACCTTACAATCCCAACCCCACCGAGGCACAACTTTCTTTTTGCGGATTAAGGGAGCTTTAATGAGTGCAAGGCTACTTTCTTGTCGGGCGGGGGGACGGGTTTATACCTTTGTCGCCAATGAAGTCACCCAAACCCTCATGCCCTTTGCCGACCAAATTAAAACCATCGGCGATCAAAGATTACTCGACTGGCATAACGGGGAAAAGCTAATTTCCGTGCCTCTATACCAACTCACCAGCCTATTCAACGATGGCATAACCAATACTTCAGAAAATATCACTGCTGTTTATGATAGCAACACTCCAGAACTCACTCCTTTGCTGACTCCCAGACAGGGACGGGTGCCGGTGTTACTCTTACCCAAGGGAGATGGATTTGTCGGGTTGCAGGTAGATCAGGTAATCGAGGAGCAGGAATTAGTGATTAAACCAATTCCCGAAGCGATCCCTTCCCCCGATTACATCTATGGTTGTACGGTTTTAGCCGACGGTAACATGACTCTAGTGATTGATGGCATGGCTCTGATTGACTATCAAGATCAGCCCAATTCTTGGCAGGCTGAGGAAGATTTAGCCAGTTTCTCTAGGGAGGAATTGCCTCCCTTGGTAGAGAGTAAAACTCCTCAAACAACCAAGACGACTATTTTAATTGTGGATGACTCGATCACTGAGCGACAAAAACTGTCCTTGGTTTTGCAAAAAAGTGGCTACCAAGTTATCCAAGCCAAAGATGGCGTAGAGGCGATCGAACAATTACAGAAAAATCCCTCGATTCCCCTAGTAATTTGTGATCTAGAAATGCCCCGGATGACTGGATTTGAGTTTCTCAGTGTCACCCGCCAGCAAGCAAAATTAGCCAAAATCCCCGTGGTCATGTTGACGTCTCGAGGCAGCAATCAATACCGCCAAATTGCGACTTCTCTAGGCGCGATCGCCTACTTCACCAAACCCTATCTGGATTACCAGTTGTTGTCTAAAGTCAAAGAAATCCTGCTGCATTAAAACTATGGCTACCTTCAAAGTAATTATCCTGCCGATCGCGAACTATCTCTTTGCCATTCCCATGAGTATGGTGCTACAGGTGCGCCGCTGTCCGCCAGAACTACGCAATAGCCCTGTGGATGCCGAATTAACTAATTTAGACGATCGCCCGGTGCTGGTGTTAAATCTTCAGCTCCGCCTAGAGCAAAGTTCTGCCTCATCTTCTCAATCATCTTCATCGGCAGCAATTACCAGTCGTCGCCAGACTAATTCTCGTTTAGATCAATTTTTGGTGCTGACCCAAAGCCGGACGGGGGAACTATGCGGTCTGAGGGTCGATCGCCTGCCAGATATGCTCGATTTGCCAGCTAGTACGGTGCAAACCCTGCCGGAATCCTATCGCCAGAATAATCTCCAAGGATTAGCCAAGTATGTGGCAATTATTCCCAATGGCGAAAAAAGAATGGTCATTTATCTCCTCGAATTAGAACAACTCCTCTTAGCCAAACATCGTTACCCCGCCATGACTTAATCAAAAAGACGATTGCACCCGCCTGCGGTGGGTGCAATCGTCTCCCAAAACATCATCATCCTTGCCATGAACTACAGCAGTTTGAGAGTGGTTGGCTACAGCCACCCACTCTCAAACCCAACATGGATAGGACTTGCAATATTTGTGGTGTGCCTCATTTGAATACAAAGTGCTGTAAATCAAAAAAAAGGTTTCACCATTTTTTTGATTTGGTATTAGCGTAGGGGCGCAAGGCTTTGCACCCTAGTTGATGTAGGCATTTGCAATCACAGGGAAAAATTCAAGCAAAGAGAAAGAGCCAGAGGGGAAGAGCTAGGAATAAACCGATAAACGTGAGAGCAATACTACTGGCGAGGAGGTCGCGATCGAGATCATACACCTCCGCCAAAATTAGTACCGAAAGTCCGGTGGGAGTTCCAGACATCAGGACTAAAACTAATCGCTCTTCACCGATAACTCCGCAGTAAGTAGCTACTAAACCCACAATCAGTGGAATGATCAATACCTTAATTAGACTGGCGGTGAAAGCGATCGCCAGACTTTTGCGCCATTGAATCATCCCTAAGCGCAACCCTACCAACAACAAGGCAAAGGCAATCACCACCAACACCGATTGATTTAAGCCCGATTCCACCATCTCTGGCAGTTTAATAAACTGGGTATTAAGTCCAATGAAGAATGCCCACAAACTAGGTACAGTCGCCAAATCTCGCAACTGTATCCACCAGTGATTGGGTTCACTTTTCTTGCCAAAATAACTGGCAATCAAAATGGCGATGCCGTAGGTACCAATGACATTATTTGTGACGCTAAATAGCACTGCCCAATCATTATTCAGGCTCTGCTCATGGCTAGTTAGAACTTGGGTCAGAGTCAGCCCCACAAAACCTGTATTCCCCAAAATGGTGGCAAGAATAAAGCTGCCCAATCTAGCTTTAGCAGCCGAACTATCCTCTGGTGCTTGGTCTGGTTTGTGCTTCAGGAACCGCTGCCAAGCCCACCAAATTCCTAGGGCAATGGTTAAACTCAAACCCAAAACCCCGATAGATACTGCCACTGGAATTAAACTCTCGCCAGTGGTTTTAGTTTGTCTTGCCAAGACAAAGAGCTGGAGGGGAACACCTACCCAGTAGAGGGCTTGTCCTAAAAACCGGAGGAAGCTATCGGGAGTGATTCTAGAAAATATTAAACCCAAGCCAATCCAGATTAGCAATGGGGTGTAGGCGTGAGTCAGTTCTTCAAGCATTTCCTAGGAAATTTGATAAAAGTTTAGGAATTTTATAATCGGGTCTATTCCTACACTTTTGCAGTCAAAACCTCTACGGGACTGACGGGGCTCGAACCCGCAACTTCCGCCGTGACAGGGCGGTGCTCTAACCAATTGAACTACAGTCCCAAATTTTTAGCTCTATGTCTAGCTTCATTGCTTAGCCTTGACATTTCGCTCATTTATTATTGTCACTGCTAGAGGGATATTTGTCAAATTTTACTTTCCCGTTGGCTGAGATTGATGGCTGTTGAAGTTCAGTCCTTGCTACAATCTGAGTCAGGGATCCCAACGGATAGTCAATTTACTACAAAATACCTAGATCATAGTTATCCTAAATGAATTTAGAATTTTAGAGAGTTGAGAACGGCTCCCATCCGGGGAGCCGTTCTCAACCCATTTAGGATTTCTATATACAGTAAATATATAGAGTGTGATATATGATCAAAATCTCGGCGGTGATCTGTACCCACAATCGCCAAGATTATCTGGCTAGGGCGATCGATAGTCTTTTAGCCCAAAATTTTTCTGGGGATGCTAACCCTGAAAATTCTCACTCTGGGGATTTCAGCTATGAGGTGATTTTGGTGAATAATGCCTCTAGCGATCGCACGGCAGAAATTGCCCAAACTTACCTAGAGCATCCTCAATTTTGCTACATTTACGAACCAGTCTTGGGCTTATCCACTGCTAGGAATACGGGGGCAGCGGCAGCCCAAGGGGAAATTATTGCCTACCTAGATGATGATGCGGTGGCTAGTCCCGGTTGGCTGAGGGTGTTATATCAGGCTTTTGCTGGGGATCAAAGCTTAGCGATCGCTGGGGGTAAAGTCACCCTACTTCTACCTGATCAGCAATCTCTACCTTGGTGGGTCTCTGCAGATCTGGCAGGCAATTTGGGGGCTTACGATCTAGGGGAGGCAGAACTGGATATTCATCAACCCGGATTGACCCCTCGGGGATTGAACTATGCGATGCGCCGGGAATTTTGGCAAACCATGGGAGGATTTGCCGTAAATCTGGGGCGCAAGGGCAAGAATCTCCTATCCAATGAAGAAGTTTATGCCACCGAGTTAGCCCTCAAACAGGGATGGCGAGTTAAGTATTTGCCCCAAGCTGTAGTTGCTCATCAGGTAGTCCCGGCACGGTTAAATCCTCAATGGTTCCTGAATCGGGCATGGTGGCAGGGAATAAGTGAATACGAGCGGCAAAAGATCAGCAATGGTGATCGCCGCCTAGAACTCCGAGCCACGGCAGAAAGATTTCTCCGGGGTGGCTACAAAGCCCTCAAGTATCTGCCCCAACCTGCTCTTTGCTTTGAAAATCTAGTGTATGCCTACGGACAAATTGGCTATTTGACGGCGGTAGTTGCTGGAGCGATCGCTAGAGTTATTCCCAATCAATGTTAGCCTTAAATTGACTAGACAGCATTTACAGATTTCCCGTGACTAAACAACTTCCTAATAATTCTGAATTCACTCCCCTGAGTCGGCGCCAGATTTTGGTCGCCATGGCCATCACCGCCATCATCCTGTTAGTAGTTGCCAAACTTTGGTTACGCCTTGGATCTGTGCAGATGTTGCCCGTAGCTTGGCAGCCAGCCAATTTGCTCCTGGGTTTAGCTCTTGGTGGGGGCATTAGTATTGGTAGCGCGATCGTCTACCGTCTCTGGAAAGGCTATCGGCAGAGCGCAGATATTTACTTAGAACTAGTTCTCAAGCCTTTGAGTTTTTGGGATCTAATTTGGTTAGGGTTATTGCCGGGCATGAGTGAAGAGCTACTATTCCGGGGCGTTATGTTGCCAGCTTTTGGGTTAAATATACTAGGATTATCTATATCAAGTATTTGTTTTGGTGTGCTACATCTCAGCGGGAAGCAGCAATGGCCCTACGTGATCTGGGCATCGATCGTTGGCTTTGCCCTAGGTTTTAGTGCCTTGAATACCGGAAACTTGCTAGTACCGATTGTTGCCCATATAGTCACAAACCTAATTTCCGGCTATCTATGGAAGATAGATAACCGTTAGAGGCTATTTATAAAGTCTGATTTTGCGCCCCCGGAGGGGGCGCAAAATCAGACCTTCTAGCCACTTTATAAATGACCTCTTAGGGAAACTTATGGAGATGGGGTGGAGGCTGGTCGCCCCAACTAGAATCAATATCTAGAGTCAATAACAAACTGGGTTTCACGTTGCTTAACCCAACCTACTAGCTAGGAGCAGAAAATCAGACCCTCTAGCCATTTTATAAATGACTTCTAAGGATGCAAAGCTTAAAAATATTAAAGACTAATGATTAAGGATACTGCCCTCGAAGGACTGACTACTAAGGAGGCGATCGATCGTCGCCACCGAGGACAGGGAAACGATGTCAAATTAGAAACTGGGCGATCGTACTGGCAGATCATCCGGGAAAATATTTTCACTTTCATTAACATAGTTTTCTTTGCCATTAGCATAGTGATGATCTCCCTCCAACTCTACAGCGATGGAGTCTTGGTGGTAGTGGTAATCTTTGGTGGTGTGCTAGTTAACATCATCCAAGAGATCTGGGCAAAACAACAGCTAGATAAAATTGCCCTGCTGAACCGCCCCAAGGTGACAGTGATCCGTGATGGCAAAGAACAAGAACTAGAACCAAGGGAAATAGTACTCGGAGATATTCTTGTTGCTGCTTCTGGAGAACAGATCCTTGTGGATGGTCAAGTGGTCGGTCAAGGAAAAATAGAAGTAGATGAATCCTTACTCACCGGAGAATCAGAGCTAATCCTCAAGGTTGCGGCAGATCAGGTTTATTCGGGAACTTTTTGTGTTAGTGGTCGTGCCCTCTATCAGGCAACCCAGGTGGGTAAAGATACCACTGCTTATCAGCTAACTGTTAGCGCGAGGGCATTCCGCCAAGTTTATACTCCCCTACAAGTGGAAATTAACCTGATTATTCGGGTCGTGATGCTGATTGCTTGTTTCCTCTGGGTGCTTTCTGGGGTGAGCATGTTTAGCCAAGCTCGATCGCTGACGGATTTTGTCCACCGCGCCGCCGTGATCGCGGGTCTAGTTCCTGTGGGCATGTATTTGGCTATCACCCTCGCCTATGCCCTTGGGGCAGTGCGAATGATCGGGCAGGATGTGTTGATTCAGCAAGCCAATGCGGTGGAATCTCTAAGTAATGTCGATGTCCTGTGTTTAGATAAGACGGGAACCTTGACTAGCAATAATTTGCGCTTGTTAAATATCTATCCCTTAGGGATTGAGGAACCAAAGTTAAAGCAGATTTTGGCTAGTTACGGAACAGGTGTAACTACCACAAATAAAACCAGTGAAGCGATCGCCCTCTGGGGACAAACCCACAACCTCGATACTTTCCCAACCCAACCGATTATTCACGAAATCCCCTTCACCTCCAATCGCAAATGGAGCGCCTTGACCCTAGAGCAAGATCAAGGCAAAGTTACCTATGTTCTCGGTGCTCCAGAAATTCTTGCCCCTAGTATTGCTAATTCTCATCAATACAGCGACTACCTACATAACCAAACTAGCCAAGGTCTACGGGTATTAATGTTTGCCATGACCTTAGATACGGGGTTCTCTAATTCTCCTGTTCTGCCATCTCGGCTCACTCCCCTCGGTATCCTCACCTTTGGCGATGAACTGCGCCCCCAAGTTCAAGAAACCCTTGCCGGGTTCCGCACGGCAGGTATTGAACTGAAAATCATTTCTGGAGACAATCCCGAAACTGTCGTAGCTCTGGCTAAACAAGCAGGGGTGGCAAAAGAAATTCAAGGTGTTTCTGGGGCAGAATTAGCCCTGATGGATGAAGCGGAGTTTCGGCAGGCAGCTTTAGAAAATAATGTATTTGGCAGAATCACCCCCGAACAAAAGGCCAAACTCGTTAAGGTATTGCGGCGATGCGGACGCTATGTGGCGATGATCGGCGATGGGGTGAATGACGTGCTTTCTCTGAAGCAAGCAAATCTGGGGATTGCCATGGAAAGCGGAGCCAAAGCCACGCGCGGGGTGGCAGATATTGTTTTGTTAAAAGATTCTTTTGGAGCATTGCCCTTTACTTTTTTGGAGGGGCAGAAGATCCGCAACGGGATTATCGATGTGGTGAAATTATTTTTGATCCGATCGCTCTCCATGACTATGATGATCTTTGCCAGTGCGATCGTGGTGGATCATTTTCCCTTTGTGAATAAGCACACGGCGATCGTCTCCCTGATTGGCGTGGGTTTCCCGACGATGTTTATTCCCCTCTGGGCAAAACCGGGAGTTCCCCCATGGCGGAGCTTAATCAGAAATATCTTGCATTTTGTCCTGCCAGCGGTGATTAGCCTCACCTGCGTGGGGATGCTGGTGTATTTATTTTATCTAGCCACCGCCATCACTAGTATTCCTGCCACCACGCCCCTGACCCAACTAGAGCACGGGATTCCCCGCACAGCCTTGGTGACGGTGTTGATTTTCTGCCAATTATTGCTGATCCCCTTCCTGAAGCCGCCCACCCGTTTATGGGCGGGGGGAGAGACTGTCCAAGGAGATTGGCGTTATACCTTGGTCGCCCTAGGCTTATTCCTTCTCTACGGTGTGATTACCATGATCCCCACCACTAGAGAATTTTTTAACCTTGTCTTGTTAAAGCCAGAGGACTACTTGTTTTTAGGGATGGTGTCCTTGGAGTGGGGCTTGATCTTGCGTTTAGCTTGGCGGACTAAAGCCCTCGATCGCTTCCTTGGCGTTGACCTGAGTTAGATAATTTCGGCTGTGGTAACCATCGCGGAGCGATATTTACCACAGCATAACCTGATTGGCGATAGCTATAATGTGTTTGCAGTGAGTAGTAATTAAAATGACTTTTTATCAAAAAGACCCAATTCTCGAAGAGCTAGGAAACAAAATTCTGGGGGCAACATGGCGGGAATTTCCTAGCCTCGCCCGCAACCAGATCGCCATGACTTGGTTAGTCTATGATCCGCCATTTCCAGCCAATACGGGGGGAGCGATCGCCGATTCGGAGTTTTGGAAATACCCCGTTCGGGGTTTTGGGTATCGGGGTTTAGAGTTATTTTATCCCGCCAGTGTGGTGAAGCTATTTTATTTGGTGGCGGTGCAGGAATGGCTCGGCAAGGGGATGATCTCCACTTCCCCAGAGTTGGAGCGGGCGATTCGGGACATGATCGTAGATTCTAGCAATGATGCCACTAGCCTAATAGTAGATGTGTTGACGGGAACCACCAGTGGACCAGAGCTACCCCCGGAGCCTTTTAAGACTTGGCAGGGGCAGCGCAATATTGTGAATCGCTATTTTCAATCTTTGGGTTGGGAAGAATTACAGGGGATTAATGTCAACCAGAAAACTTGGGGAGATGGTTCCTATGGGCGAGAGCGGGCATTTCTGGGAGAGTATCGAGAAAATCAGAATCAGCTAACTACCGATGCAACGGCAAGATTGTTGCATAGTATTGTGGGCGGGGTGGCTGTGTCCGGAGAGCGATCGCAAATCATCCTGAATTTATTGGAGCGCAGTCTCAATCCGGTGGAATTAGATAAAAACCAAGAAAATCAGGTACAGGGTTTCTTGGGGGAAGGCTTACCCCTAGGCACGCAGATCTGGTCAAAAGCTGGTTGGATCAGCCAAATCCGCCATGATGCCGCCTATATTGAGTTGCCCCAAAGCTTACCCTATAGTCTGGTGGTGTTTACGGACAGCCCTCTAAATATCAAAAATAAATCTCTGCTGCCTTTCATCTCTCAACAGGTAGCTGCCTCAATGTATTCTTTGTAGACAGAATTACCGCAGTTTGTGTTCAAATGAGACACACCACAAATATTGAAAATCCTATCCATGTTGCGTTTAAGAGTGGGTGGCTGTAGCCACCCACTCTTAAACTACTGTAGGACTTACGCACTGCCAACAAATTATCGAGAGTTGTGGATTTTTCGTGGGCTGAGGATCGTCGAAGCCCGTAAAAACGTCCGCCAATTACAAACCTCCAAACCACTCATAGCCTTCATCTACCCAATAGCCTTTTTTAGCGGCTAACTGACTAGTGAAGGTGATTTTTGTCACCCATTTGCTTTGTTTGTAGCCTAGTTTGATCGGGGCGGCTAAACGGAGGGGAGCACCGTTTTCGATCGGCAGAGGTTGACCATTTTTCTGATAAGCCATCAGGGTTTGGGGATGAAGGACAGAGGCTAAGTCCCAGCTTTCGTAGTAGCCATCGGCAGATTGAAAGTATACATAGCGGACTCCGGGATTGGGTTGAACCAGAGCGGCTAAATCCCTAACTCGGACTCCTGCCCATTGAACGATCGCCGCCCAGCCTTCCACGCACACATGGCGAATCACCATCGAAGTTAGGGGTAGGTTTTGGATTTCCGCCATACTAATCTGGATTGGTTTAGCCACTTCTCCGTCAATGCTCAGGCGAAAGCTCTTGGGGTCAAGCTGGGGAGTTTGGTCAAAGGTATTGATCAATAGAGCTTCTGGTTGAATTGCACTCAAAGGGAACTCCGGGACTGGATGTTGGGGATTGAGAATTTTACTTTCGATACTTTGGTTCAGGGGTTCAAAAATCTGCCGAACTTTATCGCTATAGAGGTTTGTACCACAACCATTCAGGAGCCAAGCTGCCCCGGAGAAGGTGGAGAGTTTAAGTAATTGACGGCGGTTGATAACGAGATTGCGATCGGGGATTTTTAGCACAGTAGGCTCCTTATAAGCATTATTGATTAATAAAAAAACTTCCAAATGTATCTACACGAACATGGATTTGACTAAGCGATCGCCCCCCACTTTTAATGCCAGAATTGAGTGAACTAAGGAGAACAGAAGGACGATCGGCACAGAAATGAAATGAAACACCCGCAAAATTTGCCAATCATTCCCGAACAGATAGACAATGCCATAGAACTGAGCTGGTTTATACATACCCAGTCCCGTGAGAATGGCAATCAGCAACACGGGAATAATCAAGGTGTAGGCGAGGCGATGCCACGAATAGTTTTTCCGTTTGGGATTATTGCTGACTTGAATTGCTTTCAGGTCTTGGTTGCTGACAAAACGATGTTGCCAGCGCCGGGTGACAAAAATATAAATGCCATAGGCAAGAAGATTTAGAGAAAATAGCCACATGGCTGCAAAGTGCCAATGCCTGCCGCCCCCTAACCAAGCACCAAGGGTGGCAAAGCCGGGAAATCGCCAACCACCGCGCCCCCCAAAGACTGGGTTAGCGTTATAGATTTGCAGCCCACTGGTGATCATCAACAGCAAGCTAATAATATTCAGCCAGTGAAAGGTTTTGATGAAAAATGCTTGTTTTGGCAGTTTGGGGGCTTTGGGTTTGGTGGCTTGCATAGGATAAAGGTATTTTGTTGGTTATTGCTTAAATCTGATCCCCCCTGCCCCCCTTTTTAAAGGTGGAGAATTAACTTAAGTAGGGTGGGCACTGCCCACCATATAGTTTTTGGGAGATTCTTATTTATTACAAGGGTGAAACTGGAAATAGGGGGGCTAACCAGAGTTGAACTTTGATATCCCAGCCGAGGAGAATCGCGATCGCTGTGCCTGCAATCACCACCCCACCAATTTTCTGTAAGTTTTGACTACTATGGGTACGAAAAAAGGAAATATGTTGGCTTAAGTGTCTGCCACCATAGGCGATCGCTAACAAGGGCACGGCAGCTCCCACCCCGTAGGCAAGCAATAATAAAAATGCCTCCCTCACCTGCCCCCCCACGGCTGCTAGGGTAATAATACTGCCCAATACAACCCCAGCGCAGGGAGTCCATAGCCAACCGAGATAAATCCCTAACCAAAATTCACCGAGGAGACTACCCTCAGCAAAACCGGGAGCTGGCTGACTGAAGCGGGGCAAATAACTAAAGAGCCGATAACTTTGCTTGGGAAATATGGCTAAAATACCCATTACCAAAAGTATGGCGATCGCCACACCCCTCAGTAAATTAGCCAGTCCAGCTACCCAACTAGCCGTAATCCCAATCAGGCTTCCAACTACAGCAAAACCGACTGCTAATCCCGTGACTAGGGCTACAGGACCAAAGGTATGGGAACGCAAGGATCGGCTGACAACTATGGGCAGGACTGGTAAAACACAAGGCGAAAGGGTACTAAAGATTCCAGCCCCCAAGGCTAAGGCGATCGATAGATGAGAGCTAACCATGCCTTTACCCCAATAGTTGGTTGATTTTCTGCTCAGTTTCGGTGTAAGCTCCCTCACCGATATGGTCATAGACTAGGTTGCCTTGGCGATCGGCAAGGAAAAGATGGGGCCAATACTCATTTTTGTAAGCCTTCCAAGTTTGGAAATCGTTATCGATCGCCACAGGGTAGGTAATTTTATGTTGTGCCAGAGCTTGCTTGACGTTATTGATATCTCGCTCGAAGGCAAATTCTGGAGTATGAATACTGACTACTTTTAATCCCTTGGCAGCATACCGTTGATGCCATTGCACCAGAGAGGGCAGGGTACGTTGACAATTAATACAAGCAAAAGTCCAAAATTGGACTAATATCACCGAGCCTTGGAGAGAAGCGATCGACAAAGGCTCGGAATTCAGCCAAGAATTAATTCCTTGCAACTCTGGCAGTTTGTTTTTTTCAGTAGCCAGAGCAGGGAGAACACTAGGCTGAATCTGAGAGAGGGGTGTCGATTCTGTTGTCGCTCTAAAATTACGAGTTTGATGTAAGGCTGTTGCTCCACCAACCCCCACCACTCCCAATCCTAGATACCAGAGTAACTGTCGCCGCTTCAGAAGAGATTTTTCCATAGGGATTACCTAGATACAGGGAAAGTTAATACTCTAATGCAGACTTGACTTAGCCTACTGCCTACTGATTTTTTAGCTAGAAGGGAGGATTGAGAGAATAGTTGAGATATCTATCACAGATGTTCAAGGAATTAGGATTGGGAGCAGGGCTTTCTAATAGCTTTTGACCCCCTCTAGGGGCTAAGTAATAGCCATTTTTTGTTTGGGGGATAGAATTAGAAAGTGTGTGCAATCAAAGAAATGTGTGGAAGCGAACCAGTCCAGCCGAAAACTATGGAGACTTTGTAGCCGCAGGAGACTTCATAGCGTCTGGAGACTTCATAGCATCTGGGGACTTCATAGCGTCTGGAGACTTCATAGCATCTGGGGACTTAGCTGGAGATTTCATGGCATCTGGAGACTTCATGGCATCTGGAGACTTTGTGCCAGCGGGGGGAGCAGTGTTGGCAGCAGGCTCAGAGCAAGCATTCAGACCAACAGTTAGGGTAGAAACAGCAATTAAACAAACAGCTTTCCAATTCATAATTTTCTCCTCAGAAGATTTAGGTTGAGTTAGCCATTTTTAGTGGCTTGTTTACATAATACGGATCACCTGCCATTTTGGATTAAAATTTCTGGTGTATTTGCATACCAAATTTCATGTAAATCTAAATCTAAATAGAATTAATAGAAAAAACAGCCTCATCCAACTCTATGAACCAGACGTACTTATTAATAGGCAAGGTTAGCTACCTTTGGCCTCAGGTTGCTATCGAAACTTGGTTACAAACCTATGGAGGCTAATCTTGTGGAACCTGTAATCAATGCTCAGGAGCCAACTACGGATACAGCTACAGATACAGAATTAGTGCGGGCAGTCCGGGCGGGGGAGTCCTTGGCGTTGGGTCGTATCTACGATCGCTATGGCAGCCTAGTCTATCGGTTGGCTTTGAGAATTTTAGCTAGTTCTCAGGAAGCAGAAGATCTCACCCAAGAGATTTTCCTCGGCTTTTGGCATAACCAAACCTATAATCCCGATCGCGGCTCCCTGAGTAGCTACCTGACCACCTTGACTCGATCGAGGGCGATCGATAAGCTGCGGAGCCGGACTAACCAAGGAAAATTTGTGCAACGCTGGAGTCAATTTATGGCCACTGCCACCCCACCCCCTACTCCTTTTGACCTTGCCGCCCTGAACCAGAGAGCCACCGGTGTTCAGCAAGCCCTCAGTCAATTGACAGAAAGACAGCGACAGGTATTAGAACTGGCTTACTATGAAGGCTTGAGTCAGTCAGAGATTTCTGCTCAATTGAATGTTCCCCTAGGGACTATCAAAAGCTGGTCACGCCAAGGATTGTTGCAACTGAGAAAAACCCTCAAAGACCTGATTAACTAACCCTATGACTGCACCCCTACCACCGGAATATCTAGAAGAGCTACTAGCAGGTTATGTTCTGGGAAATCTTAGCCCTGAAGAGGCAGAAGATTTACAGCGAATTTTGCTCGATCGTCCTGAACTGGTAGCTGAGGTGCAGATTTTACAAGAAGTATTAGCAGTCTTACCCTACGCCCTTCCAGCTATGGAGCCGAGTTCCCAACTCCGCCAGAATATTCTGGATGCTCTGACTGTCAATAATTCTCTAGATTATGACCTGAATCAATCTATTAATAATCAATCCCATCTCAACAATCAGATGACTCGCCCCAGTTGGCGCAGATCTATCCCTTGGCGAAAAGTGATCGGGGGTTTGGCTGCTTTGGTGGCAGTGGCGATCGCTGTGGATAGCTACCGCCTCCGCCAACAGGTAGTAGCCATGCAAAGGCAGATTAGTGGACAAAGAGACCTGATTGCTATGCTCCAACAACCCAATACCCGCTTGGTTTCCCTCAAGGGTATGGATCAGGCAGTGACAGCTTCAGGGAATATTGTGGTGACACCCGGGGAACCCAAGGCTGTGCTGATTCTGCAAAATTTAACCCCCTTGCCCGATGGTCAGGCGTACCAATTATGGTCGATCGTCAATAACCAGAAGATTCCTTGGGAACAATTTCGAGTCGATCAAAAAGGGACTGTCTTCGTGAAACTGTCTCTGCCAGAAAACCAAGCCGTCACCCGTTTAGCCATTACAGTAGAACTATCGCCACCGCCTCTGGAACCCACAGGGCCGATGGTCATGACTAGTGATCTGTAGAGAAAATTCAGGAAAGAAGATGAGTTTTTGTAGGATGTGTTAGGCGACAGCCGTAAGGCATCTTTCCCTGAGGCTGGATGCGTTACGGCTAATGCCTAACGCATCCTACGGGCGCGACCCAGCTAAAGTAGTGCATTGAAAAAATGGATATTGCTAATTTAGTAAGACATAGAGCCAAAACCCTATTGCACCAGTTTAGTGAAGTCATGCCACTACGAGAAGGATTGGTTGAAATCAAGAGATATCAAATTGGTTCTACAGATGTGGCACTGGTGATTGTGTTTCTTGTGATGGCTTGTAAGTTTTGGCAGTAGCTAGCGACAATAGCAAGCCATATTCAATTCCTTCTACCACGGCTTGATAGGAAGCATCCAGAATATTGCTAGAAACTCCTAAGGTTGTCCAGCGTTGCTGGCCATTGCTAGATTCCACCAATACCCTAGTTTTGGCAGAAGTTCCGGCGCCGCCATCGAGTATCCTCACCTTATAATCCGTGAGATAGAATTGGGCAATTTCTGGATAAAAGTTGGTTAAGGCTTTGCGGAGAGCCGCATCCAGAGCCGAGACGGGGCCATTACCCTCCGCTGCTTCTAGAATATTCTGATCCTTGACAGTGACCTTGATGGTTGCCAGAGCATGAGTCCAGTCTTGGCTCATGTTGCAATGGACTTGGAAGCCTTTGATGGAGAATAGCTCCGGGCGATCGCCCAAAATCTCCCGCATTAACAAATCAAAACTAGCCTCCGCCGCTTCAAACTGATAGCCTTGGCTTTCCAGGTCTTTGAGTTTTTCCAAAATTTGTCGACAGGCAGGATGACTTTTATCTAATTCAATGCCAAAGGTTCTCGCCTTTGCCAGCACATTGCTTAAGCCCGACTGGTCAGAAATCACGATCCGCCGCTGGTTACCGACCATTTCTGGGGCAATATGTTCGTAGGTCAGGGGGTTTTTCTGGACGGCAGAGACATGAATTCCTCCCTTATGGGCAAAAGCTGACCTGCCCACAAAGGCGGCATGGTCATCGGGGGCAAGGTTGACAATTTCACTAATTAAACGGCTAGTGGCGCTTAGTTGGCGCATTTGGGTATCCGCTAGACAGGCATAGCCTAGTTTCAGTTGCAAATTCGGGATTACCGAGCAGAGATTGGCATTGCCACAGCGCTCCCCGTAGCCATTGATGGTTCCCTGCACCATTCGCACTCCGGCTTGGACAGCAGCGATCGCATTTGCCACGGCAGTGTCGGCATCATTATGGGTATGAATCCCTAACGGAGGTATCTGTCCATACTTAGCTTGGAGTTTAGCAACTACTTCCTCAATAATCTGGGTAATCTCATGGGGCAAGGTTCCCCCATTGGTATCACAAAAAACTAACCAAGCCGCCCCAGCTTCTAGGGCAGTGGCGAGGGTTTGCATGGCGTAGTCGGGGTTATGTTTATAGCCATCAAACCAATGTTCTCCATCGTAGATTACCTGTCGCCCTTGGCTGATCAGGTATTGGATGGTATCGGCAATCATCGCCAGATTTTCTTCTAGGGTGGTGTGCAGCCCTTTGGTAACTTGAAGATCCCAAGATTTACCAAAAATTGTCACCCATTTAGTTCCCGCTGCCAAAATAGCTTGGAGCAGGGAATCGGTAGCGGCGGTGGTGTGGGGGCGGCGGGTGGAGCAGAAAGCCACGACTTGGGCTTGGGTCAGGGGGGTTTCCTTGAGTTGCCAGAAAAACTGCACATCCTTGGGGTTGGCTCCGGGCCAGCCGCCTTCAATAAAAGGAACTCCCATTTGGTCGAGCTTTTGGGCAATCAGAATCTTATCTTCGAGGGAGAGGGACAAACCTTCCCGCTGCGCCCCGTCCCGGAGAGTAGTGTCGTAGATGAAGACTTGGGGTTGATGTTCTGGATTTATATTTGCATTCATAGCCAGCAATTGTAACCGGGGAATAGGTTACAAGCCGAAATCTTTAACCAAAATCAATATTTTCATACAGCACCCTTGCCCAATATTTGATGCAAAAGGGCTAATTATTTATTTTCTATCTAACAGGACTTACGTATTTGGAAGTTGTTGCAGGCGCGGAGCGCCT
>CALRPI020000056.1:0-33755 GCA_943370025.1 Phormidium lacuna HE10JO | reverse complement strand
GCTTAAACAGTTACTTCGTTCGGCTAAAGCTCGAACTAATGAAGCACTCGATCTAGCTCTAACTACAATTATCAACGACTGTATTTCTAGTGATGATGCGCTGGGCTGGTTCAATCACTGTGGCTTATTCATCTGAAAACTGCTGTAAGCGTTAATCAATGAGGATCGCTATATAGCCGTCCTCAATCCTCTAAAATTCTAAACTCAATTAGGATCGCTATATAGCAATACTAAATGGATTGATAGAGACGCACCCTCCGGGTGCGTCTCTATCAATCCTCAAAAATCCACAAATGATTTAGGATCGCTATATCAAGGTTGGGTTTGAGAGTAGATGGCTGTCGCCACCCACTCTCAAACTGCTATAACTACTTAGCAATCTTGACCGATGGATCAATTTTCCGGCTGGCAATAATCTTATTCAAACTATCCTTTAAGCCATCAAATTGTCCCCTAGGTACAGCCGCAGAGAAAACTGCCACTTTATTCCCTTTTTGCTCAATAAAGCTATTGCCCAAGAGAATTCCACTCTGACCGGATACCGTGACTTCGTAAGACCACTCTATCCGCATCGTGCCGTCGGGTTGTTCCTTAGCATCCGTAACTGCAAATTTGGGTTGGGTGCCAAATAGTCCAGTGATAAATTCCTTGAGCTTACCACCTAATTCTTCCTTGCTCGGAGTGGCTTCAACCTCAAAAATATCCATAATTACCAGAGAATTCTTGGCTGGATCCGTCCACGCAATAATAACTTCATCAGGTTTGCTACTGTCTTGCTTTGTCCAACCTGCTGGAATATCCATGGAGAAAATGCCGCCGGGATGGGTATAGGTTTCCAGCTTATCGATTTTTACATCAGCAAACTTTCCTTCCCCTGTAGCACTCGCCGCGATCGCTTTGGTGGCTTCGTTGGTAACAGTAGAGCCACTAGGAGCTGCGGCGGCTTTAGGAGACTCAGCAGCTTTGGGAGATTCAGCAGCTTTAGGAGATTCAGCAGCTTTAGGGGATTCAGTCTTTGGTGCTTCGTCTTTGGTGGTTGTCTCAGTCTTGGTACTGCCACAACTTGTCGTTAATACTGTAGTTAGAATTAGGAGACTTACAGTTGTTGTCCAAGAGAATAGTTTGGCGCGAATCTTCATAACATCAATCCTCAATAAATTTGATATTTTCTTATTGGATATAGCGATCCTAGAGCAGTTTGAGAGTGGGTGGCTGTAGCCACCCACTCTCAAACCCAATATTGATAGGACTTTCAATACTTGTGGTGTGTCTCATTTGAACGCAAAGTGCTGTAAATGATTTACGATCTGTAAATGGTTTAAAATAGCGCACTCTTCGGGTGCGTATTCTAAACTCAAACAGGACTGCTATATTTGGTAGTCCTAAAGAGGAAGGTAAGGATATTGGGTCAGGATTGCCCCCGCAGAGCAAGGAAAATCCAGACTTCTTCACTACCTAATATTTGCTTTTCAAGGGTGTAATTAGCTAAACAGTACTAAATTAAAGAACCAAAAAACTCTAGACAATCATAACTGCTAGATTTTACTTCTGCAAATTTCGGTTGTAGAGTTCGGCATACCTTCCTCCCTGAGTTAACAACACCTCGTGAACCCCGGTTTCCACAATCTTGCCCTGTTCCATCACCACAATTAGGTCTGCTTGCCGGATCGTGGATAGGCGGTGGGCAATTACCAAACTAGTCCGTCCCTGAAAAACCTGCTGAAGAGATTGCTGGATCAGGCTTTCGGATTCTGTATCTAGGGCAGAGGTAGCTTCATCAAGGATAATAAACTTGGGATTTTTGAGGAGGACACGGGCGATCGCTAGTCTCTGTTTTTGTCCCCCCGATAGGGTGATGCCCCTTTCCCCGATGATCGTATCGTAGCCTTGGGGGAAACCCATAATAAATTCGTGGGCATAGGTGGCTTGGGCAGCAGCGATGATTTCCTGTTCTGTCGCCTCTAGCTTACCGTAGGCAATATTTTCTTTGATTGTGCCGTAGAATAAGAGATTTTCTTGAGAGACTATGCCTAATTCCCGCCGTAGGGAAGATAAGCTAATTTCTTTGAGGTCATGGTGATCAAGATAAATTTTGCCGCCTTGAGGATCGTAAAAACGAGCCAAGAGTTTGGTGATCGTACTTTTTCCTGCCCCCGAAGACCCCACTAATGCCACCATCATTCCCGGCTCGATCTGCAAATCAAAACCTGTAATTACGGGCTGATCTGTGTAGGCAAAGTTAATATTTTCAAAATGAATTCTGCCTTGGGGGTGAGAGAGATGAACTGCCGGGTTTGCTTCTACTATTTTGGGCTGAGTATCCAAAATTTCTAAGATGCGATCGGCAGCAGCTACAGCACTCTGCCACACATTCATCACCCTACTTAATCGTTTTAAGGGTTGATTTACCAAACTGATATAGCTTAAAAATGCGGCTAATTCCCCTAAAGTTAACTGCCCCAGCATCACTTCTCCAGATCCAAATACTAAGACCACTACAGTACTAGTATTTTTGAGGATATCAATCAGGGGAAAGAAAAATGACCAGAGTTTAATTACCCGGATATTTAGTTCTTGATAATCATGACTATACTGAGTAAATCGATTTATTTCGTACTGCTCATTGCCAAAGGATTTAGTGACATTAATATTAGAAATCGTATCTTGGAGATGATTGTTAATAGCAGCGGCTGAAGTTTGAATTTCTCCATAAACCTCACGGATAGATGTGCTGAAATATTGAGTTGCAAAGATCACGATCGGCCATGCCGCTAAAAGTAATAAGGTTAATCGCCAATCAGTAGTTAATAAATACAAAATAATTACGAGAAAAACACAAAAATCCGCAATCATCTCTCCTATATCCGCAGTGGCGAGATTACCGATCGTCTGCACATCTTGGACAAGTCTAGACATCAGATCCCCCGTGCGTTGATGCTCAAAGAAACTAATCGATAGCTGCTGGAGATGTTGATATAAATCCCGGCGCAAAATATCAATAGTTCGATGCCCAAACACAGCCATGGAATAGCTCCGCAGAAAATCGAAAACACCAGTCAAACAGGAAATTAGCAAGATGATTATTCCCACCCAAGGCAGGAGGTGAAACTGCTGCCCCGGAATGATCGTATCAATGGTATAGCGAGTTATTTGAGGCAGCAAAATCTGCAAGGCAGATAGACAAAATATCATCAACAATGCGGCAAGAAACGACGTGATATTTTGCCGGGCATAGAACCAAAAGCGGGAATAGATTTGTGGGAGAGGTGTTCTAGATTTTAGGGAATCTGGATGATTACTAATAAACTTCATCATCTGATTAACCTTCATGTATATGACTCCCTAAGTTATTGCTTGGTTAAGTTTTGATTTGGAATCCATCAAAGGAAACATTCTAGTTGGCAAAGGCTGGTGTAGAAAAGGGCAAAGTTTATCCCAACCTTCCCCTTGACAGATATTAATCATTAATAAATCTTCCGGACGATCGCGAAAATACTCTAAAACATTTTTGTGGTGTAGGTCAAAAATATAACCAAGGCGATCTCGATCGAAGGTATGAATCCCATAAACTGCTGCCCGAAGGAACTGCCGCAGTTTAATTTTGGTGATATCCCCCCCTACATCTTCGACGATCGGTTTGTTTTTCCAGTGAGTTTCCATGGAGTTGAGCCAATCCGTGCGATCGCGAGTAGTTAGAATAAACTTACTGCCCGGAAACAATTTATCCAACTGAGCATAGTAAGGAACTACGGTAATATCGGTAATTCCTTGAAAATCCTTTAATACCGAAAACTTGTAGTTTCCTGTTACTAAATCCTGGTAAGTAGCTGCATTATTCGGATAGTGAATGACACTAATTCCTAAGATGTTTAACGCTAGGGTCAAACTTTTAGTTGCTGTCCGGCTTAAACCAATACCAAATACTTTCGTTTGACTATCTGGTACTGAGAAATTATTTTTTTGCATAACATTTTCTACTTCTAGCATCTGAAAAGCTGGTTTTTCAATGATATTTAATTTAGAGATTTCCGCCGCTGCAATTTCTGGTAGTTGAGCAATGAATTCTGCTATCTTGGCAACTGGAGTATCTTCAGGAATAGCTCTACGAGCATAGTTGATTGCATACTCTGCTATTTTCAAATCTAAATCATGATCTGGTTGCCATTGAGATTGACTACTAGTTAGTTTCTCGTAAGAGTATTGGGTGCGACTTCTGAGTTCTCGGAGGGCATATTTGGCAAAAATATCTTGATAGAACTGAAAGTAATCATGGAGGATAAGAAATTGTTTAAAGGTAGGAACTAAATCGAGTTTTCTGAGTGCTAGTTTCCGCAATGCTGATTCTGGTCGCAGGACAAGTTTAATAGTGGGTTCCTGGACTTGAATTTCCTGCATTGCCCGGACTAGATCGATGCGAGTAATATGCACCCCACAATGAATTAGTCCCCTAAATCTATCCCGCACATAACAATCAATATAAGGCTGGGAGTTCCTTTGTAAAAAATCGCTCATATCCTCCATGATCAAGCAATCCGCATCCATGAAAACCACAAAATCACTTTGATAATCAATGGTTAACATCTGCTTTACTGCCAAGGCAAAGGGTTTGATATTTTCAATAATATGTACCCGATGGGGATTAATATTTTTAATTGCCTGCTCCAGAGCGGCAGTAGCAGTTCGTTCACCAATACTACGAAATACTAAATCTATTTTTTGCATGAGCTAGACTGAGCTAGGGACTAGTTATGATGGTGGTAATTTTTGTTAATCATACCATTGGTAAGGCTGATTAACTGCTCCGGCTATAGTATCAAATAGAGCGATCACTTCTTGCGAAAGTTCTGTTTGCCAACGTAGGTCTAACTTAATATCTGGGGGATGTTCTTTGTAGTAGTTTTCTTGGGTCTCAAATCGAGAAATCAGGGGAGAGGAGAATTCTTGTCGCTGGGCTTTAAAAACTAAAGATTGAGTGCCACTATTTCCTCCAAGGGGATGATGTTCATGATCATAATAATTCAGCATAGATGATTCATAGGGAAGCTCTAGGAAACCACAAAGATTGCTAATGATGGAGTCTGGTTGAGTTGCCAGCTCTTCGTAGTGGATTTTGATTTTTTGCAGGGGAAACTGAGCAAATAGTTCTTCGGTTTCTCTGATTTTATCAACCCAAGCATTGATAATTTCCTTTGCATCTTGCTCTGGAGATTTTCTAATCCGAGAATTAACTACAGCCCGGCCATCTCTTTGGATAAATATCAAATAGGGAGTGATGCCATTGGCAATTACTTGAGCGATTTTCTGTTGTAACCAAATGATCCGTTTTGTTGAGTCAATTACTACTGGCTTCTGGGTAATCGCCATGATCTGAGTATAGATATCTCTGGATTTGTTCAGATCTAATTTTGACCAAACTGGGCAGTCAAAACCACAAAATTTACACATCCTTTTGCGGATAGGGGTTTGATCTCGATGGAAATAGCTGGTTTTCAATGCTTCACCAGCATAGAAACAATCACTGTGGCTGCCGAGGATCATCCCTAGTAAAGTCGAACCAGAGTGTCCAGCACCACAAATGAAAATAACTTTGTTCTTAGCAACTTGATGCTGATGCCCCGAGGTCGGCTCAATCATAGTGAGGAATTATTTTATAAAATAGTTTACTGCTCAATGCTGATCGGTCTTTTTTGAGGTTGGAGAGGCAGATTAAGTAGGGGCTGCTCTAGACGTGCTGGTTTATCTAAAGCTTGCAGGGCTGTCAATCCGGCTTCTCGAACTGCTGGCTCTGCCTCCATGCTGAGGAGCAGGCGGATACAGTCTGCTCCTTGGGAGTACTGGAGGGTCGATAGTTCTTGGTTCAAGGCTAGGGCGGTGATCTGCTGGAGGGCAATTAATCTCTTTAGTGGTTCAGGAGCAGAGAGATGATTTAAAGCCCGTTGGTAATTGCTTTCTTGGTCTGGTCTGTAGGTATGGGAATTTTTAGCGTGGAGCATCTGCCAAAGGAGGAGAAAGAAAATGCCCACGGTGCTGCCCCCTTGGATCAATTTACCTGTTGCTTCCCAAGGATCTGGAGAGTTGAGATAGATGGCGATCGCTAAATAGCAGCTAATACTGGCGATCGCCCCACTGCCTGCGGCTACAGCCAACTGTCGGTTTGCCCCCCGCCACAGGTGCGACCACTCTTGCCAATAGTGCTGCCAAGTACCTTGCTGGATTAGATACACCAGTGCCATGACGGAGATTCCTGACCCTGTAGCTAAAAATAATTTCCAATGCCACAACAGCATTAAGCTAAAGCTCCCCAAACCAAGGAACCACGGAGTTTTATGCCCCCAAGCTAGGCGGCGGGAGTTCCTTTTTCTCAGTTTTTGCTCTCTTAATCTTGTCTGGTTTGGCATTAGTTTGGCATTAACTTACATCTACCTGTGATTAATTCTTATTATCCCCAATTACAGCACTTTTCCAGTAAGAATTCATTTATCAGCACTTCGCGTTCAAATGAGACACACAACAAATATTGAAAGTTTTATCAATTTTGGGTTTGAGAGTGGGTGGCTGTAGCCACCCACTCTCAAACTGCTGTATAAAGTGGTTAGAAGGTAAGATTTTCCGCCCCCACTGGGGGCGGAAAATCTTACTTTATATAGCGATCCTAAATGGGTTGAGAACGGCTCCCCCTCGAAAATTCACCAATGATTTAGGATCGCTATATATGCCTATAAATGGAAAAGGATGTGTCACCTATTCGCAACACATCCTTTTCCAAAGATCCCAGACTAGCATCCAGAACTCATACCAAAGAGAATATCCTTAAAACTCGACTTCTGCTGCTTGGACTTTTTCTACTTGCTTCTTCTTCAGAACTAGGAGGGCTTGGGAGAGCATAATGGCACAGATGAAGGCAATCAACCAAGTGATGCGACCGGAACTCTGCAAGACAATCTCTGCCTCATCTTGACCGAAACCACCCACATTAGGATTGATAGTTAAAGGAGCAGCGGCTGCTAGGGTATCTCCTTCTTTTACTACTAAAGCAGGACCCGCAGGGATTGCATCCACTACTGCTTCCCCAGCTTCTGGTTGAATGGTGACATTGTAGCCGCCAGCTTCGGGTTGCTCAATTTTGGTTACAGTTCCAGCTACGGAAGCAGTAAAGAGATTATTGTTAGTTCTCTCACCGGTGGGGTATAGTTGTCCCCGACCCCGGTTTGCCCCTAAATGGACGAGATATTTGCCAAAATGGGCAGCCTTGTTGGTGGCTGGGTCTGGAGAAAGAACCGGGAAGGTGATTTCTTGGTATTGTTCTCCGGGCAAAGGACCAACGATGACTACGTTGGGCTGGTCTTCGGTGTAGGACTGAAAATAAACGTCGCCAACTTTTTCCTTCATTTCTTCAGGAATCCGGTCTGCGGGGGCAATTTGGAAGCCATCGGGCAGCATGACCACGGCACCGACGTTTAAGCCACCTTTACTGCCATCGCCAATTACTTGTTGCGAGGTGAGGTCGTAGGGGATTTTGACTACGGCTTCAAATACGGTATCTGGCAGGACGGAGGTGGGTATTTCTAGCTCAGCAGGCTTAACAGCTAGATGGCAGTTGGCACAGACAATTTTGCCCGTCGGTTCTCTAGGGGTGAGGGGGTAGGCAGCTTGTGCCCAAAAGGGGTAGGCGGCGGCGGGTTGGATTAGGGCAATATTGCTGCCCAAGAAGAGGGTGGTAGTGGCGATCGCGAGCAGTACCAACCGCTTGATCAAAGGTAAAAATAAATTTCTCATCGGTTCTTTCTCATCGGTGCAAAGGTAATTATTAATCTCAAGCCCAACTTAAGCCCACCAGGGAGCTTCATTGGTGCGGAAGTCGGTTTCTGTCCAAGGGGTCAGGGCGATCGTATCATTTTCGGTGACGGCGGCATTGGCTAAAGCCAAAGACAGGGGAGCTGGGCCACGCACGACTTTGCCGGTGTTGTCGTACTGGGAACCGTGGCAAGGACAGATGAATTTATCTTCACTACTATTCCAAGGCACAACACAACCAAGGTGAGTACACACAGCACTCAATCCATAGCTGGCAATAGTTTTGTCTTCTTTGACAATGATGTAGGTAGGGTCGCCTTTGAGTCCTTGGGCGAGGGTGCGATCGCCTGCTGCGTGGGTGGCAATAAATTCGCTGGCTTTAACGTTGTTTCCAGCGGCATCTTTGGCAATTACGCCACCACCACTACCACCAGTATTGGGGGGAACAAAATACTTGACAATGGGATATAAAGCACCTAAGGCTGTTCCGGTAATTGTCCCGAAGGTCAGCAGATTCATAAATTGGCGGCGACCGAGATCAGGTACATCTGAGGAACTAGAAATTTGAGTCATAACCTTGTTAATTCATTTACATTTAATTAATTTCGTATAGCAGTCCTAAATCATTTGCTAACCACTTGCCAAATTAATTTTCTTCTGACAGATGGTTTCACCCACCTACGACGGGTGAAACCATTTAGGATCACTATAGCAATCCCAAACGAGTTGCTTAGATAAAATTCCCTCTGGTAAATGATTTCACCCACCTACGACGGGTAAGATCATTGAGGATAGCTATAGAAAATTGCATTGGAGAGTTTCTCCGCAATATTTTACCCTGCTGTGAGGCTAATTAATCTTGCCACAGTGCATTATCTAGAAGGATTTAGACGGGTTTGCTGTTTAATTATTACACCTTTTAACAATTTGCTCTAGGGAGGGGATTGTAACGAAATGTAAAGAATATAAAGATTGGCTTTAATAGTGGATGCCTAGCTCCTGAAGGTTTGCATCTGATAAACTGACTCGACAGCTATCGACAAATCTCGACAAACCATGTTTAATTCACGCCCCACTCCCATTCCTCCCCAACCCGGTCAAGACTCCGTCTGGGACTATCCCCGTCCGCCCCGCCTAGAACCCGTGAATAAGAAGATTACGATCGTTTTCAATGGAGTCACCATTTGTGAAACCCACCAAGCACAGAGAGTCCTAGAAACTAGCCATCCCCCCAGCTACTACCTGCCCCCCGCCGATATCCAGATGCAATATCTCCAGCGATCGCCCCAATCTTCCTTTTGTGAATGGAAAGGCAGGGCAATTTATTACACCCTAACGGTGGGAGATCAGCAATTAGTCAATGTCGCTTGGGCGTACCCAGAACCCACGATTAATTTTGCCGCCATCAAAGATTATCTGGCTTTCTATGCCCACCCCATGGATGCCTGCTATGTGGGGGAAGATTTAGTTACTCCCCAACCGGGCAATTTTTATGGCGGTTGGGTCACTCCCGATATCGTGGGACCTTTCAAAGGGGAACCTAATTCTTGGGGTTGGTAAACAAAGCACGTTAAACTATTCTCTTTCTGGTAGGAGAGGCACAATATACGCCGAGAGTTCAGGAATGCTAGTTTTAACCACCTCCCAAATCAAGGATAATCTTACCTCGTCATAGTCATGCACCAATTGATCGCGCATTCTGGCAATTTGTCGCCACTCAACTTCTGAATGAATATCTCGGAATTCTTTAGAAAGTCGTTTCACAACTTCCCCAATAATTGTAATTTCATACAAAATTGCTAGCTGAGTTCTTTCATTATCATAAAACTCTGCTTCAGTCATATTGTAAGTCAATCTAAAAATAGTTTGACAAAGTTTTTAAATGTCAAGTAGATAAGACTCGTCCCGATTCATAAATAACCTGCGCAGTGTTTAAAATATTTTCACGTCGAATCCAGTTATGACTGTTTTCAACCGAGAATTTTTCTATGAGATCAACTTCCCGTTTGCACATACTTCCTAGTTCCTGTTCCATCTTGACTAAATCCATCAAGCTTAGAGAAAACCGAGGATGGGTATTAAAAACAACTAATACATCAATATCACTATCCACTCGAAAATCATCTCGTAAGACAGAACCAAAGAGTGCCAATTCAGCAACTTGCCAGCGTTGACAAAATTCCTCAAGCTGTTGTGGCGTAATGCCTAATCGTGATTGTAGTTTTGCATTAAGTTGAATGATTTGGGACATTTATTTTTCCTAGGCAAATAGTTGATTGATCTGGGATGAATACTGTTAATTGATCCTTTTGGAAAATTCGAGATCACCCTATGGGTGATTTTTTGGGAAATTTCACCGGCTATGTAACACTAGTAACTGATACCTAAACGACTATCGATAATTTTCCTGAAACCCCCATGAGTTCGATCGTACTTCTCCTCAAGCAAAAATTTCAAGCCTCTGTTATTTCTACCCTCGGTGCAGAGATTACCCTGCCGGAACCTTTATTGGTGGCAGCGAGTAACCCTAAATTTGGGGACTATCAATCTAACCTGCCCCTCTCCCTAGCCAAAACTTTGGGCAAACCGCCCCGCAAAGTGGCAGAGGAAATTGTCGAGAATTTAGATTTGGGGGATATCTGTGAAGTATCGATCGCTGGAGCCGGATTTATTAATTTTACCCTGAAGCCTAGTTTCCTAGAGGCACAATTACAGCAAATCTATGGGGACGATCGCATGGGCATCGCCCCGGTGGAGCAGCCCCAAAGGATAGTTGTAGATTTTTCTAGCCCGAATATTGCCAAAGAAATGCATGTGGGTCATTTGCGATCGACCATTATTGGTGATAGTATTGCCCGAATTTTAGAATTTCAAGGTCATAAGGTACTGCGCCTCAACCATGTGGGCGATTGGGGAACTCAGTTTGGGATGTTGATTGCCTACTTGCAAGAGGCATATCCTGATGCTTTGGTGACCAAAGATGCCCTAGACCTAGGGGATTTAGTGGCGTTTTATCGGCAGGCGAAACAACGATTTGATAGTGATCTAGAATTTCAAGAAAAGTCTCGTCAAGAAGTAGTCAAACTGCAATCAGGAGATGTTGCAACTCGCCAAGCATGGCAACTACTTTGTCAACAATCTCGTAGAGAATTTCAGGTAATTTATAATCTTTTAGATGTGGAATTAATAGAGCGAGGGGAATCTTTTTATAATGATTTTCTGGGGGCAGTGGTAGAGGATTTGACTGCCGTGGGATTGCTAGAAGAAGATGCGGGGGCGAAGTGTGTTTTTCTGGAAGGATTCACCAATAAGTCTGGGGATAGATTGCCTTTAATTATTCAAAAAACTGACGGTGGTTATAACTATGCCACTACGGATTTAGCCGCCCTGCGCTACCGGATTAACCAAGACCAAGCCGAGAGAATTATCTACGTCACCGATGCTGGACAAGCCAACCATTTTAATCAGTTTTTCCAAGTAGCTAGACGAGCTAACTGGGTTCCTGCCTCTGTGGAATTAACCCATGTCACCTTTGGTTTAGTCAAGGGAGAAGATGGCAAGAAACTCAAGACGCGATCGGGGGATACTGTCCGTCTCCAAGACCTATTAGATGAGGCGATCGATCGAACTCAGCAAGATTTAGCCAATAGACTCGCCAAGGAATCCCGACCAGAAACAACCGAATTTATTCAGCATACGTCGCAGGTGGTAGGAATTAGCGCGGTGAAGTATGCCGATCTCAGCCAAAATCGAACTAGTGATTATGTTTTTAGTTATGACAAAATGCTGGCTCTCCAAGGTAATACTGCCCCGTATTTGCTCTACGCCTATGTGCGGGTGCAAGGTATTAGCCGGAAGGGAAATATTGATCTAGGAACTTTAACTAATCCCCAATTAGTCCTCCAAGAAGTACCAGAAATTATCCTCGCCAAACATCTACTTTGTTTAGCAGAAGTTCTTGATGAAGTATCGCTAGATTTATTCCCTAATCGTCTATGTCAATATCTATTTGAACTGAGTCAAAAATTCAATCAATTCTTTGAACAATGCCCAGTCCTCAAAGCAGAAGAACCCTTGAGAACTTCACGATTGATTCTTTGTGATCTCAGTGCCAAAACTCTCAAGCTGGGGCTATCTTTGCTGGGGATTTCTGTGTTAGAAAGAATGTAGTCTAAAAAGGTTCTAGCGGTTGAAACCGTTCCTACAAGAACAAAGTCCGTCTTCACGGGCTAACAAAATGTGAATTTGGGCTAAAGAATACTTAGGGCTTGCTGAGTAAATCCAGATGCTATTCACTGCAAGGGTTTTGAGCCTTTTTCAATCAATTGAGTGCAAGGTTATGGCATCCAAAGGCTCAAAACCCTTTCACTTTTGATGGGAAATTGGCGGATAAATTTAGAAATCGATCAAGAACCCCATTATTTGCAAGCTGTATGGCGGCTAGATTCGATCACTAGACTTATTCAGCAAGCCCTACCTAAAGTTGTCTGGCTAACACGTCAAATAAGTGATTAGGCGAAAAAATTCTGTCTAATCATCCCATTTTGGGATGATTAGACAGAATTTTTTCGTATAATATCCCGTATAAGGTGATTAGCCCGAATATTGACATTCAGCCTATCTGCCCTATAATTCAGTTTAGGTAGAAAAATTCTGTCTAATACATAGTTCGATTGCTGAATTTTTATGGAAATGTAAATCCATAATCCATTTAAAGATGTTTACCGCTGGCGTTAATTGTTCAAGCATTAGTAAGTGCCGTGATTTACCATAAATTTTCTAGTGTAATAAGTACCCTCAAGGGGAATACCGAAACTTGTTTGGATTGTCTAACGTGGCATGTAGTTTCGGAGTACGTTCGGAAGATTCCGCAATTGTCTCAAATTTAACTGTTTATTCCTATTCAGACTTTGGAGGCTCTATGGAGAGAAAAAATTGGGCGGAGAATGTAACGATTAATCCATCCAGGATAGTAACCCCCACGAGTGTTGAGGAAATCGTCACTACAATTCAAGAGGCTGAAAGAGAAGGACAACAAGTTAGAGCCATTGGCAGTGGCTGGTCTTTTACAGATGTTATGTATACAAATGATGTCCTTGTTGATACGAGTCGCCTTAACCGTTTGTTGGCACTCTCACAAGGGCGAACAGGCTTTCGCGATGAATCACCAATTCTCACCAATGCACTCCGTGATGAAATTTTGAGTAGTACTCGCCAATTTGCTCATGTTCAATCGGGCATCACAATCAAAACGTTATACGAAATACTGGATAAGCGAGATCGTCACCCTGGCGATAGTGAGCGAAGTCGATGGGCACTGATTACCCAGGGAGGTGCTGGTGGACAAACAATCGCTGGTGTTATTTCCACTAGTACACACGGTGCTAACTTCAGCCGTCCACCCATTGCAGATGGTGTGAGAGCGATTCACCTAATTGGTCCTGGTGGGATTCATCACTGGATTGAACCTGCTGCACCACAAAACCTCACTGATTTGACTCGACTACTGCGCTCAATGCCTGATCTTCGACGTGAGAATGTTCACTACGACGATGATTGGTTCAATACTGCACTGGTCTCAATGGGATGTTTGGGAATCATTGTTAGCCTAGTGGTCGAGGTGACTAATCAATATGGGCTTTCCCAGCGCGTCAAACAAACTCGCTGGCGGGAAGTACGCCGCTTACTGGAAGTGCCAACCGCTTTTGAGACGGGTATCTTTTCGCCATCCTTCCCACTTGGAATTCGTCACCCAAACACAGCAGCAGGTCGCTCTGTTAATTCAGTCCCATCGGGTGTTGAAATTTTTCTCAATCCCTACCGCATTAGTGATGATTATTCGCGCGATCGTGCTCCGGATCGGCACTGTATTCTTGTTTCACGAGCTGAGGCTCGCCCAGTTGATGAAGGGGCATTTGACGAAGCACCGACGCGCTCAAACGATCATTTTCACGATTTTTGGCGCGATTTTGGTAATGCGTTGAAGGCAGCTTGGACAGTGATTCGAGTTGAATCGGGTGGACCGGGCACCGTGAAAGATGAAATCAATGGGATTATGAACAGCAGTCGTAGTGACACGACTGGCTACCCAGTTGGTTATAGTGTCTTAGATACCTATGACTATGGGGGGGCAAAGCCGCCTGTAATGTCGATGGAAATAGCCATTTCGATCGCGAACAATCAGCACGTCCTTCTGATTGATCGGTTGCTTGAAATTTTTGATGATTTGATTCGTCGTGGACAAGGCAGGAAGTTAATTGGTGCAATGTCCATTCGCTTCACAATGCCGTCAAGAGCTTTTCTAGCGATGCAGAACCAAGGCGCTGCCATTGGTCGCGATCGTATATGTCATATCGAAGTCTTTGGTTTAAAGGAGCTTGATGCGGGGGGTAGTATTGTTCACGATGGCAATATGGAGGGACGCACCGATGAATTTATCTTTGCTTTTGAGGAAACGGTTCATTCATTTGGCGGCAGACTTCACTGGGGGCAACTCAATCTCCTCGATCGTGCGCGAATTGAACGGGCATATCCTGAGACGTTACATCGCTGGCGTAAAATCCGAACGGAAATTATCTCTACTGGCAAGAGCAAAACTTTCAGCAATTGGTTCTCTCAACGTTGTGGACTAGAAGCTTACACAGAAGTGTTAGCAGGAACGTCATGGGGACCAAACCGGTACGACATATTTGGATTTAATGAACGAGGCGAGGTGCTGCAACTTTGGTGGGCACCTGGATGGACATGGAGTAACCTTGGCAACAACTTTCCAAGTGGAGATCAGTTTGTTGGACCTTTGACTGCTACTTCTTGGGGAACCAACCGTATTGATGTCTTTGGTCTTGGCAAAAGCGGCAATGTTCTGCAACTCTGGTGGAATGGTCGCTGGAATTGGAGTAATCTTGGGAATGGTTTCTCTGATAGAGGCTTTATTGGACCATTAACAGCAAATTCTTGGGGAGAAGGACGCTACGACATCTTTGGTCTAGATAGCATTGGTCATGTGCGTCAGTTGTGGTTTGACAGAGGTTGGCACTGGAGCAATTTAGAAAACGGTTTTCTAGATGGAGAGCGGTTCTTCGGACCATTGGCAGCAACTTCTTGGGGAACGAACCGCATTGACGTATTTGGAATAGGAAAAAGCGGAAACGTGTTGCAGCTTTGGTGGGATGGGAGTTGGCACTGGAGTAATTTGGGGAATGGGTTTCCAAATGGAGATCGCTTTGTTGGACCTCTAACTGTGGTTTCCTGGGGAACGAACCGCATTGACGTATTTGGAATAGGAAAAAGCGGAAACGTGTTGCAGCTTTGGTGGGATGGGAGTTGGCACTGGAGTAATTTGGGGAATAGTTTTTCAAGTGAAGTAACAAAGCGCCTTGGTCCTCCTCATTCCTATAGAGCTTCAGTTGGTGAGCCTTATCAACTATGGAAACGGGAGAGGGAAAGAGATCGATTTGCAGGTCCAATCACTGCTAATAGTTGGAGCGAAGGAAGGATAGATATTTTTGGTTTTGGTGAGAGTGGCAATGTATTGCAGTTGTGGTTTGAGCGTAACTGGAATTGGAGTAATCTTGGTCGGATGATTTGATAAAGTATACCAGCAACCGCCGAACAGCAACGTTAACCATTTTCGTCAATTTTCATCGAATTCCTATAGCACTTTGCGTTCAAATAAGGCACACCAAAAATATTGAAAGTCTTATCAATGTTGGGTTTGAGAGTGGGTGGCTGTAGCCACCCACTCTCAAACTGCTGTAAGAAACAAACTTTTGCATAAAGCCTTAAACCTAACCTATTCAATACTTTTATTTCTTTCGCACTTCCAGCAGGTTTGCCTCCATTGGCGACTGACATGATTTAATCGATCGATAAACAACTTTTCAAGTATTGACCAGTGTACGATCGCCAATCTTGTAGAGCGCATTAGTGCCTCACCGATTGAAGACTGTCGAACGCGATCGTCCCTATTCCAGAAATTCTTCTAACTAGTTGCTTAAATCATTGATGGCACTCATACAATGATGCATCAGCACCCCCCCCACTGAGCATTGAAGAGATCATAGAGTTGAAAAGCTCTATACAATAGGGGGAGAAATATGACTTAGATGGGGAGTTTTGCATGGTTTCATCAGAGCTAGTTTTAACCTTGAAAGGGTTGAGTCGTTCGGACAAGTTTCATATTATGCAAATTCTAATTTCAGAATTAGCCCGACAAGAAACAGATTTAATTAAACCTGATCAGTCCTATCCGGTGTGGTCGCCTTACGATGCGACTGAGGCAGCGGATACAATGTTAAAAGTGTTACAGGCTTCCAAGTCTCAAGATCATGCGTAACGCTGAACGTTATCCATTTATCTCCAGTGATGCGACACTGGGCGAAGCCAGTTTTCGCCCTTATTTGCCGTTCAGCTTAGTTCACCAACAAAACTCTATTCCGGCATCCGCTTTATTAGATACCGGAGCAAGTGTCAACGTAATGCCTTATTTGATAGGGATCCAGCTTGGGTACGAGTGGGAACGGCAAACAACGGCATTAAGTTTGACAGGAAATTTAGCTCAATATGAGGCGCGTGTTGTGCTGGTTGAAGCTATAGTTGGGCAATTCGAGTCTGTACAACTTGTGTTTGCTTGGACACAGGCTACAAATGTGCCGCTTATCTTGGGGCAAGTCAACTTCTTTATGGAGTTTGATGTCTGTTTCTATCGCTCACAGCTAGAGTTTTCAGTTTGTCCCAAGGTTTCAGCTTTAGAATAGGTCGATCGTTCTTGACAGCCACCTAACAACCGGATTGCATCGGACAAATCAACTGAACATAGACATTGGGCAGAAAACTCATCTCAATCACATTCACCCCCTGCCCACTACAAACCTGACAGCACCCACCTTTGACGCGGTTGCTATATATTATTAAATACAAGCAGTAATTAACTCTGTGATATTACCTACAGGTAGAATATTTACTCCTAATTCGCTACTCACTTCTGCCACTGTGAGATCATCTAGAAACTTCGATTCTCCATGCTTCAACATTACCGTTGGCAGCAAAATTCCTTGTCCTAAGTCTTGATTCTGTAGTCCAGATAATAGATCCTGTCCTGTTAATAAGCCCGTTACTGTCATAGTTTGCCCCCAATAATTACTCTGCAAAGCTACCAGCTTAATTTCTAATCCCGCCACTTGATTCAGTTGTTTAACTAACGGTTGAAAAGCTTGCCCTACAGCATTCCCGACTACCCAAGTCAGCTTTTTTTCAGGATTAATCATTGGCGGCAGTAATTCCTTGGCTGTAGCGGTAAAATCCCCAATAAATTGCCTAATTGAACCTACTCCATTGCCCAGTTGAGGATAGTCTTCGTAGTGGTCAGCAGTGGGCAAATCTAACCCCGCAATCAAGAACCATTCATCAGCTAGCCAAGCAAAATTAGTGCCGAATTTTTGTTGGCATTGATGTTGAAATTTTTGGACTTGCTGAATAACTTCTAGGGCTTTATTGGGGGTGACAGGGATTAATTCATCTTCGGCGGGGCGAAATTTCGTTAAACCTACAGGGACGATCGCCACGGAAGCCACCGTGGGCAAATCCACATCATAAAACTTGGCTAAATCTTCTAAGGTTTGATCTAGGTGTATCCCATCATTAATCCCCGGACAAACAACTACTTGAGCATGGATTTGCAGGCGATTTTCGGCAAACCATTGCAGATTTTCAAGGATTTTTCCAGCTCTAGAGTTTTTTAATAATCTAACTCGTACTTCCGGTTCTGTCGCGTGGACAGAAACAAATAAAGGGGATAGACGGAGAGTTTTAATCCTTAGCCATTCTGGTTCAGTTAGATTAGTTAGGGTTAAATAGCTACCGTAGAGAAAACTGAGGCGATAATCATCATCTTTGTAGTATAGAGATTCGCGCTTGCCCGGTGGTTGCTGATCAATGAAACAAAAGGGACAATGATTGTTGCACTGGAGTAAGCCATCAAATAAAGCAGTGCTAAATTCCAAGCCTAAATCATCGTCGTAGTCTTTTTCTATGGCTACCTGATGGGTTTTGCCTTTGGTATCTATCACTTCTAGGTTTAGAAATTCCTCAGCACAAAGAAATTGATAGTCAATTAAATCCCTAGGTTTTGTGCCATTAATAGATACGATCGCATCCCCCGCCTCAAAACCGATCTCCTCACCAATGGAATCTTGGAGTACCCGTGTAATCACAGCGGGTTGTATAGAATAATTACTCATAAATCACTATCCGGTTTGGCTATCTTGATACACACTGCTGCTACCCCAAAAGCCACTGCTCCATAAACTGCCCCCATGACAGGAGTAACCAAACTAGCATCGGGAAACGCTAAACCAAAAATTGCGATCGCTGCGGAGAAGCCGCCAAAATAACTACCAATTCCTAAACCAGCCTTACTACTAGGCACTAAGTAGAGAATCCATGGAATAACACTATTCAAAATCGTACCAAAGGCAGGAATAGCGACGATCGCCCCTAACCAAAGCAGAGTAGGGATTAATCCCATCAGCAATAAACCACTGCTGACAGATACTAAACTGACCAATAAAGTTATTTTGCTACCAAAGCGTGTAGCAATTTTTCCGGCAGGTAAGGCTAAAACTGCTAAGACAATCCCAATCACTACCATGATTAGTGATACATTCTCTGCCCCAGCTTGTACAGTAATTAGTTTGCCCAGTACATCCATTAAACAACGAGTTCCCCAGCCCACCATAGTCCCAGTGATAGAAATGAGCATCAAGGGTAAAAGGATTGACTGCCGATGGGGTTCGGTATTCTCTGGGAAACTAGGTACATCAGGAACCAAGACTGAGCGCAACACTGCCGCTGCTCCTAGAAGAATAAAGGAGCCTAAGGCAAAAATCGCCATAGGTGGAAAGTTATTCAGCAAAAACCCGTTGGCGACTGGTCTGAAAGCTCCGGCAAAGCCGCCAACTAAGGTAACGACACTAACCGCCAAGGGTAATTCTTTAGGGGTGGAGCATTTCCCTAGAAGGGCGATCGCTGGACTGCGAAACACTGTCATTGCCAAGCTCCATAAGACCAATACTCCAATTAGCAACCAGCGAAATGTATCTGTTGGACTGCCGAAAATGACCACAGCCGGGATAGCTATAAACAAAGCCGAGGAAAGGACTACCCCGATCGCAATAAAGGGAAACCGACTACCCACCCACTGGTAAGAGCGATCGGACAATCCCCCCATGACTGGCTCCATCAAAACTGCCAAGGCACTCTCAATGATTAACAGCTTGAGTCCCATACTGAGGGGCAGACCTAAATCTTGTAGGAGCTTAGGCAAGTAAGCCCCGTAGATAATCCAAGCCAAAGTAATTGCCCCTTGCACCAAGGCTAAACCTAAAACCTGTCCCCAAAGTATTTGCGATCGAGTAGAAAATAACAGCATAGGATTTATTGTGCTAACTAGTACTCAGGAACTGAAGAATCTACTTCCTGGCTCCAAGCAGCAATCCCGCCCTTGACGTTAGTTCCAGTAATCCCTGCCTCTTTCAGGATGCCGAGGGCTTTTGCCGATCGTCCCCCCATTTTGCAGTGAGCAATAAGTTTATGCCCATTCAGTAATTCCTTCACTTTCTCTACACCAGCACCCTGCTCAATTTCCGGCAAAGGAATTAGCACTGCCCCCGGAATCCTAGCAATTTCGTACTCATTGGGATTGCGGACATCAATGAGGAGAAAATCTTTTGCTCCACTATCTAATAAAGTTTTTAGCTCTTTTACCGTCATTTCCGCCATAGACATTTTTTGTTTCTCCTCTTCAGCCTTAGCTTGGGTAATGCCACAGAATTGTTCATAATCAATTAGCTTTTCAATTACCGGACGCTCCGGGTTGGGACGAAGTTTCAGCTCTCGGAACTTCATTTCTAGGGCATTAAATAATAACAACCTGCCACTAAGGGTAGTTCCCTGTCCTAAGATGATTTTCACGGTCTCTGTAGCCTGAATCACCCCAATGATTCCCGGTAGGATACCTAGTACTCCCCCTTCAGCGCAGGAAGGAACCATCCCCGGAGGCGGGGGTTCGGGGTAGAGATCCCGATAATTAGGACCTTCTTGATAATTAAACACGGTTGCTTGCCCCTCAAAACGGAAGATCGAACCATAGACATTGGGCTTGTTGAGAAGCACGCAAGCATCATTCACGAGATAGCGGGTGGGGAAGTTATCCGTACCATCCACAACAATATCGTAGGGAGCCATGATTTCTAAGGCATTAGCCGAGCTAATCATTGTGTTGTAAAGTTCCACTTGGCAGTAGGGATTGATCTCCAGAATGCGATTCTTTGCAGATTCAATTTTAGGTTTGCCTACCCATGATGTGCCGTGGATTACTTGGCGTTGCAGATTGGAATGATCAACAATATCAAAATCGACAATCCCAATACGCCCTACCCCGGCAGCCGCAAGGTATAACAGCAGAGGAGAACCTAGTCCTCCCGTACCGATACAGAGCACACTGGCAGCTTTGAGGCGTTTCTGCCCTTCTAAACCTACTTCTGGCAGAATCAGATGTCGGGAATAGCGCTCATATTCTTCTTTCGTGAGTTGAATTTCATCTAGATTAGGATTTAACATGACTGTATCTTGATTGATGCCTAATTTTGGGGCAATATTGATATCAATTATACCATCCAGTTTTTGTGACCCCAGAACCTTAATTAACTTGCAATATTTTTGGCAAAGAACTTCATAGTTCTTCATACAGCACTTTTTATCTATTAGAACTTAGGCGCTGCCAGCGAATAATCGAGAGTTGTGGACGTTGTTGCAGGCTGAGGGTAGTCGAAGCCAGTAAAAACGTCCAAAGGCTTAACTCTTGCGTATTCACAGTAGTTTGTGTGTGAGCGGCTGTCGTTGCCCACATACAAACTCAAGCCTACTAATAGTCCGTTAACGATTAGTTGATGGGTCTATAGCATCCTGAAAGTTTTGTGGGTGTGTTTTTTGAGGGGTTGAAAACCCCTCAAAAAACGCTTGACAGACTACTAAGTATTTCAGAAAATGCCCCAGATTCCGCTTAGATAAAAAGTGCTGTAGGATCATATGCTGATCTCCCCAGCATTAATTCTGATGCACAGCCCTAGATTTCTGACCAAATTTTCATTTAATTTCTCATCTCCCGGGAATTATCCTCAAACTGGGTTGAATCTAGCGATATCATAGGTGAAATAGCTCCTATTCCTACTCACTCATGACTAATCAACCTACAACTAATCAGTCTCCTCAATCTCCTCTGGAGGTCTCCGCCACCATTAGTCAGGCTATTTACCGCATTATCCTCCAAACTTCCCATCAGCATCCAGAGTTAATCGTTAGTAAATATCGAACTACTCCTTGGCATCTAGTCCAATCAACTTTTCTGAGCAAGATACAACATAGCTTAGTTAATCTTTCTGCTGCCAAATCTATAGAAAAGAAAGTAGAGCAAATCTTACATATATTTTTGGATCCAAAATTCTTTCTATTACCTCAAGCTGTTCACATCCAAAATAAAATTAAGAATCTCATTCCTACATATCTAACTCCCGGAGTTGATATACCTGATCCTGTTAATCAACCAAGTCATCAACCAAGTCATCAACCGACTCATCAACCGAGTCATCAACCAAGCTTTTTTAGAAAAGATGATCTTGGTGAATCTAAAAATTATAATGGCTCTACTAATAATCAGGGTATTGCCATACTTTTGTTGGATGTAGAGAATCTCCAATTAGATACCGCTACAGAAAAGTTCCTTGCAGAGATTTGCCAGTATCCCATCCAAATTAAAATTGCCTTTGCTAATTGGCGGCATATGGGTAAACAGGATTTGGAGTTTCATCAAAGAGGCTATGAACTAATCCATGTCCCTGCTGGCAAAGATAGTGCTGATGTGAAGTTAGCCACCGTTGGCTCCTCAATTTTTGTGCACTATCCTACTGCTAAGGAAGTTTTGGTTTGTTCTTCAGATGCAGTTTTAACCCATCTCTGTACAACCCTCCAAACTCACGGCTTAGGTGTTTATCTAGTCCGCAAAAAAGGTGAAATCCTGACAGCTTTGGATATGAAAACTGGGAATACCCACACGAGAATGTTGAGAGTGTCCACAGATATTAATTCCTCTGACCAACTAATCATCCAACTACAAAAGATAATTAATGCCGAGCAGCAACTAACCGGTAAGAAATGGATTCAACTAGCTCGTGTCTCTCACCTATTCCGGAGTAAATATCATTTAACTATCAGTCAAGTGGTATCTATGTATTTACCCGGGAAAAAAGCACGGGATATCTTTCTCGGCAATCCCAGTGTTTTTGTAGTACATCGACCAACTAAAGAGAAGTATCTTTATATTTCACTGTTTGATAATTTGAATATTGGGTCACAGAATCATCTTGGTACTGGGGAAATAGCTCCTTCTCTGTTGTCTCAAAATCCTGACCGCAAGATGGCTATTAATAATGGCACTAATGGCATAAGTAATAGAGTTAAAGTACTTCATGAGTTATCCTCTGATGTAACTGCCAATGTTATGAACAGTGGCTCTCAAAATTCATCTTCCCTGCCATCAATTCCCTTTAGCTCTCAAATGGATATAGAGATAGCTTTAGTAAAGCTGATTAAAGAAATTACCCACAATGACCAGAGTAAGTTTGTCTATGTCGGTGTTTTAGGTAATCAATTCAGTCGTTGCTATGGTCGGAAAATTACTGATGTTGTGAAAGCCCTAAAGTTAGCTAGTACTTTTAGTGCATTCCTAGAATCTTCTCCCTTATTTAACCTGAATAAAACCGATAGCCAAGTAACCGTTTCCCTCGCATATCCAGATTCTGAATAATTTACGATCGCGATCGCAATCCTACTTGAATTGCCAACAGCGCACCCGGAGAAAGCAGAAGATTATAGTTGATCAATAGCCTCTAAAAAACAAGTTCTACAAGTCAATATAGAAAGATGGAAATCCTAATTGTTGAAGATGAACCAGAAATTGCGGAATTACTCCAGAGAACTTTAAGTCGGGAAGGGTTTACTTGTACTGTTTGTGGTGATGGCCATCGGGCATTACAAATTTTTAACGATCGCATTAGTGCTGGAGCCAGTGCCGGAGACCAACATCGGCAACCGGATGTGATTATTCTCGATTGGATGTTGCCCGGTTTAGATGGTTTAGAAGTTTGCGCCAGAATTAGACAAAAACCCGGACAAAAAGACCCCTATATTCTCATGTTGACCGCGAAGGGAGAGGAGATCGATCGGATCATTGGGCTATCTACCGGGGCAGATGATTATTTAGTCAAACCCTTTAGCCCCCAAGAATTAGTTGCCAGAATCAGGGCTTTACTCCGCCGCAGTCTCCGCCACGGAGGGCAAAGTTTAGTATACAAAACTGCCCATTTTCTAGTAGACGTAGATCAACGCACAGCCCAGCGACAAACTGCTGATCAATCTCTAGAATTATTGGATTTAACTACCCTAGAATTTAATCTTTTAGCTACATTTATTAGTCAACCGGGAAGAGTTTGGAATCGCACCCAATTAATTGATAAACTATGGGGAGATGATTTCTTTGGGGACGATCGAGTTGTGGACACCCATGTGGCAAGATTACGCAAAAAGATTGAATTAGATGCTAGTAATCCTACTTTTGTAAAAACAGTGATCGGGGTAGGTTATAAGTTTGAGGATCCTCATGCCTAGAATATCCAAAAAGAAACAAACTGCTTTAGAAATCCTTCAGCGCCTCAAGCAACTTTATCCCGATGCAACCTGTAGCTTAAATTACACCACGCCAGTGCAATTATTGGTGGCGACAATTCTCTCGGCTCAGTGCACCGATGAGCGGGTGAATCTGGTCACCCCGGAGCTATTTCGCCGTTTTCCTGATGCCCCATCCCTTGCTGGGGCGGAGCTTGAGGAGTTGGAGAATTTGGTGCGATCGACCGGATTTTATCGTAACAAATCCAAAAATATCCAAGGGGCTTGCCAAAGAATTGTCACCGAGTTTCAGGGAGTTGTTCCCAAAACCATGGAGGAGTTGCTGACCCTACCCGGCGTGGCACGGAAAACTGCCAATGTGGTACTTGCCCACGCCTACGGGATTAATGCTGGGGTAACGGTAGATACCCATGTTAAGCGTTTGTGTGGCAGATTAGGATTAACTAAGCATACGGAACCAGTCCCGATCGAGCAGGATTTAATGAAACTCCTGCCCCAAGCAGATTGGGAAAACTGGTCAATTCGCCTCATCTACCACGGCAGGGCAGTTTGCCAAGCCCGCAAACCCCATTGTCCCGAATGTGCTTTGGCAGATCTTTGCCCTAGTAATAGCCAGCAGATTTAATTGCGGAGTTGTTTAGATATCAAGTCTGACTTTGCGCCCCTGGAGAGGGCACAAAATCAGACTTTAAAGAAATAGCCTCGAATCTATACTGGTCGCCGCTTTGATTAGGACATTTTTGAGGGCTGAGCGAAGTCGAAGCCCTCAAAAAATGTCCCCGTCCTAACTAGAATGTCACTTACTATAGCTAATTTTCTGGGGGACGGTGGCGGGGGAAATTGGGGAGGTTGATGGCAGAGAGGGAAGGGATTTTCTTGGGGGGTCTTTCTGGGTAGATGATGGGGGCGAGTTCATCGCTTTCGGGAGGGATGTAGGGCGATCGCTTCACCACGGCTAATAGTTGCTGCAACTTCTGATCATTGGTAGAAATATCTAGCATCTCTGGCTCTGGCTGCAAACTCTTGAGGTATTGAGTTAAGTCTAGAGGTTGACTCTGGGTTTCTAGGGGAACGGGGGCAAAGGGCGATGGGGATTCCCCGCCAAAACGAGCTGCATTAATTTCCGCGACATCAAATAGCTGTTCAGAAGTAGGTTCTAGCCTCTGAGGTGCAGGGTTGAGGGATAGGAGGAGGGGTTGCATCATTTCCTCCGTGGGGTTGAGGCGTAGCTCCTCAGGTTTGGGGAATTGGGGTTGCTCTTCTATGGTCGGGGCAAGTTGGGGCATGGTAGCCGCTGTTAGCTGTCTTTGATCGATCGCCGCCAGATCAGATACTGCCTCCTCTGGATTTGACCAAGGCTGGATTGGTTGGGTATTAATCCGGGAACCTAGGGCAGCAAGATTAATTTTGCGGGGAACTTCCTCCACTTCTTCCTGCCAAGGTGATTCTAGGATAGGGTTAGCAGTTTGGTTCGCCGTAGGGACTTCTAGGGATTTTTCCAAAGCCACCTTAAACTGCAATGCCTGACGCTGCTGGCGGAGGAGGCGAGTATTTAGTTCCTGAGAGCGACTTTCTGACTGGAGAAGTTCATGGCATTGTTCATTGTATTGTTGCTGAATCAGGGCGCACTCCCGCTCCAGTTGAGCAATTCTTTCTTGGCTAGTTTGGAGTTCTGAAGAGAGAGTTTCAATCAAAATCTGTTGCCGTTGAGCCAGTTGATGGGTTCCTTCTAGTTCTTGGAGAAGCCGACCAACGTGTTCATTGGCATAGTTAGTTTCGGCACTTTGTTGGGAGATAATCGTGCCTACTTCCTGAGAACGAATGGATTCTTGTTCTGAAAATTGCTGACTTTGGCTGTAGATTTTTTCTTCCGCCGCCCGGAGGGATTCTTGAAGCTGCAATACTTGGTCTTGAAGGGTACGATTGCGCTGGCGGAGCTTCTGGGCAAGGACAAATAAATCTGATTCCTTATTCCCGACCTTGGCCGTTGTCTCGTTGCTGGAGCCACTGCTGAGATTGGGGTTAGGGTTAGCCCCATTAGTATTTACTAAGGGAGTCTGCTGGGCAGGAGAGTTGGGCTTTTTGCCTTTTGGAGATGGGTTGGGGTAGTCAGCTTTATTCATAGCTTTGGGGGGAAATACTATAATCTTAAGTTAAGCAGAGTCTTGGGGTTTCGCTAGCGATATAAGCAAAAGTAATCATTCTTGGGAAGTAAAAACGTTTCATGAGTCCAGAACATCTTACAAGCTTAGACATAAGTCCAGAGTATAGACAGCAATTTCCGGCACTGAGCAATAAAAGTTACTTTAACTACGGTGGACAGGGGACTCTACCCACCGTGGCTCTAGAAGCGATCGCTCAGTCCTACAATTATATCCAAACTGCCGGACCTTTTTCGATGGGGGTCAATAGTTGGGTGAACCAAGAGGCGAGTTTAACTAGAGCCGTGATCGCTCAAGAGTTGGGAGTCACCGCCGAGACGATTACCCTAACCGAAGATGTCACCGTGGGTTGCAATATTGTCTTGTGGGGGCTGCCTTGGCAGGCTGGGGAGCATATTTTATTATCGGATTGTGAGCATCCGGGGATTATTGCTGCTGTGGGGGAAATTTGTCGCCGCTTTGGGGTGACTAGTTCTACTTTTCCTGTTTTGGGGCATCAATCAAGGGGGGAGGTGCTGGAAGCGATCGCCTCCCATCTGCAATCCCAAACCCGTCTAGTCGTAATCAGCCATGTGTTGTGGAACACGGGTCAGATTTTACCCCTCAAGGAAATTAATCAACTTTGCCATCAACAAGATTGCCTAGTCTTAGTCGATGCGGCTCAGTCTGTGGGGCAAATTCCCCTAGATTTGGAGGATTTAGAAGTAGATTTCTATGCTTTTACCGGGCATAAATGGTTTTGTGGTCCCGAAGGGTTGGGGGGACTCTATGTTAGCCCTAGAGTCCGAGAAGATTTGTACCCGACTTTCATTGGCTGGCGAGGCATCACTTCGGCGACCCTCAGTGACCCCACTCCGAATAAGAAATGGCTCCCTGATGGGCGGCGCTATGAAGTGGCTACTTCGGCTTTTCCTCTCTATGCTGGTTTACGGGCGGCGATCGCTCTCCATCATCAGGCAGGAACTAGGGACGATCGCTACAAAAATATCCTCCAACTAAGTCAATACTTAGCCCAACAACTAGCCACCCTGCCCCAAATTCAAGTGACTAGCCCTCAAATTCCGGTGACGGGTTTAGTCTGTTTTCAGATAGTTGCTCCAGATTCTACGAAATCTCGAAAATCTCATGGAGCGGTCGTAGCTGCCCTAGAAAATCAAGGAATTTTCACCCGCACCTTGGCACATCCCGACTGTATCCGGGCTTGTGTTCATTACTTTACATTGGAATCGGAGATCGATCGCTTAGTGAATTGTCTTCATAAATTGATCTCTGATTCATAAGGCAAATAACCTAAGATGATCCCCCCCCAGCCCCCCTTAAAAAGGGGGGAGAATTAATTTAAGTCCCCCTTTTTAAGGGGGATTTAGGGGTATCCTCCCCATCAAACGAGACGATCAATACTTGTGTGTATACGGCAGCTTCAAAAGGGGGGAGAATTAATTCACCTTGGTATGCTCGGTGAGCGAAGTCGAACCGAGTCGGGGATTTAGGGGTATCCTCAGCAAAGCTGTTCACCTAGGCAGATTGCAGGAGCCAAAACCCGGTGTAGGTCATGCCACTGTTGTCTGGCTGGATCAAAATAAAATGTAGTCCCTTGGCTAATTGTTGACGCACGGCAAAAGTTTTGGCAGCTTGGATTACTTCGGCATCCTTAAAGGTGACGATTACCCAGCGATCGCATAACCCCGCTTGCAGGATCAAGCCATCGGGCTGTCCCGGCATATAGTTAAGACCCACGGGCTGCGTACTTTCTAGCCATCGGGCTAATTGCAAAGATTGTTTACCACCATCAATAATGATCCCCGGAATGGCAACGGGGGAGGCAATTCCTAACTTTAGAGGCAGTAATTCCTCCGGCAGGGAACGGATGCGTAGGGGGCGATCGACAAATTCCCGCACCAAATCCCCCGCACTCAAACTAGCAAACCGCCATTGTTCCCCCCAGAGATTTTCTGGCATGGGCACTGGGGGCAGTTGCTCAACTGTCACAGGTTGGTAGGGTGCGCCGGAGTAGTTGGGGAGATGGGGATAGGCGATCGCTAGTTCCTGCAACCAGCTTTTTAATTGAGGAGTCCGGCGGGTAGGCATGACCTCAATCCCTAAAACCTGCCCTGCTGCCGTCAGCAAACTCAAAACTTGGGGACGAAAAACCTGTAGAGCCATCGGTAAGCTCTTTTCGCCCAATTCTTTTCCGGCTTGTTGAATCTGGGCAGCCAACCAATGGCTATTAGCTTCAGATTGAGGACAAAAAGCCTGATACCGCCAACCTTGGGCATCGCACAGCAATAATTCCCACAGGGATTTCCCTTGGTCATCTCTCAGGGGACGGCGATAAAAATCGGCTTGCCAGATAGTTTGCATGGGGGCTACAACACTTGGTGGGTGTGGGAGTGTTGTTTGACATTATCTTCGGTCTTCACTACCCGTGCGGCATTGAGTACCCGCTTTCTTTCTACAGAGTAGTTAAAGTCGTGGTAGCTAGTGCCTAGGGGAATGTGTTGTTGGGATTGGGGGCGGGCTTTGTAGGTGCGGGTGGCGGCGATCGCCCGGAAGCGGAATTCATCGCTAAACTGGGCAGTTTCTGGGAAACCACTGGGTATTTGCAAATTATCTTCGCTAATCACAGCTCCAAATTCAATGGCGGTAGCAAATTTATAGGAAGTCGGGATCCCTTTAATAATGGCTTCTAGGGCAGCAGAGGGGATTGGCTCGATCACCTGAACTTCGGAAACCTCCCCGTCTTCTTTGTAGTAGCAGGTAGCTAAACCAAGGAGGAGATAATCCTCACCGGTAATATCTGGCGCTTGGGTCAGGGGTGTGGTCATAGTTTTGATTAATAAACTGGGTGAATTTTAAAGTAGTTGCTATTTTCTATGGAAATCATCAAGATTTGCTTAGATAAAATTGCTTCTGAATAGATTGTCTCATCCACCTTTGGCAGATAAAACAATCTAGGATTATGTAGATAAGGGCATCTTAGCAGTCCTGTTCCGGATCTGAAAGTTCATTGTCTGGGAAGCCTCACACAAATTCACCCTATATCCTAGCATTTGTCAAGGGGAACACCACTACCTCATACCCGGTCAATAGACAAAAAAATAACTGACACAATAAAGGGAATGGGTGATGACTGGCGACAGCTATGGTGAAGAAAGTTACAGCAGGATGTGTGGTGGGGGCTTCGACGACCCTCAGCCCACACAAATCTAAAAAGTGATTATTTAATTTGGAGGGGGAAACATGAAAGGCATGAGTAAGCAACTAACTAAGCAAACAAAGCGGCAGGGCAAATGGGTCACTACCTCTAAAGCACCACAGTATTACCCAATCCAAATCCAGCAGAGTTTAATTCAGAAGCTTGCCGAGTCGGGGGATTTGCCGGGGGCGATCGCGCTTTTGACCCAGCTTATGCAACAAGAACCCCAGAATGCGATTCACTACAATAACCGGGGTTTGCTATATTTCCGCAGCGGCAACCATGCTAAAGCTGTCCGGGATTATAACTACGCCATCGAACTAGACCCCAACCTTGATAGTGCCTACAACAATCGAGCCAACTACTATGCCACTCGCCGGGAATATGCTCAAGCGATCGCCAACTACGAAACTACTCTAGAACTCAATCCTCTGAATATTAAGGCGTGGATCAATCTGGGGATTACCTATCGAGATATGGGAATGTATCATCTAGCAAAGGAAAATTTTGACACTGCTCTCCTATTTCGGCAGTTAGAGGGCAATATCTATGCTGAAAGAGGGCGCACCCACCACCTAGAAGGGGATTGGAACTGGGCGATCGCCGATTATCAAAAGGCTCTGGCGTATCTATCGATCGAAGGAGTAGATCAAGCTCGTCGCCAAGTAGAAAAATGGATGCAACAACTCCTCTCTCCCCAAACAGCCTAGAGCTAGGGGTGAAAATTGCTGAGATAGGAAAGAACTAATAAGAATTTGCACAAGCTCAAGGATTCCACCACTGATCGATCTTCTGGGCGATCCATTGCAGTTCCTCCGGTGATAGCTGTAACTCTCTCGCTAAATCCATCTTGCCTTGATCGAATTGTAGGCGCACACAATTTTTTGTAGAAAATACCTGCTGAAGACCTTGGAGGGAATGGATTTTCCGTGCATAGGCCATGTTCCCTAAACGGGCTTCGGTGTTGAGTAGTTGGCGATCAAACTGTAATTGTAGCGATCGAAATAAAGACATTTCTCGCCATAGCTGTGCCAGAATCAAGATTAAGATTGGTACAAAAAAGATAATAAATATGAACAGAGCGGCGGTAGTTTGTCTCTCAGAGATGAGGGCAATAATCATCATGATAGGAAAGAATAGACCGAATAATAAGAGGAGAAATCCCCCAATTATCTTGGCTCTAAATTGCCAAATAGACGATTTGAGAGCAGGAATCTGAATAGTTAATTGGCTATCTTCTGTTTGCACTCGGAGCCGACTGCCGTAGAGATGGGGTAATTTACCATCTTTTTCTAGGATTGGTTCTAATAATCCTGCTTCTAGGGTTTCGAGAGCGGCACGGGCGGTGGGGAAGCGTTTACTAATCATAGGCTGGACTAATTTGGTGAGCCATCGGCAGAAAGCTGTGGGGAGACTGAGGCGATCGCTAAATTGGATACCCTCTTCTGTCTGGGGCAAATCTATAGGAGCGATCCCAGTCGCTAAATGAATCAGGGTTGCACCTAGGGAATAGAGATCAGAGGCAGGAATAGTTTGTCCGCCGTACTGCTCGATAGGGGCATAGCCATAGGTTCCCACCACAGTAAAAGTACGCCCATCTCGGCTAGCAGAATCTTGCACTGCTCCAAAATCAATTAAGTAAAGCTGGCGATCGTCTCCCAAAATTAGGTTACTGGGTTTGATATCTCGATGCAAAACGGGAGGGCTTAGTTCATGCAAATAGATTAAGATTTCGAGGATCGATCGAGCAATGGTTTTAACTTCTTCAATGCTAAAGTGCTTGCCTTCTTGCAAGAGTTGCTTCAGGGATTTACCGGGAATATATGCTTGGACTAAGCCAAAGCTCAAGCCTTCTTCTAAGGTAAAACTATCAATATAATGAGGGATTCTTTCATGATTTAACTGGCGAAGAGTTTGCCCTTCTCGCTCAAATAGTTTCAATTCTGCCCAGCGAGATTCTTCACCCACTGCCAATAATTTCAAGACCACCAGTTGAGGAGGATCAGCAGTATTATCCACACTTAACCAAGTATGTCTACCCGCATTTTTAGCTAACCGCTGTTGCAATATGTAGCGGTGATGAATAACAGTACCGGGTTCGAGTTGTTCAAGTTTCATGATTCAGTAGCCTACTCCACCAGAAAATATATTTATTGTGACACCTTAGAGATAATTATTCGGATTATTAATTACTAATCCTTCAGCTAATGCTGCTGTATTTAGATTATTATCTGCTGAGACAAAAATAACTGAAGGTAATCCATTAGTAACGCATAAGATATTTAGCTCACGTCCTGATGCTAGCTGAACGGCATCATAACCCCGTAAAGCATATTTCTCAGCCATAGTCATTGCCGAATTAATTATGATTTCTGTTATCTCAATAACTTGATATTGAGATAACATATCTTCTTTGAATCGATGACGGATAGCGATCGCATCTTCACTACCAATACTGCCAGTCTTAGCTCTTCGTGTAATGGCAGAAATAATTTCTACACCTGTAATGGCAGTTATAAAAAATTGGTTGTCTAGAGTTTGATCGAAAAGACTACAAATCCAAGTAGAGCCAGTTTCGTTGATATAACGTTTAGCGATCGCACTACTATCCAGAAAATAGATCGCCATTTAACTCCTTTCCTCAATAATTGTCATTGATAGAGGATTACCTTGGATTTCAATTAAAGGTGGCTTAATTGGTTGTTGTGGGGATGGTAGCTTTCGCTGAAGAATCAAGCCGGAACTTAGTAAGGAATCATAAAGTTTTTCCATCTTGTGAGCTTGATCTGTTACCTGAAGGCGAGCTTGAATTGCTTGACTTAGTTTTTGGAGTTCCTTTGGTTCAAGAGTTTCAAGTTGACTTAGAAGTTTGACAAAAGTTGATTGTGTCATGAAGGATAAACTGTATAGATATTAGGTAGTATTTATATGTATCATCTGTCTTTCCATTAATCCAGCAAGGGTTCTGGATATTGAATGCAAACATTTGTGTCCAATAGATACATCACAACAAACTCCAATTCCGTTGATCGCATTCACCTTGGTCGCCCCGTTCTAAGGGTTCACCCTGCCATGCTCCGGCTGTTCGTTCAAAAAAGCCCGGAGTCCAACCCAAATCACGATCCGTACTATCTTTTTCTTGACCTTGCGGCTGAAGGTTTCTTTTATATTGCAGAAATTCAACAAAAGCAATCACCAAGTGAATCTCTTCGGTGGTCAATACTTCTAGCTGCTGTAGTAGTTTATTTGTTTCTTGAATCGTAGTCATGAAAGCTCAATCCCTCCAATTTTTGGGGTATTTTTTGGTAAAGTTGGCGAGCTGCATACACTTAAGAAATCGGCAGATATCGGGAGGGCATTTTTACGCAATAATCCGATTCCTATCATAATACCTAAACCTACAGCGATTTTCAGACTGGTAAGCCACGGGTGTAGTAGCCAATAGTGGCTTTCTCTGACAGATAATGTAGCTTATTCAAGCGGCAACCGCTGTAAGAGGTCATTTATAAAGTGGCTAGAAGGTCTAATTTTCCGCCCCCAACGGGGGCGGAAAATTAGACGTTATAAATAGCCTCTAATAGGTGATGGCATTGGAGGTGTAGTCTGGGGGTTCGACGTGGATGAGGATGCGGGCGGGGGGAAATTGCTCCTCCAGTTTTTGTTCTACTGCTTCGGTAATCTGATGGGCTGTGGCAACATCTTGGGCATCGACAATTAGGTGCATTTCAATGAATATTTGTCGTCCCACAATGCCACGGGAAGCAATGCTGTGGCAGTTGACGACTCCCGGAACTTCTAGGGTGAGTTGATGGATGGTTTCTGGGTCGATCGCCATCTGATCCACCAAGGAAGGCAGATTATCCTGCAACACCGACCAACCACTCCTAAACACCAAAATCGCTACCGGAAAAGACAGAATTACATCTAACCATTGCAATTGGGGCACATTGATCTGACTCCCCCACCAAGCACCAATCAAGCCAGCCATCACCGTAATTGTCACCCACACATCGCTCATGGTGTGTTGAGCATCTGCCACCAAGATTGCACTTCCAACCCGTACTCCTTCCCGGCGCTCGTAAAAGGTAACAAAAATATTAATTCCTAACACGATTAAAAGGATCCATAGCTCTGCCGTGCCGATCGTTAGGGGAACTAAGCCCTTTTGTAGGCCTTCAACAATTCGCATCACCGCCCCTTTGAGAATTTCAAAACAGGTAATCCCCAAGAAAGCCGAAATTGCTAAGCCAACTATCGCCTCAAACTTTTGGTGTCCGTAGGGATGATCGCGATCGGGGTAGGGGGAAGCAAATTTAATCGCAAATAACCCCAACACATTATTTAAGCTATCGGTAACACTATGTAGGGCATCGGCAAACAAACTCAAGGAGCCAGTCAGGAAACCCACAGTAATTTTAACTCCCATCACTACTAGATTTAGCAATAGGGTAATCAGCAGGACTCGGCGGACAGTCGATCGATTGTCTAACAACATAAAATCTAATGCTCCTAATATTATTTTAGGAGAATGATTTCAGTGTAGATCAATAAGTTGGTTTTTAGGGCAAAACCTTTGTCTTGCAATACTTTTAGGCTTTATCTAACCAGAATAATTATTATTAACTTGAGAAAATTATTGCGAATCTTTGGTATAGATGACAAAGAGTGATTACGGCAACCTTAGGCTTGATCGCCCCCAGATAGGGATTGACTCCAGAATTATTTCTGATAGGGGACAGAATCTTTTAGCATGGGGTTAGTTACATTATTTTCCGGATAGAAATGCGTTGTCTCGCCACCCTATTCCTATAGCAGTCGCTAGTGAGGTTGAGTAGTGGAACCCCCGCGAAGCGGGGGTTCCACTA
>CALRPI020000055.1:0-35403 GCA_943370025.1 Phormidium lacuna HE10JO | reverse complement strand
TCCACTGTGCTCCTGTCCGCTTCATCCGAAAGTCAATTTGTTTAATTGACGATTCCACAGCCCCAGAACCAATCGGGATACCCTCTGCTTGGAAATAAGCATAATTGACAATTCGTTGGCGATGATGCTCCACATACTTGGAAAACCTTCGAGCTTGTTCTAGGTCGCATTCGGCAACTAAGGCTTTCGCTTCATCCAATTCCCCTTGCCATAGCCATGCCTCTGCTTGTTTTAGTCGTCTCAGGGAACCCCCAATTTTGTAGAGATTTTCCTTGAGATGATACCAGTCTAGTATCTCCAGACGTTGAGACGCTCTCCCCACCTGAGCAAAAACATTCCACACTCCCTCATGTCCATCTCCTAAACAGGCAATCGGCGAACACAGGGGTTGATTATCTAGCCAATCTATTAGTTCTACATTATCTTGAAACGTTGCTCCATAATACATTCCCTCCACTACTGCACTTTTGTATCCTAACCATGCACTTCCTTCCCCTTTTTTAGTTGTTCTAACTCGCACATTCCCCCCATCTACACTGATTTGAGTCACTTTTTGCTTTGCTGTTGGTTGCTGATAGCTTGTACGTTGGACTAATCTTTGACAGGTGCTATCTATGACTGACTTTGATTCCAATCAATGCCTCTAGCTCCTCTTCTGCTCCTTGATAAGACTCATTGGCACTTAACCTTAAGCAGTGTTTTGTCATTAAGGGACTTAATCTTTGGTATCTTTCTGTGCCTAACTTCGCTAGTTGACCTGTTTTTAAGCGTAAAATTCCTAGGGTACTGATTATTCTTCGTTCCCTACCCTTACTGACTCCTGTTTCTGTTTCGACAAAAAAAGGGCTATTTCTGGGTTCACATAATCTAGTAATTGTCCACGAATGGTTTTCTCTATCCCTTCAAAGGTCTTGATATCTTTCTTAGGGGCATTTCGGTGCAATATTTTGGCGATTTCTCGACTATGGGCGGCTAGGGCTTGTTGATCTTCTGGAGACATGGCTTTAGGTAATTCGACTTTCTCATTCTGACTTGCTTACTCTATTTTTGCAACTTTGAGATGCTCCCTTTGGGCATTGCCACCAATCCGAAATAGCACCGCATCCGGCTGCGGCTCGTTGGCATCATCAAGACGAACTGTAGATTCAATACTAACTTTCAGCCCAGAGATAGCCGCTTGATAGGTACCAAGCCAAGTAACGATCGCAGCATGAGGACTACAATGAAAAGTAAAGCGGCGGGGAGATGCCACGTGTACAATTCCTTCGATTAGCTCGGCTTTTTTGATATTTGATGCACTATAACGACGTTCAAATTCATCTCGATCAAGGCGATCGCCATTTTCAAGAATAGTTAATGGTGAAAGAGAATGAACCATAACAAAATAAATTTCTCTTGGAATAATGGAATAGTTTCTAAAATCATAACGCAGGATTCGATCCCAGATTGATTGGTTGCTAGATAAAATTGCTTTGATCTTTTCCCGATACGATCGAATAGCCGCCCTTTAACTAACTACTTTACTTTGCTCAATTAATTGAGGAATTTCTGCTACTGGCAAAAAAAGATAAATTTCTAGGGTTTGCTATTATTCCCAAGCAAATAAACTGGATAGCCTAAACCAACAGCATTTCGATATAGTGGGCTATCTAGCATCCATAGTTCTGCCTCTAATCTCTGCGCCAAGACCAGATAAACAGCATCATAAGCACTTTTTCGACCTAATGCTAGTGCCATCTCAATCACGCCAATATCAAATCCTACCGTATGATACTGAATAGGTAATTCGGCTAGTTGCTCACAAACAGCCTGCCCTTGCTCCCTTGTAAAAAGTCCCGCCGTAATCATCCGTGTCAAGGCATTCGTAACTTCGGAATATGCCAAGTCGGGCGCGTGCAATTTTGTATTTTGATCTGCCCAGTAGGTAAATTTTTCATAGACAACGAGAGTGGGTGGTTGTAGCCACCCACTCTCAAACTGCTGTAATAGCAATCCTAAATTGAGTTGAGAACTTTAGAGGGTTGAGAGCGGTTACCCCGGAGAGGGAGTCGTTCTCAGTCTATTTAGGATAGTTATAGCGATCACAAAGTTGAAGCTATATAATAAATGAAAATTTAGCTAAACTTATGAGAACACTATGATTTTTTCAGCCACCAGAAGAAAATTTCTATTAATTAGTGCCGGGATTGCTTCTATGTTTGGAGTCACTCTTCAAGCCAATAGTCAACCAGCCTCCCCACCATCTCCCCAACCATCTAGTCGTCCAGATGGCTTCATCCCCGTAGTCGGTCCAGCAAATCTTCTGGAGCGTAACGGTAAAGTCCTCACAGACCGGGTACTAATTATTCGTAATAGTACGAATAATCAACTTGTTGGCGTCAGCCCTGCTTGTCCCCATAGAGGTTGCATTATTGATTGGAAGCAAGACAGTGAAAGCTTTATTTGCCCCTGCCATGCTTCAGAATTTGGAGCTGATGGCAAAGTATTAAAAGGCCCAGCTAATCAAGGATTACAAGGGTTTGAAGTTAAGATAGAAAATAACGCTTTTTTAATTAAACCTATTGCTTGATTAAACTATTGCTTGATTAAACCTATCGGACTTAGAGGATATCTGAGAAGTGTATGACGGTTAAAACCGCGACTTGTATCTTAAAAGAGATTAAAGATAAAATCTTTAATTGAGCGAGAGGTGGGGGGAATTCGTACCGCGACTTGTTTTTTTTTAGAATCCGCCGCACCGTTTCATCCGAAATGCTCTCGACCTTGTTGAGTGCCACTAAGCGATCTCCTAACAACTGCATCGTCCAGTTTGCTCGTCCATCAGGTGCTTCACTACAGGCAGTGGCAATCAGAAAGGCTGACTGGTTGCCATCCAGTTTGCACGGCTTTCCACAACGAGGTTTTTCCGTGATTGCCTGCTCAAGTCCTTGTTGCACAAACTTCTGACGGGTACGTTCCACCGTTGCCACACTTACACCCACGCGCTGGGCAATGATTTGGTCTTTGTACCCTTGTTCACTCAGCAGCAAGATTTGCGAGCGCTTAAACATTCTGACCGCCACTTTACCCTTACTGGTGATATCAATAAGGCGTTGTCGCTGTTCGTCTGTAAGTTGGATTTGGCGTTTTGGCATGACCATGTTTCTCAATGTTTATGCTTAATTTACCTGAATCAGTCTTACCCTGCAAAATCAATGTGGTGAACTACTACAGCACTTTTCCCATAAATGGAATCCGAGACATTTTCTGAAATACTGACTAGGCTTGGTTTTGAGTGTTGTCGCCGCCCACACACAATCTGTTGCTTAGGGATGGCCACATAGCAGAAATCTGGGATGTATGCAAGTTGCCATTTCTGGGCGATCGACCTCCAATAATCATGTACCTAGAAACCGAATAAACCGAATAATTTGATGCACAACCAGTAAGAGTTCCCATCCCACCAGCTAGAGATCATCGAACCGTACCCCCTTTGGGATAAGATAAAGAAATGCTGAAGACTTCCGAATTCCGGGGATCAGTGCAGCAACCCACTTAAGGTAATAACTACTATGACCCAAGACGAAATTTTTGAAAAAGTAAAAAAAATTGTGGCTGAACAACTGGAAATAGAACCAGTTAAAGTCACACCTGAAGCTAATTTTGCTAACGATCTGAATGCTGATTCCCTAGATACCGTAGAACTAGTTATGGCATTAGAAGAGGCTTTTGATGTGGAGATTCCCGATGAAGCCGCTGAGAAAATCACCACTGTCCAAGCTGTTGTGGACTACATTGGCGAAAAGACCAAAGCCTCTGCTTAGGCATAGTTATTTAGGGAGTAATGATTAAAAATTCACATTACTCTTAAGTAATATTTTTTTGTTTAGCGTTACTGGGTGTCAAAGACCCTTTTGCATAATTTATGACAAGTGTAGAACTAAAACGGGTTGTAGTAACTGGGTTGGGGGCAATTACACCCCTGGGTAATAACTTGGCCGAGTATTGGTCAGGATTGCTCAGTGGACGTAATGGCATTGCCCCAATTACTTTATTTGATGCTTCCCGCCATGATAGCCGGATTGCTGGGGAAGTAAAAAACTTTGACCCCCACGAATATCTAGACAGAAAAGAAGCAAAGCGGATGGATCGGTTTGCTCAGTTTGCGATCGCCGCCAGTAAACAAGCCCTCGCGGATGCCAACTTTACGATTAATGACCTCAATGCTGAACAGGTCGGGATTATTATTGGCACTGGCATCGGTGGGTTAAAGGTACTGGAAGACCAGCAGGAAATTTATCTGAACCGGGGACCCGATCGTTGTAGCCCCTTCATGATTCCCATGATGATTGCCAACATGGCAGCGGGCTTAACAGCGATCCAAACTGGAGCAAAAGGCCCCAATAATTGTACCGTCACGGCTTGTGCTGCTGGCTCCAATGCTGTCGGTGATGCTTTTCGATTGGTGCAACGGGGCTATGCTCAAGCCATGATCTGTGGCGGAACCGAAGCCGCAATCACCCCCCTCTCTTTTGCGGGTTTTGCAGCAGCACGCGCTCTGTCTACCCGGAATGATGAGCCAACTAAGGCGTGTCGTCCCTTTGATGTTGATCGCAATGGTTTTGTCATGGGGGAAGGTTCGGGAATTCTTTTATTAGAAGAACTAGACCATGCCCTTAGTCGGGGAGCAAAGATCTATGCAGAAATGATCGGCTACGGCATGACCTGCGATGCCTACCATATGACTTCTCCTGTACCGGGAGGAGATGGAGCAACTAGAGCCATCCGTTTAGCCATGAAAGATGCGGGGATCTCCCCAGAGCAAATTAGTTATATTAACGCCCACGGCACTAGTACCCAAGCCAATGACAGCACCGAAACTGCTGCTATCAAAAAAGCTCTGGGAGATAGTGCCTATAAAGTGGCTATTAGTTCCACCAAGTCGATGACCGGCCACCTTTTGGGTGGTTCGGGAGGAATTGAGGCAGTGGCGACAGTTATGGCTGTAGCAAATGACCAAATTCCACCGACAATTAATTTAGATCATCCCGATCCCCTTTGTGATCTAGACTACGTTCCCCACACTAGCCGTCAGGCAAAGGTGGAGGTAGCACTCTCCAATTCCTTTGGTTTTGGTGGTCACAATGTAACGATCGCTTTTAGAAAATATTCCCGACTTAACTAAACGTTAACTAAACGTTGACTGAGCGGAGTCGAAGTCAAATTATATTCAAACCTAACCAACCCAACCAACCCAACCAACCCAACTGAACTTATGGCAGTCGCAACTCAATCTTTATCAGATCTTTGTATTAATTCGATCCGCTTCCTAGCGATCGATGCAGTGGAAAAAGCAAAATCGGGACATCCCGGCTTACCGATGGGGGCTGCTCCCATGGCTTTTGTCCTCTGGGATCAATTTATGCGCTTTAATCCCAAAAATCCCCAGTGGTCTAATCGCGATCGCTTTGTCCTCTCCGCTGGTCATGGCTGTATGCTCCAGTACGCCCTGTTGCACCTGACGGGCTTCGATAGTGTCACCATGGATGACATCAAGCAATTCCGGCAATGGGAATCGAAAACACCCGGACACCCAGAGAACTTCATGACCTCTGGTGTGGAAGTGACCACTGGTCCTTTGGGTCAGGGGATTGCCAACGGTGTTGGTTTGGCGATGGCTGAGGCACACTTGGCAGCAAGATTTAATAAAGAAGATGCGGCGATCGTTGACCATTACACCTATGTCATCCTTGGTGATGGTTGCAACATGGAAGGGGTTTCTGGCGAAGCTTGTTCCTTGGCGGGTCACTTGGGCTTGGGTAAATTGATTGCTCTCTACGACGACAACCACATTTCCATTGATGGCTCCACCGATGTTTCCTTCACCGAAGATGTGAGCAAGCGGTTTGAGGCTTATGGCTGGCATGTACTGCACGTCCCTAACGGCAACACCGACCTAGATGCCATTGCCAAAGCGATCGCTGAGGCTAAGGCTGTCACTGACAAGCCTTCCATGATCAAAGTCACCACCATCATTGGCTATGGTTCCCCCAACAAAGGCAATTCCGCCGATGTCCACGGCGCGGCTCTTGGGGCAGCGGAAGTAGAACTAACCCGGAAGAATTTAGGCTGGGAATATCCTCCCTTCGAGCTGCCTGCTGATGCCGTCGCTCATTTCCGCAAGGCTGTTGATCGCGGAGCCAGTGCCGAGGCTGAATGGAATAGTCTCTACGCTACCTACAAAGCCAAATATCCCGCCGAAGCTGCTCAGTACGAAGCCTTCTTGAGCGGCACCCTGCCTGAAGGTTGGGAAAAATCCCTGCCTACCTATACCCCTGCTGACAAGGGTTTGGCAACTCGGAAACACTCGGAAATTACCTTGAATGCGATCGCTGGCAGTGTGCCCCAACTCTTGGGCGGCTCTGCTGACTTGACCCATTCCAACTACACCCAACTCAAGGGCAGCGGCGACTTCCAAAAAGGTCAGTACGCTAACCGGAACCTGAAGTTTGGGGTGCGGGAACATGGTATGGGCGCTATTTGTAACGGGATTGTCCTCCACGGTGGTTTGATTCCCTACTGTGCAACTTTCCTAGTATTTGCTGACTACATGCGAGGAGCAATTCGTCTTTCTGCTCTTTCCGAAGCTGGTGTTATCTACGTCATGACCCATGATTCGATCGCCTTGGGTGAAGATGGTCCCACCCACCAACCAGTAGAAACAGTTGCCTCCTTGAGAGCGATTCCTAACCTGTTGGTCTTCCGTCCCGCCGATGGCAATGAAACCTCTGGAGCGTATAAAGTAGCGATCGAGAACACCGTCGCCGCCAAGAAACGCCCTTCTCTGTTGGCTTTCTCTCGCCAAAACTTGCCGAACCTAGAAGGCACAACTATTGAGAACGTGGCTAAGGGTGGCTACATTCTTTCTGATTCTGAAGGCACTCCTGATATCATCCTGATCGGTACTGGCGGAGAGTTACACCTCTGTGTAGATGCCGCTAAGGAACTAACCGCTGCGGGCAAGAAAGTCCGGGTGGTATCTCTACCTTGCTGGGAACTCTTTGAAGAGCAGGATGCCGCCTATAAGGAATCTGTGCTACCCAAGGCTGCTACCAAGCGCCTAGTGGTGGAAGCAGCTTCTGACTTCGGCTGGCACAAGTACATGGGCAGTGAAGGAGCGATGGTCTCGATCGATGGTTTCGGCGCTTCGGCTCCCGGTGATGTGATCCTGAAGAAGTATGGCTACACTGTGGAAAATGTAGTTGCCAAGGCTAAGGAAGTTCTAGGTTAATTTTTTAATCTCTGGATTTCGGGGTAGCGCATTTGCAAAGCAGGTGCGCTACCTTTTTTTATAGGGCGATCGTCACCTTAGCAAATCCCCAAACTTGGACTACACCTGAGGCTACCCTAGATTTAGAAGATACGGTTTGTGGTCGAGTCAGTGTCAAATATCCTGTAGTTAGGAAGACCTATTCTCGACCTAAAAAGCCAAAGAAAGAGGAGATTAGAGTCGTTACTTAGTCATTTTTTGACTCTCAGCTACCTTTCAACCAGGTTGATTTCTCTCTGTTTCCTTTTTCTTTGTCCCTCTTAGTCTAAACTCCAGGATTAGGGTTTTCCGTATTTGTGGAGAGTTTCGCCTTTGTTCTAGAATAATTAATGGTTAATGAGCTAGTGCGATCGCAGCTATCCCCCCTAACCCCCCTATGTCCGTTGGACAGGTTACACCAGCAAAAGGGGGAGATGAGAATCTTAAAAGGGGAAAGCAATTCTTAGCTCTATGGTAAAAATTCCCTTTTAGGTAAAAATCTTGATATCTTCTCTTATTGCTGACTTTAAAATCATTTTTGAGCGGGATCCTGCTGCCCGTAACTGGCTAGAAGTTTTATTTTGCTACCCCGGCTATCAAGCACTAGTTCTACATCGCTTTGCCCATTGGCTGTATGTACTTGGTGTGCCTTTTATTCCCCGCCTGATTTCCCATATTGCCCGGTTTATTACTGGCGTAGAAATTCATCCCGGAGCCACGATCGGCAAGAGCGTGTTTATCGATCATGGCATGGGAGTTGTGATTGGGGAGACGGCGATTATTGGCGACTTTGCCTTGATCTATCAAGGGGTAACCTTGGGCGGTACTGGCAAGGAAAGTGGCAAGCGCCATCCCACCCTAGGGGAAAATGTCGTAGTAGGTGCTGGGGCTAAGGTCTTGGGTAATATCATGATTGGCAATAGTGTCAGGATTGGGGCTGGTTCTGTAGTATTACGAGATGTGCCAGCCGATTGCACCGTGGTGGGGATTCCCGGCAGAATTGTCTATCGGGCGGGGGTAAAGGTGAACCCCTTGGAGCATGGCAGCTTACCCGATTCTGAGGCGGTGGCGATCCGGGCTTTGGTCGATCGCTTAGAATCTCTAGAGGCACAGGTACAATCCCTGACCCAACAGCAACCCAGTTCCCTTTCTACTGAAGCTGCCTTTGCTGCCAAGGTTTTGGAATTGGCAAAAGCCGGAGAAAGCTGTCGTTTACGAGATAAAGTGATTCAGGAATTTCTTGATGGCGCAGGCATATAACAGTTCTATAATTTAGGTATCCAAAATTACAAATAGAACTTACTCGCTGTGAGCAAACTATCTAAGAGACTATTTATAAAGTCTGATTTCGCGCCCCCGGAGGGGGCGCAAAATCAGACCTTCTAGCCACTTTATAAATGACCTCTAAGATTATGGAAGTTTTTGCAGGCTTCGACTTCGCTCAGCCTGCAAAAAACTCCCAACGGGTAAGTCCTGACAAAGTAGAGGTGAAATATGCCGATCGCTACAGTCAACCCTACTACGATCGAGGTATTGCAAACCTATAGCCCGATGACAGGGGAAATGGTCTCCGCAATTGTCGATCAATCACAGGCAGCTTTTCAGATATACCAAACCACCACCTTGACCCAGAGAGCAGCATGGCTGAACCAAGTGGCGGAAATTTTGGCAACCGAGAGTCACCATTGGGGCAAGTTAATTACTTTGGAAATGGGCAAGACCCTGAAAAGTGCGATCGCCGAAGTAGAGAAATCCGCCCTAGTCTGTCGCTACTACGCCACCCATGCTGCTGAATTTCTGGGGGACTCTGCGATCGCCACCGATGCTCAGTCGAGTTTTTTGCGCTATCAACCCCTAGGGATAATTTTGGCGGTGATGCCTTGGAACTTCCCTTTCTGGCAAGTCTTTCGCTTTGCGGCTCCCGCCCTGATGGTGGGCAATGTGGGACTTTTGAAGCATGCCTCCAATGTGCCCCAGTGTGCCTTGGCAATTCAGGAGATCATCGATCGGGCGGGATTCCCCAAGGGGGTATTTCAGACCTTGTTGGTGGAAGGTGCTCAGGTTTTGCCTTTATTAGCAGACCCCCGGATTAAAGGGGCAACCTTGACAGGCAGCGAAGCCGCCGGAGCCGCCCTTGCCTCGGCTGCTGGGAAGCATCTGAAAAAGACGGTGCTGGAGTTGGGGGGCAGCGATCCGTTTATTGTTTTGCCCAGTGCGGATCTGGAGGCAGCAGTTAATGCGGCGGTGATGGCGAGGCTGATTAGCAACGGTCAATCTTGTATTGCCGCGAAAAGATTTATTTTGGTGGGGGCGATCGCCCAGCCCTTCCTCGAAAAATTTGTTGCCAAGTTCCAAGCTCTCCAAGTCGGCGACCCCATGCTCGAAACCACGGATGTGGGACCCTTAGCCACACCAGAGATAGTTAAGGATTTGGATACCCAAGTGAAAAAATGTTTAGCCATGGGAGCTAAGGCTTTAGTTGGCGGAGAATTAAACCCAAATCAAGTTGGTAATTTCTATCCCCCCACCATCCTCACCGACCTGCCCCCCGGTTGCCCTGCCTATCACGAGGAGTTTTTTGGACCAGTGGCTTTGGTGTTTCCCGTGGCTGATATAGATGAAGCAATTAAGCTGGCAAATAGTACCTCCTTTGGTTTGGGTGCCAGTGCTTGGACTGGAGACCCACAGGAGCAGGAGCGATTAATTCAGGAACTAGAAGCCGGTAGTGTGTTTATTAATTCGATCGTCAAATCTGACCCTCGCTTACCCTTTGGCGGCATCAAAGCTTCTGGCTATGGACGGGAATTGAGCTACCACGGCTTATTGGAATTTGCCAATATTAAAACCGTTTGGGTGCAGTAAAATCTAGAATATTCCCCGCACTGGCGGTTAAAACCGCTGCTACAAGAACAAAGTCCGCCTGCGCGGACTCGGAAATAAGTAATTTATCATAAACCTGAGTTCGGGTTAAGCAAAAGCTCAGCCCCTGAGTCTATAAGCGTTCCCTGAACAAAAAAGAAGACAATTTAGTTCCCTGAGCGAAGTCGAAGGGACGGCAAACGTAGCGGGAGATGCTGGTGGGGTTTTGGCTTCGACTTCGCTCAGCCAGCAGTAATTGTTGTGGTTTTCGCAAAATGGCATTAGGGGTTTTTCTTATCCCGAACTGAGGTTATCATAACCAGATTTGGTATAAGAGCACATCCTTGGTAAGGATGAGGTCATCAAAAGCGTCTGAGTGTGATCGTACTAGATAAACTCTGGAGAAAAATTTATGAATACTGCTGAGTTGTTAGTTAAATGTTTGGAAAATGAAGGGGTGGAATATATTTTTGGACTGCCCGGTGAGGAAAATCTGCACATCCTTGAGGCTCTGAAAAGTTCGAGTATTAAATTCATCACCACCCGCCACGAACAGGGAGCCGCTTTCATGGCGGATGTCTACGGGAGATTGACCGGGAAAGCTGGGGTCTGCCTTTCTACCTTGGGACCCGGAGCTACCAACCTGATGACCGGAGTTGCCGATGCCAATCTTGATGGTGCGCCCTTGGTGGCGATTACGGGGCAGGTGGGGACCGATCGAATGCACATTGAATCCCATCAATACCTAGACCTCGTAGCCATGTTTGCCCCAGTCACCAAATGGAGTACCCAGATCGTCCGCCCGGGGAACACCCCAGAAATTGTCCGCAAGGCTTTTAAGGTAGCTCAGGCAGAAAAACCCGGAGCCGTGCATATTGACCTGCCAGAAAATATTGCCGCGATGGAGGTGGGGGGACAGCCATTGCGAGCCGGGAATCAGGATCAAACCTTTGCGGCTTTTAGAAGCATTGAAGAGGCAGCAAAAATCATCTCAGCGGCAAAAAATCCCTTGATCTTAGTGGGGAATGGGGTAATTCGCGATTCCCTAAAAGTAGATAAAAGCCAAAATGCCAGTGCGGCGGTGACTGATTTTGCCACCCAGATGCGGATCCCTGTAGTCAACACCTTCATGGGCAAGGGAATCATTCCCTATACCCATCCCTTAGCTTTGTGGACGATGGGAATGCAGCAGCGAGATTTTATTAATTGTGCCTTTGAGGAGGCGGATCTGGTGCTGGCGATCGGCTACGATTTGGTGGAATATTCCCCGAAAAAGTGGAACCCCGATGGCACTACGCCAATTATTCATATCGGGCTGAACCCGGCGGAAGTTGATAGTAGCTATATGCCAGTGGTGGAAGTGGTGGGAGAGATTGCTGATTCTCTGGGGGAAATATTGCAGAGATCGAACCGCGAAGGCAAACCAGACCCTAGGGGCATTGCCCTGAAAGCTGACATCACGGCGGTGTATGAAGAATATGCCAATGATCAGGGCTTTCCCCTCAAACCCCAAAAGGTAATTTACGATCTGCGACAGGTTCTGGGGGCGGAGGATATTGTTATCTCCGATGTGGGGGCGCATAAAATGTGGATCGCCCGGCACTATCACTGCGATCGCCCCAATACCTGCTTGATCTCTAATGGTTTTGCGGCAATGGGGATTGCCATGCCGGGGGCGGTGGCGGCAAAGCTGGTCTATCCCGATCGCAAGGTGGTGGCAGTGGTAGGAGACGGGGGATTTATGATGAATTGCCAGGAGCTAGAAACTGCCCTGCGGGTAGGCACTCCCTTTGTGACGCTGATTTTCAATGATGGCGGCTATGGATTGATTGAATGGAAGCAACAAAACTATTTTGGCTCTTCTGCCTATGTACATTTTACTAATCCAGATTTTGTCAAGTTCGCCGAAAGTATGGGCTTGAAAGGCTATCGAATTACTTCGGCAGCAGACCTCATCCCCACTCTAAAAACTGCCCTAGAGCAAGATGTGCCAGCGGTGATCGATTGCCCGATCGATTATGCCGAAAACCTAAAACTCTCCCACAAATCCGGCGATCTAAGCTGTAGAATTTAGCTACAGTAGTTTGTATGTGGGCTTCGGCTTCGCTCAGCCCACGCACAATCTGCTCAGCCCACACAAACTCAATCCCAGTAAATATTTCAGAAAATATCAGATATTCCATTTACATGAAAAGTGCTGTATGACTTCGGAATCTACTCAAGAAAAATTGGCGAAAAGTGTGGAGAAGTTGGGGCTAAATACTATCCAGCGGCATATTTTTATTTGTGCTGATGCCACCAAGCCGGAGTGTTGTGACAAGGCAGCCAGTATTGAAGTTTGGGATTATCTGAAGCGCCGCCTCCGGGAATTGAAGCTAGACCAGCCCACGATCGATCGCCCTGCTTGCATTTTTCGGACGAAAGCCAACTGTCTCCGGGTCTGCCATTCGGGTCCTATTTTGGTGGTCTATCCTGATGGGGTATGGTATCACAGCGTGACGATCGAGGCGATCGATCGCATCCTCACAGAACACATCATTGGCAACCAACCGGTCCAAGACTACCTATTCCTCACCCATCCTCTGCCCGTTGGGGAAGATCAAGACGATCAAGACGATCAAACAGTTGTTCCATAATGCGAATTGCTGCCTTTGTATTGAAAATCGAGAGGCGAATGGGAAGTTCAAGCTATTTCCTTGTCCGGTAACGTAAGCACTAGATGAGGATGAATTGCCGGAGTTTGCTGCTCAACGAGAGGTGTATGAAGAGACGGAATATAAGGTTCCGGTTTCACCGTTGGGTCAGTATATTGTTGGCACGCAGGTCAATGAGGTCTGTTATTTGTACTATACTAATGTCACAAATATGGAACCAGATGTAGCTCAACAGGATGGAGCCTATATGGAGTCAATCGGCAAAAATGAATGGTATCCGTTCCAGTATTTAGAGTCTTGCGAGTATTCAGCCTGTCAAATTGGATACTTGAAACTGCATAATATGCTCTTTAAAGGTACGGACTAAAACTCTAAAGTTGGGCAATTACTCTAAAGTTGGGCAATTATCATTTACATCAAAACTATGTCAAATAACGTTTCAGACTGGGTTGAGAAGAATAAAGACTATTTAGTTAAACAAACTGAGATGTTGCAAAGTGCGATCACTCGCATGGCAAACAATTCATTAGAAGTGAAAAAAGTTGGAATAACCATTTGGGCAGCAATAGTGGGTTTTGGTTTTACCAATCGAAGTGCGGCTTTATTTGTGTTGGCATTTGTCGCTTTTGCTCTATTCGGTGTTCTGGATATTTACTACTTATATCTGGAGCGAAAGTTTCGTGATAACTTCAATCGATTAGCCCGAATTTTGGGTGGTTATATCATTCCCGACGATCAGGAATGGATCGAGAAAGTTAAAGGAAATTTCCTCAAACCCGACAACTCAACCAAATTTCTAGGGCAGATTCCCAGCACTCTCCAATCTTGGGCAAACCTACCGTATTTGATTACGTTCGTGATCACCGTTTTGCTGGTGATTGTGCCGCTCCCCGCCTCGCCATAAAAAGCATATCAATTACCGACCCGCAGCCTTTGCGGCATCTTCAACCCACTTGCTAAAGTTATTATATCCATTGTTGTAAACCCAGTCATAGGTTGGGTAAATCTGGGACATACTAACGTAAGTCTTCGGCATATAGGAATAAAAACCGGGCTTTTCGACAGTGAAGCTATCGAAAGGGTTGCGACCTTTCAAGTCAGTATATTCGTTTATGCTCTTAATGTTATGAATATATATCCCTAACATCCCATTCCCGCGTTTATGACTTTCCTCAATTTCATATTTGACCCACTTGCGCTCAGAGGTCTTTGCTCCAATCAGCACAACAGTAACAGAGGTATTTTGCAAGCCTGAGTTAATCAGTCGCTTGAGTGAGTTTTCACCTGTTCTCTTCGTTGATTCCCAAAGAGAGCAATCCCAGTAACCCGCTTCTTGATAATCTTTCACCACGTCATGTTTGCGTACAATATTGACTCGCCAGATATCTCGCTGGTAATGAAAGCTAAAGAAAATCCTTCTAGTCATAAGAACTCCAAAAACTCGTCCAGATGTATAGTACTATTGTATTGACATACTACCTATGGTGTCAAGTCTCAAACATTTTCCGAAGTGTACCTATTATGTAGTGATTCAAAGAGTATTGTGGGCATTGCCCATACTATTCCTCTGTGCTAAGCCAAAACCAGATAGAAAATCTTTTGGGACAACAAAAAAATCCCTGCAATGCCTAGAGCCGAACTCTTTATCTTGATTGGAGTAAGAAATAAAAACTTCAATAGTATCCACCATGAGAGTTGAGAAAAAAGATGACTTTACTTGAATTATGTAGTCGCAAATTTTCTAAACCGTATCAGATCTCAATTGACTTTAAACTCTAAAACATAGTTTTATGAGTGTTGACAAACTACCATTTCACTCCAATTGTGCCACTCGCTCCATTAACGCAACAAACTGTTTAACCGTATTTCCAAACCCATTATGTAACCACAATCGAGTCCGAGGAAAACAGCATCGAGGAGCTTTGATCGAGAAAACGAGCTTTGCATCTGGCAATAATTTCTCATCATCACTACGCCAGCCCACTAAACATCCCAATCGATTCCATGCCTGTGATTCAGTTAATGGCTCTACCTTCTTAGGAAATAGTTTAAAGCGTGGTTTTTCTGGCTCCTGAATTTCTTGCCACATCTGCTGCTGAATTTTTAACCCAAACTTTCCAGCACTATATTTCATCCAGAGATGATCGATGCTGCCAAGTAAATCCAAAGGAAGTTGCCTAATATCGGGAGCAGTTAAAAGACTGTTTTGGTTTTCCATCAAGATGAGCGTCCTGGTTTGCTCATCTGCTTCTTTTATTTTTTCTGCCTTCAGCAGTTCTTCTAGCTTCAATAGGCTCTCTGATCGAGAGGAGTTATTTATTCGAGCATTAATTGATGGTTTTTCTGGCTCCGCTTCTCGTTTCTCAATAGATTGATCTTGAATTTCAGTAATATCTAGAAAAACTGATGGGGGTTCTGTCTGCGATGTTTGGGGTGAGAAGAACTTTGGTGCCGGAGGTGCTTGTAATTTCGCTATCGCAACTTCTGGTATTGCAACAATAGGATTCTTATTGAGTCGATAACACAGTTCCCTAAAGCTTTTTTCATCTTCAAGAATATATTTATCGTTTCCATTAAAAATAATAGGAATATGGTTCAGATCTTGAGAAGAAAAAACAACAGGAATGAACTTAGTACATACCAATTGATTGTTATAAAGATGCTGCCTGATGATTGTTCCTTCCCAGGTGCTTCCTCGTCCAATCCCAGGTTCTTCATCCCCTCTAAACCGTCGCTTATATATTTCTGTACAAACTATCAGCACAAACTCAGCCCATTCAATCCTTTTTTCCATCCATAAGTCCCATCCTTGTGAAGGAGTAAATGGAGGTTTGGCTCTAACATACTGGTCTATATCAGTTTCTATTCCCCAGGGGTTTCGTAGCGTGTTTGCCAACGCCAACACACTTTCTTTGTGGTCTTCTGAGTCCCAGCTATAGCTGATAAAGACCTTAGTAGGTGCTTGTGTTTCTTCGGTCACCTGTTTCTCCGCCAAGGTTTGAATGAACTTTCTATCGATTATAGTCTCTCCCCTCAGGTTAATGTAAACACCTTCGATAGAGACTTGGAGGGGCAGGAATGGGGCAATCTCTCTGCAAAAGCTTCAGAGAATATCCCAAATGGTTTCTATAGGGTGATTAGAAGGTCGTCCTAGCAATTTTACTGCTTCTGGTGGTAAGCAAAGGTGATCCGTAAAACCTGTATCGATGACAAACTCGATCGGCAAGGTTGCGCCATTTACCAAGAGAAATGTCAGCGAGACGATCGCGTGTCTATCAGTCACAATACCGGAAATCACTATTCACTCGCTCCATTACACCGCCAAAAGAAGCCGCTACATTATAGCCAATGCGAATGCCAAAAAGTCTTGCATAGGGAGACTTCGCTTGGAGAATTTTAGCTGCTTGCAGCCCTGTTTTATCGATCTCATAGTCACCCGTCTCAACATTGATAATGATCATTTTGCCAATGTTTGCTTCTATCTCAACCTTTTGACGAATTTTGCCCTCGTAGATTCGGTATGCACGTTTGGCAACTTCTTCGCTACTCAACAAGATTGCTTGCATGGGTTGACTCCCGACCTGTCATTGTTTTGCTTCTCTATAATACCTTACACACCAATTAAATTGGGCATTTCTCCTCTTAACCCAGCAGTTCTCATTTTAGAGTCCATGTCCTAAAAACTGGTATCAAATATGTTTTTTGTCCAAGTTACTCAACGAAATTGTTAGGTTTTCAGATTTTCTCGATCAAAAAGTTGCTCCATAATGCGAATTGAGAATTTCTAGATTTATTCTTGGGGATTGGGAACGTGCCATATTTTTGTTACCATTGATAACTGAAGATTATAAAAAAATTAGGATGTTAAGACTATGGATATTCTTAGTTTAGGTTGGGTAGCAGTTTTGGGCTTGTTCTCTTGGTCGATCGCGATGGTCGTCTGGGGCAGAAACGGTCTATAGACTGATTAAGCGATATTTATTAACGGGTGGATAGGGAGCGATCGTGGAAGACATAATTGTTAGGATTCTAGTTTTAGTTGCTCTTGTCTTGCTGGTGACAGTGACGGGTGGGGTTGCCTACCTAACTGCTGTAGACTGGCAAGACCGCCGCCGCCGTGATAATGACAAGCGGATTAAATAATCCCATTAAATAATCCAATCCCGATTGTTAATCTAGCAAAGCATCCGCTACTGCTTGCAGAACCCTTTTATCTTTCACCATCCAGCCGTGAAATGCCACTGGCACAACTACCTTCTTGCTTAAGGGCATCTGACAACTCTGAGCCGGGAGGATCATTAAATCTAGGGGAGTCCAGATAGAAGTCAATTTGATTCCGTTCCAAATTTCTGGGTGATCCTGATTTAAATCTTGCAACAACTCGCTATCCGGGCGCATTTGCCGACATCCGGGACGCTGGGAGAAATAAGCAGCCTGAGTTCCATAATTGGGCGCAGAAATATTAATAAAGCGATCGACTCTCTGCATTCCCTGCAAACGTTGCAGATAGTAACGACTAATCACTCCCCCCATACTAAAGCCGATTAAATTAAACCTCTGCTCCGGGGCGAAATTTGCTTGCACATATTTTTCTACCTGCCTTGCCATATCCTCAAGGCGACCATCGCCATTATTCGGAGTCATATTGAAACTATGCACCTCCCAGCCCTGCGCTCGGAGGAAACTTTCCATCGATCGAAATACCCTCGTCGTGTCGTTGATCCCGTGGACTAATAATATTGGGTTTAACACTGGAGTTGATGTTGGGGTGATTGGGGGGCGATCGACCATACAAACCTCTTGATTGGAATCTCTTTGCTCTATTGTCAATCTACCTTTCCCACCGACTGATTTTGCTGTAGTAGTCCAGTTTTCAAAGTGGTCTATTGACCGTGCCAAAAATTTAATGTTAAGTTTTTCTAGAAATGTTAAAAAAAGTTTATACTTTTCATAAGTAAATCATAATCATCCCCACCTTCCTACGGGTAGGACTTACGCACTGGCAACGAATTATCGAGAGTTGTGAACTTTATTGCTGGCTTCGACGACCCTTAGCCTGCAACAGCATCCAAATGCGCCAGCCCTGATGGGAAATCCCATTATTCACCATTATTTATAGGAGTTATCTCAATGTTCGGTTTTATGAAGAAAAAGGATTCCGGTGCCGCACCGGCAGTTCAATCTAAAAAATCTAAGGGTTTTTATTTAGAGCTAGATGAAGCAACAAGTCTTGCTCCCACCCCCAAAACTACTGCTTCAGCATCCTCTGCTGTACCTGCACCAGAAGTTGCCGCGACACCAGAAGTTGTTGCACCCGAAGCTATTGTTGCCCCAGAACCAAAATTGGAGGTAGCGACCGAACCTACCGCGCCAACCAAAGCTCCTAAAGCTCCTCGGTCATCTAAAACAGCTTCTGAGCCTGTACCTGCTCCTGCTGCAACTCCTACACTAGAGCCTGTGGCAGCCGTAGTTCCTGAACCAGAGATTCTCCCAGCCTATCTGGTAATGAACGATACTCCTCGCCGTCGTCCCGGTGCAAATATGGCGATGTTCAAGGAAATGGCACAAAAGATAGGAACTTCTATAAACTAAAGATATAGCAATCCTACAGCAGTATGAAAGTGGGCTGAGCGGAGTCGAAGCCCACTTTCATACCCAACATTTATCGGACTTTCAATATTTATGGTGTGTCTCATTTGAACGCAAAGTGCTGTAATTGAGTTGAAAATCTTAGAAGTTTGAAAACGGCTTCCCTTTGGGGGAGCCGTTTTCAAACTATTTAGAGTTGCTATAACTAATGAGTAAACACAAATAATTAATCAAAAAAAAGGAGTAGCAGCCCACTACTCCTTTTGTAACTGTTAGATTTTTGGATTTCTTGGATTTTTGGATTTATTAGTCACAAATTAAGAGCAAGGTTAGAACTATTCCTGTAATTCACCTTGAAAATTTATGAGCAGATTTATCAAGAAAATTATTCAGCTTAGAGGCTAGCGATAAAGCCTACTATGCCGTGACCTGTTGCTACCTCTAGTAGCAATAGGGAGATAAAACCAATCATTGCTAAACGCCCATTCAGAATTTCTGCTTGAGGAGTAAACCCAACTTCGACAGCTTCTTGTACATAAACTTTGGGTTCGATCGCAAAGTTATTCAGTTTTCCATCGTTGTCCAAGATTGAGCCTTTATACATGGTTTACTCCTTGAGTTGGTCTAATTGAGTGATTGAGATTTCCTTATGTAAATAAATGTAACAGACTAATTAAGTTTTGTAAAGGATTTTAGTAAAAGTTTTGGTAAATATTTTGAGGATTTAGGCAATATTGACGAATTTTCTAGGGTTTTGGATGTTTTAATCTTGCTTAATAATTGCCCAAGGGTCAGCTTAGGCTTATTCTGAAGAAAGGGAGAGAACAATCATCAATATGCAAATTTACCTCGACTACAGTGCTACTACTCCTACCCGCCCCGAAGCGATCGCTGCCATCCAGCAGACTATGACTACTAGCTGGGGCAATCCCTCTAGTCTGCATGAGTGGGGTCAGAGGTCGGCGACTATCTTGGAGACTGCCAGAATGCAAGTGGCGAGTTTAGTTCATGCCCCTGATCCGGAGTCTATTATTTTCACCTCCGGTGGAACTGAGGCAAATAACCTAGCTATTTTGGGAGTTGCCCACCAATATGCCACTCCTCAACACTTAATTATTTCTAGCGTGGAGCATTCGGCGATCTCTCAACCGGCTAGTTGGCTAGAAAGTCAGGGCTGGCAGGTAACTCGGCTGGCGGTTGATCGCCAAGGACGGGTTGCCCCGGCAGACCTAACTCAAGCAATTCGTCCTAATACTAGATTAATTTCCATCATCTATGGTCAGAGTGAAGTAGGAACGATCCAACTGATCGAGCAACTCTGTGCCATTGCCCAAAGTCATGGCATTCTTTTTCATACCGATGCAGTGCAGGTGGCTGGACGCTTACCCCTCGATGTCCAAGCAATGCCAGTGGATATGCTTTCTCTTTCTAGCCATAAACTCTATGGACCTCAGGGGGTAGGGGCATTGTATGTGCGATCGGGGGTTTCCCTGACTCCCCTCCTCGCTGGAGGTGGTCAGGAACATCAACTACGATCGGGAACTCAGGCTGTGCCGATTATTGCTGGTTTTGGAGTGGCAGCGGAGTTGGCGGCGGAGGAAGTGCCGGAGGAGATGTTGAGACTGCAAAAATTGCGCGATCGCCTGTTTAATCAATTAGCTGATATATCAGAACTGGTGGTAACTGGGGATGCTTGGCAGAGATTGCCCCACCATGTCAGTTTTACTTTGTTGAGCGATCGTCCAGATATTACTGGCAAAACTCTCGTCCGCCATCTCAATCTAGCGGGGATTGGGATTAGCTCTGGTTCTGCCTGTCATAGTGGCAAAACTATCCCCAGCCCGATTCTGCTAGCAATGGGCTACAACACCCAAGCCGCCCTTGGTGGCATCCGGCTGACCTTGGGGAAACAAACTACGATCGATGATATTGACTGGACAGCCTTGGTCTTACGACAAATAATTACTAGACTGGCTCCTACCCCAGTTTTGTCCAGCTGCTAATACCAAATTAAAAAACTGGTTTCACCAGTTTTTTAATTTACAGCAGTTTAAAAGTGGGCTGAGGGTCGTCGAAGCCCACTCTCAAACCCAACATTGATAATATTTTCAATATTTGTGGCGTGTCTCATTTGAACACAAAGTGCTGTAAGTATCGCAATCCTCAAAAATCCATAAATGATTTAGGATCGCTATAGCATCTTAATTAATCTTCACTAGTTGGACTAGAAACCATCACAGGTTCTTGGTAGAGAGGGACAGTAAACGTCACCGTAGAGCCTAAGCCTTCGCCCATACTATAGAAATTAACCACACCTCCCATCGCCTCAATTAATCTTTGAGAGATGGCTAACCCCAAACCTGTGCCGCCGTACTGTCTAGTCCGAGAGCCATCGACTTGGGAGAAAGACTGAAATAGCCGATCCTGTTTATCTAGAGAAACTCCAATTCCTGTATCTGCCACTTGGACTTTCACGCTACCCGGAAATTCTTGATTATGGAAATGCACTTTTTTCTTCTGAATCTCCGCCGAAACCGTTACGCCACCTTCGTGGGTAAACTTGATGGCATTACCTACCAAATTCAGCATGATCTGAAGCAGTCGTTGGTAGTTGCCATAGACAATAATCGGATCCCTCGTGGTGGCAATTTCCATCTCTAGGCTGAGATTTTTTTGCTGGGCTTGGTTCTTGGTAAAGTCTTCTAGGTCACTCATCAAATCTTCTAGCCTCACAGGAGACAGGTCTAGATCCATCTTCCCAGCTTCAATTTTGGCGAGGTCGAGGATATCGTTGATTACATTCAGGAGATGAATCGCTGATTTGTGTGCCTCTTGGATAAATTCTGCCTGCTCCTCTGGGTCGTCAGCCATGCCCTCTAAAACTAACTTGAGGAAGCCAATAATCCCATTTAGGGGCGTGCGGAGTTCGTGGGAAGTATTAGCCAGAAATTGGCTTTTCAGGCGGGAGGCTTCTTCGGCTTGAATAATTGCTTCTTGGAGATCCTTATAGAGAGTGGCGTGGGCGATCGCAGTCCCCACCTGATCTGCCAAATCGGCGACTAGATCAATTTCGGCAATACTCCACTGGCGACGGCGATCGCACTGCTGCAAACTAATCAATCCATTGGGTTCATTCTGATAACAAGTTGCCACCAGCATCTCCGATTGTTGATCAAAACTATCAACAATATTTTGCTCCATCACCACAGGCTCTCGCCGCAACAGTGCTTGATGGAGGTATTCATGCTCTGTCAGATTCATCCGTTGGCCAATAACTGGGCGAAAAGGCTGCTGCACGTATTCTGCTTGCACATGCAACTTTTTACTTTCGCGATCGTAGGTATAGATCAAGCACCGATTTACCCCTAGTGCTTCCCCTAAGCTATTCACGGTCTGATGCCAAATGGTATCTAAATCTAAGGTACTGCGAATCTTTTTGGCGACCTTTGTCAGGAGCTTGTAGTAAGGATCTGGTCCGAGGAGAGTATCTGCCTCCTGTCCCAAAACACTAGTCACCGAGGGAGCCTTACGCCCTAAAACCAATACCTTATCTGCACTACCATCACTTTCTAAAATGGGGGTAATGACAAGATCAAGTAAAATTCGTTGATCTTGAAAGCTAAATTCGTATTGACAGCGTTTAGGTAGCTGTCGAGATAGAACTATGCGAATTTTCTCGCAGTAAACGTCTAGATCAACTGGACTAAAGGTATTGGCCATTAGTTGCCCCTGAACCTGCTCAGGTTGTAAACCATACTTCTCAGCATCTTGCCAGTAAAAAGATAGATAGCGTCCGGCAGCATCCTGAGTAAACACTACTTCAGATACTAAGCCCTCCAGCAGCATGGCATTATTCGGGGCAGGGGCAGTTTGCATAGCAATAATCCAAATCTTTAATACTTGAGCTTTTAATACTTGAGCAATTTATAGTCTATTGATTACACCAGAACAATAATTACAACAAAATCACATCACTATCACACCCAAAAAGTAGATGATTAAGAATGGGTTGATTAAACCCATTGACACAATATTAATCATTCCACTCACCACGGGGTGGGACAGGAGGATTTCGATCGAGATATCTAGTCAATTCTTGCTCTCGATCGCGCTCCCCCCTCAACCACTGACGCACTGCCGCCTCAATGATTTTACTGGGGTCATTGGTGAGATGTTTAATTTGCTCTAGCAATTCCGCATCCAGATGGATGGAAATTTTCTCTTGATTCGTGGTACGAGTAGAAGAAGCAGGCTCGTTCATAGATATCCTTAAATTTACTTGGAGGTCATTTATAAAGTGGCTAGAGGGTATGATTTGCCATCCCCGGTGGGGGCGTGAAACCATATCTTATAAATAGCCTCTTAGCGACTATTTTAACAATTCCCGGTTTTGCTTTGACCTATAGGCGAGAAAACATTAAAATAAATGAAGTAAATCCTTTGTAATCTGCATTTTATCTACATTTATTACTAAATATTGCGACATTGACCAATACAGCTATGACTGATGCCCCTGTTTCACGGATTCGTAATTTTTCTATCATTGCCCATATTGATCATGGCAAATCAACTCTAGCAGATCGATTGTTGCAAGTCACGGGGACTGTGGCTGATCGACAGATGAAGGAACAGTTTCTAGATAATATGGATCTAGAGCGGGAGCGGGGAATTACGATCAAACTGCAAGCCGCTAGAATGAATTATACTGCCAAAGATGGTGAGCAGTACGTTCTTAACCTAATTGACACCCCTGGTCATGTGGATTTCTCCTACGAGGTGTCAAGGAGTTTAGTGGCTTGCGAAGGGGCTTTATTAGTAGTCGATGCCTCCCAAGGCGTAGAGGCGCAAACCCTAGCTAATGTTTATCTGGCTTTGGAGCATAATTTAGAAATTATCCCGGTCTTAAATAAAATTGACCTACCGGGGGCTGACCCAGAGAAGATTAGGGCAGAAATTGAAGAAGTGATTGGTTTAGATGCCAGTGGGGCAATTTTGGCATCGGCGAAGGAAGGCAAGGGCATTGATGAGATTCTAGAGGCGATCGTCCACCTTGTACCACCCCCAGCAGATACAGTAGATCAACCTCTAAGGGCTTTAATTTTTGATAGCTATTACGATATCTATCGGGGAGTGGTAGTTTATTTCCGAGTCATGGATGGCAAGGTGAAAAAAGGCGACAAAATCCGCCTCATGGCTTCCGGGAAAGAATACGTTCTCGATGAGGTAGGGGTGCTCTGCCCCGGACAGGTGCAGGTGAATGAACTCCATGCTGGAGAAGTGGGCTACCTCGCTGCGGCCATCAAAGCCGTGGAAGATGCCAGAGTTGGGGATACCATCACCCTTGCCAATGCCCCCGCCCCCGAACCCCTGCCCGGCTATGCCCAAGCCAAGCCGATGGTCTTCTGTGGACTTTTCCCCATCGATGCCGATCAGTTCCCGGCTCTCCGGGAGGCACTAGAAAAGCTCAAGCTCAACGATGCGGCGCTGGCTTATGAGCCAGAAACCTCGAGTGCCATGGGGTTTGGCTTCCGTTGTGGGTTCCTAGGTCTGTTGCATATGGAAATTGTCCAAGAGCGCTTGGAACGGGAGTATAACCTAGACCTGATCGTCACAGCTCCTTCGGTGGTGTATCGGATCACCACCAATAAGGAAGAAATTGTCTATATCGACAATCCCAGCACTCTGCCTGCTCCCAATGAGCGTCTAAAAATTGAGGAGCCTTACACCCAAGTTGATCTGATAACTCCTGAGGAGTACGTGGGAACCCTGATGGAGTTATGCCAAAACCGCCGGGGGATTTTTAAGGATATGAAGTACCTATCGGCGGGCAGAACCACGCTGATCTATGAACTGCCCCTAGCGGAGGTGGTGACGGACTTTTTTGACCAGATGAAATCGCGCACCCGTGGTTATGCCAGTATGGAGTACCAAATTATTGGCTACCGAGAAAACCATCTGGTGAAGTTGGATATTTTGATCAATGGGGATCCCGTAGATGCATTGGCGGCGATCGTCCACCGAGATAAAGCCTACGCCATGGGTAGGGGATTGACAGAAAAGCTCAAGGAACTCATCCCCCGCCACCAGTTCAAAATTCCCATTCAAGCATCGATCGGCAGCAAGGTGATCGCCAGTGAACAAATCCCCGCGCTGCGGAAGGATGTCTTGGCAAAATGCTACGGGGGAGATATTTCCCGGAAGAAGAAACTATTGCAAAAGCAAGCTAAGGGGAAGAAAAGAATGAAGTCGATCGGCACCGTTGATGTACCGCAATCGGCATTTATGGCAGTTCTCAAACTTGATAGCTAATCAATACGCGATCGCAAGGACAATTTTGTGGCGAGATGGGGATGATTGCTTTTTAATGGAGTAACAAAAATATGACTAGAGTATCCATACCCTCCACTCCAGTAACAACACTATACGATCGTGATTTTTTGTTATGGATAGAAGAAACAATTGGTAATTTGCGATCGGGTGATCTTAAGAAACTAGACCTAGATAATTTAATTGAGGAGATCGATTCTTTGGGAAAGGCTCAGAAGAACGCTTTCAAAGGGCAAATCCGGGCTTTGGTTGAACATATTATGAAACGTTGTTATGTCAATATGCCCCTTGAGTATCATGGCTGGGAGAAGACAATTCGCCATGTTCGCCCTGAAATCGAAGACCTGATCGAAATTTCTCCAAGCTTACAGAAGGATTATTCCTTAGTCCTTGATGTGGTTTATCAGCAATGCCTCAAGAAACTGCAACCAGAATATAGAAGCACAAAGTTTCCTGACCTATGGCAATTTAGCCGATCGCTTGATGATCTTCTCACCATAGATTTTTGGGAATGATTTCTAGAATATCCCCGACTTCTGGGGCAAGATAACTAAAACCTATGCCTAAAACTCCACCGGAAGAATCTGAAGAACCAAAAGAACCAAAATCCAAATCTGAAAACCCAGCACCCCGTAGGTATGTAGAAAAAACTGCCCAATCCCTAATCCGTTGGTCGCCCTTGGGTAGTGCCACTGGTCTATTAGGCCATGCGGTGCTGAATCAGGACTGGTTAATGGCACTGATTTTGTTTCCGGTGACAACAGTTTGTGCAGTTTGGTCAGGTTATAGCGAAGCCTTTACTGAAAAACTGATAGAGATTTATCGAGGACGAGGTAGCAATGATGCAGAGGGATTAGTTAAATGGAAAGATGCTCTCGATGAAACAATTAAGTGGCAGCTTTCGGGGTTTGATCAGAAATATCTGAAGTGTCAAGGAAGTCAATGCAGTGAACAAATTACGGAAGGCTTTACTCCCCAAGGGCTATTTGTGGCGGATTTAGAAGATGTGTTTGTGCCGTTGGCAATTAGCCGAGAATTTATTCATTGCGATGATGGGCGTAGATTACCCATGCAACCGGGGTTAGGAAGTCAGAATATTGAACAAATAACCACAGAAGGAAATATTTGGCAGTTATTGGCTGAGACTCCCCAGCGACAATCCCTGAGACAGATGGCGATTTTGGCTTATGGTGGCTATGGCAAAACTACGCTCCTGAAGCACATCACCTATACCTATGCTGTGGGTAGGGAAGGACGATACAAAGCTCCCAAACTAATTCCTGTGTTGTTATACCTTCGTAAATGGCAAAAAGTGATTGCCGAGGAAAAACCGACTCTCCCAGATTTGATTACTAAGCATCATTTTAAAAGTCTCCCCGGAGGTCAAGACTTAGAAGCACCTCCCCACTGGGCAAGATTATTACTCAAGAAGGGTAAAGCCTTGGTGATGTTTGATGGCTTTGATGAAGTTGCGCCGTCCCTGCGTCCCGCCGTGAGCCAATGGATTACTGACCAAATGCAGAACTATGGGAAGCCCGTGTTTATCCTAACTTCACGACCCGGCGGCTACGACCACTACACTGCTGAGAAGCCAAAGACTAAGCTCCGGGTTTTGCCTTTCAATTCTGAGCAACGGCAGGACTTTATCGCCAAATGGTATTTTGCCCAAGAGAGCATCATTCGAGATCGGCAGAAAAGGAAGCAAGCCCAGCAACCAGCTACTGAAAAATCGGCAAATCTGATCCGGCAAATTGAGCAGCAGCCAGAATTGGCAGATATGGCAAAAAATCCTCTGCTCTTAAACATGATTGCTTTCTATCATCGCAGCCGTTCTGGTCAGGAGTTACCCCCTTATCGAGCTGCTCTCTACAAAGAAATTTGCAAAGTACAGTTAGGAGATAGACCAATATTTAAAATGATTGATTTACCTTTGGATGCTGCTGAGAGTCAGCAGGTATTGCAAACTTTGGCGCTGGAGATGATGCACCAAAATCAAGAGCGATTACTCAAGGCAGAAATGATCCAAATTGTGGAGCCAAGGTTAAGGGCAGTGGGGGCAACGGTAGAGGGAGGAATATTTGTGGATCTGATTGCAGAGGTTAGTGAGTTGTTGGTGGAACCAGAAAAGAATGAATACGAGTTTGCTCACTTGAGCTTTCAGGCTTTTTTGGCGGCGAATGAAATCATGCAACAGGATGAAGAAGATTTTTTGGTGGAGAAATGGCAGGAGGATTGGTGGAAAGATACGATGCTGTTTTATGTAGGCTCGGTGAAAAATCCCAGTAGTTTTTTGAGAAAGCTACTAGACAAAGGAGAAGAGGCGGTGAGTCTTGCTGACGCATGCCGGAAAAATACTTCTAAGGCAATTGACCGGAGCATAGAAATGCAGCTAAGGGGAATTGATACTCAAATAGGTAAGCTGCGCTACGAGAAACTGGAGGGGTTCTTGAGAAATGGGCAGTGGCAAGAAGCAGATCAGGAAACCTTTCGAGTGATGCTGGAGGTAGTGGGGAAGGAAAAGGATGATTATTTTACACAAAAGGAGTTGTTGGAATTTCCCTGTAAGGATTTGTTGAAGATAGATGGGCTGTGGTTGGAATATAGCAAGATAAATGGCGTGAGCAAGTTTGGCTTTAGTCTCCAGAAGGAAATTATCAGGAAATGCGGCTACAAATTAGATGGCAGCTATCCGGGCGATGAAATTTGGTATGATTTCTGTAATGAAGTTGGCTGGAGAGATAAAAAGACAAAAGAATGGCACAACCCTACCTACACCTTAGATATAAATACAAAGATAGGCACGCTCCCGGCGGCGGCGGGGCGGGGGGGCGCGGGGGGGGGTTTCGTTTTCGCCATTTTCGCCACATCGGTTCGGTCGGTGTTCTCCTCTCGCATCGAGACTTGTAGATTGTAGCAGATAAGGCTTCCAGCAGATTTTTTTAGTTTTGTCCGATCCGTACTTTCCACACCAGATATACCTTTCCAGCTTTTCGATACCTGGCACCAGCCCCGTTTCATGGCTTTCTCGATAAGTATATTTACTCAGTAGGGTGGGCATTGCCCACCTTCCCCCTTTTTTGCAGCCTCCCTCCACATCAAAAACCTCCGCTCAAAGGCTAAATCCTCCCCCAAGTCCACCACAATTTACTTGCCTCAAAAATCATCAGGCAAAGGCTATATATATTTAGTTGTCGTCATTCAATCTTCTATAGGTGGGCAATGCCCACCCTACAAATTCTCCCCCTTTTTTTCTAGCGCAGCGGCGCGTTAGCGCGGGGGTTGGGGGGATCATCCGGCGGTTGGGGAAACAGAGCTAGAGCAAACTTCGGGTTAAAACAATTTGCAAGCACAAACTTCTCCGCCACCTGATGAATCTCCGTCGATATCTCCCACTCATCCCATAGGTTCAACTGCCCCGGCGAAGCTTTTTGCTTCTTCGGCTTCGATTCCATAGATTTCAATAACTTGCTTCCCCAGTGGCTCCTGCGCTCCGATTTCGGCTTTGGGCGATATCTCTTGCAAAACTTCCGATACGCCGCCGCACAAATTTCCAGCGTTGCCCCCAGCGCCAAAAACGCCGGATGCCATTGAGTGATTCCATCTTGGGTTAGCCTGTCATAGGTACCATAATTGCTAAAATCGTAGAAAAAGCCCTGCTGGATCCCCGCCGCTTTCGGGTTGGCATGGATATAGCGCAAAGTATTCAGCGCTCTTTTCTGGTCATCCGCCGGAAACCCCGTACTGTAGTAGCGCTTCTCCCAAAAATGCCCCGTCCGGTGCAGCATCCGGTTAAAACACATAGCAGTGTACCAATTCAGCCAGTGCATAATCTTTGGTAAATCCTCCGGCGCTTGAGGTTCCAGCAGGTAATGAACATGATTGCTCATGATGCACAGACCATAGAGCTTAAACCCAAACTTACTCTGGCACTTTTGCAAAGCATAAACAAAAACCTCTCGGCACTCTAATCGAGTCAGGCGAAACTCCCGGTTATTGCAGCGAGTCGTCACGTGGTAAGAATAACCAGCCTGAAGCTGACGGGGTAAGCGAGGCATAGATAACACCATTTTTCTTCGGAAAATTGAATACGATCGAGGAACAGGTCGGTAAATTAAATGTTAAACATGACCGAAACCCGAAAAATATGGCAACCCCTTGCTCAACAATTAGTTATTCCCCACGATGAAGCTAGTTATCAAAAACTTGTCGCATGGCTCGATTCTCTTATTGATGAAGTCGGGGAAAACGAACAACATCCCCTAGCCTCCTTGATGGATATTATTGGCGTTTTAATTGAATATTATGAAAATGAACATATTCCTATTTGTGGCGTGTCTCATTTGAACGCAAACTGCTGTATGACATGTCTCAACCGCACCTTTGGATAAGATTGAGTGGCGATCGATCTTTCTCCAACAAGGCTGTAATCGAGACTAAGTGGGGTTAAACCTAGCTACCCAGATATCTTGTTCGCCAATTGAACTAATTGATTCAGTTTCTCCGGCTACATAAATCATGCCGTTAGGTCCTAAAGCAATAGATTTTGTTGAACTTATCTTGACCGATGGAGAATTTATAATGGTTGCAAAGGTAATATCCCCATTCTCATTCATCATGAAGATAGCTCCGTTGCGGTTGAGAAGCAGTTGCCCGCTTGGACTAATTTCAATAGTCTGGATGGATTGAGATAAGTATGGTTCTGAAGTCTGATTCTTACTCCAGATTTGATTGCCATCTGGATCGTATTTAGTGACTGAGCCTCCTCCTGCAAAATTCAAACCTGCCAGATATAAATTACCAGTATTGTCAACTGCTATATCATCTGCACCTGTATCTGTCCATTGACGGAGCCAGACTTGAGTACCATTTGCATCGTATTTTACAAGGAAAGACTGATTATCATATCCAGTAGCATAAACATTGCCATCAGCATCAACAGTTACACTGGTTGTTTCTGTTGACCAACTAGAAGATTGCCATAGTAGATCTCCAGAAGAATTATATTTAGCTACCCCACCATTAAAAGCTCCTGTATAAATGTTCCCCAATGAGTCAACATCAATAGCTTTGTAACTTGAAATTGGCTGAGACCATAATAAGTTGCCAAGAGAATCGTATTTAAAAAGTTGATTGTCGGCAACGCTAGTTGCATAAATATTACCAAGACTGTCAGTGGTAACACTATAAAAAATCAGACTCTTGCCATCTCCTCCTTGTCTGCTCCACTGCAAATTACCTTGGCTATCATACTTAACTAAAATTGGTTGTACTTGCTGTCCTGTTGAATCCATAGCATAACCAACTGTGTAGGTATTCCCATTAGTGTCAACTGCCAAGTCTTTGACATACTCAGCAAAGTCTGAGGTGATATTTTGTTGTATCCATTGTTGTAGATCGTCATTATCAGCGATCGTAATTGTGCCATCAACTGAATTACCTAAGTTGTAATTGCTATCTCCTAGAAGAGAAATAGTTACTGTTTCGGCTCCTTCCACATCATTATCATCAATGATATCAATGGGAATATCTACACTGCTTTGACCAGCAGCAAAGGTGACAGAACCACTCAAGTTAGAGTAGTCAACTCCATTAGTGGCTGTACCGCTGAGGCTGTAGGAAACAGTTTCTGCTTTGCTATTGTCACCATCACTCCGGGTTAAGGTGACTCTGCCGGGATTTGGGGTTTCTCCAACCTTCGCTTCGGCGGCTGATCCTTCAGTTACAGTCAGACTAATCGTGGATTTAGGAGGTGGGGTAATCTGAATCAAAGCATTATTGACATTCAATCTGCCACCCGTAACAGTTTTTCCTTGTAAAGAGGTAACTGGGTCAGTAGTTTCCATCAGCAGCTTTTTGAGTTGGCTAGGAGTTTGATCTGACTTTTCTGCCAATAAAAGTGCCGCTGCTCCAGCTACATGGGGCGCAGCCATGGAAGTTCCATTGAGTGAACCATAGCGGTTTCTAGGTAAGGTGCTGAGGATACTTACCCCCGGCGCACCTAAATCCACACTATTCTGACCGAAATTAGAGAAGCTTGCTAACCGGTCTCTGTGGTCTGTAGCAGCGACGGAGATAACATTAGGGAGATCATAATTAGCAGGGAAAGATGGTCTAAAGTCATTATTGTTGCTTTCATTGCCTGCTGCGGCAACAAATAAAATCCCCGCATCATTGGCTCGGCTGATGGCATCAAACATTGCCTGGGAGTAACCACCACCGCCGAAGCTGGCATTGATCACATTTGCCCCCATCCGTGTTGCATAGTCAACAGAGCGAATGGCATCAATGGTACTGCCAGTACCTTGGGAACTGAGAAACTTGAGATGCATTAAGCTAACATTTTGGTTGACACCCACTATTCCCATGTTATTGTTGCCCACTGCACCAATAGTTCCAGCTACATGCGTCCCATGTCCCTGATCATCCATGGGATCGCCGTCTCTGTTGACAAAATCGTAACCATGGATGTCATCTACAAAGCCATTGCGATCGTCATCAATTCTATTCCCAAAAACTTCTCCTTGGTTACGCCAAGTGTTGGCGGCTAAATCTGGATGAAGGTAATCTCCACCAGTATCAATTATGGCGACAGTTATAGATTTACTGCCAGTTTGAGTCCACCATGCTTCTGGGAGATCAATATCGGCATCGACTAGACCACCTGTTTGCCCTGTGTTATCTAAACCCCACAAGGAATTTGCCAGAGAATCATTGCTAAGGTTGTTAATAGTTAGCTTGTAATCTAGTTCTACTACACTCACGATCGATGCTTGGGCTGCCGCAGTCCGCACCTCGACTAAATCTTGATCTGGTGTAAACTGCAAAACCTTCCATTGACTATTATCATTAGTTTCTTGTTCAAAGAGATTTTCTACAGCGATCGCCCCTTGAGATTGAGCAAAAGCTGAAATTTCCGCCTCAGTTGCTGTTGAATCAAACTTGAGTATCATCGCACCGGGAAGATACTCTGCCCCTGTCAATGGATCCACTGGCAATGCATCTATTATTTCGGGCGGTGTTTCAGGTGTTTCAGGAGGTGTTTCAGGAGGTACTTCCGGCGGAACAATCACTTCATCATCTATATCAGGGATACCAGTAATTTCTTTGCCTAGGGCTGACTCTCGCCAACCCTTGGCGGGGTCGATGACTTCATCTACAGAGATGGCTGTGCCAGTAGCACCTCGGACTTGGAAAATGATGTCGTTGTAGTCACGGTCAGATACACCATCAACCCGCATATCTTCCATCACGAAGGTATTGCTATCACCAGTGACATCGGCAATTTGTCCCATATGGAAAGCATCTTCTGGGTTAGCAGTTGCCATCGAGAATAGGGGGCGTAAGGCTCCTTCTACACCGGGATTATCAAACACCTGCTGGAGGCGACCATTTGCCACCAGCATGAAACCAAACTGATCCCCCGCCGTCATGGTAAAAGTCTTCGACCCCAGATAATCTCCAGAATTGTAGTTCTTATCTGCCAATTCCCCAGAAAACTTCGCTCCCTCAGTTTGGTCAGAAAACACGACATAACCCGAAGTAGAATCACTCAAAGCCCGACCTGCGGCTTCTTGGATAAACTCCTCAGAGCCGGGTGCAAATTCTTCAATCCCATTCAGACTGAAAATCGCTAGCTCGCCCTGATATTTCCCTCCATCAAAGAGGAGGTCGATCGCAACTTCTCCACTAGCACCAACCGTGAAAACCCCGGAAGTAAATTCTGGATTGGTTTCTGTCAAAACAGGCTCAGTTTCAGAGTCGGTATCTTCTTCATCGATCGCATCTTTAACAATCTCCTCTGACATCTCACTATTTGCATCAGTAGTTTCGTCAGCAGTTTCGTCAGCTTCAGCATCGATATCTTTAGCGATCGCCTCTTCATCCCGATCAACAATTAACTCAGTGGTGTCTTCAGCATTGGGATATTCCACATCATCTTCATCCAACTCAGCATCATCTTCAGCTACAATCTCCATATCCTCCTCGGTGTTTACAACATCCTCAGCCTCTACTGCACCGATTTGATCCTCAATATCTGGGGCATCTTCCCCCTTTACGCCATCCTCACCCTTGCTTTCCACATCAGCAGTTTTTATCTCATGACTAGTCAAGGTTTTGTTGGTGACCCCAACACTTTCACCATCCGTAGCTAAATCATCCAACAATTCTGGATCAGAGCTGATTGGATCCCAGTCCATCTCTATCTCAGAAGTCTCTATCTCAGGAATATCGCCACTCCCAGCCAAATCTAGGTCTTGGTTAGTTTCCGTTGATGCCTCAGCAATATCCTCTGGCGCATCAGCCTCGATCGCAGATTCGATCGGCTCAATCTCCAACGGGATGAAACTAGGAGACTTCTGGCGCTGACCAGAGCGGAAAAATAACATATAGAGCATAGTGATGCGACCTCTTTATAGAATCCATTTGATATCTTTTTAGGTAGAAGCTAGGCATTTCAGCATTAGCCTGATGAAACAGAGATTAATGGTTGTATTAGCATTGTCTCAAGTTCCTTCAAGGCTTTTGACTAAATTTTCACATCTTTCCACCCAAGCTCAGGACTTTTCTATGGTAATCCATGTTTTGCTCTAACATTTCTATCAATCCTTTAAGTTGCAACCATAGAGAGGAGTATTGCTCTGCAAGGCTAACGCCAACGCCCCAAATTTAATCTAGCAACAGCGATCGCATCCCCCATCCACAATAAAAGCGTTCACGAAGTGTCTCTGCAAGAAAATCGTACTCCCAAGAATAGCGATGTCCCTCTCCTCAAAAAATAATAGTGTCCCTAGTTGAGTTAGGATAAATTTTATATTGTTATTAAAAGAATCCTTATGCCAGAAGTCGCACGATTTTACGGAATAATTATTAAAATCTTCTTTGGGGATCACCCGCCACCTCATTTTCATGCAGTTTATGGTGAACATAATGCTTTAATTGCGATCGAATCTCTAGCAATCATTGAAGGGGATTTGCCAAATCGGGCTGAAAAGCTAGTAATAGAGTGGGCAACTTTGTATCAAAAAGAATTATTGGCTATGTGGAATAGTCAACAATTTAGTAAACTTCCACCGTTAAAGTAAGTGTGATTTCTTATGAAACCTGAGCGTATTATTTCTGCTAAAGCTATTGATGATAAAACATTGGTAGTTGAGTTTACCAATTTTGAGATGAAGAAATATGATATTTCTAAATTGTTAGATAATCCAATGTTCGCAAACTTACGTAATCCAGCTTTTTTTAGGAATTTTAGAGTTGAAACTGGTGGTTATGGGTTAGTTTGGAATGATGAAATTGATCTCAGTGAATATGAGCTTTGGCAGCATGGGGTTAGCTTTACAGAGCAAGAAATTACTTGCAATAGCGATCGCACTCTTGCACTCTAAAGCGATCGCATTCCCACCCCTAATAAAAAAGCGATCGAACTCCCAAGAATAACGATCGCTTAAAATTTAACCCAGAAAAAGCGATCGCATTCCCCACCCCTAAGAAAAAGCGATCGAACTCCGAAGAATCTCGATCACTTTTCAACTCAAAGTTACTATTGAGGTTTTCCAAAAACTTGTACGTAATAGATATCTTGTCCCCGGTTTGCTACTCCAAATCCAATTTCTGTATATTTAGGATCAAGTATGTTCTGTCTATGACCGGGACTGTTCATCCAAGAATTGACCGCTCCGCTGGGACTTTGGTTTGTTCCCATGTGGATATTTTCTGCAATAACTTGCCATTGATAACCTGTGCGATTAACTCGATCGCTCATCCTTGAACCATCAGGACTAGTATGACTGAAAAAGCCTGTATTTGCCATATTTTGGGCGTGGCCTTGAGCAGCAATCCCTAGGTGATCAGATAGACGTAATGCGGGAATTCCATTGATGGCTCGTTGTTGATTAGTTAAATCTAGTAAACTTCCATTTTGACCACTACTAGCTGGTGAATCTGGTGCTTCTCCAAACCAAACGACTGCAAATCCTTGATCAATAGCCACACCCATAGCTTTCCAAGGTCTAGTAGCCCAAGTACCTTGATTCAGGATAACTGCATTGTGAGGAGGGCTACTTTGCCAGCTTCTGAAGGAGTTTCTTGGTGTGGCAATAAATCCTCCAGTTCCACCAGTAACAATTTCATAACCATTGCCGGGATAGCCTGTGCCTAAGCGTTGGGGGGCTTGCCACATGCAGAGGTAGGTTTGGGGGTTATTGCTATCGTAGGGACAATTACTAAAGCCATGAGTAACTCTTCTTAGGTTTTGGACTAAATCCATGACATGGCGGTTCGCAACCATGCTGAGTCCGGGGGAGAGGGGAATAGGTGGTAATCCGAAGTTACCTCGGTAGGTATTAATCAGGCGGGCTAATCGTGCTTCTTTTCCGGTATCGATGCCGTCACCGGGACAGACAGGGGCGGTTAAAACTTGCAATCCTTGGCATGAGCCTACAGGGTTGGGAATGAAAGGGATTGGTGGGGAAATATTTGGGGGTATGGGTTGAGAGAAGGAGAATGTACTAGTAAAAATTAGGGATAAACAAATAACTACTTGAGTTTGGACTAAAAAACGAGTAGGAAGGCAGTCAATGATAGGCACCGACTGCCGTAATGTCAATGATGTAAACTTTCCATTGACATTATGATTTTCAAACAACTTCAGCAATTTCGCCAAACGATCTACGATAGCCTGGGCAA
>CALRPI020000054.1:0-36466 GCA_943370025.1 Phormidium lacuna HE10JO | reverse complement strand
GAGAGAGAGGGATTTGAACCCTCGTTGGTATTACCCAATCGACCTTTCCAAGATGGTGCCTTCAGCCACTCGGCCACCTCTCCAAATCAGTAGGGGTAAATGGCATTTGCCCTACTTCAGCGAGAACGGAGGGATTTGAACCCCCAAATCTCCAGTTTCGTAGACTGGGATGTTATCCGGTTACACCACGCTCTCAAGTGGGTCGGACAGGAGTTGCACCTGTAACCGAAAATGGACGCTTTTACAGAGCGCTGCCCGCACTGATAGGCGAGCCGACCCAAGAAAGAATGTGTAGTACGCTGGGTCAACCGTGCTACACAACGGAGAGAACAGGACTCGAACCTGCAATGGTTTAACCCACGCTTCCTTAGCAGGGAAGTGCTTTTTCCAGCCAGCAACCTCTCCAGAAATTCTAGAAATTGGTGAGTCATCGAGGAATTGAACCTCGGTAAACCCGGTTAAAAGCCGGGTGCATAACCATTCTGCCAATGACTCGTATTCAGATATCATGTCATTTTGCTAAATAGTTGATACAACTGAGATTCTGAATACCTTGCTGTGTAGGGATTTAAATTAAGAAAATGGTGAAACCATTTTCTTAATTTGGTATCAGGTACTGTTGACCAGTCTCTGATAAAGTGCCGACGGGATTTGAACCCGCGAATCCCTGTGTGAAAGACAGGTGGCTTCAACCGCTTGCCTACGGCACTACATAGTTGAAAATTGAAAGGGAAAAGGCGCGGGGATTAGGATTTGAACCTAAATTATCCAGTTTTGGAGACTGGCGTGTTGCCGTTACACTATCCCCACATTGCACAAATTCAGTCTGTAAGTTTAAGGGTTTGAGTTGGATTCGGTGGCAGCGACGGGACTTGAACCCGTATAGACTGGCTTATGAGGCCAGGGCTTTACCGATTAAGCTACACTGCTAGGTCAAACCCGATTCACAACCCCCCAATTAATTAAAAATTCAACTTTCCATTTTCAACTTTCAACGGGGCAGACGGGATTTGAACCCGCGACTTCTGGTTCGACAGACCAGCACTCTAACCACTGAGTTACAACCCCATTTGTGAGTTAGAAATTCTCAAAGATTGGATTCTGCAAGATTGGACAAAAAGTTCGATCGACAGAGGCGAGAGAATACTCCGGTGGGGATAAGCCAAGGGGTCTATCTCCGGATTTGGAGTACCCTCCACACATGTCTGTTGAATTTGTAACATGTTTTTTGAAACTATTCAGTTGTCATGGTTCAGATTGTGTCCGTGTAGTACGGACTGAGTTGGCTTGGGAAGAGGTTTGGAGCCGCTTTCTCGTTCGCCATATCTACATACTACATATATACTACAAAAGTGTCAAGGAGTTAGGAGGAAAATTTTTTAACTGGCTGAAGATGATATGCTGTAAGGCTTGTCTGGTGATCGCGACCTTGTAACATGCAACGAAAGTATGAAAAGCGATCGCCCTTTATCAATACCTCGACGACCCCAAGCGGATCGCGCATCCTGCCTGGATTCACGCGAAGATAGTCCTACAGCAGTTTGAGAGTGGGTGGCTACAGCCACCCACTCTCAAACCCAATATTGATAGGACTTTCAATATTTGTGATGTGTCTCATTTGAACGCGAAGTGCTGTAAATCCCTACGCAGCAAGGTATTCAGAATCGCATTTGTATCAACTATTTAGCAAAATGGTATCAGTGAAGTGTCACGAATCAACGATGCTTTAGCTCAGCGAGTATGCCAACTAATAGTTCTCCAGCAACACGAGAGAACTATTGACTTTTTCACTAACGCTAATTCTGGGGGCAGTTTATGGTTTAGGAGATGGACGATCCAACTCCTTAACAGCATCTTCAGTTCTTTGGTTGGGGTCTTTGGGGGAACGGCTAGGAAATAGACCAATAAAAAAGTTATTAATACTAGTCCGGGTTTGGGTACTGGCATCAGCAATGGGTTGAGGCAAGCCTAGGCGATCGCCCCACCCCACAAACAGCATCCCCAATAGAATTAATATTGTAAAAATGGTCTTTTTATTCACGGGATTATTAGCATGGATTCTTCACTATTTAATTATAGCAACTGCTAAGAGGGTTGCCATATCCACTAATCCTATGTTTTTTTCGTATGGACAAAGTTATGCAGCCTTGCATCGGGAATATCGATCGTCTATCCTCGCAAAAGTAGGAGGAATACTGCATATCAACCCCATACTAAAGGATTTAGAATTCTTTCGTGTAGTTGATGCCTATACTGCTTTTCAAGAGGTTGAGACCTTCATCTCGGCATTAATCGGCATGGAAGTTCCACCCATAGTAGAAATTAGCGATCAAAGCAAACTTCTCAAACATGGCTATGATCCCAAATACTCTTTTCGCAAATTACCAGAGTCATCAAAAAATAGCAAAAAAACTCGCCGCAAACAAAATTAATCCCATCGACTTCGCTCACCAAAAGGAGTCGAGTTAATATTAATTCTCTCCCCCTTTTTAAGGGGGTTGGGGGGGATCAAGTTATGAAACGGAGTCAGACTCCCTCCTGTGCCATTCTTGGGCGATCGCCCAAGACCAAACCAAGAAACCAATTAAAGATAAACCAGACAAAGCATCAAGCCAAATTAACCCATGCGTTTTTAATGACATTGGCATCGTCATGGGATAGAGATAATGTCCGGGGCTAGAAACACTGGTAATCGAGTAAACACCCAGCAATAAATAGGAGATCAAGAATGAGCCTTTTGTATATAACCAATAACCCAGTATTCCGATCGGTGTCATCACGATCACAGCAGCCCAAATACCTTTGGGAGTAAACCATTCAGGTCCCGGATAATCATTCAAGAATAGGGCATTATCGCTATAGTGCAGCCAAGTGGAAACAAGATTGAATAGAACGATCGCCAGAAGAATGCGTTGAGGTTCAATGGGACGATTCATGGATGACTCCTGCTAATTTATTCGATATCAAAGTTTAGAGGCTATTTTAAAGAGTAAGATTTTCTGCCCCCTCCGGGGGCAGAAAATCTTATTGACAAAAATTTAATCATAACCTTTCACAAATTGCTTTCGACAATTCTTGCATAGATAACATTGCTTGCCTCTCCGTTGTCCATTTTTTGATACCTGCTTAGAAAAGCAATGAGGGCATATCATTACCTTCATTACATCTTCTAGTTGATCCCTAGCGGCATCGCCAACATAAGGCTCCAAATACGCCACCAGCAAATCTTCAATTTCTTGAGCCAACAGTTGTTTGTGTTGTAAATCTGGATTCCGAAGGGCTGACAAAATCACGGCATTACTGCTATGGACACAAATCTCAGAGAGCAGATTTAACTGCAAGTCATTTAACAATGGATTGCGCTGCTGCAAAATAGCCGCCAGAAAGTTGATAGCTTCCTGAGTCATGCTTTCATCAATAGATTGAAAGACTTGGCGGTTCGTATAAAACTGGATGAACATGACTCGTGATACAGGATGCTCAAATAGTTGTGATGTAGCTTCGACCAGCAAATTGATCATCTGCCGTAGGGGTAAGGAGACTATTGCGGCAATGTCTGTTTGCGCCCACATCGCCTTAACTCTCTCCGTGTGGCGTAATTCCATGGTGTTGAAAATACTTGCCTTATCGGGAAAGAATTGGTAGAGCGAACCGACTGCTGTCCCAGCTTTTGCCGCAATCTGATGTGTTGTCGCCGCTTCGTAGCCCACCTCATCAAATACAGCGGCGGCAGCTTCTAAAATTTTTTCAACGCGATCCTTGCCACGTTTTTGGCTAGGTTGGCGACGTAAACCATCAGTAGATTTATTTGTTGACAAATACGAATTATCCGTCATATATTTAAAAGTGACAAATTTTTCATGATTTTAGGAATATTTAACCTTACTAGAAAGATAAGATTATGGCTTCTATGCTTGAAGGTGCGCCTTGGTTGATTGCCCATAACTCCATGTTATCAACTAATCAGCCTCGCAAAATCTCTGTATATGGTAATGATTATGTAATGTGGAAGGATGCTAAGGGCAATATTTATGCTTTGCCGAATGCTTGTCCTCATATGGGAGCAATGTTGTCTGAGGGATGGTGTGAAGTAGAGAGTAATGGTGAAAGTACGATCGCTTGTCCTTTTCATGCTTTACGTTTTGATGCGTCAGGCTGCACGGTACTGCCAGATGCTGACAAGAAAACTTTGCCGCTTTTGAAACCATTGGAGCTAATTGTACAAGGTGATTTTATCTGGACTTATGGAGGATGTGAACCCAAAGTAGAGATACCCACTGTCTTGAATGAGATTGCGACAAACTACGGATTTATTGGTCATACAGGCGATCGCAGTATCGAAACTGATTTGCTGACCATGCTGCTGAATATGCATGACTACAATCACCAAAACGGCACCCATCGAGAATTGTTTCGGATTACAGAAGTCCAATTCCACCAATTTATCGATCGAGGGCATCTTTCCCATGCCTTCTACGAGATGCCCACGGCTCCCTATAGTTTGATGGAAAAAGTCAAGAAACCAGATTTATTTCTTTTACCGACTACCTTAAAGGCGCATTTAGAGAATCATTTTCCCTCTCTGGTAATTTTTCATGGTGAAATGGCTCTAGGGAAAGTCGCTCAATGTCATTTTTTTATCCCAGAAGCTGAAAATCGCACCCGCACCTATGTCTTAATGTTTGGTATCCCTAAGCATCCAATGTTCAAGATATTTGGCAACACTTTTTTGAATTTTGCCAAGGTTGTGGTTGATCAAGATGCTGATATTCTCGGCAAGATTTACCCTGATTCTCCCCAGAAGGTGAAGCTCAATAATGAAGTGGGTATGAATTGGGTGAAAAGGAATTTTGCAAGTTTTCCCAATGTGATTGAGTCTAACGCTGAGATTAAGCTAGGTTAACGAGACCATTTTTTAGTGGCACACAGGGCGCAACAGCCCCAGCGATCGATCTCTCCGGGGGGTGTAGGACAATGACATTGACTGCATAGGGGCAGGTGGTACGATCGCTCTTGCACTTCCTGCCACCAAGCCTGAGCATTGATGCTTGCCTTACTTGATTGATGAGATTTGCCGGATTGAATAAATTTGTCGGACTGATTGAGATTAGAGCCGATATGAGAGTCAACAGAAATATTCTGAACAGGTGAAGCCGAACGCTGTTTAATCTTTGGGGGTAGATAGCTGGGATGATTAGCCGCGATCGGGGCAGCATCGTCGAAGCGGGGTCGCCATTGTCCGGGAGAAAACCGAATATCCTTGATGGCAACAGATTTCATCGGTAGAGGATGCCCAGAGGTATTAGTGAGGGGAGGATTCTTAAGCACGGGGATCAGGCGATCGGGCAGATTGTTTAAATCATCGCTGGAATTATTCACCAATGGCTCCTCAAGAGGTTGAGTCCCAAGTTTTTCATGAAGTTTTTGCAGAATCAAATGCCGCTTAAAAGTCAACTCCTGCGCCCAAATTGAACTAGAAGTTGCCACCCAGAGAACAGAGCGATCGATCCCCGTCGGTCGAGTATGGTCAGCTACCGTTGCCCCCACCACCCCAGACCACTGGGACAAAATCAGACGAAACTGCTGTTGCACCTCCCATCCGGGCTGATTTTCGATAACATCTAAGATATGATGAAGGGACTTAAACATAACTCCTGTTAGCCGCTATATTCTTGAGTATGATGTTAATAAATTACAGCAGTTTGTGTGTAGGCGACGGCCGCCGCCCACATACAAACTTAAACCTAGCGGATATTTCCCCTGCGCTGCGAAGGAAATATTTACCAAAAATTATCTTTAATCCTAGCTTGGTATTGCCCTATGCCCAGAACTGCCAAAACCTCTAATGAACTCCAAACCATCCATCCCACCCTCAAGGCTGCCCTGAGTAGCTTGGATGTGCAATTAGAAGAAGAGTTAGCCCGCTACCGGAGACAGCGCCGGACAGTTCCGGTCATAGCAGCCAGCAGAATTGGTCAAGCCTCCCCACCCCCATCGTTGGAGGTAGTTAATCTGCACTTACCTGCTAGTTCGATGCCAGCGATCACCATACCTGCCACAGAAGAACCTACCCCTAAGGCTTTAGCAGATCGAGATGTAACTCCTCCTCAACTTGGGGCGGCAAATGGAAAAGCGGGGCAAGAAGAGCCTAGGGCTAATGCCTTAGTAATTGGTGATCCCCAAACCCCACCAACTCCCCCAGAAGACTATCTGGAATCCTCGGAACAACTGCTGAAAAGTTTGACTGAGGAACCGAAGAAATCTCCTAGCGAAGCCCTAGAAGAGCAGGAGGCTGCTGGTTTGGCGGATAATCTCTTGACACCATTGGGCATGGGTTCGATGCTCCTATTATTGTTATCCAGTGCCAGTATTGGTTATTTGTTATTTAACCCCGCCCTTTTGCAGCGTCTAGGATTAAATCGCTTCTTCCCGATCGCGTCTTCTCCCTCTGCAATCTCCCCTAGCCCTACCGCCACTGCTAGCCCCTCCATTGCTCCCCCAGCGATTAGTCCAAACTTAGCTAATGGGGGCTTGGAAAACCTCGATCGCAATAGTATTGCCAATCTCAAGCCCAGCGAAAATCCTCAGCGATCGCCCATTCCTAGTGTTCCTGCTGTGCCTAGTGCCTCTAAACCATCGGCGGCAGTGACTCCCGGAAAAGCTAACCCCATGATCGTCAGTGGTTCTCCAGACTTGGCTGGGCAGTTGGGGATTCCCCCAGTGGCGACACCTCTAGCTACGCCACCAAATCCCGCTGCTCCAGCCAAACCCTCCCCCAGCCCTGCTGCTGCTAGACCTGCCCCAGCATCTGGCTCCGCAGCTACAAATCCCCGGCGAGATAGCTATTTCTATGTAATTACTGCCTACGATGGCGATCGCTCCCTCGCCCAAGCCAGAGCCGTGATCCCAGAGGCATACATAGCAGAAATTCCCAACCAAGGAACCCAAATTCAACTAGGAGCCTTCTTGGTAGAAGCAGAGGCAAAAGCCCTGATCCAGGAGTTAAAACAACGAGGGATTACTGCCAGTGTGTATCAGCCAAATTAATCAACTAAATAAGAGTGTTCCCCGCAACGCGGGGAACACTCTTATGCACTAGCCGAATTAAATGAAACTACTATTTGTTTCTAGTCCAGTGGGTGCTCTGGGATCAGGGGTGGGGGGAGGCGTGGAGTTAACGCTGGGAAATGCCGCCCAAGAAATGCGCCTCCGAGGTCACCAAGTCACCATTTTGGCTCCGGCAGGTTCTGTGGTGCAGGACATCCCCTTGGTGGAAATTGCCGGAAATCTTCAGATCAGCGCCCAAACTCAGGATTATCACAGCCCGGTTAATTTACCAAGCAATTCAGTCTTGGGGAATATGTGGGACTACGTGCATCAACAACAGCAGAGCTATGACCTAGTAGTAAATTTCGCCTACGATTGGCTGCCCTTCTATCTCACGCCCTTCTTAAATTGTCCCGTGGCGCATCTGGTCAGTATGGCTTCCGTATCAGCAGCTATGGATCAGGTGATTATTCATCTAGCACAACAGCTACCAAGAAATGTGGCTTTCCATACCTATTCTCAGGCAGCAACCTTTGGCTTGGGGCTGGATAACCCTTGCTTGGGGAACGGCATTGATGTTTCTCTGTACGAATTTTGCCCCAATCCCCAGCCTCAACTCGCCTGGGTGGGCAGAATTTCTCCTGAAAAAGCCCTAGAGGATGCAGTTGCCGCCGCCGCGATCGCCCAAATGCCCCTGAAAATCTTTGGAATGCTGCAAGATGAAGATTATTGGCAAACCATCCAGCAAAAATATCCCCAAGCAGATATCGCCTATCAAGGATTTCTCAGCACCTCAGAGCTACAAAAGGAACTTCGGCAATCCTTGGCTTTATTAGTTACTCCCCGTTGGATTGAAGCTTTTGGGAATGTGGCGATCGAAGCACTGGCTTGTGGAGTGCCAGTTATTGCCTACGCTAGGGGTGGTTTGACGGAGATTGTCAAATCGGGAACAACCGGATTTTTAGTCAAACCAGATCAAATTGAGGAATTAGTGACGGCAATTACCCAAGTAGGGCAATTGGATCGCTATGCTTGTAGACAGCAGGTGGAAGAGACCTATTCCCTAAAGGCGATGGGCGATCGCTTAGAAAAATGGTTTCAGGAAATCCTTCACCCCTAGTTAGAATAGTGGAATCTTTGCTTTGTGCAGGTTCCATGTCAGAAATTTCTCTAACCGCCTCGGTGGTTGCCATAATGCCCAACTCAGCCTAAATCCATGTCCCAAATTGATTTATTACTAGAAGACCTAAAAAATTCTGATGAAAATATCCGTCATCGGGCAACGGTGGCACTATGGCGGCTTTGGTTTCACCAGAAAGGAGCCTACGGCATGGAGCTACTCCAACAGGCTCAAGCCCTACTAGAACAAGGCGACACCAAGGAATCAGAAGCTCTGCTGACTAGTTTAATCGAAGATCAGCCAGACTTTGCCGAGGCATGGAACCGCCGGGCAATTTTCTACTACAGTCAGGGCAAGTATCAAAAATCCCTCGAAGATTGTCAAATGGTGGTTAGCCTTAATCCCTACCATTTTGGGGCATTTCATGGCTTAGGCTTGTGCCACGCCGCCTTGGGTGCCTACGGATCAGCGATTCGGGCATTTCGCCAAGCCCTAGAACTTCAACCCTACGCTACAATCAATCAAAAGCTGATTCTTGAATGCACCATCCACCTCACCTAATCCTCAAGCAAGTTATCGAGAGTTGTGGAAGTTTTTCTGGGCTTCGACAACCCTCAGCCCACAAAAACTTCACAATTGCAAGATAGTCACCTCCCCACAATCGCAAAAAATGACTCAAAAAATGACCATAGAGGACTATTTCCTGTGGGAACTCGATCAAGATGTTCGCCATGAATATCTTGATGGTGAAGTTTTTGCCATGACTGGGGAGACAATTCCCCATAATGATATTGCTCTAAATCTTTACACTGCTTTATATCCTCATCTCCGTTCTAGAGGTTGTCGGGCTAATGTATCAGATGTAAAAGTCCAAGTTACTGCTAAGAACTCGTACTTCTATCCAGATATTATTATTAGTTGCGATCCTGAGGATATCAACGCCCATAAATTCATGCAAAATCCCAAGTTAATTGTGGAAGTGCTTTCTCCAAGTACTAGCAGTAGAGATAGAGGCGAAAAGTTCCGATATTATCTAACCATGCCTAGTTTGCAAGAATATCTCTTGGTTGATTCTGAAAAAATTTCTGTGGAACGTTACTGTCGGGGTGAAGGCAGAATGTGGCTTTACTATCCCTACACGGAGGGAGATACGATTACTTTATCTAGTATTGAATTTGAGTTGCCGATCGAACTTCTCTACGAACGTGTAAGCTTGGAAACAGAATCATAATCATGGATAAATGGGATAAATTATTTGTTGATGAAGCCAACAAATAATTTATTCAAAAGTCAATTAAATTCAAATTTTACCCCTGTTAATTCTGTCGATACTTCCCATAGTTTTCGAGCGATCGCCTGATCTTTAGATAATTCATTCGATGCCACTTGTACCGGATAGCCCCGCATTTCCATAGCTCCTTGAGGTCCAAAGTATTCTGCACCTTGCAGTCCGGGATTGATCGCTGCCCGCAGAGTCGGCAAGGCTCCCATAGAGATATCTTGAGCAAAGAAACCATTAAGAAAGTTAAAAACTTTAGAAGTTCGTTGCAATTCGGTTGCTGTCCAGCCCGGATGGGAGGCAGTGACCAAGGTTTTGCCACCGTACGCTTTGAGTTGGCGATCGAGTTCGTAGGTAAAATAAAGATTAGCCAGTTTGCTATCACCGTAGGCTTTCCATGGAGCATAGCTTCTCTTTTCCCAAGCCAAATCATCAAAGTCTATATTGCCCAAAGCATGGGCACCGCTGGAAACATTAACGATTCGAGAACTTTCGGTGTTGATCAATGATGATAAAAGTTGTCCCGTCAAGGCAAAATGTCCCAAATGATTGGTGCCAAGTTGCAATTCAAAACCATCTGCTGTTTTTGTGTACGGCGGAACCATCACCCCAGCATTGTTAATCAGTAAATCTAGACGGGAATAATTTTGCTTGAAGTTAACGGCAAAATTTTTAACCGAGGCTAAATTTGCCAAATCAAGTTCCATCACCCGGAGATCGGCATCTGGATGCTGTTGTCGAATTTTTGCCAACGCCTTGCTTCCTTTGTCTAAATTGCGAACTGCCAGAATTACCGATGCTTCTTTAGCGGCTAAAACCCTTGCTGCCTCATAACCGATGCCGCTACTAGAACCGGTGACGATTACTACTCTTCCTTTTTGAGTTGGAATATTTTCGGCGTTCCAGTTTTTATTCTTCATTTTGTTTGCTCCTACTTGGTTAACTGAATATTCATTTAATTAACTCTCAAAAAAAAAGAATTAATTCGTGATGGCATCCCACGCAATTTTATAGGTGGTTGCTAACATCGTTTCGTCTAAAACCAGCCCACCGCTAAAATGCGCTTTGATCAACTCCGTCAGAGGGACAAAGGTAAAAGCATTAAAAATTTCTAGGGAAATATCCTTAAAAACCTGCTCTTTTTTGCCACGATCGAACATTTCCAGTAGGGGCTGGAAATAGCTCCAACCTTCATCCTTAGAGATGCGATCGATCATTGGGGAATTGGCAAACTGCTCAGCAAAAGCAAATTTGAGTGGATTTTTCATCCCATAGTCATAATAATTGTTCCAGACTATTTTAAAGATTTGCTCCACAGAGAAGTTCGGGTTGACCCCTTGTAACATTGCCGTACTCATTTCCTGCTTCACGAACAAATAGGTTTCATTCAAAAGACTTTCTTTGTTCTCAAAATAGACGTATATTGTCGCCGGGGAAACGTTTGCAACTTTGGCAATTTTTGACATAGAAGTGTCAGCAAAACCATGGGCAGTAATCAGGGCGATCGCTGCATCACAGATTGCTAGATTTTTCTTGTCATCTTTGTGTCTCATAGATTCTATAATAAACGAACGTTCGCTTATTGTCAAGAGAACCCTTTTTAATGTAGCAATTCTCATTTCACCGCGACAAATATCCCGCAGCATCAGGAGGGTAGATTCATTCCAGTCAAAAATCCACAAATGGCTTAGGATCGCTATAGTTATTTATTGGTAAGGTCGATATCCCACAAATAAATAACTTCTCATCCCTCCACTCATCCGTTGGTGTAGCTTGGGCTTTGCACTTAATAGATAGAGGGTGGGGCTTCCCGCTGATTAGCTAATCCTATGGTTCATGATCCTCTGACTCAGGCTGCAAATATTTTATCCGCTCAGGTTTTAGCGCAAATACCGGGGGATGCTCTGGGGCAATTGCAACGGGTCGATCGCCTTTGGCACAATCTGCGCCATCAAGATCCTGCCCAAAGCCATCAATCCATTCCCGAAGTAGTCCATACAAGTACAGAATTATTACCCATCGTGGATTGGGATGTGGTGATCTGTGGGGGAACCCTAGGGATTCTCTTGGGGGCTGCCCTAGTGCGGCGGGGCTGGCGAGTGGCTTTATTGGAAAGGGGAGTGTTACGAGGACGAGAGCAGGAATGGAATATTTCTCGTGGGGAATTAGAGACTTTTCTAGAACTAGATTTACTAACAGAGGCTGAACTAGAAGAAGCGATCGCCAGCAGTTTCAATCCTGTGCGAGTCAGTTTCCACGGCAGTCCAGAGCTATGGCTGCGGGATGTCTTGAATCTGGGAGTGGATCCGGTATTTTTGTTGGCAACTCTGAAAAATAAATTTCTGGCAACAGGAGGCAAGCTTTTAGAAAATACTGGATTTGAGGGGGCGATCGTCCATCCCAACGGTGTCATGGTCAAGGTAACGAACAACCCCGGCACGAGCCAACTCTCCAGCCGCCTTTTAATCGATGCCATGGGAAACTTCTCCCCCTTAGTCCAACAAGCCAGACAGGGAGAAACTCCTGCCGGAGTTTGCCTCGTGGTGGGAACCTGTGCCAAGGGTTTTCCTGCCAATGACACCGGAGATTTAATTGTTTCCTTCACGCCTTTAACTGCCCAGCCACCCCAGCACCAATACTTTTGGGAAGCGTTTCCGGCTCGGTTCAACCCCGGCGAACCCCAGCCCACCGGCAGAACTACCTACATGTTCACCTACCTCGATGCCACCCCCCAGCGCCCCAGTCTAGAATTTTTCTTTGAAGAATATCTGAGTTTACTGCCCCAATATCAGGGAGTAGAACTGGCTCAACTCCAGTGGCGGCGGGCATTGTTCGGTTACTTTCCCTCCTACCACAACAGCCCAGTCCGGTTTCCGTGGGCAAGAATTTTACCCGTGGGGGATAGTAATGGTGGGCAATCTCCGGTAAGTTTTGGCGGGTTTGGTGCGATGGTGCGCCATCTGGCTCGGTTAACGGGGGGGATTAGTGAGGCATTAGAGGCTGAGGCGATCGATCGCCCCTCCCTAGCTCTACTGCAACCTTACCAACCAAATATTTCTGTCACTTGGCTATTTCAAAAAGCCATGCGGGTTGCCGTGGATCAACAATTACCCCCAGAACAGATCAATCAACTTCTGGGCGGCGTATTTGGCGTAATGGCGGAATTAGGAGAAGATGTACTCAGACCTTTTCTTCAGGATGTGGTGCAATTTATGCCCCTGACGAAAACTCTCCTCAAAACAGCGATCCAAAAGCCGGAGTTAATTCTACCGATTATTCCCCAAGTAGGCATCACAACCTTACTTCCTTGGGTATGGCACTATCTAAACTTAGGTACATATAGTGGGATTAGTGCAGCCTGTCAGTTGTTACCATTAACCTTTGGAGAAAGTCTACCTCTAATGCCACAATACTATTACCACCGTTTCCTAGATACCGTAAATTATGGGGCAGGAAATGATCATTATTGAGTTCAGGATTTTAGAGGGTTGAGAATCTCCCCCCGGAGGGGGAAACATTCTCAGCCTATTTAAGATTGCTAATACCTAGGCTTGCAGAAAAACTACCAAATTATGATGACTATACGGCGGCTGTGGCAAGGATTTAAGGACAAACTAAGTATTACCAACAAGTTTGCTTTGGCATTTAGTATTTTGATCCTATTAATCGCTCAAGTTGCTATCACCGCATTTTCTTCTCTCAATGCCGTGATTCAAGAAACCGAAGTCGCAGTTTTTAATAGTGTCGAGATCCAAAGCTTAGTCTATAAGATGGATGCTTCTCTGCAAAATGCCCGGAATTGGGAGAGAAATTTCTTTTTCTATTGGCAGAGTGTGGGTTTCACGAAGGCTCAGGAAGAGTATCAAGCTAAACATCAACAGGAGATCGATCGCGTTATTGCTGATGGCAGCAAGCTGAAGACCATCCTCGATAAAAATAATGTTAGTACAGCCCTTAGCCAAAGCGGGGCTGTAGTCACCGAATATTTAGGATTAGTCAATCAATATTCCCGAAACTTCCGGCAAGCAGTGTCCCTAGTGGGGGATTTAGGCTTAGATTCCGTAGGGCAGTTGGCACAGTTAAAAACCACTAGCCTCCGTCTCCAAGAGCGACTCCGGTTAGCCGAAGTTCCGGAACTAGTTACCAGCTCTCAAGAAATAGAAGCTCGACTCAAGAGCTATTTAACCACCCGCCAAGCCACAGAATTGCCAGAAATTAATAATATTCTCCAGCACTTACGGGAGAGAATTGCCACCTCAGCCAAGGTGAATCCAGCCCAACGTAGTTTGGCGATTAGTGCTGGAGATGATTACCAAGACCAAATTAAGCGAATTATTGGCATTTTTCAGGAAATTGATGGTAAATTTGCCAACTTCGATGACCAAACTGCTAAATTATCCCAACAGCTTATTGATCTGGCTGCGGAGGAAATCAACCGCGCCCAAGGGCAAATTACCCACACCAATAATTTATCCAAGGTTTTGCTGATGGCGACGGTGGTGGGGGCGATCACCGTCGCCGGAGTGATTGCCCAATTATTTTTCTCGGCGTTGAAAAATCTCCAAGCCGAGCAGGCAAAATCGGAGCAGTTGTTATTAAATATTCTCCCCATGCCGATCGCCAATCGCCTCAAACAACAGGAGCAGACTATTGCTGATGACTTTCCCTCCGCAACGGTGCTTTTTGCCGATATTGTGGGTTTTACAGAATTATCTGGGGAGGTTTCTCCTATTGAATTAGTGGAAATTCTCAACGTGGTCTTTTCTGAGTTTGACTACCTCGCAGAAAAACATAGCCTAGAAAAAATCAAAACTATTGGCGATGCCTACATGGTAGTGGGAGGATTGCCCACCCCCAGTCTGACCCACGCCGAGGCGATCGCCCACATGGCGTTGGATATGCTGGATACGATCGAGCAATTTGCCAAGGAAACTGGCAAAAACTTTCAAATCCGGATTGGGATTAATACAGGCCCAGTCATTGCCGGAGTCATCGGCACCAAAAAATATATCTATGACCTGTGGGGAGATACCGTCAATATTGCCAGCCGGATGGAGTCTCAGGGCTTGCCGGGGAAAATTCAAGTTACTAGTGCTGCCTATCATTTACTAAAGCAAAAATTTAGTTTAGAATCACGGGGGCTAATTGATGTCAAGGGAAAAGGCCAAATGGAGTGCTATTTACTAATTGGCAGCAGGAACCACTAACTATGGATTTCACCTCAGCACGGCAGCTATTTGTCAGGGAGATTAGTAAACCAGAGGCACAAATAGATCTGGCTCAGGCGGCTCTCTACATTGCCCAAGAAGAATATCCCCAGATGTATCCGGGAGATTATTTGGCACAGCTAGATCAGATGGCAGCGGTGGTCAAAAAACGCCTGCCCCAAGAGCGCTATCCCCTCCGGGTATTGCAAACAATTAATCAATACCTCTACGAAGATTTAGGATTCACTGGGAATACAGATAATTACTACGATCCTTGTAATAGCTTCCTGAATAATGTCCTCGATCGCCGTACCGGGATTCCCATTACCCTAGCGTTAGTTTATCTAGAAATTGCTAAAAGAATCGGGTTTCCCATGGTAGGTGTGGGGATGCCGGGGCATTTTCTCACTCGCCCTGAGTTTGAAGATAGTGAGATTTTTGTGGATGCTTTTCATCAAGGAGAAATTTTGTTTCCCCAAGATTGTGAAGCTAGACTAGTCCAGATCTATGGGCGGCAAGTTAGTCTCCAGCCTAATTTTGTTGCCCCTGTCCGTCCCCGCCGGTTTTTAGTCCGCATGTTGACTAATCTCAAGGTGATCTACATGAATCAGCAGCATCTATACAAAGCTTTTTGTGCTGTCGATCGAACTCTCATGGTAGTGCCGAACCTGCCCATGGAAGTGCGGGATCGGGGTTTGTTGCAATTTCAGTTGGGGCAGTGGCAATCTGCGTTGACAGATTTGGAAAATTACTTAGCTTTGCTGCCCCAAGCGGAAGATGCAGAAGTAATCAGCCAATTAGTAGCTGAGTTGAAAAAATATTAAAGCTATCGCCTTAGGGCTAAAAAATTAATAGCGTCTCCTATATAACAGGAAACGCTATTAATAAGCGGGTGACGCGATTCGAACGCGCGACATTCACCTTGGCAAGGTGACGCTCTACCACTGAGCTACACCCGCATATTTCATAATGATTGCATAGATTAGAGAGTTTTGTCAATATTTCAATATTATTTAGATATTTTTCGCTACTTCCATGATGATTGATCGCAACCACTGACAAGCTGGTGAGTTTTCAGTACTTTGATGCCAGCGCATACACACCTCAAATCCGGCAAGGTCAAAGGGGATAGGTAGTATTTGTAACTGTTGAGGTTCTGCATAGACAAGGGCAATCCGTTGAGCTAAAGTAGCGATTAGATCAGTTTGACTCAAGATAAAAGGAACTGTCAGAAAGTGTGGCGTAGACAGGGCAATATGACGTTTTAGATGTCTTTCTGTCAACAGTTTATCCACTCGTCCGACTCGATCTTCTTTGATGGAAACTAAAAGATGAGAAGCTTTTAGATATTCTTCTAAGGATAGGGCAGTTCCAATAGTAGGATGATCCTGACGGCAAATACAAACATAGTTTTCTTGAAAAATAAGCTGTTACCGATGCCAAGGAATTTGTTCGGGGAATACGCCACACACGAGATCGATTTCTCCCCGATCGAGGAGGTCTAATAATTTTTGTCGATCACCCGACCGGATCTGGAGATTCACCCTAGGAGCAAGAGTTTGGAGCATCACCATCAATTTGGGTAACAAAACAAATTCCCCATAGTCGGACATACCTAGGGTAAAGATGCGATCGCTCTGGGTGGGGTCAAAGCTTGGCTTTTCTAGCAAAGCCCCTTGAATTTGTTGCAGAGCCGGGCGGAGTTGATGCGCTAGAGCGATCGCTTTAGGAGTAGGACGCAATCCGGCGGCGGTTCTGATAAATAAATCATCGGCAGTCAAACTCCGTAACCGAGCCAAGGCATTACTGGTGGCTGGCTGACTTAATCCCAAACGCTCCCCAGCACGGGTGACATGCTGCTCTGTCATCAAAGCATCAAAAACTACCAACAAGTTGAGATCAATCCCAGCAAGATTGATGTGGTGAATATTACTCATATAAATTATCCATTGGACAAATCTATTGTGGCTGATCCATGATGGAAATATCAATTTTTTGCGAAGTATCGCATGTGTAAATAAAAAATATTTCACCTACCGAAAGCTGGTGAAATACTTAACCAACCATGACTACAAAACTATTCCCTGAATCAAAAAGATCAATATGAGCAAACAGATTTTAATGATCGTGGCCAATCCTGCCATTTCTACTACCTTAGGTTGGCCGGTTGGTTTTTGGGCAGCAGAATTAATCCATCCCTACGATTTATTTGTAAAAGCTGGGTTACAAGTAACGATCGCTAGTCCCCAGGGAGGCAAAGTTGAGTTTGATGCCCTCAGTGATCCCCGGGATGCATCAGGTTATTCCCAAGAGGATACCTTGTCTTTGGAGTATATTAACCAGCCAGAATTTATGCAACTCCTAGAAAATACTCCGGCGATCGCAGATTTAGACTCTGAAGATTTCGCAGCGATCGTGGTCTGTGGTGGTCAATCCCCCATGTTTACCTTCCGCTCTAATTCTGCCTTGGTTGATCTGTTTATGCAGTTCTACAATACTCCGAAACCCTCAGCGGCTCTTTGTCATGGAACTTGCCTGCTGCTAGAAACCAAATTACCTAATGGCACCCCCCTAATTCAAGGTAAAACTATCACCGGCTTTGCTAATAGCGAAGAGGATTATGCCGATCAGGTAGTCGGGCAAAAAGTGATGCCCTTTCGGATTGAAGATGCAGCTAAAATCTTGGGGGCAAATTTTGTAACTGGGGCAGCTTTTTCCGCCCACGCGGTCCAAGATGGCCACCTGATCACTGGACAACAACAAAATTCTGGCACCGCCACAGCCCAGCTAGTTTTAGCTGCCCTGAATATTACCAATACCAAATAAGGAAAAGGGTTTCACCCTTTTCCTTATTTGAATCCTTACACAGCAATATATTCACAATCTTATTCGTATCACGCATTTTGCAAAATGGTATGACTACTAGAAATTAATAATTATGGATATCGCATTTATCGGCATTGGCCAAGTTGGGTCTGCATTAGCAGGAAATTTAGCAGCTTTGGGGCATCAGGTGACGATCGCTGCCCGTGACCCTAATTCGCAAAGTGTGCAAGTAGCCCTAGGAAAATATCCCTCCCTCCAAGTTGCTGCCCCAGCAATGGCGATTGCCTCCGCCGAGATCATCTTTCTTGCCACACCCTTTACTGCAAATCCAGCAGCCTTGGCAGAAGCAGGAGATTTATCGGGCAAGATTTTAGTAGATTGTACAAACCCGGTGGGAGCAAATCTCAGCCACAGCCTCAACAGCAAACAATCGGGCGGAGAATTTGTCCAGAGCCTTGTCCCCACAGCTAAAGTAGTCAAAGCTTTTACCATCTATGGATTTGAGAATTTTGAGGATACTAGCTATCCCGGCTATGAGAAGCTCAAGCCTGCCATGCTCTTAGCGGGGGATGACACTGGAGCTAAACAACAAGTCTCTACCCTCTGTCGGGAGTTGGGTTGGGAACCTGCAGATACGGGCAACTTGGCAATGAGCTTGCACTTAGAACACATGACTCTCCTCTGGATTAAAATGGCACGAGTCCAAGGTTTAGGGGCTGGGTTTGTCTGGGCAAGATTACAAAGATAGATTACTGCCCACAGCAGCGATCGATCCCCAAGCTATCCAGCAACAAATCACTCATGGCATTAGCTACAGCAAATTCACTGTAGAAACTCTTAGAAAAATCAAACTCCTGCATCTCCGTCACGATCGCAATCACCAAGGAACCCAGATCATTTTCCCCTTCCATGCGATGGCGGACAAATACTTGAGCCGCTCGCTGGGCAATCTGTTGGTTGGTGAGTTCTGGCAAAAACTCGGCATCTAACCAACTACGCAGGGAAGTTTCTAACCACACCCCTTCCTCTTGGGGATTGGTAGCTGGGGGCAGGGTAATGGCGGCGATCGGTTCGATGCTGGAGTCAGTCATAGATTTAACAGTAATGGTGAGATTGATCTTATCTCAAATCAGAAAAAGGGTTTCACCCTTTTTCTGATTTACAGCAGTTTGAGAATGGATGGCTACAGCCACCCACTCTCAAACCCAACATGGATAGAACTTTCAATATTTGCAGTGTGTCTCATTTGAACGCAAAGTGCTCTAAATCCTTAAACAACAAGCCGTTGAAAATATTATTTACATCAAGCATTTGGCAAAATTGGGATTACCAAGGGCTGCCGATCATAGTAAAGGATGACCAATAATAGGGATGGGTCAAATTTCTGGTATTCAGGTTTGCCAACTCTGGAGGTAAGGGAGTTCTAGATTGATTAGTCACTAATTGCCCATTCTCAATCCGAATGTTGCCTTTGATCATGGCGATTTGTGCCTGTCGCAGAGCTTCGGCTTTGATAGGGGCAGTGCGGAGCTGACGATAAAACCCATCCATCAATGCTAAGGTGCCCTCATCACTAACATACCAAAGACTCGCAACTACCGTATCCACTCCGCTTTTTATGGCTAATCCCGCAAAACCCAGTTCTGCATTTTTGTTGCCCACGGCACTCTGACAGGCACTGATCACCAATAGTTGCACTGGGGGGTCACTTAAGCCTAGTTTTGAGAGATCATTGAGGAGTAATTGACCATCAAAAAACTGAATATAGGAGCGATCAGGAGTGCCGGCATTAAAGTCAGCATGGGTCGCTAGATGGACAATTTCAAAAGGTTGTTGTTGCCGTTGATTAATCAGATTGTTAACAGTAAAAGGTTGGTTGAGAAAAGATACTCCACTACCCAAATCTTGGGTGATTAGCCTTAACTCCATGGGAACTGCCGGCAAGGGATTTTGGTTAGTGAAGGTAGATGCCCCCATGGCTAAGACGGGAGAGTCTTGAATACTCTTAAACCTTGGATCAATCATGCTGAAGTTGGGGCTATTACTGATGCTATATTTTTCGATTAAAAATTGCTGCCCATCATGGAGCACTGCCATGGGAATCGATCGCAATCCATAATCACTGACAAAAATCAGGTTATTAATCTTTTGGCGATCGAGCTGGGGAATCAGAGGAGCCATAATCCACTGATAAAGAGTCTTGGCGGGATTTAAGTACGCTCGCCCAATAGTTCGTTCTTGGCGACTAATTTGTACCAGTAGTTGTCCAGCGGTTTTGAAGAGGATATCTCGTTTGGCTTCGGTCATGCTATGGCGGGCTGGGGCAGCATCAGTCGTCACCAGCAAAACTTCCAAGGCATCTTGGCGGGAAGCTAGATAGACGATCGCGCTCTTTTGCCCAGTTTGCTGATCTAAGCTAGCCATGGTCTGTTGCAACTCCCGCAAACTTACATTGCGCACCGCCCCATAATCACCATAAAAAGCTTGCAGATCCTGCTCCCAAGTGTTTTCCAATTGATTCAGAGCTTGATCCCATCTGCCCGTCAACAAATCCCCCGCCACGCTTTCTCGGCTAGAGTTTTCTATCTCGCTATAACTATCCATCATCCCCATTGCCATGGCAGCCATCTCTGAGTCAATAGTTCCAGCATCTGCTCCTGTACTATCACTATCTTCAGCTAACAAGAATGGCACCTTCCCCAACGACGTTTGCAGCATGACTCCAGCATTATTAGCAGGAGCAGTTTCCTCAACAATACCTACTGCCCAGCCTCTGGAGGCAGTCAGGATGAAAACACTAAGAAATAGAAAGCACAAGAAAATTTTGTTTTTCATATTTAGTTGCCAAGCCAACTATCTAGAAACTTTATTGATCGCCTCTTTAATCTCTAATCCCTTAGCAATCCGAAGTCTGGCAATCCCTATCACAATTTTAACGGTTTCTAAGCTGACGGTAATTATTTCTTTAATTAATCTCACGATATCAAGGTAATACCAAATCAAAAGTAATACCAAATCAAAAAACTGGTTTCACCAGTTTTTTGATTTACAGCAGTTTGAGAGTGGGTGGCTACAGCCACCCACTCTCAAATCCAACATTGATAGGACTTTCAATATTTTTGCTGAGTTTCATTTGAACGCAAAGTGCTGTAAATGGTTACGATGACATAACCTCATCCTCATTTTGTTATATCTATTCCTTTTTAACTATCCCAACGAAACAACACAACCATTAAGGCCACTACAGCAATTTGCACACCCAAATTAGGCAATGCCTCCGCCACATCGCGCTGTGCTGCAATTTGCACTAAAAAAATAAATGCTCCTAATAAACCAGAAATCCCAAAGGCAAGGTAGATAAACTTTCGGAGGGGACGGTAAGGGGCTTTTGCTTCTGCCCTTAATCGGGCAAACTTATCTGGCTCTAAAGAAGATTTGGGAGAAGATTTGGGTACTGGCATGGGAGTAGAAGTCAGATTAATAATTGGAATGCTCAAGTAAGAGCGATCGCTCGATCGCGTCCTTGTTTTTTAGCTGCGTATAAAGCTGCATCTGCCTTAGCAACTAAACTATCTAGACTTTGAACTGAAGTAGGTACAATGCTAGCAATACCCAAACTTAAGGTTACATGGTCACTAACTTCAGACTTTTCATGGAGAATGCCCAGAGCAGAGACTTGTCTGCGGATTGATTCCGCTACAAACATGGCATTTTCCGCTTTGGTATTGGGCAAAATCACCACAAACTCTTCACCCCCATAACGAGCCACAAAATCTGTCCGCCGCTTAGGAACCAGAGCAATTGCCTTAGCCACTTGAATTAAACAATCATCACCACACTGATGTCCATAATGGTCATTATAATATTTGAAATAGTCGATATCAATCATAATTAATGCTAAGGGATGCTGATCTCGGAGATGCCTTTGCCATTCAAATGCCAGATATTCATCAAAGCGACGACGGTTGGCAATTTGAGTTAGCCCATCTAAATTTGCTAGACGTGATAGCTCTAAATTGGCATGTTGGAGTTCCATTGTCCGCTCTTTTACCTTTTGTTCCAGAGAAATACTCAACCTTTCTAATTCTAAATTTTTCTTTAATAATTCTTGATCTTGCTGGTAGCGGCGCAAAGCTTCTTTGATAGTTAGTTTTAGATCGGTTTCATCCCAAGGTTTACTAATATATCGATAGAGGTTAGCATAGTTGACAGCATTCCCCACTGCTTCGATATTAGCTTGCCCGGTCAGTAATATATTTAAGGTTTGAGGATAAGATTCATGGATTTTAATTAATAATTCATCCCCTTTCATGGTTGGCATAATATAGTCAGATATCAACAAGGGAATTTCCATCCCTTGAGCAGTAATCTCTGCAAATATTTCTAATGCTTCCTCTCCACTTTCGGCAATTTCAATCCGATATTCGCTACCTAACCCACGCCTTAGTTGGCTACGAAGACTTTTTAGAATCGTAGCTTCATCATCTACACAGACAACTACAATCGCCATTTTAGTCATCTAACTCTGCTGCTCCTAATGCCATTCCTACTCTTTCTATTAAATATTCCTCATCCCAAGGCTTAGAAATACAGCAATAAAGATTAGCATACTCCCTAGCCCGATTGATCGCTGTTTCATCAGCCTGTCCAGTAAGCATAATCTTGGTAATATTCGGAAATTTTTGATGCACTAAGATTAAAAATTCATCCCCTCGCATATTCGGCATTAGCCAATCAGATACAATAATTAGCACTTCTATACTATCAGCCACAAGTTCTTCGATCACTTCCAAGGCTTCTTCGGGGCTTTCGGCAATCTCATAACGATAGCGATCGCCAAAATTACGAGCTAGCTGTTTTCGCAAACTTTGCAAAATTATTTTCTCATCATCAACACACAATATTCCATGTTTACGCACTCTGATTACTCCTGTAAAGTTTATGAACTAGGTAAATGAGAAGAGATTGCTGATTTTTTTAGAATTTAAGCACTGCAAACGAATTATAGCAATCTTCAATGATTTCACCTGCCAAGAACGGGCGGAGTTATTTACCAGAAACAATCTGATCTTGCGCATGAGTTAGGATTGCTATATATAGCAACCCTAAATGGTTTCACCCGCCTCCGGCAGGTGAAACCATCTGCCAGAAGCAAGTTGACTTAGTAACTGTTCGTAAATGATTTAGGATCGCTATAGCAATCTTAATTGATTTTAGAACTGTAAATATTTTAGAATGACACACCCAAAGAGTACGCTATTCTAAACTCCAATAGGATTGCCATATTAATCCTATTGGAGTTTAGAATTTTAATAGGTTAAGAACGGCTCCCCCTCTAAGCTACGATGTACACACAAGTCCACTCTGACTACATTTCAGGGCTTGATCTCCCCAACCCCTCTTAAAAAGGGGGGAGAATTAATTTAAGTCCCTCTTTTGTTGGCGTAGCCTGTCCAAAGGACATAGGGGGCTTAAAGCCCTTCGGGCATACAAGAAAAGGGGTCTCTTCCACATCAAACGAGATAATTCACATTTGTGTGTACACGGCAGCTCGCTGGGGGAAAGGTTCTTAACCTATCTACAGCAGTTTGAGAGTGGACTTCGACTCCGCTCAGCCCACTCTCAAACCCAACATTGATAAGACTTTCAATATTTATGGTGTGCCTCATTTGAATGCAAAGTGCTGTAGGATTGCTATATATCTAGGTTTAGGGAGTTTTGTCGACACAGAGTGCAGACAAAACTCCCTAAGGCATAAGCCCTTGTTATAGATTAGGCAGGGTGACCGTAAAGGCTGTTCTGCCGGGGACAGAGACAACAGTAATCGTCCCATGATGTTTATCGATTATTTTCTTAGCAATGCTCAAACCTAATCCACTACCTTCACCAGAGGGTTTGGTTGTAAAAAATGGATCAAATATCTTTGATTGAACTTCTAGGGGAATCCCCGGACCAGAATCAGTAATCTTCACAATTACTTGTTTGAGCCTTTCTCCTACTTCAATTTCTAGTTTGCCATGATAGGTCATAGACTGTAGGGCATTATAAATCAAATTAGTCCATACCTGATTTAGCTCATCAGGATAGCAAAGGATCTCTGGATTAGTGTTGTATTTGCGAACAACTTCCACTCCTTTTTTTAGTAGATTGCTATAAAGAGTCAAAATGACATCTAAACTTTCCGTAATCTTGGCTGGCACCTTGTCTTCTGAGCTATCATAACGGGCATAGGTTTTCAGGGCAAAAACTATTTTAGAGGCACGTTCTACAGCGATCGTAATATTTTGGGAATCAGAAATTAGATTACATAAACTAGTTGCCAATTCCATGATTTTAGCGCGATCGTCATGTTGCAGAATAGCAACAAAAGGCGCAATATCTCCTGTAACCCCCATTTGCACGAAAGTATCAGCAATAAAATCAATTTTTTTATTGATATTATCTAAGTCAAGTCCTTCTAGTTCTTTAATAATTGCTCTGCGAAACTGACGTTCTTCCCGGGAGGAAAGAACTCCTCTACTTTGAGTAGCGGTTTTAACTAATAGAAAGAATTCTGTCTGTTCTTCTAACGAAAGCCGTTGTAAAAGTTGAGGTAACTGGGTAACTATTGTTTGAACATCACTATTAATATTGCTAATGGAAGCTCGCACTGCCCCTAATGGTGTATTTATTTCATGGGCTACTCCCGCCACGAGTTGTCCGAGGGCAGCCAGTTTCTCTGATTGAATCAGTTCTTCTTGGGTTGCCACTAATTCGGCTGTTCGGTCTCTTACCTTTTGTTCTAGAGTTCGCGCATACTCTTCCTTCTCTGCATAAAGGAGCGCATTCTCGATCGCCTTAGCCGCCTGACCTGCGAGGGCAGAAAATAGCTTCAAATCTGATGCCGTATAAGTAATGGGAGTATTATTACTAAAAACAATAATGCCAATCACCTTGTCTCTAGTTTTTAAAGGTGCGCAAATAAGCGAGCTAATCGGATTATTTGTCGGGATGAATCGATCGTCAGATAAAACATCATTAACTATCTCTGCAATCCCGCTAGAGAAAATATATCCAGCAATCCCTCGACCCGGCAGCACCGGGATACTACAAGCATCAAACCCAAAACTAGAAGCCACCTCCAACATGCCAATACTTTGGTTAAATAGCATCAGGGACCCGTTGCTGGTTTTAATTAATTTCCTAGCTTCTTCAATCACTAACTTAATTACTAAATCCAATTCTAAAACCGAAGCAATTTTTTCGGAAAGGCGATAAAAAAGATTAATTTCTTGATATTTACTGAGGACTTCCTGTGCTAACGTTTTCTTCTCGATTTCTTGATTAATAATATAGGTAATAGTTGGGATAAAGGACTCTACCTGCTGATCCCCGATTATCCATCCTACTAATACTTCTTCGGCGACTTTGATGGGAAATCCTTCTGTCTTAGGTTCTGGGATTTCACCTAGAATCAGATTTCCTAGGGCATCAGTAATAGCTAGGGGAGTCTTATTTATTAACTCACGAATTACCAATGCCACCTCTTTGCGAGTGAGCAATTTTTTAAGATTTATTTCACTCATAGTTTTCATAATTGGCTTAGATCAGCCCTAGGTTGGTAGTGCTATAGCGATCCTAAATGGGTTGAGAACGTCTCCCCCGGAGGGGGAGACGTTCTCAACCCTCTAAAATTCTAAATTCATTTAGGATAACTATATGATTATTTTCTTGAATATTGACTTATGGCTGGCGCAGCTTTGATTAGGAAGTTTTTAATGGCGTGCGCCATCAAAAACTTCCCCGTTCTAGCTGGAATGGCACTTGCTATATATAGCAATTCTCAATAGTTTCCCCACTTTTAGCGGGTAAAACATCTGCTAGAAGCATTGAATTGGGAACTGTTAGTCAATGAGTGGAAACTACTGCATAACAGTCTTAATATACTAACTAGATTATAGAAAAAAAGGGAAATACTAGAGATTATTTGTGATTTTTTTGATTAAAGAGGTTTTTTGATGATCTACCCCCTGTCAGCAGGATCCGCTATAATGCTGTTGCAGTGAATTGCCGATGTAGCTCAGGGGTAGAGTAATCGATTCGTAATCGATCGGTCGTGAGTTCAAATCTCATCATCGGCTTTGCTTCATTCCCTAGTTACCCCTTGGACAACGGGGCGAATACCAGAATTGTCATCGAAGGGTGAAGGATTGCCATTCCAGTTAAAATCGCTAATACGGAGATTGATGGAGCCTACCTGTAATACGGGGTTGTAGCGCAGGGTGACACTGTAGGTGCGACGGCGGTATTCGATAAGGTAATCAGTACTAATTTGTCGTCCATTATCAAGGTTAATCACGGTTTGGAAGCCAACCCGCACAGGTCCATAGATTTGCTGGACAATGCCGGCACTTAATACCCTTCTATCTACCAGTCGATCGAACAAAAATGGCGATCGCCCCTGATTGATAGTCTGGGAATAGCCAATATTAAAAGCAGTGTAATCCAGGTAGGGACGAGAAAAATTGCCGATCTGCCCTGCCAGTTCAATTCTGCCCGTTAGAGATTCCTGACTATCCCCACTACTATAGCCACTGTATACCCCACTTAAGGAGGTATTTATTTGCAGGAAAGGTCTGACCGGATTAGGGGAATAGCGTAGCCCTTGGTCTGGGGTAGCGGGGAGACGTTCCCCTTGCCAGAGGAGAAACGATCGAGTCAAAGCCGCCGAAGCTTGATAGCGAGTTAGGTTCACCCGGTTATTTGCCCGGATAGGCGCGAGGAGACGAAGGCGGTTGGTTTCAGAATTAATGTACTGAATGCCTCCTTGGTAGGTTAAAACTATCCCGGTATCTCCTAGGGGAATAGCTGGGGAAACGATCACAGCCCCAATACTACTATGGACAGTCTGAAAACCGAGAGAACCATTGAAGAGACGATCGCGGTAGGTATACTCCAGATTCAGAAAGTGGGGCAGGGTGGTGCCTATGGTTTGCCGGACTCGCAGACTAGCCCGGAGTCGAGTTTCCACTTCATTGAGATTAAGGCTAGTCAAGACTAATCTGCCAGTGGCGAGGGTGGTGGGACTGAGGACGGCATCTAGATTGCCAATTAAGCCAAAGGAAGCCGGATTGAGTAAGCCGCCCCCGCCAATGGTGGCTTTCTGGATAAAATACTGCGGGGTAAGACTGAAACTAAAACCCGGTTGATCGATCACCGAAAAGGTGCGCTGGACGTATAATCCCCCCCGATCGCCACTATCAAAACCCAAGTCAAGAATCGAAGGTCCCCGGTTCCGGCGATCGAGAACTAGGCGATCGAGGAGGAGGGGAATTTCTGTGGATTGATCCAACACTAGCCGCGCCCGTTCGGCGGTGATTTCGGTGACAAAAGGTTGGGTTTGATTCACCCTTGCCCGGTCTGCCCGTAATTCTAGTTCTGGGGGCGAGAAGGGATCGTTGGTTAATCTGACATTTTCTCCCGTCCAGCCAGTACTATCAAACCTCAGGGACTCTGCCTGAAACCGGAGACGATTTATTTCTCCCCCAGCACGGGGAGCCGGCAGACTGCCCACATTAAACCCGCCCCCAATCACAAAGGAATAGCCTCCCGCATTAGTCACCCTGTCTAGGGGCTGGCGATCGGCGACTTCGGCACTGGGCAGCCGAAGCAGACCTTCCACTGGATTACTATCCACCAAGAAATCCCCCGTGGTGGTGGGTAGGAAAATTTCGCCACTGGCATTGGCGACAGTCCCTTGGTTCTGGACGAGAAAATATTGGAAGCGATCACCCCGCAAAACTTGGGAGCCACGGCGGAGAACAACATGACCAGTGGCATTAATAAACCGATTGGGAATATTCACCTGCAACCGATCGGCATTCATCACCGCCTGTTGATAGCGCAACACCGCATTCCCTTCTGCCGTCACCACCTGTCGTGGCAGGGAAAATTCTTGGCGATCGGCGTTTAATTCAATAACAGGCTGCGGTGTAGTTCCCAGCATCGTGGGCAAAGCTTGACTGGGAGGGCGATCGGGAGTTTGATTAGGAATTACTGGTCTCAGGGGCTGAAGGTCTTCGGGAGGCGTAGGCTGGAGGAGGCGCTCTGGAATCTGAGCCAGTAGTGGAGTGGGGGCAATCCTGACTAGTGCAGGAGCAATAACTGCTGGAGCTATGACCGATGGAGCCGCAAATTCCGGCAGATTAGTTGAGCTAATCTCTAGCTCTTCCCTGACAGAGATATTACCTTGGAGATTAGCACCTAGATCCGCTGCTTTAGCACTAAATTCGCCACCACGGGAAAATTCCAGAGGCACATTAACAAACTCTGGAATCGTAATATTACTCTGCTCTACTAGGGAGGTTGAGAGGGGGTCGTGGCTAGAAGAGCTACTGGCATTGAGTAGCTGGGGAATCTGCGGCGGAGATTCGGCTAAATCAGTTCTCCTAGTGACAACTTCAGTTATCACCTGTTCTTTAGGGATGGGTGGATCTGGCAGCGGAACCGGATAGGGCATGATTTCTGATGGGTAACTAGGGGATGATGGGGGATTAGCTTTGGCAACCCCCTACCTTTGCTACCTATTTCATAGCTACCTACTCCATATCCCGACGTTTAGGGTTCCGGGCTGGGTCATTGGATAAGAAGCCAAAGATAAATAAGCCAGCAAAAATACTTACAACAATATATACAGCAATTTTCAAGGTCAACATGGGCTTAGGGAAGATAAGTTAATTAAAAATTTGACAGTTGCTCTATCATACTGGACTGAGTGATCGGACTCAAGAGATTATCGATTAAAGTTTTCGCAGGAATAGACTTATTGCATAAATTGTCACTGGAGTTTGAGAAATTTTTCTAGGGCAGCCACCATCTGGGGAGGCCAACGTCGATTTACCTCTAGCCATTGCAGATTGCGATAGCGGGGATCCAGCCCGATCGCCGCCACCCAGTTACTTTCTGCTTCTCCTTGTTTGCCATCATTCCATAGCACCGCCGTTAGAGCCGCCCGCATATCGGCAAACTGGGGATATTTCCTGACAATATTCCGCATGGTTTGTAAAGATTTGGCGGTTTCCCCAACTTGGTAGAGAGCAAGGGCATAGTTGGCTCTGGCAAAGGCAAAGTTGGGGGAGAGTTCTGTGGCTTTTTGGTAGTAGGAGATCGCTTCTGACCATTCCCCCCGCCCAGCAAAGGCATTGCCGAGGTTGTTATAAGCCATGGCATCTTGGGGATCCAGTGCCAAAACTTGGCGATAGTCAGCGATCGCTTTTTCCCATTCTCCCAAACCTTCCCAAGCGGTACCTCGGTTCAGGTAAGGATCTGTAGCGGTGGGGGCAATTTTAATCGCTTGGTCAAAGTCAGCGATCGCACTTTTCAGGTTATTCTGGCTGACCTTAGCATTGCCCCGGTTACTCCACAGTGCCGGATTTTCAGGAAATTCCTCAATCAACTCTGTCCAGTAACTCTCCGCCTCAGCAAATTTCCCCTGCTCCGTCAGGGCAAAAGCCTTCTGGGTGAGGGCATTTCCGGCTTGGAGTTGTTCTTCGGTATAGGGTGGTTTGGGAGGATGAGATTCGAGAGGTGTGGGATCTATGAGTTGAGGGGCGATCGACTGAGGCATAATTGGCTCAAGGGAAATATTGCTAGACAAACCTTGAGATATTTCCCCAGAAGTGCTCTCCAAGCTAGCACCTAGAGCCGGAGAGACTGAGGTTATGCCCAAATTCATCACTAGGCAGAAAACTACTAAGCCAATTCGCCAAATCAAAGTTAATTTATTACTCATTGGTCTATTTTATCGTGCCAGTGAGGGGAGAACTGGCTTGGGCTTGACGACGGATAGGAATTCTGCCAGCTAGGTAAGCCAATCTTCCGGCAATAGTCGCCATGGCCATGGCTTGCGCCATTTGCGCCGGGTTCTGAGCTTGGGCGATCGCCGTATTCACCAGCAGGGCATCAGCTCCCATTTCCATGGCTTGGGCTGCCTCGCTGGGAGTACCAATCCCCGCATCCACCACCACCGGAACCACCGCATTTTCAATAATAATCGCAATATTCTCGGCATTCTTAATCCCCTGCCCCGAACCAATGGGGGAACCAAGGGGCATCAGGGTGGCGCAACCCATCGCCTGCAAGCGTTCTGCCAAAATCGGGTCAGCATTGATATAGGGCAGGACAGCAAAACCTTCATTGACCAAAATCTCCGCCGCCTCTAGAGTGCCGATGGGATCCGGCAATAGGTATTTGGCATCGGGGATCACTTCTAATTTGACAAAGTTATTATCTTCCTGCCCCATTAATTTAGCCATTTCTCTACCCAAGCGAGCCACTCGCACAGCTTCTTCGGCAGTCTGACACCCGGCGGTATTGGGCAGCATCCACAGATTTGTCCAATCTAGGGATTGTGCCAGTCCCTGCTGCCAGTCAGTATTTGCCTGCACCCGCCGCACTGCAACAGTGACAATTTGGCAACCACTGGCAAGAATACTTTGTTGGGTTTCTTCAATGTTACGGTATTTGCCTGTGCCAGTCATCAGACGAGAAGTAAAGGTTCTGCCCGCAATTTCTAAGGGGGCAAGGTTTGGAGTCACCAAAAAATTGGGGTCAGCATGGGGGTTAGTAGCGGCAGCAGGAGTTGCAACATCCCTTGGAGAATCTCCTCCCACTTGAGCGTACACTGGTACAGCTTTGGGAGTTGACGGAGGATTAGCGCCTAGGGTAATCCCTCCTGCGGGATTAGCTGGAGTAACTTTCGGAGCGATCGAGGCAGCTACAGCAGCAGCGACGGGAGTTTGTGGAGTAGTTTTTGCCCCCACTTTGACACCCATTTTGCTCTGAGCCAAACTGCGGCTATTCAAGGCTTCTCTGTCTTGGGGCTTGAGACTCAAAACTTGATCAAAGGAAGTGATGGCTTCTGGATACTTTTGCAGGTGATACAAAGCCAAACCTCGATCGCTCCATGCCTCCGAGAAATTGGGCTGGAGTTGAATTGCTCGATCGTAGGCATCCACCGCCTCAGAATGGCGACCTAGGGCAGCTAGGGCTACTCCCCGGCGATGCCAAGTATAGGTATCTTCAGCGGCTTGGCGGAGAATTTGGTCGTAGGCGGCTAGTGCCTCTGGGTAGCGATCGACCTTTTCTAGTTCTAATCCTAGGTTGTAGAGGGTATCAATATCATTGGGGTGAAGTTTCAAAGCATGTTCATGGGCAACGATCGCTTCTTGGTAGCGTGCCAATTCTTGGAGCTGAATACCTTTGTTGTACCAAGCAAGGAAATTACTCGGCTCTAGTTTAATGGCCTGTTCGTGGGATGCCAGTGCCTCGGCATGATTCCCCATCCGCTCTAGGGCAACGCCCCGACTAATCCAAGCCACAGATACATTTGGTTTGAGTTGAATAGCTTGGTCAAAAGCAGCGATCGCTTCTTGGTATCGCTCTTGATTAATCAAAGCCAATCCTCTTTCATAAACTTCGATCGCATTGGTATTGGTAGCTTGAAATGTAGCCATAGGTAAAAATAGGTAATTTAGCTTAACAGATGGACAATTAGAGACAATTATCTATTAATCTTACCAGATTCCCCCTGCGTGACGTTCTGACCTTTGGCATTAAAGTATTTCTGGACAATGGATTTCATAGTTGCCAATCCTCAAGGATTAAGTTTTCAATACGTTCAAATTCTCTAGTGTTATGGGTGACAAGAACTTAGATTGTTTGCTAGGGCGATCGCTGCAATTTGTATATCATCAGCTCCGATCAGTGTCCCTTTAACTTGTAATTTGGCACGTATTTGTCCGCAGATTTGGGCAGCTTTTATCCCAAAGGGAAGACTAGTTACGTCAGAAAAGAAGTTATCTAGGATTTGTAAGTTTTCGGTGGTTCGAGAGCCTTTATAAGCTCCATAACAAAGCTTAAATTTAACAACATCACAAATACAGACATCATCAAGGATACGGATAGAAAATGCTGATAGATTGAAGGATTTCGGCGGTTGATATAACCAATACAGGTGTTGATATTGAGTAGATACATCATATGTCCATTCACGTTTCATGGATTTAGAGACGGGTTGATATCTGAGTAGGAACCTGTACCGAAGGCGATCGCTATTTTGTCAAAGCCTCTGGCTTGCAGTTGCTCAAATAAACATACCGCAGTGTCACGATAAACAGTAAAAATTACCACTTTCTGATTATGATTATTTGCCTCTAGTTGTCGCTTATCTAGAACTTTTTTGATTAACACCTCCAGCTTAGAGGCTATTTATAAAGTCTAATTTTTCGCCCCCGGAGGGGGTGAAAAATTAGACCTTCTAGCCACTTTATAAATGACCTCTTAAGCCAATTCCAGCTTCCGTTAGGTTTGAGCTACCTGAAATGAAATACTTGAGGCGATCATCATTTTTAGCAGGATCAAACAGATAGTACTTAGCATGACAAAAGTTTGGCTCCAAAGTTTTTGCTTTTACCTTATCCTGCCTTAGAAAAGTAACTGCTTCCTGTGCCAGACGACTAAGATGTAATGCTGCTTTGATCGTAATATTTTCATTCAGCAAATCCAAGGGGCGATCGTCCACTTGATCTACATTGACAATATCACCTAACACTAGTCGAAATTTAGTGATTTTCTGATTAATTTGCTCAGAAAGATAAGCTAAAGCCCTGATCGTAAAATAGCCTGTCACAACATCGACAGTCCCTGCTTCTGTATATTCTGTAATCCATTCATAAACTTTTAAATGCTTATTTTCATTATCTACAGCACTTTGCGTTCAAATGAGACACACCACAAATACTGAAATCCCTATCAATGCTGGGTTTGAGAGTGGGTGGCTGTAGCAACCCACTCTCAAACTGCAGTAAGATCATAAATAACCTCTAACGTTGCCAACTAAAAGCATCCCAGTAATCAGGAATTTGGTTTTTCAAGAGAAAATCTGCAATTAATAATCCTGTAGCAGGAGCTAATAAAATGCCATTGCGGTAATGCCCCACAGCGAGGGTGAGGTTATGGTAGGGGCTGGAGCCGAGGATCGGCAATTCATCTCTAGTAGCAGGGCGGAAACCCCACCACTGTTCTAGAAGAATAGTGTCTCGCAAAGCTGGGTAGAGCTTAATGGCTGCTTGTAATAGCTGCAAAACTCCTTGGGGGGTATTGCCTTGAAGAAACCCGACATTTTCACTAGTTGCGCCGATAATGATCCGACCATCTCGCCGTGGCACAATGTAGGTTTCTTCGCCGTAGAGGACTTGAGATAATTGGTCTGCTGAATTTGCGGGCATTTGTACCGACAACATTTGTCCTTTCTTGGGGTAAATATTTACAGGGAGAATATCTGAACTCCAAGCTCCGGTAGCCAGAATATAGCGATCGCTCACCAACTCCTGCTCCCTCGTCACCACCGCCGTTACAGATTGATTGGCTCTCTTTAATTCCTTAACTTCTGACCCTTCCAGCAGCGTCACCCCCAAACTCTGGACAGCCGATCGCAAAGCCTGCACCAACAGCCGATTATCCACCTGCCCATCTCCCGGATACCACCATCCCCCCATGATTTCAGGACTCAACCCGGGTTGTCGATCGTGAATAGCTTGTTGATCTAACCAATCTTGCTCTAGGGAGGGAAGCGATATTTGGCGATCGGGAGCTGCATAAACTGGAGCTAAAATGCCGCACTCCCAATACCCGGTAGGTAATCCAGTCAGATGCTCAATCTTGGCTGTCCAGTCCTGATAAAGTTGGCGAGAGAAAAAGCAGAAGTCTTGCATAGCTCCCGGTGGCAGGTGTTCGGCTTGGGGGGCAAGCATTCCCGCAGCAGCATGGGCAGCGGCTTGGGGGAAATTGCGGCTAACTAGGGTGACTTTCGCCCCCCTGAGGGATAATTCTAGGGCGATCGACAAGCCAATTATGCCGCCGCCAATAATCAAAACATCACTACTCATAGACCTGAGAATTTTCTGGTGATATATTCTGCGCGTTGCACAGAATATTCTTACTTTGAACCTAGGAATTTTCTAGTAGAATGTCCCGCGCATTGCGCGAGATATTCTTACTAGTAGTCTGTCAACGATTAGTTGATGGGTCTACAGCATCCATAAAGTTTTGTGGGTGTGTTTTTTGAGGGGTTTTCAACCCCTCAAAAAACACTTGGCAGACTACTAGTTATGTCGGTAAATACTTTTGCACCACATCCCAACCTGTAAGTAATACCCAGAGAAATCCAGTCAATAGCAAGGCATTGGTGGCGATATGAATCTGACGAGCTTGGGGATTGCCAGAGATTTGACTAGCACTAATGGCTGAGACAATTACCAATCCTACCACCGTCAGCCCAGCGCCTAGATGCCAAGAATGCCCCAAACTGCCGAAATGCCCCCAAGTGCCGACTAGACCGATCGCCATCAAGAATACTACTAGCCCGACCAAAACTATTCCCATAGAGTAGTGCAGAGGTCGTAACCACTGGGGGCGGGGCTGTTGTTTTGTTCTTTTGTAGAGCATTCCGCCTCCACTCAGGGCTAAGACAAAGTAAGCCATCAAGGAAAGCCCCATCGACCAAGCCGCCATTCGCCACAACCACACAAAATCTGGTAGATGCATAGTTTAATTACGTTATATTTCCTGAAATATTGACTAAGTTGTGGTTTGTGTGTGGGCTTCGACGACCCTCAGCCCACACACAAACTGCCGTAATAACTATCCCAATTTAGCCTGTAGTGCTTGGAAATTAGCCCCATCAAGGGTAACTTTGATTTCGATTTGTTGTTTAGTATCTCGTAAAAGCAAGGTGTGTTGCTCTCCGGCTCCAGCGTAAGCGATCTGGGGGTTAGTTATAGTGAATTTCTGGTAGATAATTTCGGGAATCCCCACTCGGATCACCAACTCTTTCTGGGATTGGGGATAGATATAAAGTTGCTGCTGGAGAGTATCTAATTCTAGTTTGGCGGCGGTGGAATTTTTCTCTGGAGCATCAGCCTTAGATTCTCTGCGCCAATATAGAGTAATTCCCCGCAGTTGGGGAGTATAAAGCGTGAATTTTTCATCAAAGCGGGCGGGTTCCCAGTCTAAATCTTTGGCTTGGCCAGAAGAAGTAAGTAATCTCTGTTTCCAAGCGATTTCCTTCTGCGCCATGGTAGTCCACCATTGGCTGATGGTGGCAAAGTTGGCGGCATTATCAGGGTTGGTGCTGCCTTGCTCCCAAGTAATCAGGTTATCTGTCATAGGGGCTGTCCTGTCGTAATTTCTGTTGATAATCTAGATTGTGTCACCCGCCTTCGGCAGGCGACATACTCTATTTAGCTATAACTTATTTCTTTTCTCAGTGTAGTTGCAAAACCTAGCCTTTGTGTTAGGATAAGAACTGCAAAAAAAATAAGTTGAATTTAGTAAAAACCCTTTAGTAAAACTAAAACAAAGCTAAAACAAGACTTATTCAGGCTCAGTAGCTCAGGGGTAGAGCTAGGGACTCATAAGCCCTCGGTCGTTGGTTCAAATCCGACCTGAGCCATTTAACTAGATAAACTCTAATTCCTATAAGTTGCGAGTGGCGTACCCTCCGGGTACGCCACTCGCAACTCTTTACGGTTTAGAAATGATTTACCTACAGAAGTTTAAGAAGTAGGTGGCGACAGCCACCCACTTCTCAAACTTCTGTAGGATGACTATGAACTCAGATCACACTGTTAATGGATATAAATCACAAAGATTAACAGGAAACAATCACCTTAAATATCCTTGATTAATCACCGATCTGCTAGAAGACCTTAGTTAAGATACAACTATGGTAATTTAACAGGATTTTATTGAGGGCATCTTCCATGAGACAAAATCAACCTACCAGCAATTGCATCGAACCTAGATTAAAAGCTAATCCTTTTTCTGCCTATAGAGATCCCAAGACTGGGGAGTGGAGAGTGGTGAATCCCCAAACACCTCCAAAAAATTAGGGTAATAGGATCTACGAGCAAGGGCTATTTGACAAGATTATTTAATAGGACTATTTGACCATTAACGCATGTCATCGTATTCTGCGGTTCCCATTCGTCTTGTTTCTGACCGAGGGGGTAGAAACTGAGCGCGACGTACAGGCATCAAAGGAGGCGTTGCACCATGATAGGGGTGAATTAATTTTACAGTACGAGTAGTACGCTGCCTGGGTGCAAACAAAGCCAATATCCCAGCAACAACAACACCACCGCCAACAGTCAGAGTCACACCTCCCACTAACCAGAGAACTGGTGAAGACCACCAACCATTCTCAGGCGGTAAAGCTACTCTTTGGTTAGCCTGTTGGGTGAATAGCTGGCTCTGCTGCTGTTGGCTTAGAAATTGCCACTGTAATTGTTGATTTTGTACCCTTAGCTGCTCATTATCGTTCTTTAAGCGCTCCAGTTGCGCCTTAAGCGATTCCAGTTCCACGCGCTGGTCACTATTTGGAGGCACAGGCTGCGGATTGATATATGGATAATACCCTGATGTCGGCATCCCCGGCGATGCCATCACGGTAGCTGGCATTTGCGGTGCCACTGGGAAGTTAGGTTGTTGTATAGGATTAGCTGTCCCCTTGACTAATACGAGAGCAGCCAGCCCAGCAACCGCAACTCCACCGATAAATGCCATCCCTTCACTCATCGCCTCTACTCCTCAACTGCGGCGTAAATATTATCATTTGTGACTTACTCACGCTCACACTCATAATGCTCACACTCATAATGTTAATGTCTCGCCCACTTAACTTCAGATAATACTCATAATACTCAAACTATAAGTAATTGTATCAGCATTTTTTTACAGACTTATATAGTTATCCTAAATGAATTTAGAATTTTAGAGGGTTGAGAACGGCTCCCCCGGAGGGCAGGGCTGTTTCATTCTAACAAAATGTGCAAACCCCAAAGCCTCTGACTGAGCCATCTTTGCCCAGTTGTTATTGACATGAAACCTAAAAATCGGTAAAGGTTCATCGCTATAGTTGAAAGAACCGAGAGATTAGTCATGGACTGA
>CALRPI020000053.1:0-37276 GCA_943370025.1 Phormidium lacuna HE10JO | reverse complement strand
TGCGGGCGCTGAGCGCCCGCAAAAACTTCCAAAATCTAGATAATTCGTTGCCGTGTGAATATTCTGTCCAATTAGTCCAATTAAAGGAGGTAAATAATTTATTACTGTAGGCACAGAGGATAAGGAAGGGGGAGGCGATCGCTAGGCGCCAGAATGCCACAACTAAGGGGTTCATGGGGGCAACTTGGGTCATCAAGACCATCGTTGTCCCACTGGTTCCCCACAAAACTGCCGCTAAACAAATCAAAAATAAACTAATTTTCATGGGTGATTCACTGAAGATAGAGTGTGCAGTGCAACGCACGGCGCACTCTTATGAAAATCTTACCAAGGGTTGCCCACTAGGGTGAAAGCACTCCAGAAGTAGGGATGGCTGAAATTACGATCGCCCAAGGCTGCCAACTCTCTAGTCAGGGGAGTCGATCGCATTTCTGAGACTAGATTTCCTCCTTCTAGGCGGACTTGGCGGCGGAGCATTGCCAGTTGGCTACGGCGTACAGCCTCAGCCTTGATGGGAGCAGTGGTTAACTGATCATAAAAATTAGTCATTAATCCCAGAGTTGCTTCATCGCTGACTTCCCAGAGACTAGCCATGCTCGATCGTACCCCTGCTTGCACTGCAAGACCAGCAAATCCTAACTCTGCCTCTCGATTCCCAAGGGCAGTCTGACAGGCACTTAGGACTAGAAGATCGATCAAAGGCTGATTTAAGCCCAGTTCTGGCAACTCTCGCAGGGTCAAACGACGATCCCAGAGTTGAATATAAGAGCTATCTAGATTGCCTTGAAAAACTCCGTGGGTTGCTAGATGGAGAATTTTTCTGCCCTGTTGTTGATGTTGTTGCCTGAGGTTAGCTAGGGTAAATTCCTCATTCAAGAAGTAGTTTTCGCCCCGCCCTTTGGTGGTTTCGGCTAGTTCCAATCCCACGGCGGGCAGGGGGTTTTGATCTCGGAAGGTGGTGGCTCCCATGGCTAAGATCGATGCGGTTTTGATATTCCGGTAGCGCATATCCGTCAAAGCTAGAGAAGGCAGCATGGCAAGGCTATACTTTTCCATCAAGAATCCTTGACCATCATTGAGAGCAGCAATGGGCAGCGATCGCAATCCCTGATCAAGAATGAAATTCAAGTTATCAATCTCTTTTTCCTTCAATTCATTTTCTAGGGGAGCTATCAGCCATTTATACAATTGCTGGGAAGAGGCAACATATCCCCTAGGGCTGGTGCGGTAGGCAGTGATTTCAGTCCGAAAGCGGTTAGCTAAAGCCACAACTTCCCGGCGAGTCGCCCCGACGGTTTTACGAATCGGCACACCAGTTTCAAAAACCACCAGCATCTCTAACTGGTCATCGGGACTAGGAAACAGGCTCGATCGCTCTACTGCTGCCCTTCCCAAGTCTGTCCCCCTCGTTTCATCACTTTTTGCTGTAGTAGAACTTGGCTTGCTAAAGAAAACATAGATGATGGCGGGTTTAGTCCCAGTTTCTAGATTGATAGCTTTGAGCGATCGCTGAATATCCTCCAAAGATAAATCTTGGCTGGCTTTCACCCCTAAGAAATCTTCAAAGTCATTGGTGAACGATCGATCTAATTGGCTAACGATCGTATCCAGCATCATGGGTGGAATATCTCTCAAAATAGGCAGGGGTTGTTCTCTTTGCTGAAAATCCCTTGCGACTCGATTCTGCTGTTCTACAGTTAATCCGGGAGGAGTTACTGGAGGACTTGGGGGAATTACTGGAGGACTTGGGGGAATTACTGGAGGACTTGGGGGCGGAGTTGCTGGAGGACTTGGGGGAATTACTGGAGGACTTGGGGGCGGAGTTGCTGGAGGACTTGGGGGCGGAGTTGCTGGAGGACGTTCTGGAGTTGGAGGGGTTCCTACTACTACAGGGGGCGGTGTAGGTGGCGGCTCCGGGTTTCGCAAGAAAATAAAAAACTCTGGAGGAATAGTTGGAGGTGGCACAGTGGTGCGGATTCTGGTTCTGCCAATGATAGTATCTTCTGGAGGAAAAGTAATTGGTCCGATCGTAAATGGTATATCACTCACAATCCCTCCCAAAGTTCCATTATCTTGGCCAGCTACACCAACAAAAAAAGGATTATTAACCCCACCACCATGACGGATGATGATATTGCCACTTGTAATACCTCCATTGCTGCAAAGACTAAAGGCACTACAGACGATTGGACCAGTTAGAGTATTGTTCGATCGAAACAATCCACCTGTTGTAACATCAATAGCTCCGCCATTCCCAAAAGCATTAGCCGAGCTATTGATAGTACCTACCAAAATGCTGATCGGAGCATCAAGCGTCACAGAGCCAGCCACACCCCCAATTAGTGTGGTAGAAGAGTCAAAATTCTGAGCACTAATTAAGCCATTATTAGCTCGAATAATAATATTGCCGCTAATAGCTGTGATCGTGGAAGTCGTATCGAGATTTGCTAGATTAATAAAAGAATTACCTGCATTAGCAGTAAAATTTCCCCCATTAGTTCTAATAAAGGAATTAATTCTAATATCTCCGGGAGTGTTTAAAGCAATATTTAAGGGGCCATTAATACCGCCATTGATAGTCGCATTAATATTAATATCTCTTGAACCAAGCAAAGTCAGAGTTGCCCCAGTAATAGGAGGAGATGCATTAAGAGGCGTATTTACATTTATATCTCCATTACCACCTGCTAGACCGGGGTTAGTCTGGATCGTCACGGAAGTTCCCAAACCCAACAAAGCTGTGATAGTAGTATCAAAAATAGTTGCTGGGCTAGTGACCCCATCCGGCGTAAATACTCCTCCAGCAAAAGCTCCTCCAGTAGGAATTCCCACCCCAGCAACTATATTTACATCCGTAGGATCCAGCAACCACAAACCCGGACTACCGAAGGCTGAACTGGCATTAATTCTGATTCCTGAAACATCTAAACTAAGCTTTCCAGAAGTTTCAATAAATCCCCCATTTCCCCCTGTATTACCACCCCTTGCATTGATGCTGCCAAAGAAGCGAGTGGTATTATTTGCCCACGCAATTACCCTACCACCGTTGGCATTTCCTATCCCATTTGCCCTAATTCTGGTATTAGTATCTGCAAAGGTAAATTGGGCTGTAGGAATAATTCCCTGCCCTAAATATTCCCCACCAACTAGAACCGTCCCACCACCATTGATGCCGCTGGCGTTGATGACGGTGTTGAATAGGGCAATGCGATCGCCTAATATTTGTACTCTAGGAATTGTGGGCAGATTAATAATATTTCTATTCACCGCATTAATCCGCCCCGTCATCACCACATTTCCCCGGTCTAGAGGTGTATCAAAACCTCCTAAAGGTAAGGTTCCATCAGGGTTAAGGGTGACTCCAGTAATATTGCTATTTCCGGTGAGTAATTGCGGCAAACTCAAGGGTGTAATAATGCCATTTTCTGGGGGCACAACTTCAAGGCTTAAGATATTTCCCGGTTGGGATAGCCGGACTAAATTTGTCCCCGGTACTGCTGTGACGGTGATATTTCCTCCGGGACTAACGAGGTTGCCAGTATTTAAAACTGCTCCACCCAATAGGGTCAGATTCTGTCCCGGTGTGAGGACTAAATTTCCGGTATTAACTATGCTGCCAGCTAGGGGAGTATTAAACAGAAATTGATTAGGGGTTCCGGTGAGATTTTGATAATTATTATTACCGAAACTGGTGAACCAGTTATTATTGCCAAAGCCAATTTGATTGGCGGTAGTGGCGGTAAAGCTGGCTGGGACATTTAAGCTGGCTCCTTGCCCGAAAATGATCCCCGCCGGATTGATAATATATAAGTTACTATTGCTGCCTGTGACTTGAATTAAGCCATTAATCAAGGAAGGATTGCCGCCGACTACTCGACCGAGAATATTTTGGACGTTAGGTGTCGTAATAAAGTTAGCGGCGGTTCCCGCAGGGACATTGAGCTGTTGAAAACTATGAAATAAATTTGCTCCGTCTCTAGAAAAACTCCCACCAGTAATATCGACTAAATTACCTTGAGTATTCACTCTAGTCCCGGTGCCATCGTTAGCAGGAATAATTGCTTGGGCTGTAGCTAAATTAGGAGCAATGGCAGATAAGACTCCCCCCAACAAGATTGTTCCTAGGCAGCCACTAATATTATTCTGATGTACCTTAGAATATAGCTTAGACATTTATTTAATTAATGTTGACTGAGTATTCCTTAGAGAAATTAACAACTAATAAATTTATCTCTACGTAAATACTACAAAGCCACTAACCAAATAATCGGATATCCACTCAATTATTCTTAATCCACTCAATTATTCTTAATCCGCTGTTTTTTCTTTCAACAACACTTGCCCCATCCACCCTGACCACACCATACTCAACAGCAACACAATTATCCCTAGAGGTGGCACCAGACTAAGAACCCCCATGACTAAGCCCAGATAACAAAAGAAATTAGGTAGCTGTCTGTCAATTTGCTTATTCATATTTGAGATTACAACCTTGGGTCAACCGGTTCACTCTCCAGAGCCAATACGCCAAAAACACATTCATGAACTTGACGCAAAGGCGCATGGGACACAAACCTCTCCAATGCCTCAATCCCTAGGGCAAATTCTCGCAATGCCAGAGAGCGCTTGACGGATAATCCCCTTTGGCGCAATCGATCAATGTTTTGCGGTAGGGAATACTCAGAACCATAAATGATCCGGAGATATTCTGCCCCGCGACACTTGACCGCAGGCTGTACCAATCCCTTTTTGCTGATATTGATAAATTGCCACGGTTTGACCACCATCCCTTCCCCCCCTTTTGCGGTTAAGTCCTGCCACCACTGGATGCTATCTAGCTGGCTGGCTTGGTCTTTCAGGTCAACTATCCGGTATTCAGTTGCCAGCAAGAGTTCAGGATCGAACTGGCAAAATTGGGCAATTTGCTCCATGTGCCAGACGTGGGTTTTATCGATGTGCACCATGCCCTCGGTAGCCAGAATATGAAAAGGAGCTAGTTTGAGATCGGCAATATCAGCCACATTCCAGCAATAGCGACGATAGGCATCGACATATTGCTGAGCCAAATCGTACCGCTGTTGGTGCTGACTGAGGAGGGAATTTACGTCAATACCCCGATCGCTGGTTTGCCGTAAGAGGGCGATCGCTTCTGCCAACCCCCGCCGTGCCGCTGCACCCACGGCAGCATACTGTTGGCGCAATAACCCTTGAGCTTTCACCGACCAAGGCATCAATTCACAATCCAAACACACCCAATCGGTTGACAACTGATCCCAAAAACCGCTGTGGGTCAGGGCTGTATTCACCCGCAACAGCAATTCTGTTTCTAGGCTGGGGTCATCAAAGAAACGCCGCCCCGTGCGCGTGTAACAGATGCCAATCCCCTCATTTAAGATGCCAAACCGACGGTTGGCAACGGCTTCATCCCGACAGACAATCACCACCGCCCGGGAACCCATGTGCTTTTCTTCACAGACGACGGTGGAAATTCCTGCCTGTTGATAGTAGGCAAAGGCTTCAGCCGGATGCTCCAGTAGCCCCGGCTGTTTGGAGGTGGCGACAGGGGACATGGTAGGAGGTAGGTAGATCAGCCATTTGGGGTTGGCAGCAAACCGACTCATGATTTCGAGGGCGGCGATCGCATTCTCTTCTCGAATGGTAATCTTCCGTTGCAACCGGGTGGTAACTAGCCGCTTGCCCAAAACATCGGCAAGGTTAAGGACATCATCGTGATCCTGTTGCGCCGTCCGCAAGGAATCTGGCTCCACCTCCGGGAATAGGGGCTTCACTGGTTCGCAATACACTCGACTGGCATTCACACTGACCAGTTCTTTTTCGGGATAACGCAATGCGGTGAGCTGACCACCAAACACGCAGCCCGTATCGATATCGATCGTCTGGTTGAGCCATGCTGCTTGGGGAACCGGGGTATGCCCATACACCACCATCGCCTGCCCTCGATATTCGGCAGCCCAGTTGTAGCGGACGGGCAAGCCAAATTCATCAATCTCCCCAGTGGTTTCGCCGTACAGGGCAAAATCTCGCACTTGGGCAGAACCCCGTCCCTGTAATTCGGCTTTCATCCCGGCATGTGCTACCACTAACTTGCGCCCATCTAATACATAATGGCTGACCAGACTATCCAGAAATTGGCTAATTTCGGCGATCGCCTCTGCCCGCACTTCATCAGACAGAGCCGCAATCTCTTCTAAGGTTTGTTCTAAGCCGTGATTCACCCGAACATTTTTGCCCCTCAGCTTCCGCAATAGTTTCATATCATGGTTGCCCGGTACGCACAGAGCTGTGTCTGCTGCCACCATGTTTCGAGCTAGCTTCAGGGTGTCCAAAATGCGGGGACCGCGATCGACTAAATCCCCCAGAAAGATCACCTTGCGCCCGTCGGGATGGCCATAGGTGGGGAATTGCCAAAAAGGAATCGCAGAGTTAGTTTCAACATTAGTCTCAACAGTCTCAACCACTTGATAGCCAAGAGTTTGCAGCAATGCTTCCAGTTCGTCACAACAGCCATGGACATCGCCAATAATATCAAAAGGTCCTAGTTCCTGTTGGCGATTGTTCCACAGGGGTTGTCGCTCTATTTCTATGGAGTTGATCTCTGCTAGGGATGAGAATACGTGGACATGGCGGAAGCCTTCCCTGCCCAGGGTGCGGAGGGATCTGCGCAAATTCTGGACATGGCGGCGCACCACATGATCGCCAAACTGTCGATCGGGGCGTTGTTGATTGCGATCGTTGCACAGTTGCTCCGGCAAGTTCAGGACGATCGCCACGGGGATGCAATGGTATTGCCGAGCCAGATTGATCAAGGGTTTCCGGTCTTCGGGTTGCACATTGGTGGCATCAACCACCGTTAGTTTTCCAGCCGCCAGCCGCTTGGCGGCGATGTAATGGAGAACCTCAAAGGCATCTTTGCTGGCGGCTTGATTATTTTCATCATCGGACACCAGACCCCGACAGGCATCCGATGAGAGAATTTCCGTTGCCCGAAAATGCTGACGGGCAAAGGTCGATTTACCGGAACCAGAGGCTCCGACCAGTATCACCAACGCAAGTTCAGGAATGGTAATTTTCATTGATTCACCTCTATTGATTCAGGGGTGCAGGTGGCGATCGCTCGTTCTAACAATTCCCGATTGACATCCCACCAATCCCTCAAACTAACCAAAGCATCGTAAAGTTCTGGGGCACCAATCGTTTCTGCGGCTTCAACGGCTAATACACCCACACAGCCAGCATTAAGTTCCTGGGCAAGCGGATTAATTAATCGCCGATCTTTTCTCGTTGCCAATCCAACCAGTGCTTCTCCATAAATCTCATCTCCCTCACCTGCCGGTTCCTGCATGAGACGCTGAAAAAGCGCGTCACGAACTGCCTCTGTATTCGTCTCTATCATTGAACCCAGTCCAAACGTTGCCCAATTTCTTACATCCCAATCTTGATCGGATGACAATTCAATTAATGTTTGAATGGCCTGCTCATCTTCCTGACACAGCAGCCCTCCCACGACTCCATACCGCACCTCTGCATCAGGATGATTTTTCAATGCAGCCAGCGCTGGAATTGCTTTTTCGGCTCGAAGATGACCCAGTGCAATGCCAGTCGCACACAAGACATCAGCAGTTTCCTCTTGGGATAACAATTGCAGTAGGATCTCAGTGGATTGTTCAGGAAAGGTGCGCTCCGGAATGCCTAACTGACCCAGAATGCGAGCCCCCAGACTGCGTTCTTCTGGAGTGAGGCTTTTGCATAAAGCACTGGCTGCCTCAAAAACTTCTTGATTACCACGAAACTGCAAAACTGATACAGCATTCCATTGGGTTTCTTCGTCTGTTGCTATCAGAGCAGTGTTGATCAAATCTGATGTGGATATTGGATCATTAAGTATGGCGGTTTTATAATTATCCTTCACTTCCAATTCCCCCCTGTTTGAACAGTTTATTGAACAAAGCCATTTGGGTTGGAAAGCCAACTTCAGGATCATTCGCACCAATGCCATTAAACTCCACACTGTAGCCAAACCGCTCAGCAACGCGATTTGCCCAGTCCTGAAATTCCGTCCTCGTCCATTCAAAACGGTGATCTCGATGGCGTAGTTGTCCGGCGGGCAAGGTAAGAAACCGGACGTTGTACTCGATGTTGGGAGTTGTGACAATCACCTGCTGGGGGTGGGCAAATTCAAATACAACTCGCTCTAGGGCTGCCAGACGATTGAGATCCAAATGTTCAATTACTTCAATCAAAGTCGCCGCATCGTAGTTGTTCAGGCGATCGTCACGATAGGTAAGGGAACCCTGGAGTAATTGCAGGCGAGATTGCTGGGTAGGTGACCAAAATTCTCGATTCAACCGTTCTCGGGCAATTTCTAAAGCCCGATGGGACACATCCACTCCGGTAATTTGCTCAAAGGTATTCTCTCTCAGGAGCGATCGCAGCAAGCTCCCTTCTCCGCACCCCAAATCCACGACCCGCTTTGCCCCACCTTGCTTGAGGACATTAACTACAGTCTCCAAACGTTGCTGATTCAGGCTCATGGGTCGTTCGATCGCCTCCTCTGCTTGGGCTTGGGCAGCAGTCTGCTGATCGGGGTCTGGGTTATCCTCCTCCGTCAGTTGTGCCAATGCCAGACGGGTCAGCCGGTGCTGTCGCTTCAGATAACGCCTGATAATCTTTTGTCGATTGGGATGGGTATTCAGCCATCCTTCACCGTGGCGCAGCAGCTTATTCACCTCCTCATCCCCCACCCAATAGTGCTTGTCATCATCCAGCACTGGCATCAGGACGTAGAGATGCCTGAGCAGAACCGACAAGGGCAGGGTATTGTGCAACCAGACGGAGTAATACAGGCTATCTCCCCAATCTGGAAATTGTTCATCGAGGGGCAACGATCGAGCAATCACGTAGTAGTCTAATGGCTCAAACAGTTGCCGCAAGAGAGCTTCTCCGCCCCGGCAGGGCAAAACCGGGATGTTAACAGTCAGAGGGATGGGGGTGTTCACTAGTTCTGGACGATCTTTGCAATGCCCTCCTAGAGCTGTACCAAAAACCTTGGCGATCGCCACACTCAGAAACGACGATGCCACGTAGGGGCGATCGTTGACATACTGCTCTAGGGGGCGATCCTGACGACCATGACTTGATTTGCCCCGCACCAAGCTCACCGGGTCGATTTCTAACAACAACACTGCTGTACATTGCTCTGCCGTTGCCTCTGGATAAAATACCCATGCTTGGCCAAAGGTCATGGGGAAGGATTGGCATCGATCGGGATGCTTGTGCAGGAGATAGCCTAGATCGGTTGCTGGCTGATGATTAGTCGTAATGGTTAATAGCATCGATCACTTTTTATACCGCTTAAATAGCCGTCAATTCTCTCTAATGTCATGTTATCCTGCTCTTTGCAGCAGCCGCGCTTCATAAACAAAATTAACCAGCCAAGCTTCTATACTTCCATTACTCATGTTTTTGAGCAATGATGTAAACGTGATTCTCAGGATATTGATCGTATTCAAGGTGCAGACAGGTACAATTCTGCTCATTCAGAATCTTGAGAAAATCATTTACACCCAGCGTACTGTATTGAAAGTTCTGACCTTGAAATGTTCCAGAAACCTGACTATGCTTATATCCACCCCCACAGGTGAACATCAGCACGCCATCAACTTCAAGAGCATTGCATAACTTTTTCACAACAGGTTCCTGCATATCTAACGGCAGATGAAACGTGCTGTCCCAAGCAACAACCAAGTTGTAAGATTTGGGCGGACTCCAACAGAAGATATCTTCCCTATACAAGGTGATATTTGGATGCAATTTTTTGACTAAATCAATCATTTCCGCAGAAATATCAAGTCCTTCCACCTGAAATCCATGTTCGCTTAGGACTTTAAAAAAACGCCCACTGCTTCCACACCCTATATCAATAGCCAAGTGCTTCTTCGGCGTAAATTTGATAGCTCGCTCCAACTGTGCAACACCATAAAGCGAATCTTGATGCTGAGTTTGCCACCATTGGGCAATCTGATCGTATCGAGCGGCGGTATCTTCTGGATGCATATTTAACTTCCCTCATGACTCTTTATAGCACTTTTCAAGTTTATGGGGTACAAAGTTTTTGTTGAGAGCCGCGCGGAGCGCGGCTCTCAACAAAAACTTTGGTTCTTTTAAAGCGCAAAGCGCTATAAGTTCTATTGTCCGATACAGTTGAGATGTAGGCGAAATCCCCCAATATCCAATAGCTTGCCTTGTGGAGAATACTTGTGTCGATCGATTATTTGACCGACTCCTTGATAGAAAATCCCTACAAATAAACTGATAGCGGTAATACCTAGAGCAATGGCGATCGATTTTTCTGTGGTTGTCATAGCAAAAACTCATAAAACTGACACCATTGCCCTCAAGTTTATCTGGTCTAAGGAATCTCCGATAATTTCGCGGAACTCATCAACGAATCTACCCATTTTTGCTCGCCCAATCTTGAACCGAAGCAGATAACCTTAACGGACTCATCGGTATTGGTATAACGGTTTGCTCACCGTTTTTTCGCGCATGGGCAGTCCTAAATCTGCCCGCCTACGCCTTTAAACTTCTCAACAAACGCCGCGATTTTTTGGAAAACGCTCTGCTTCTTGGATTTGTACTGTGGATTAAGCGGACTCATTTTCGGCAGTGTTGAATTTAACTCAGTCCCATTCTCGCTGGCGAACTCGCGCTTCAGGGAGGCACTGATATAACGCTTGGCTTCTTCGACCTTCAAGCCTTCGGAACGAATCAACTCATCTGCTTCGCGGGCTTGCTCGGCTTGGGCAAATTTATAGAAGGTATCAATGATGCTGGCTTTATCTGCCATCTCATCGAGATTGGTTTGATTAATGAAATCCACAATCAGGCTTTCTTTGGCTCGATTACCCAGACTGGCGCGAATCAAGCGGCGCACTTCTTCGATCAATTCACCCTTACTTTTATTCTTTTTATTCTGCTCAAAAATCAGCTCAAGAATGTAATCCAGATTGATCTCTTGGGATTTCAGCAAATCCACTTCAAACACCACATCGTCCCAATCGATCGCCGATTTTTCTTTTTCACCTTCCCTTTTTTCACGGCGCAACCAGTCGCGGATATCGTTGTAGGTGGAGCGGTAATCTTGAATGGTGCGATCGCTCGGAACCTTGATTGTTTGCAGTGTCGTCAGGGCTTCATCACTTAAATAATGTGCCGCTTTAAATACTTCGACTGCCGCCGCGTCATTCACATCGACATATTGCAAGGCTTTCAGGCTGGCAAATTCATCGTAGTTTTGCAGCACATTTTCCACGCGCAAATATTCGCCAAATAGCTTGGCAAAGTCTTTTTTGTCTTTTTCTAAAACAATCTCTTCGGGGTTGGGGAAACGCTGCTCTAATTCCGCCACCACCTCCACAAAGCCGCGCCGCGCTTCACCAGTCACCACATCGGTAAAGCCGCCCATATATTCCCTGTAGCTTTTTTCCAGTACCACGTTTTTGGTGTTTTTATCGCCAAACAGGGTAATGGCATCAATGGTGGCTTGTTCTAAATCGCGGAAGGTGACGATATTGCCAAAGGTTTTGGTGGCATCATAAATGCGGTTGGTGCGGGAATAGGCTTGCAGCAAACCGTGATAGCGCAGGTTTTTGTCCACAAACAGCGTGTTGAGTGTAGGCGCATCAAATCCCGTTAGGAACATCCCCACCACGATCAGCAGGTCGATTTCTTTGGCTTTTACTTGCTTGGCAAGATCGCGGTAGTAGTTTTGAAAACCGTTGTTATCGACGCTGTAGTTGGTTTTAAACAGGGCGTTATAGTCAGCGATCGCCACACTTAAAAATTCTTTAGCACTGCTGTTCATGGCTGATACATCAAAGCCTTCATCCGATATCTCTCCCACTGCATTCTGTTCTTCATTGGCGGCAAAGGAGAAAATGGTGGCGATTTTTAGGGGTTTATCGCGGTCTTTTTGTAATTGCTTAAATGTTTCGTAATACAGCTTGGCCGAATCCACACTGCTCACTGCAAACAGGGCATTAAAGCCCTTACTGGCTTGATAAGCGCCCCCTTGCAAGCGGTGAGTTTTCTGGCGGAAGTTATTCAAGATGTATTGGGAAATCTCGCGAATGCGATTGGGGTGTAATAGGGCTTGTTTGTTTTCGGCGGCGTTTAGCTTTTGTTCGTCCTGCTCGGTTTCAATGGCTTTGAATTTTGGGCGCACATCGTTGTAGTCCACCTTGAACTTCAACACTTTTTCATCACGGATCGCGTCGGTGATCACATAGGAATGTAGCTCACGACCAAACACGCTGGCGGTGGTGTCTGCGCCCAAGGCGTTTTGCGGAAAAATGGGCGTGCCAGTGAATCCAAACTGATAAAACTTCTTGAATTTTTTCCGTAGGTTCTTCTGCGCCTCACCAAACTGGCTGCGGTGGCATTCATCAAAAATAAATACGACCTGCTTGTTGTAGATGGCTAGGTCGCTTTCGGTTTTCATCAGGTTATTCAGTTTCTGGATCGTGGTGACGATGATTTTGTTGTCGTCTTTATCCAGATTACGCTTCAGCCCCGCCGTGCTGTCAGAGCCATTGACGCTATCGGGCGAAAAGCGTTGATATTCTTTCATGGTTTGGAAGTCGAGGTCTTTGCGATCGACCACAAAAAACACTTTGTCGATGAAATCTAGCTCGGTCGCTAGCCGCGCCGCTTTAAAGCTGGTGAGGGTTTTGCCTGAGCCTGTGGTGTGCCAGATGTAGCCGCCGCTCTCAATTTTGCTCCATTGTTTGGCTTGGTAGGCGCTGTTGATTTTCCATAAAATGCGCTCGGTGGCGGCAATCTGGTAGGGGCGCATCACCAGTAAGGTGTCATTCACATCAAATACTGAATATTGCAATAAGACACTGAGCAGAGTATTTTTCTGAAAAAAGGTGGTGGTAAAGTCTTTCAGGTCTTTGATCAGGTTATTATCGGCTTTCGCCCAGTTCATGGTGAAGTCAAAGCTATTTTTATTGCGCTGGGTGGTGTTGGCAAAGTAGCGGGTATTGGTTCCGTTGGAAATGACAAATAGTTGCAAATATTTATATAGGGAATGTTCGGCGTTAAAGCTTTCTTTGCTGTAGCGATGCACTTGGTTAAAGGCTTCACGAATCGCTACGCCGCGTTTTTTTAGTTCTATTTGTACGAGGGGTAAGCCGTTTACCAAGATGGTGACATCGTAGCGATTGGCTTGTTTACCCTTTTGTTCAAATTGCTTGATGACTTGGACTTTGTTACGGGCAAGGTTCTTTTTGTCGAGGAGATAGATGTTTTGAATGCGACCATCATCAAAGACAAAATCATGGATATAGTCGTCATGGATTTTGCGGGTTTTATCGGTGATGCTGTCGCTAGGTTTATCTAAAAAGGTTTCTACAAAGCGCTGCCATTCGCGATCGCTAAACTGGACGTTATTCAGTGTCTGCAATTGCTCGCGGACGTTAGCTAACATGGTTTGCGGGTTGGTGACGCTGGGCAGGTATTGATAGCCTTGATTTACTAAATCCTGAATAAACTCGCCCTCTAAGTCGTATTCGCTTTGGTAGCTTTCCTTAACTCTTGATTGCTTGCTGTATTGTTCCAGAATGATGAAGTTATTGGATTCGGCGATCGCGTTGTAGTTGGTCATTGGTTTTTGTCCTCCAAAGCATCAGACAATTCATGGAGTTTCGCCTGAATCAGTTTTTTATCGGGTAGTTGGATCTCATATTGTGCCACCATGGTGGGCGATAAGTTCCGTGATAGCGCATACTCAACTACTTCTTCGTCTTTATCGCGACAAAGCAATACGCCAATACTTGGGTTTTCATGTGTTTTTTTCACATCACGATCTAAAGCTTCAAGATAGAAGCTAAGTTGCCCCAAATGTTCTGGGCTGAATTTTCCAATTTTCAATTCAAAGGCTACTAGAGCCGCCAAACCTCGATGAAAAAAGAGCAAATCAAGATAAAAGTCCTGATTGCCCACTTGCAGTCGATACTCTTCACCTATAAAGATGAAATCTCTACCCAGTTCAAGGATAAACTGCTTCATATTCTGAATGAGTGCTTTTTGCAGTTCCTTCTCTTCGTGTTCCATCGGCAAACCCAAAAACTCTAATACATAGTTATCTTTTAGGGTGTGATCTATACTGGGATGAATTTCTCTCAGCACTGCCGAGAGTTTTTGATTGCCAAGCATAGTCCGTTCAAAGTGAGAAGAACTAATCTGCCGTTCCAGCTCTCTTGATGAATAGTGTTCTTTAATGCACAAACGTAGATAATATTCCCGCTCTTCGGCAGACTTACAGCGTGAAAAAATAATGGTGTTATGTGTCCACGGTAATTGTCTCGCCAGTGGTGAGAGTTTTGGATCAGATTGGTAGGTTTCATAAAACTGCTTCATTCGCCACAGATTTTTGTCGCTAAAACCTTTGATTTCTGGGGCGTTTTGGGTGATGTATTTGGCTAATTCACTTACAACACTTTTGCCCCAAGCTTCACTGCTCACTTTCTGGCTGATAATTTGACCAATCTGCCAATAGAGGTGGATGAGGGCGGTATTGATGTGAGCAAAAACTTTCTGTCGGGATTCCTGAATCTGCTTTAGGACATCAGAAAACTCGCTTTGCATGTTCTGCACTTTTTGCGGCTGATTGCTCATTGTTCCTCCGCTTTGGGAAAATTCAACAACAAGTTGCGGTAATGTTCGTATTTAGCGATCGCGTTGTAGTTAGTCATTGGATATTGTCCTCTAAAAACTTTTGCTCCGCTAGTCTTTCCTTTACTTCAATTAGGGCATGATGAAGTTTTTCTTCTAATAGTTGTTTAGGAGGGAGATTAGTCCAATACTCAGCAACCATGATGTTATCTTTCTGCATATTAAGCAGTTCTACCTTCTCCGATCCTGCTTCGGCGCAGAGAATAAGACCAATCGGAGCGTGTTCATCTTCGGTTCGTTCATACTTGTCGAGCCAATTTAGATACAGTTCCATCTGCCCTTTATGGGCTGCTTTAAATTTCCCGATTTTCAATTCGATCGCTATCAGTCGTTTTAGTTTGCGGTGAAAGAAAAGTAAGTCGAGATAAAAATCTTCTCCGTCTATGATCATGCGCTTTTGTCGCTCTACAAATGCAAAGCCTTTGCCTAGTTCTAAAATGAACAGTTCCAGTTCCTTTATTAGAGCGTTTTCTAGTTCATTTTCCAAGTAACCATCTTTTAAACCCAGAAAATCAAGAAAATAAGGATCTTTGAAGTTTCCGTGCAAATGATCCGCGTTGACTAATGACAGCTTAGTATTAGAAATTTCACTGCGCTCAAAGGCTTTACGCTCAATTTGGTTTTGCAGTTCCCGTTTGCTCCATTTGCCTGTAATTGCTTGGTTAGCATAAAACATTCTGGCTTCATGATTTGGCAGAGGCAGCAAAAGGGTAAAGTGCGTCCAACTTAATTGTGACACCAGTGGTGACACAATCTCAAAATCAGGAAAGGTCTCTGCAAATTGCATCATTCGTCTGATATTTCTAGCGGCAAAGCTTTTTCCATAAAATAAAACAAGTTCCTTTGCCAGTAATTCCACTACTTGCTTACCATATTCCGCTCGCTCTCCACGAAGCACTTCCTGATTGATCCGTCTGCCAACTTGCCAATAGGTTAGGGTTAGGGCGCTGTTTACCGCCATAATTGCCTTGTTACGACCTTCTTCAATCAAGGTCTTTATTTCAAGAAGTAGTGGAGCAGCACCTAGATCGGTTAATTCGTTTTTTTGTAAGTTGCTCATCTTATTTCTCATCCTCCTTGGTTTTGGGAAAACTTAACAACAAGTCGCGGTAATATTCGTATTGCTTTTGCCGCAAGGCGATTTCACGGGGCAAGCCTTCGCTGATGGAGGTGGTGAGGGTGTCGAATTTGTCGAGAATGGCGACGATGCGGGCTTGTTCTTCGGGTGAAGGAACAGGAATGGATATCTTTGAAAATCCGTTAATCAATAACGTATTAACCTTAGTTCTTGCTATATACTTTGCCTTCTCTGCAATAAACGAAGTGGCTTGCATACAATAAGAAATAAATTTCGGGTTCATGGGATGACGAAAAGCATAGCAATGATCATGAATAGCTACTTTTTCATTTCCAATCCATGCAACGGCTTTACCAACATCCTCAACAGTCTCTCCGACATCGGTAATCACAACATCCCCCGGTTCTGCATAGCGTAATGATGCTGACAATTCAGAACGAACCTGTGATAGTGCATAAGAGGTTGAAACACCATATTGTGTGTAAATTTCGCCGTAGTGAATAACTCGTATGCCGTCATCTACATAATCCGCTTTGGTAAAACGTTTGCCGCGAATAAACTCGCCAATCTCTCCCAACGGCTTCCACTCCACTTCACCTTTTTCAAAAGCCAACAGGCAATCGCGGTAGTAGTTGTATTGTTTTTGGCGATCGCTAAGTTCGGCGGTCAGTTCGGCAGTCAGCGCTGTAAAAGTGTCCAAAATCCGCACAATTTCAGCTTGAATGGCAAGAGAGCGATCGAGATTATCTGGGCATGGGATAGGGATTTGAATTTTGTTTAAAATAGCTTGAGTCAGGCTAGGTCTTCCCGATCCCGTATCTAGAGACATTAGGTCAATGGTTTTAATAAAATGGTAAAGATATTTTGGAACAATCCTCAAAGTATCGATTTCCGTATAGTAAATGGTGTCAACATTCCAAAGCGGTGTCTCGACATAAAAAATATTTGTAATGGAGCCTTTGCGAGGAATCAAAACGGTTGGCTTGTCGCATAAATATCTGTCAACATATCCCATGATGCCGCCTGATCCATAAACAGGAATATCCCCCGCATTTAATCCTTTCCAGTCTTTCCCATGTTTTATTTTCGCAACTACCTCTAAAGGCTTCCACTCCACCGCCGCACCATCCAACAACCTTTCCAGAAAATTCATATCACTCATACATCACCTCCATCAAATCCCTGCAATTCCCGCTCGATAAACATTTTTAAATCTTGCTCAGATGGAAGATTCAGCTTGTACTTACTAACAAAAAGCCGATCTTTTTCATTGGCTGTCGCATACTCAACCAACGCCGTATTTTTATCCGTTACCAGCAAAATACCGATGGGCGGATTATCACCCTCTTCCATCATATTTTGTTTATAAAAATTTAGACAAGTGACCAACTGCGAAACATGAGCATGAGAAAAACTATCAACTTTTAATTCAATCAAAACATGAGCTTTTAAAATACGATGATAAAAAACCAGATCAACAAAAAAATATTCTTCACCAATTAAAATCCGCTTTTGTCTCGCCTCAAAACAAAAACCATTCCCCAACTCAATAATAAATTGCTGCAAATGATTGATTAACGCCAATTCAAGCGCTGATTCTTCGATCATTTCTGGGGAATTAATTCCCAAAAACTCAAAAAAGTAGTGCGATTTAATAATATCTTTCGGCAATGCAGGTGTTATCTTTTGAGCAAGCTGTGCAAAAGCTGCTTCTTTATCGGCTGCCATTCCCAATCGCTCATAGCTCAATGATGCAATTTCTCTTTTCAAATCTCTCACACTGAGATGCGCTTTCAATATTAAGAGTTCGTAATATTTTCGCTTAACTGGATTGTCAATTTTAATCAGTTCTACAAAATGAGAATAAGACAAAGAGCCAAAAAGATTATTTTTGCCAACGAGCGATTTTTGGGACGCTGTCCCAAGAATTTGACCAGTCGTTAATGCAAGATTTTTGTTAGCACTCAAATTGTGAAGTAATTCTTGGGTTGCTGCCCCAAAAATCTCTGGGTACACCCTATAAAACTGGCGGCAGCGCGACAACTCAGGAGCAGTCAGCCCCTTAATTTTTATGCTTTGGGCAATATTGGCAACTAACGTGGTGCCGTATTTAGCTCTATCCTCACCATTTTGCTCAAACTCCACAATATAAAAACCAATGCACCAATTCCGCAGAGTTAACCCCATATTGACCGCTTTTACTGACTGGCTTTGAAAAGAGCTATGCACCTGATTAATGCTTTCAATAAGCAAATTAAAACTCAAATAAGTCATACATCACCTCCATCAATTCCCATCAATTCCCGCTCAATCTCCTCAATACTTGGCAATTGCGTTTGTAAAGGAACAGGCAAAGATTCCAATAACTTATATTCAGCAATCCCCATAGGCTGGCTTTTATCTCCTAAAGCATACTCAGCCACCACCTTATCCTTGCTTTTGCACAACAACAAACCAATGGTGACAGCATCCTCCTTAGCTTTCATTTGCCGATCCACCGCCGTCATATAAAACCCCAACTGCCCCAAATGCTCAGGCTTAAACTTATCCGCTTTCAGTTCAATCACCACATAGCAGCGCAATTTCAAGTGATAAAACAGCAAATCAATAAAAAACTCCTCCTCACCCACTTGAAGTAACACCTGACGACCCACAAAAGCAAATCCTGCGCCCAACTCCAATAAAAATTGTGTGACGTGCTTAACTAATGCCCCTTCTATTTCACGCTCTTGAGCTTCCTCAGTCAGACCTAAAAAATCAAAACGGTAAGGATCTTTAATAGATTCACGGGCAAGATCGGAATCTGGTTTAGGCAAGCGCTGCTCAAAATTAGAAACCGCATTGCCTTGTCGCTCAATTAAGCGTGTTTCAATCTGCATCACCAGCACATTACGCGACCAGTTGTTTTCTATGGCTTTTTGGGCGTACCAAATACGCGCTTCCTGCGTACTCAGCTTGTCCAGCAAAACCAAATTATGTCCCCACGGTAATTGTCCAGCAGCCTGTTGGACAATTGCTTTATCTTGCCACGTCTCAGCAAAAGCACGCATATACATTAAATTGGTGCGAGAAAACCCTTTCATGTTGGGGAATGAATTACGCAAATCATGGGCGAGGCGATCTATAACCTTGGCTCCCCAGCCCTGTTCAGCTTGCCGATCCAAAATATCACGCCCAATTTGCCAATAGAGTAAAACCAATTCTCGATTGACAGCCAATGTAGCTCGTTGCTGGGCTGTATGGATGCGTTCTTTCAGTTCCACCAACCAGATGTTATAGCCATCCGGCGTATCGATCAAAGCAATCGGCTGTTCTGATTTACTCATCCCTCAATCTCCGCCACGATCGCCTCAATCTCAGCCCGCAAGCGATCGATCTTGGCAACCGTGGTTATTAATTCCGCATTCAGCGCGGTGATATCCGTGATTTCGCGGGTGTCCTTGGCTTCCACATAGCTGCTGACCGACAGGTTGTAATCATTAGCAGCAATCTCTTCCACAGGAACTGATCGCGCAAAATGAGCAACGTTTTCCTTGCGATCGAACACCCCCATGATTTTATCAATGTGGTCATCGGTCAGGGTGTTGGTGTTGGTTGCTTTTTTAAACAGTCCACTGGCATCAATAAACTGGATGGCGGTGTCGGGATTGTGTTTAGATAGCACCAAAATCGTCACCGCGATCGTCGTGCCAAAAAACAGATTAGGCGCGAGGGCAATCACCGTTTCCACATAGTTGTTATCCACCAGATACTTTCTGATTTTGGCTTCCGCACCGCCACGGTAAAAAATACCGGGGAAGCACACGATCGCCGCCCGCCCCTTGCTCGATAAATAGCTCAAGCAATGCAACACAAACGCAAAATCAGCCTTAGATTTAGGCGCAAGTACACCTGCTGGCGCAAAGCGATCGTCATTGATCAGCGTCGGGTCATCACTACCAATCCAGTTTACCGAATAGGGAGGATTGGAAACGATCGCATCAAAGGGCTTATCATCCTGAAAATGTGGGTCAGTCAGCGTATTGCCCAACTGCATATTGAACTTGTCGTAGTTGATGTTGTGCAAAAACATATTCATCCGCGCCAAGTTATAGGTGGTGTGGTTAATCTCCTGCCCGTAAAAACCGTCCTCAATGAGGTGAGCGTCAAAATGCTTTTTGGCTTGCAATAGCAGGGAACCAGAACCACAGGCAGGGTCATAAATTTTATTGACACTGGTTTGCTGGTGCATGGCAAGCTGGGCAATCAGCCGAGACACATGCTGCGGGGTAAAAAACTCACCACCCGATTTACCTGCATTAGCGGCATAGTTGGAGATCAAAAACTCATAGGCATCGCCAAACAGATCGATATGGCTACCTTCAAAGTCACCAAAATCCAGCCCTGCCACGCCTTTCAATACCGCAGCCAAGCGCAGGTTTTTGTCTTTAACCGTGTTGCCGAGGCGGTTGCTGGTAGTGTCAAAATCGGCAAACAGTCCCTTGATGTCCATCTCGGAGGGGTAGCCGTTGGCAGAGCTTTCGATCGCCGCAAAAATCGCCGCTAGGTCAGTATTTAGGCTTTCGTTAGTGTTGGCACTCGCAGCGATCGTGGCAAACAACTGACTGGGGTAGATGAAGTAGCCTTTGGTTTTAATGGCATCATCTTTGATGTCGTCGGTAATGATGCGATCGGACAGCTTGGCGTAGTGGATGCTGTCATCGCCAGCCTCGACGTAGCTGGCAAAGTTTTCACTGATAAAGCGATAAAACAGCGTGCCAAGCACGTATTGCTTGAAATCCCAGCCATCGACTGAGCCGCGAACATCATTAGCGATTTTCCAGATTTGGCTTTGTAGGGCGGCGCGTTGTTGGGTACTCGTCATTGTGAAAATTCCAGTTCATTGGAATTATTTCCATTACTAGAAATAATTGTGCTTCCTGTTTGCTGTTTTAGCATATTTTTGATGGGATCATTCGGTTAGCTTGAGTCGAAGAAAACCCGCACAAACTTCACCAATAATCGGATACTTATCCAATTTCCTTAAAGTAAGTTCATATATAGCAGTCCCAAATCATTTGTGGATTTTTGAGGTTTGAGAGAGACGCACCCGAAGGGTGCGTCTCTCTCAAACCATTTAGGAATGCGATAAAACAATTAATACGCTTCTCCAAGAATCTGAGAGCCTATTTATAAAGTATCAAAGACTCTGGATCCGCCCCCTTTCTTGAATGCCGAAGGCTATATTCTGGGAGACTTCTAATCCGATTTCCCTTAAAATTGGGCGGATTGGGTAATAATCTAGACTTTATAAATGACCTCTTATAACCCCTTCCGATTTAATAAATCCATTAGCTTTCGCTTTCTGCCATGAGCACTCAGAAGTTCAGCACGAAAAGTAAGCCATTCCTGTTGATTATCTGTCACAAGGTATCCATTCCGAACTTGCTCTAACCATGAGATCGCATCATTATAGGCATCAGCTTTGCCCCGATTGATAATATCCGCAGCCAAAGCCTTTGCCTGAGAAATAACCCATTCAGGCTTAAACTCAATTACTGCACGCATTATAAGTAACTTTGTCTGATTTCTAGATAAATAACTATTCGCGATCGCGATCGCTTCATCAAACATTTTTTCCTCCAGAAAAATATCAACTTTTGCGTCCAATCCTCCCCAACCATCATAGGTTTTCAAATAGGTCAACAAATCTTGCTTGATGGTTGCCCATTGCTCTTTAGCCAAGTCACAAATTTTGCGATAGTCCCCAAAGTCAGGCTGGGTCTTAAAAGCCACAAGCTTAGCGTTTAGACAAATCTCGCTTTCACCCATTCTTTCAGCGAGATTTGCAGTCCATTGTGCTAACTCTAGGGATTTAAATTTTTTCTGATCTTGCTCCTGAAATTCTAATCCCTTCTTTGCAATTTGCAGTGCTTCTTTTTGTACTCCAGACTCTAATAGTTTTTTGGCAATCGTAAACGATTCCTGTTCATTCCGAATTAGCTCTGTGGCAGCGATCGCCTCATCAAGACGATTCATTTGAATCAGCATACATACATAAAGCGAAATATAATCCGTTGCTTTAGCTAGATTGAGATATTCCTCAAAACGCTCTTGGGTTTCTAAAATCCTTAAACGTATGGCACTTAACTCAAAGAAAGTATCTGATGACAAATCTGTCTCAATCTCATCACAGAGAACAATTTGCTCACCTCTCAACATCGAATGCAATTGTAGATCGTCCCATCCCTGTTCGAGTGCAGCTAGGCTTAAGTTAAGTTCTGCACATAGAATATCTTGTGTGCCTTCAAGCTCAACTTTCCATTTTTGTCGCTCATCCATCGATAAATCTGTCCAGAGAATTGCCTCAGCCATCGCCGCATCAATCTCATAAACTATGTCAGACAAGTCACAATATTCTGAAATATCATCAACATGCTCACTCAATCCTTCCGCGATCGCATACAACATCATAAAAGCTCTGAAACTGTCTCCAGCTTCAATAAATTGTTTTGCTTTCTCAACTTCTTGATCTAATGTTTCACCAAAAGGTTCTTCGTTATAGTGATACTCCATATTGTGCAATTCTTCGCGCAACATGGAATTCACTTGGCGGCGAAATGGAGCGCGATCAATTTGTTGGCGCTGAGAAGTTGCTTGACTAACTTTTGATTGGGGCGATTTTGAGCTATTGCGAGCAGTTAAGATTTCTACTTGGCGATCGATTTGTTCAATCAAATCAGGTGCTTTGGCTACCAAATTATGCAGGAGTTTGCGGGTTTGTTCTAAATCAAGTCGCTCCAGCATTTGGGTTAGCCCTGCACGCTCTTCAATATTTGGCTGTTCCATGCCTACAAGCAAGACTGCAACAATATGCTTACACCATCCCCCAAACTCATAAGGACAAGTGCAAGTTGCTGATTGAACCTCTTGATTATTAAAATTGATGGCGACGCGATAAGGACTAGAGCCTGCAACAGATGCCCGTAAAACGCGATCGCGCCAAATCAACTCTCCAACTGATTGCGATCGGGCGTATTCTTGTCCACGATGAAAAGACTGATCGGTGGAATTCTGTCGTATTAACAATTCATCAATTTTTAGGGCAGACATAGCAACAGTTCTCTCAGATTTTCGATGATTTTAACCTGCCCTTAAATTAAATCAAAATATGCTGAAGGGTCGATTTAATGAACTCTTGCGGATTAGAGCCTATTTATAAAGTATCAAAGACTCTGGATTCGCCCCCTTTTCTTGCTTGCCGCAGCCGCTAAACCCCCTTTCTTGAATGCCGAAGGCTATAATTCTGGGGAACTTCTAATCCGTTTCCCAAAAAAATTGGGGGCTAGGGGGGCGGATCGGGTAATAATCTAGACTCTATAAATCACCTCTAACTACTCACATCAAGGCACACTATCGCCTAACATTGCTTTTAATCAATGCTGATCGATCGCGGTCGAGCGCCATTGCCATTGGAATTATTACCATTGCTACAAATAATCGTACTACCCAGTGTAGGCTTATTTTAACTGCGATCGCACCTCACCAATAACTGAAGTGTAATGTAAAGTTGGCGTTGCTGAATCAAAGTATGAATCTATCTGAGTTGCAAGTCTTCTCGCCCCCTAAATCCCCCAATTCTGGGGGACTTTGAGAAATCCGGCTCCCTCAGAATTGGGGGCTGGGGGGCGAATTCATACCGCTATTCAGCAATGCCGTAAAGCTTACCTGACAAACTCATTTGGAGCCGCCGCAGGCGGCTCCAAATGAGTTTGTCAGGTGTAACGGTCTGTTATGCATATTCATCATCACTATCTCCAGCTCCAATACCAAGTCTGCAAAGTATTTCCCACACCGGCAAGAATGATCTAAATGTATCATAAGAATATTTTGGTAAGTCATCAGCATAGTACAAAGCATCAAAATTTACCGAGTAAATATATTCAATGTATCTTAAGTATATTTTTCGGAGTAGACCGGTTTCATATATGTCTAAGTTGTGCGTAAATACAGAACTGATTGCACTTGTTTTTACGCCATACCAATCAGGTAGTGATATTTCAGATTCTATTTCCTTCTGATCTGCTGTTAAAAAACATCGGTCGAATTCATTTTTTACTATTTGAATGGCAAGTCCGTGAAAGTTGGATTCTAATTCTGAAAACCAATATCTTTGTGAATTTTCATCGAGTTGATCATAAATAGATTGTATTTCTAAAGATCGTCCCTCGGCGGTTTTGCCATAAACAACATCATTGTTGCAAGAGTTTCTGAATGCGGCAAATGGATTTATAAAAACTGAATATATTACGTTCGGGTGAGAAAAAATATCTGCAATTTCTCCCCACTGCTGGGTAGCATATACTATTGCATGAAAACCTTCTGCTTCGAGCCGATGTGATATTGAGTTTGAAATTGTATTTAAAGCTTTTCTGGAGTAATCGGTAATTATTTGTTTGTTATTTTTATCTGTATCTATCCAGCCGTTTAATTCTTCAAATTCTATTGCGACAGTATACATTGACCTGTCATCAAGTAAATTATTTTCAAACCATTGATAGTATGATTTGTCTGGGTAGTAAACTGTTAATGTTATTTCTCCATTGTTATATCCTGAAGGAATGAAAGCAGCAGAAGATTTGTTATTCCATAAAACTTCTTGTACAAAAGAATCCCTAACTGTTCGTGTTTCCATCGGTGCTATCAATATGGTATTGAGACCTTGTTCTGTTAAACCAGGGAATATTGAGCAAAAGTGATTTGCATAAGCTAAAAGTTCAGTAAACGCTTGTCGCTCTGTTTGCCTTGATTTTTTTAGCTCAATAATCGTTAAGCCGATACATTTAGAATTCCCAAATAAGTCAATTCGTGTTGTTGAGTCTCCTTTCTTTTCTAGTCGTAGCTCTTTTGCAGAAAGAATAAGTGACTCAAGACCATCAATTATCCGGTTAATTTTTTCTTCGACAATTTGTTGAAGTAATATGCTTATTGGGGGAAAACCCTCCCCCTCCCATACGATTGGATCTCGTCGCCCTTTAATAATTGCGAACAAAGACTCTTTATGTTTTTCGTAAAGTAAATCCCGTAGTTGATTTTCGGTTAAGTTCACTTTATACCTTTAATTTAGAAAGTTGGTTTTATTGTATTTATGCCTAGCTAGTAATTGTGCCGCAGTTGCGGTATAACTACTCACGCTAAGACAAAATACCGCATAACCGTACTTTTTGTCGAAGACTTTAGTTATAAAGGTTGTTGCAGGCTTCGACTGTGCTCAGCCCACAACGACCAACCAGTGAGTAAATCCTGATTTTTAGTCGATGCTGATCGATCGAGGTCGAGAGCCATTGCCATTGGAATTATTGCTATTACTAGAAATAATCGTACTGCCCATTTGTTGCTCTAGCCAATTTTTGACAGGATCATCGGTGAGCTTGAGCCGGAAGAAACCAGCACAGACTCCACCAAGAAAGGCAGTGGGCTGTTGGGTTAACTGTTGCAATAGGGGGGATATTTCATCAAAATACATGGCAGATTCTCCTTAGGGTTTATAGATTCAGGAAGTATTTATAAAGTAGCTAGAGGGTAATATTTTCCGCCCCGCTGGGGGCGGAAAATATTACTTTATGAGAGGGTAGGATTTCTCGCCCCCAGCGGGGGCGAGAAATCCTGCTTTATAAATGAGTCAAGGTTTACAGAGTTGACGATCGCTCTCCCGCACTTGGGTATTATTTTTTAGGTAGTCTTGGAGCCAATCACAGCTATTTTGCAATAGGTTTTCCAAGTTCAGATCCCAGAGGATCATACTACCATCCTTGCTGGCTGTGACTAGAGCTTCACCATCTTGATACCAATCCAGACTGGTGATCCGATCGCTATGGCCACTGAGGGTTTTGAGTAGGGTATCATCCAGCCGCCACAGTTGGACTTGGTTATTCCAGCTAGTGGTACTGATAATTTGATTATTACTCAAGAAATTCACCCGTGCCACACTATCGCTCACTCCCTTGAGAGATTTGATTAATTCTCCCTGCCGTGACCAAATATTCACCAGATTGTCATAACCCCCACTAGCTAGGTATTCTCCATCGCTACTAAAGGCTAAGTCTGTCACCCAACCCTGATGACCTATCAAAGTTTTCAGGAGTTGACCATCCCTTGTCCAGAGCTTGATGGTTTTGTCATCGCTGGCGGAGGCAATCAACAAACCATCAGGAGAGAAGACCACCGCATTCACTCGATCGCTATGCCCGGTCAAAGTACGGATTAGTTTGCCCTGACGATCCCAAAGTTTCACCGTGCGATCGCGGTTGGCAGTGGCAATTAGCTGGGAATCGGGGCTAAAGACAACTCGAAGCACCCCCTTCGGCTCTTGAATCACCACGGTTTTACTTTGTTGATCGGTCTTTTTCCTATCTTTACCATTTTCTTTCAAGCTCCAGAGGCGCACCATGCCATCCCGACTGGCACTAGCCAACAGAGTGCCATCAGCGGAAAAATCAAGGCTAACCACCCGATCGCTATGTCCCTGCAATAACCGAGGCGGAGCAGTTACATCTAACTTCACGGCTTGTCGTTGCTCCCGGATCACTTGCCAGAGCTTCACTGTCTGATCATGGCTAGCGGTGGCGACTAATTTGCCATCGCGGGAAAATTTAACATCGCCAATGGGTTGGGGATGGGCGCGGAAAGCTGGCTCAGAGGCAGGCATCAACCAGAGTTTAATGGTTTTATCTTCACTGGCAGAGGCAATAAAATCTCCTTTGGGGCTAAAAACCGCCGCATTAATTCGATCGTTATGGGCTTTGAAGGAATCCACCAACGTCCCATCCCGTTGCCACACCCGGAGGATTTCATCCCGCCCCGCCGAAACCAAAAACTGGGAATTAGTACTAAAAGCGGCATACATGACCCGTGATTGGTGTCCGGTCAGGGTTTGCAATAACTGCCCTTGACTATCCCAGAGCTTGATTGTGCGATCGTCCCCAGCAGTCGCTATCAATGTCCCATCAGGACTAAACTTCACCGAATTTACCTTACCTTGATGCCTTGCTAAGGTACGCTGCAATTCTCCCGTATTTGACCAGATCTTCACTAAGCCATCCTCCCCACTAGAAACCAGGGCTTGACCATCGGGACGAAAACTGACCCAAGTTACTTCCCCTCTATGCCCTGGCCAACTTTCCAAAAATTGTCCTGTCGCTGTCCAGAGTTGGAGATTTTGGTTTTGGGTCGCTAGAGCCAGCCGAGTGCCATCGGGACTAAAATCAACGCTATAGACTCTGCCAGAATCGGCTCGGATAGTTGTCACTAGCTCCCAAGTAATTGATGGATTAGTAGTTGATGGATTAGTAGTTGATGGATTAGTTGTTGAACTAACTGACTTAGACCGATCAGACGGACTATCTGAATTTGTTATTTGAGGAACTGAAATACGCCAAATTTTTGCTGTGCCATCCCAACTGCCAGAGGCTAAAAACTTCCCATCGGCTGAAAAACTAAGATTAGAAATCGCATCATTATGACCAGTTAGGGTAGCAATATTTTTGCCATCCATACTCCAGATTTTAATAGTCTTATCCCGACTAGCAGAAGCAATTAGCTGACCATCGGCAGAAAAAGCAATATGAGAAATAGTATCGGTATGTCCTTCTAGTCGATTCTTTTCTTTGATTTGAGTCAGGGATTGTTGGAGGGTAATCAGAATTTGCATTCTGGTGGTTTCGGCAATAATGTTCGGGTTGCCGGGAAAGACTGAGCCGATATTTTGCAATAAGCTAATCCCCAAATTATTGGTGAGAGGTTGAGGTTGGTGTGATTGCAGTTGTTTGCCACTGCGGACTGCCTCTAGGAGGGCATCAAATTGTTTGCCAGAAGCAAATAAGGCTTCACTAGAAGAACTCAAAGCACTAAGTTGAGCATTAAGGGAAAGAGTTTCGGCAATCCGGCGCTGACTTTCGGCTGTCCAAGCAAAGAAAGCTGAAGTTATGGCGAGAGTTCCCATCGCCAGAGATAGGGCGATCGCGCGAACTTTTTGCCGCCGAATCAACCGGAGTTCTTGAGCCTGGTGAAAAAGTTTTTTGGTAATATGAGATTGCATATCCCGGAGGTATCGCTGGCGGATTGGCTCACTCAAATAGTCGTAGGCTAACTGATAGCCTTCTACAGACATTTCTGCCACTTTAATCACTAAACCAGAACCAACTAATATTTTTAAAATCAATTCTATTTTCAATCCCGAAGTAGAAGTCCATAATCCCTGATCTTCAATTACTTTATGGGCAAGTTTATTAGTTATGGTTCTAGCTTCTGTCAGGATTGTGGAGGATTGGCTAGCAACGAGATTTAGTAGTTCAGAAAAAGTTTTGATCGGGCGGATACTAGAAGAATCATCAGTGAGGCTAAAGAGAATTTGCCAAGCAGTAGTTTGGTTCTCCGTGCCACAGTCGGTAATAATTCGCTCAAGATTTAGTTCAATTAATGCTAGTCGAGGATTATGCCCCAAGCTTTGATAGGCTTTGAGGGTGGTGATTTTCTCTGCTTGCAGAGTAGAACCTAATACTTGGAGTTCGATCAGGCGCACTGATCCAGAATGGATCACTAAGTCTTGGACAAATGCCTCAATTAAACTCGGCTCTAACTGCCAACGAGAAATAGTCGTTAAGTTATGAATTAATTCCTTAGCTTGTTTTGGTGATAGGTCTCCTAGTTGGTAGCGAATTTCTCGATCGAGAATATTATTATTAATTACCTCTAGGTTAATATAGCGATCGCAATCTAATAAGTGGTGTAAGGCATCTTCCCGAATCGACAAGACAATTTTCACAAATGGGATTGCTAAACAGGCAGCAAGAAACTCATAGAAATCCCATTTATCTTCTGCACTAGTACAGGTAGCAAAGAAGTCTTCAAATTGATCGAGAATCAATACCATGAGAAAGTTAGATTGAATAGATCGCCCAACTAAATCAATTAACTCTCTCAGACTAGAGCTAGATTCCTGAGCATTAGCTTGATAGATATTGCTTTGTTCAAAGTCAGGCAAATCAGCTTGAGGAGAATTAGCATTGCGACTACTATCACTAGATTGGTGAGGATCAATAGAAGAAAAGTCAACAGATAGTTGGGTCTCTGTTTGACTAATTACCTCTAAGATTTGGGAAGACAAACTACTCTGCCAATCTCGATAGCTTCTTTGCATAATTGGCAGAGTAATTCGTGTGCCAATAATTCGTTGATATAAGGCGGGGAATAGTCCCACATTAATTAAAGAAGTCTTGCCTACCCCAGAAGCTCCATGAATAATAGTTAGTTTATGATCGGCTCTGACAAGGCGATTAATAATTGCTTTGACATCCATGTCTCTAGTGGAGGCAAGAAGAGGAATAGCCATAGAGTGAACTTCCCGATTCCTGAGGGGCAGAGGACTAGCTCCAATAAAGGTTCTAATACCGTATTGTTGCTCTACTAAATATTTTTGTTGTTTAATTTCAAAGGCGGCTAAGTATTGATGCATTTCCCAGTAGAGCGATCGCAACTCCTCAAGGATTTCTAAATAGTTTTCTAGCCAGTGCCAAGATTGCTGGGTGAATTTTTCGGCAATTGTTTTTGATTGCTCTAAAGTTACCAATGCCAGAAGATTTTTCTCTGTAATTCGTTGAGATTTTGCTAATAACAAAAGATAAAAACTCGTGTGACTATTAACTAGATTGTGTTGCTCCAGAGTTCCTAGGGCAGCTTGGGCAAAGGTTTTTACTTGAGTCCAATCTTTCTGCGAACAGGCAACGATCGCACAAAAGCCATACAGTTGAGCCAAATGGACTGGAGAATTTGAGCTGGTCTCCCGTAGCCTAGGCCCTCTCGGAGATAATAAAGACATTGCTTCTATCTGCAAAGTCTCTTCTGCCCGTAGTGCTTCTTCTGCCAAGTCGGCTAGTGCTCGCCAATTTTGTAAAGATTGCAGTACTTCTCCTTGATAAATCAACAGTTGAGCTGCAAGGTTGTGTTGTCCAGCCGCCTTGAAAACTAAGCTCCCAGCTTGAAATGAGTCTTGGGCTTGTTGCCAGATAGCCCGGCTGTTGGCGATCCCCAGTTGTGCTTGTTTGGCATAGCATAACCCCAAATGGAGGAGTAAGACTCCTTGGCGTTCTAGGTACAGACAGATATGGGGGCCAAGGAGGTCAGAGTTGGGGAAATCTTCAATCTGAGGTGACTGTCGCCAAAACTCTAAACTTTTTTCATAGTAGGCGATCGCTTCTGGAAACTGATTTTTTTCCTCGGCATCTCGCCCCAAAATCAACTGCCACGTAGCTGCCAAGGCTGAATTGAGCTGAAATCCCCGCTCTTGTAGATCTAGCAGGGCAGATTCTAGTTCCTGACGATGGCGATCGCCTAGAGCCAAACCCAAATCCTGATTAGAGAGGGGAATTTCTACTTGATTATCGAGAATCTGGTTAAACAAGCGATCGGCTGCCCGTTGCCAAAGCAAGACTAAACGCTTACTTTCTAGGTTGAATTTGATGGCACTAGCTGCCCAACTTTTGAAATCTGCGGCTAACCTCGTCATTTTCTGTAAAACTTCATCAGTCATCCAGAGGACGACCGGGAAATTAAAAGCTTGGTTAAACTCATCTCGCATTTGATTACTAGAGACAAGCATTTGTTCTAGATTCTCCAGAATTTCCATACCAAAAATGTGCAGGCAGTAGACCTCTCGATTGGCAGTAAATTCTTGAATACTTTGGTAAAGATTGGTTTGACTATTTTTAAGAATTAAATATTCTAAGGGCTGGGGTGCTAGTCGCTGGAGTTTCTTCCACATTTTTTCTCGCAAGAAAGCATAATTACAGCGGACAAGAATCAGTGAAAAATCTCCCTCTGAGAGAATAATTGATCGAGCCAGAGTAGATAGCGATCGACGATTTTCCTCTAAAAATGAAACTTCGGTTTCTGATGTAGGTTCCATAGTAGTTAGTTACTTACGAGTATTTTCTGAACTTAATTAGATCTGATTTGTACTTACCTTTCTTTGAACTTACAGTGGTTTGAGAGTAAGTAACGATCACCGCCCACTCTCAAACCTTCTTGTAGCATGTATTCTAGGAATTGTGATGGATTCCATTTGCATAGAAACTGTTGCGATTTAAATTTAATTTACGGATTTAGCCGGATAGACGTATAAATCTAATGTAGTAAGGGAAAAAGACATGAGGACTACCATGCGTTATCTATCTTGTTTCCTAAGCTTTAGTTTATTAATCGGTACTATTCAGACAGTGCAAATATTCCTGACTGAAACAGTTTCTCTGTCATCAACATCTCCAGACCTTGTAATTGCTCAAGGCTACAGTAGCGAAGACACTGTGAGTGATAGCAACCCACCAAGGGGAAGCGATCGCCGTGATAGCTAAGGTAAAAGAGGTAAAGAAGTTCATCTGACTAATTTTCATAGTTTTATCTAAATAATTTTTAATTCCTTGATTACATTCAGTTTTTGATTGCATCCAGCTTTTAATAGTCGATCCCAATTCTTTACCTCCCTGTACCTCCCTGTATCTCTCTCTACTTCTCTGTACCTCCCTATATCTTCCTTTAACTCCCCACACTCCCTCCCAACATGGCTTGAAACTTAGCAGTTTCCGCTAGGGCGGGATTGACGCTAAACCACCGCCCCTGTTCGTCTCGATATTCAAAGACAAACATGCTCCTGAGCAAAATGTTGTACTCCTTATCGCCGCGAACGACCTGCTGCTGCACTACTTGCAATAGCAACTCCCACTCCTGCTCATCTACAGCGAGAGCTAGATCATCTCGATAACCTTTGATTACCGAGTCTAGGCAAGCTTGAGAAATGGGGGGATTTTCCTGCTGGAGACAGTTGTAGAGCAAGCCCAAGAGATTCCGGACATGACCGCCGCTAATGCGACAGAGCCGATCGAGGGTTTGGGGTTGATCAAAAACTTCGGATATTAGTTCTAATCGTTGAGCAGGCAGAAGTTCAGGAAATGCCCGTGCCAGAACTAATTGGCGCATCAGGGCGATACCGAGGGGAGAGTCTTCCCCGTTGCGCTGGGCGATCGGTACCATGGGCAAAACCTTGGGGGCAACTCCACCACCAAGGCGATTTTTCATCGTTTCAAATTCGTTAGAAAAACTCAAGCCCAAGGGCAGAGTATAGACTACATGGCAATTCAAGCTCCGTAACTGGCTGCCCCGATCTATAAATAGGTATTCCGGTTGCGATCGCCCACTAGCCGTCATCCGGGGATCCACGCGATCGAGATTATCGACAATTACTACCAAACCCCGCTTGCCTATAGCTCTCAGTTCACTAATTGCCCTGCCCAAAACTTCTTCATTAATTGCCTTGAGGATGCCTTGAGTCCGGGGTTCTAGGTGTTGGCGGATCTGTTCCCGGAGTTGGGGGCTTTCTTTGGTGCGAGCGGTAATTTTGGCAATGCCCAGAGATAGTTCCGCCGTGGCAGATAGGTCTAGGGGAGTTTGCAAAAATCCTTTGATCTCGTTAAATAAATTAGCAAAATAGGCGGGATGGAGGCGGATGCCAATTTTCTCTAAGCTTTCTCCTACTGAACGGGCGATCGCGAGCAAAATATCCGAAATATCAATATCGGTCATATCTAAATCTTGGGAAGACTCAAAATAAACCACATGGAAAGCTGCATCCTCTAGCTGTGCCTTCAACCGCAGGAGTTCCGTAGATTTGCCACAGCCAATATGCCCAGTAAATAACTGGCAGGTTGGCTCATCGGGGGATAACAGAGTAATAGTTCTGCCTAGTGCCTCAATAATTTTTCCTCCCCGCACCGCAGAACAGTCAACATAGTAGGGACGATCTTCAGGATTACCTACCACCAAGGTTTTACTAGGATTACAGGATCTAAAGAATTTCTTGAGTTCTAATTTCATGAAAGGATTTGATTATTTATAGTCAATTTCCTTCAATTTATAGTCTTCTTTAGCTGGGGGGATGAGGGGAGATAGGCGTATCCCAAACTTTAGGTAATTACCGACCCCTAAAAGGTGATAGCGATCACTGCCCTTTAACCCAATTCGCTCATGCAAAGCGACTGTCTAGCCATTTGCTTATATTCCAGCAATTCTTCTCAGGAAACACAGTTTCCTTTTTTTGGGAATAAGTGGAGGGATGCTTTGCACCCCCCCCACTTATAAGATGCTCATTATGGAAAAATCCCTCACCAATCAGGATTAGTAGATACAAGGGGTTTCGCATTTGCGCTAGAGATTTTATTGTTTATAGAGTTGAAATCGCAAATGCCAAACCCTCTTCGATTCACCACGACGATCCCGGAAAATTAAGAGGGTAGAGCATTTGCTGCGGAAATTCCTTGTTTGAGGGCATAACTGTCTGGCAAATGCGCTACCCCTACAAAAAACTCATTCACTGCATTCCTTTTCGCCTTGGATTAAACCCAACCGATTAAGGTTGTCACGCTACTACTACACTTTAAAATGAGAATTGCTGTACCAAATAGGTTCTATATGAATTTTTCCTAAACACCTGCGATAATATGTAAGTACTTACGTAAATACTTTTAGAAATATGGATGTCTACTATCAAATTGGTAAAGTAGCTCTAGGTAGTCGTTTGCGCCGATTGAGCAATCGGTTGACCGAAGATGCCAAAAAAATTTATGCGCTCTATAATGTTGCCCTTGATCCACAATGGTTTCCTGTTGTCTACGTTTTGTCACAGCAGGAGAGCGCATCAGTATCCGAAATTGCTCAACTGATTGGGCACTCTCATGCTTCTGTCAGCCAGATCGTGAAAGAGATGAGCAACCGAGGATTTGCCATAACTGAAAAGCACAGCCAAGACGCAAGAGTGAGCGCTGTTAGACTCTCTGATGCAGGGAGGCAATTGCTTCCTCATCTTGAACAGCAGTGTGTTGACGTGAACCAAGCAGTTGAAGCACTGTTATTAGAATCACAGCACGATCTCTGGAATGCGATCGCCGAGACTGAATTTCTACTTACCAAGCAAAGCTTTTTTGATCGCGTCCAAGCGGTACGAAAAGCGCGTGAACAGAAATCTGTAGAAATCATCAATTACTTGCCAGAATTTCACGATGATTTCCAACGTTTGAACTACGAATGGATTGAAAAATACTTTCAACTAGAAGCAGCGGATCACCAATCTCTCGATCACCCTGATGAAAAGATTTTAAAGACTGGTGGACACATCTTCATGGCACGGCATAACGGGGAAATGGTTGGGACTTGTGCCTTAATCAAGCTAGATAACGATCGCTACGAATTGGCTAAAATGGCAGTCACAGAAAAAGCTAAAGGCAAGGGGATCGGATGGCTATTGGGGCAGGCCGCAATCAACAAAGCACGTGAGCTAGGAGCAGAAACGATCTTTTTAGAGAGCAACACAATTTTGGAGCCAGCGATTAAGCTTTACCAAAAGCTAGGGTTTCAGAAAATAGTCGGGCTGCCTTCACCCTATCGGCGCTGTAATATTCAGATGGAGTTAAAACTTGTTGAGGTAGATTTCCAGAAGAAATTGTCCCCATAACCTTCCATATCTTGAATCAGTTTTTGCATTGCCGATCACAGCGTTGTTTCTTGCGCCGCACTGAGATTGAGTCCAGATTTAGTGCAGCGTTCCATGAGTTCTTGCCAATGTTTTTCTTCCTGTTCTGGAGTGAATTCCGGAAATTCAAATGGAATTCCGTTGTAAAAAATCACTTCTCCAATATTCTCAGCCGTCTGAATCTACGCGATCGAACTCAAGCCGCCGTCTTTGCCCATTCTTTCGCAGCCTCCACCCCAGATTGTTAGAACTATCGCCGTCGTCAAGCAGGTTATGTTGTGGGAAAGGTTCCCACAATCAAAATCATTGACTACGATCGAGAAGTTTCTGGATAAATGAGAATTTTGTAAGTTTCCGGTAAGGGAGCGATCGCTCGATCCACTGCTTGGGCTAAATGTTCGAGGGCGTAGCGATCGCTAATCAGCGCCTCTACATCGATTTTTTGGTTGAAGACAATATCCGCCGCCAAAGCTTGGAGACGATAGGAAGAACTGTAGCTGCCCATTAGGTCGATTTCCCGACGATACAAAATATTCGGGTTTAGGTTCATTTCCATCTCATCAGGAAACTCAGCGAAGAAGAGAATTTTCCCACCCTTGCGAGTGCAATCTAGGGCTTGATAGAAGGCTTTGTCGCTAGGAACTGCCAGTAGGGTGGTATCTACCCCCATGCCATTAGTCAGGGCGTGGATTTTGGGGATTATTTCGGGATCGCGGGGATCAAAGGCTGCTGTGGCTCCCACCTCGATCGCTTTCTCAATCCGGGAAGGCAGAAGGTCGGTGGCGATCGCCCTTGCCCCAAAATAATTCACCAGCATCACGAACATTAAGCCGATCGGTCCTGCTCCCGTCACCAGCACAGTTTCCCCCGGAGTGACGGCAGCTTTCTTCACTGCCTTCAAGCAGCAATTTGTCGGCTCCACAAAACTAGCCACCTCGAAACTAATGGCATCAGGAATGGGGATCAAGCCGCCATTTTGGACAATATGCCCCGGCACTTTAACATAATCAGCAAAACCCCCACCACTGGGAGTGAAACCCGCCGTAGTCGTCACGTTTTTGTAGGTATCGCACATGGAAAAGTTGTCATGAAGGCAATAATCACAGCGCATACAGGGGATATGGTGCATCACCACCACTCGTTGCCCCACCTGCCATTTTTGGACATCTTTCCCCACCGCAGCAATCACCCCGGCGGTTTCATGCCCAAAGATCCGGGGTGGTTCATAAAGGGGATAAAGAATTTTCTTAATATCCGATTGGCATAAACCAACAACTTTCACCTGCACCAAAACTTCCTCAGCCCCTAATTCTGGGGTAGGAATTTCTTCATAGCTTAGTTCCTTGACCCCACGAAATACCTGTGCCTTCATAACGACCTATTCCCCTAATTTTCCACGTGTAATTTACCAGTAGTATAATCTTTAAATGTAAAAATCAGGAGTTGGTAGTTTATGATTTATTGCCCAATCACCGATCGCCCGGACTTTGTAGTCTACCGGATCGTGAAGGGTAAAAGTTCTCAGATTGCGCCAGTAGCGATCGAACCCATACTTCCCCGCCGTTGCCCTTGCCCCCATCACTTCAAAAATCCGACTGGTGATATCCAAACCTACCTTAGTCGCTGCCACCTTGGCTGTAGCAATAGCGATCGCCGTCTCTCCCCTCTGCTCGGCTGTTAAAGCCCATTCCTGTTCCCAAGCTGCTTGGAGCAAAATTCCTGCTCGATCGACTAGCGCAGTAGTAGCCTCTAGATCAACCCACATATTCCCGTAGTTTTGGAGAATGTATCCATCTTGACTAGCACTTTCTACCCCGGAATTTAACCACGGCTTCGTCTGAGTTTGGGTGTATTCTCTGGCGGTAGCAAAAGCTCCCTGGGCAATGCCTAGATAGATATTGGCAAGGTTTAATTGGGTCAGGCAGGCTCGAATAGTCTGAAAAGGCTTATCTGTCTGAGTTCGATCGCCAAAAATTTCGGCAGGAAACACAGGTACTTGCCGAAAACTCACACTGCCGCTATCGGTTTGGCGTTGCCCAATATTATCCCAGTCGTCATGGATTGTGATTCCTTGCCGTTGGGTAGGAATGGCGAGGACTACTAATTTTCCGGTGTCCTGATCAATGGCTGTAATCGGCAGCATATCGGAATCTTTGGAACCAGAGCAGAAACTTTTGATGCCATTCAGGAAAAAATTATCCCCATCCCTAGTTAACTTCGTTCGGTGATCCAAGGGATTCAGGGCATTACACCAAAACCAGTTATTGTTAGCCGTCTCTGTGTAGAACTTTTCTTTTTGGGCTGGGGAGCCGAAAATATGGGGAATTGTCACCCCTAGGTGATGGTAGGAAAACACATGGGCGATCGAGCTATCAACCCTTGCAAATTCCCGACTAATCCGCAAAACCTGATCCCAAGGTAATCCCCAACCACCGTAGACTTTAGGAATAGCAATTTTCAGTAAGCCACTTTCCCGCAGCCGATCGCGCTCCCGTTTCGGTGTGCCTCCAGCTTTGTCTCGCTCCACAGCAGTAGTTGCAAATTCTGTGGCTAACTCGGTGGTTAACCTAGAGGCGATTACTAAATAATCTAGGGAACTTGAGGAATATTGGGTCATATTTTTCTAGTTTTTAATAATTAGGCTTCCACAGGAACTCGATCTCCCGTAGGTGTTTCCGGTCTTTCTGTCGATAAATCCAAGGTTTCGAGAAGTTGCTCTTTCCAGACTTGTAGCTGATGGTCAGCAATTCTCATTATGGAAAATCAACTAGAGTTGGGTGGTAAATCTAGCTCTAGTCCATGAATCATAAAAGAGAGTAGAGCATCCCAACTATCAAAGCAAAGATAACGAGTTAAGGCACGCAGATCATCAAAAAAAGTTTTCCGAG
>CALRPI020000052.1:0-37562 GCA_943370025.1 Phormidium lacuna HE10JO | reverse complement strand
GACGTTTTTGCTGGCGCTCCGCGCCAGCAAAAACGTCCCAATGCGTAAGTTCCATACTTGTTGGGAATTATGCCTTGTTTGAGTGAAAATTGCTAGGTTTTGCTTAGGTTTTCGATTAAATCCGGGGTCAGTTCCTGCATATTAGTCAGTACTAATAATGCCCCCGCCGCTTTCAGAGTCTCGGTATAAGCCTGAGAAGTTTCTGGAACCTCTTGGACATGGGGCGGCAAAACTCCTACTCCCAGCAAAGTTCTGGTGGGTTGCTGTTGGCGAGCATTATTTACCGTGTACATATCTGCCACCGTATCCCCTACATAAATAATCGGCTCGGTCATCTCTGGATTTAACTGCTCTAGAGTTTGCCACAATCCAGTGGGGTCTGGTTTGCCCGGAGCATCTTCCATGGCCACCAGCACAGGAGAACCCAACCCCAAGCGCCGCTGGAGGACGTATTCTGCCGATGCCCGTGTTGCCCCACTAAAAAATCCCCATTTGATTTGTGATCGCGTCAAATTCTTAAAATATTCTGGCTCTACCAATAGGGGTTCAGAGCAAATATAACCATCCCAATTTTCTGGGTCGGTTCCTCGGTAGCGAGACTGGAAAAACTGGACAATTTCTCGATAGCTAGCTGGATTCTGTTCTGGATTTAAATCTGGATTTTGACTCGAAAATTCTAGCTTCTGGGCGGCTAATTTCTGGGCGGTAAAGTGGCGATGGATTAGTTCTTGAGAAGCTTCCCAGTCATTATTCCAGACACCTTCAGCCTTGAGGCGATCGATCTCCTCTGGGGTCGGGCGGTAACTTCCTTGGGTAAAATGTTCCACTGTATCTGCTAAAGCTCGACGATAGGAACCTCCCACATCTCTAACTACTCCATCAATATCAAAAATCACAACTGCCATAAAATATTAGAAATTCCTTAATGCCGACTATAAAGGATTATCTCATGTCTATGAGAGATAGCTAATTACTCTCATCAGAAAGGACTACAACTACAGGACTTACGCATTACCAACTATAGCCGTCGCCAAGCAGGTTATGTTGTGGGAATCCCCACAACTAAAATCATCTCAACTCCCTTGGTGGTTGCTATAATTATCTAGGTTTTTAGAGGTTGTTGTGGGCTTCGACTCCGCTCAGACCACAACAACCTCTAAATGTGTAAGTCCTGACTAATTTAATTCTGCATCTAACCGTCTATCTTTTCTTAACACAGTGGGGATTAATTCTAATATTTGGTCTTTCACTGCCGGAGGGGTTTGAAGAGCAGAAATAGAAATCTTTAAATCCGCTTCAGCATATATTTTTTGCCTCTGGGTGAAAATATCTTGGAGACGTTGCTCTAGTTCAGAAGTTTGATGAGAAGTTTGGTTAGGGGCTTGATGAGGAATTTGCAAGAGAGGACGTTGATGATCGGTCTGAACATTGCTCTGGAGACGGGCAACTAGGACAGGAGTTGGCACATCTAGCCAAACAACTAACCCTTGATGCAAATAACTCCAGTTTTGCGGGTTGATGACAATTCCCCCTCCCGTCGCTACCACCAAACGAGTATAACTAGAAATTTCCCCTAAGATTTGAGATTCCAAAGCCCGAAATGCTGGCTCTCCCTCCTCAGAAAAAATATCCTGAATAGATTTCCCAGCTATTTGAGTAATTAAACTATCCGTATCAAAAAACTTATATCCCATCTCCTTGGCTAATAACTCACCAACGGTAGTTTTGCCAGATCCCATCATGCCTACTAGATAAATATTTAGTCCTTGTAATAAATTCTGCATTTGAGGTCATTTATAAATTGTGGCTAGAGGGGAATGGTTTTCCGCTTCCGTCGGGAAAATAATTATCCTTGATGAGTAGCCTCTTAATCCTGTCTAGGGTTAAACGTTGTCAGGCTCTGGAGTTTTTCGTAGAGTTCTTTCTCTTCGGGGCTAATTTCCTTGGGAGCAATGATTTGAATTTCGATTAATTGATCACCTCGATCGCCATTTTCATCGGGATAGCCCTTGCCTGCTAGCCTCAGGCGCTGACCCGATCGCAAGCCATTAGGTAAATTCATCTTCACTCGCCCATCCAGAGTCGGCACTTCCACTGCTCCCCCCAGGACTGATTCTAAGGGACTAACGGCTAGTTGATAGGTGATATCGTAGCCTTCCACCATAAAAGTCGGATGGGCTGCGATCGTGATTTTCAGAAATAGGCTGCCGCCATTGATTCCTAACCCCTTCAGCCGCACCCGTTGATTACTGACCATTCCCGGTGGCAGGTCAACTTCTAGCGATCGACCATCTTCGAGGCGGATTCTTTCTCTGCCGCCAGAGTAAGCTTTTTCTAAGGGCAGGGTTAACCTTGCCTCCACATCTTTGGGGACTGGGCGGGGAATGGTGCGAGCCGTTTTTGTAGAACTAGGGCGAAAGGCATCACTAGTTTCTACCCGGCGGGAATCTCGCCCCATCAGGTCATCGACAAACTCTCGAAAATTGCCAAACTCGTCGTAGTTGCGTTCTTCGGGACGAGATGCGCCTTTGGGCTTACGTTTATTGCCCTTTTGTTGGTGATAGCGGCTGAACTGGTCGTATTCCGATCGCTTATTTGGATCCGCCAGAACTTCATAAGCCTCACCAATGGCTTTGAATTTTTCTTCCGCCACCTTATCGTTGGGGTTCAAATCTGGATGATACTGCCGAGCTAGACGGCGAAATGATTTCTTGATTTCCTCACTAGAGGCATCGGCAGGAACTTTTAATATCTGATAGTAATCTCGAAAATCTTGCATATTGTTTTATTAATCACACTCCTGCATCGGTAGCTCCTTAGAAGATATTTATAAGGTATGATTTTCCACCCCCCGCCGGGGGCGGAAAATCATACCCTCTTTCCACTTTATAAACCACCCCTTAGAACCAATTATCATCTTCTTCATCCCAATCATTTTCTAGGGGCATCCGGCGGGGTCTGCCGCTATCACGGGGTGGGGGAGAGGGCTTGCGATTCGAGTCACGGTTCCGATCCCTTGGTTGGTCACGATCCAAAGGAGGATAGAGATCACCACCACCCAAGCCACTGCCAGTCATCCCTCTGTCGTAGGGGTCGTTGCGGAGGGGACGTGACCGCCCAGAAGTTTCATCACTGCCATCCCGGCGCTGGACATTCATATCGTAGTTGCGTCCAGAGTCCCGTCCAGAATCCCGTCCAGAATCACGGTTATTCCGAGTCAGATCGCTGCCCCAAGTATCTCTTGAGCCAGCCCCTCCTCGATCGTACCGATTATCCTCTCGGCTCCCGCCCCGATCCCTAGGCGTGGAGCGGTCATCTTGACGTTGCCTAGCCATATCACTGTAGCGATCGCCTTGGCCATAGCCCCCCCGATCATAGCGGTCATCTCGGTTATAGCGATCGTAACGATCATCTCGGTTGTAGCGGTCATCTCGATCGTCCTTGGCAAAGGGATTGCGAATTCCACCGCCGCCTTCTCCATCGCCGGTAAAGGTGCGCTTAATTGCCCCAAAGAAATCATCCCCTTCTTCATCTTCGTACTGGATCTGTACCTCCCGATTCAATTCGTAGAGGACATCTTGCAGGTCTGCTTGGGCGCGGTCTAGGGATCGATCGTCATCTTTCTCCACGCTATCCCGGATTTCCTGAGCGAGGGTTTCGATGCGGCGGCGGTAGGGGCTAGTAAATTGATTACCAAAATCGAGGGTGGCTTCCTTGAGTTGCCGCTCCCCTTGACTGGCAAGAGTCAAGGCTTTATTCCGTTTATCTACTCGATCGCGCCGCTCTCGATCCTGCTGGGAAAAACGCTCGGCATCCCGGATCATCTGGGTCACTTCCCCCTGAGTCAAAGTAGAAGCATCTTGCACCGTAATGCTCTGTTCCCTGCCAGTGCTGCGATCCATTGCCGTCACTTGCAAAATTCCATTGGCATCAATATCAAAAGCCACTTGAATTTGGGGCACAGCCCTTGGTGCTGGGGGAATCCCCGTCAGCTTAAATTTCCCCAAGGATTTATTATCCACCGCCATTTCCCGTTCCCCTTGGAGGACATGGACTTCCACCATGGTCTGATTATTTTGCGCCGTGGAAAAGACATCGGAACGCCGCACCGGAATAGTTGTATTGCGGGGAATGAGCTTTTTCATCACGCCGCCGATGGTTTCTAACCCCAAGGAAAGGGGTGTGACATCCAGCAAGAGAATATCTTTGATTTCTCCCCCCAAGATACCGGCTTGGATGGCGGCTCCTACTGCCACAACTTCATCGGGGTTGACGTTTTGGTTGGGTTCACGATCGATAAATGTCCGCACTAGATCCTGCACTAGGGGAATCCGGGTCGAACCGCCGACAAGGATTACTTCATCGATCCGGCTGGGGTTCAAACCCGCATCGCTCAGAGCACGCTTCAGCGGACGGCGGAGACGGCTGACGAGATCTCCACACAGATCCTCAAATTCTGCCCTAGTTAATTTTGTTTCAATATGTTTTGGACCATCTTCCGTGGCGGTGATAAAGGGCAGGTTAATTTCTGTGATCCCGACACCAGAAAGTTCGATTTTGGCTTTCTCTGCGGCTTCTCCTAGGCGTTGCAAGGCTTGACGGTCTTTCCGCAGATCCATGCCTTCATTCTCGGCTAAAAACTTCTCTGCTAACCAATCGACAATCTTGTTATCAAAATCAGCCCCCCCTAACTGGGTATCGCCGCTGGTGGCTTTGACTTCAAAGACTCCATCGCCAATTTCGAGGATCGAGACATCAAAGGTGCCGCCCCCTAGGTCAAAAACCAAGATGGTTTGGCTCTGACGGCGATCGAGTCCATAAGCCAGAGAAGCCGCCGTGGGTTCGTTCAAAATTCGCTTCACTTCCAGCCCAGCAATCCGCCCTGCGTCTCGTGTAGCTTGGCGCTGGGAATCATTGAAATAGGCAGGAACCGTAATCACCGCCCCGGTGACGGGTTCACCCAGATAACGGGCTGCTTCTTCGGCTAGTTTTTTCAGGATCATTGCTGCCACTTCTTCGGGGGCAAATTCCTTCTGGAGCCGGGGGCATTTAATTCTTACCGTGCCTTCTTCGGTGCGGCGGACGGTGTAGGGAACTCGTTTTGATTCTGGGGAGAGTTCTCCATACTTGCGCCCAATGAAACGCTTAACTCCAAAGAAAGTATTTTGGGGGTTCAGCACCGATTGCCTGCGTGCCATCTGCCCCACTAATAGTTCTCCATCTTTGCTAAAACCCACCACGGAGGGGGTGGTTCTCATACCTTCAGCGTTGGCAATCACCACGGGTTTGCCCCCTTCCATAATTGCCACGACGGAATTAGTTGTACCTAGGTCAATGCCGACTACTCTACCCATGCCTCGATCGTCTCCTGCCTTAAACAGTTGGGAAATTCTGCTAGATTATAGCTTTAATCTATGTCCCTATTGTACCTTGTGGTTGGGATGTGCAGCAGAATCTTGATTTGTATCGCTTCTGATTACCAAATCCGCCGCTAACTCTAGGGCTGTCAGCATACTTTGGGCATCAGCAATCCCCCTTCCAGCAATATCAAAGGCTGTGCCATGGTCTGGGGAAGTTCGGACAAAGGGTAAGCCAATCGTGGTGTTCACTGCTCGATCGAACGCCATTAACTTCACCGGAATTAAGCCCTGATCGTGATACAGAGCAAGGTAGGCATCGTGGGCGGAGATGATCGGCATATCCTGAGAACGATCGCGAGGAGAATCCCTCAGACGATCGCCAGAAGGATTACTCTCTCCATAACCATTGCCATACCAAGCCTGACCCGGCTTCACCCACATCGTATCCGGGGGCAGTAGACCATCAAGAATGGCTAGGGGATACTTCTCTCGCTGGGATTGCAGCCAAGAATTGAGCCAGTCCACCTCCTCCGTTCCCAGTTGCCCCGCCTCGCCACTGTGGGGATTGAGTCCAGCGATCGCAATCCGGGGAGCCAGAATCCCAAAATCTTTTTCCAGACATTCTATTAATAGGTCTAATTTTTGGGACATTAATTCTGGAGTCAAAGCTTGGGGGACTTGGGCGAGGGAAATATGGGTGGTGGCGAGCAGAGTCCTTAGCTGCCAACCAGTATGGGGAGAACGGGCAAAAAATAACATCCCGTAGCGATCGACCCCGGCGGCAGCTGCCAAGACTTCTGTTTGTCCGGGATAATTATGTCCAGCTAATTTCCAAGCGGCTTTGGCAATGGGGGCAGTGACGATCGCCGCAAATTCTCCGCCTAGAGTCCGGGCGATCGCCTCTTGCAAGTAGGCAAAGCTGGCGGCTCCACTGGCGGCATTCCCGATACTTTGGGTAATTGCCGCATCTAGAGGTACATCGATAATTTCTAAACTAGCTGGGTCGGCTAAACCCTGATGGGGCAAGTCTTGGTAGGTCTGTTCTAGTAGCTCTCTTGTCCCCACCAAGGTGATTTGGTAACTGTTATTCGCTTTTGCTCCGGCTTTCAGGACAACTTCCATACCAATGCCAGCGGGATCCCCCACGGGAATAACTATTTTGGGGGTTAAGGACATAGATTTGGGGTGGTTAGATTTTTGGTGGATACTGGGGGGCGATCGATCAAAAAAAATCCTGTAAAGAAATGTTTAATTTTACTCATATAACTGGTATCTTAGATAGAGATTATGAAACTCTTCTTCAATTATCGCCTAAAAAAATTGGTAATCTCAATGTAAGAGTATCCCCCGTGCTGCGTGGGATATCCTGACTAAGGCATTATTACCTATTTAAGATCGCTAAAAAAATTATTAACTGGGAGTAAAATCACCATGAATCCAGAAATGTTCAACGCCGGAGTTTTGTCTTTTTCTCTAATTTTTGTAGGTATTGGCTTGGGTTATTTCCTACTAAAAATGCAGGGTGCTGAAGAAGAGTAATTCCTTGTTCCATTAATCTCTGATAATCTCTGAGGTAAATCGCCAGAGGAAATCTTAGGTCATCAACCAGATGCCTAAATTTTGTTATAGCTAAGAAATTTTAAGATTTTTGAATAAATAACCTATTTAATGAAAATACTTGTAGTTGGTGCAACTGGCACCTTGGGCAGGCAGGTGGTACGCCGCGCCATTGATGAAGGGCATCAAGTCAAATGCCTTGTCAGGGGCAGTAATAAGGCTGTGTTTTTGAAAGAATGGGGAGCCGAACTAATTAATGCAGATTTATGTTATCCCGAAAGCCTGCCCCTAGCTTTAGAGGGAGTTGAGGCGGTAATTGATGCCGCAACCTCCCGTGCTACGGATTCCGTCAGCATCAGAAAGGTAGATTGGGATGGCAAAGTGGCGTTGATCCAAGCCGTTAAAAAAGCGGGAATAGATCGTTATATCTTTTTCTCTATTCTTGGCAATCAAGATTTCCCCGAAGTGCCCTTGATGGAAATCAAACGCTGTACGGAATTATTCTTAGCAGAATCTGGTTTGAACTATACTATTCTTCAGCCCTGTGGCTTTATGCAGGGGCTAATTAGTCAGTATGCAATTCCAATTCTCGATAATCAGGGAGTGTGGATTACGGGAGCTAGTTCGGCGATCGCCTATATGGATACCCAAGATATTGCCAAATTTGCCGTCCGTGCCCTGAGTGTCCCTGCCACAGAGAAAAAGACTTTTCCGGTTGTGGGGACAAGAGCTTGGAGTGCTGATGAAATTATTCGTCTCTGTGAACGTCTCTCAGATAAGACTGCCAAGATTGCTCGGATGCCCTTGGGTGTGTTGCGAGGAATGCGTAAATTTGTCGGATTTTTTCAGTGGGGCTGGAATGTGGCCGATCGCCTAGCTTTCACAGAAGTGATCGCCAGTGGTAAAACCCTGAATGCCCCAATGGCTGAAGTATACGAAACTTTTGGTTTGGTAGCAGAAGAAACTACCACCCTTGAAGATTATTTCAAGGAGTACTTTAGCCGGATTATGAAAAAACTCAAGGAAATTGAGTTTGAGAAAAATAAAGCTAAAAAGAAAGCCAAAGCTAAAAGAAGTCCTATGTCTAAATAGCTATAGCGATCCTCAATGATTTCCCCCGCCGAAGGCGGGGGAAATCATTCAAGACTAACTAACTCTAATTATCTAAATTATTACAGTGCCAAAAGTCGGCATCATTTACAACGATGTGAAACCTGTGGCTTGTCAAGTGGCGATCGAACTCCAAGACAAGCTCACGAGTCTGGGTTGGGAAGTCATCAGTGCCAGTGGTGCTGGGGGGATTTTGGGCTATTCCCATCCCGATCGCCCGGTCTGCCATAGCCCGATCGATACCCTCGCCCCTGCCGGATTTGACGCAGATATGACCTTTGCGATCGTTTTGGGAGGAGATGGGACTGTTCTCTCAGCCTTTAGGCAGGTTGCCCCTTGGGGTATTCCTCTGTTGACGGTGAATACTGGACATCTGGGATTTTTGACGGAATCTTCTTTGACTTATTTACCGATCGCCCTAGAGTACGTTTTGGCGGGGGCTTACGAAATTGAAGAAAGAGGCATGTTGACGGTGCAGGTGTACCGGGGGGAATGGCTGATGTGGGAAGCTTTATCCCTAAATGAGATGGTGTTGCACCGGGAACCCCTGACTAGTATGTGCCATTTTGAAGTAAAGGTGGGCAGCCATACTCCGGTAGATATTGCCGCCGATGGGGTGATTATTTCCACCCCCACCGGCTCCACAGCCTACGCCCTCAGTGCTGGTGGCCCAGTGATTGCCCCCAATGTCCCCGTCCTCCAACTAGTCCCCATCTGTCCTCACTCCCTTGCTTCCAGGGCGTTAGTATTTTCTGACAGTGAACCTGTGGCAATTTTTCCGGTGAATCCCGATCGCTTAGTGTTGGTGGTCGATGGCAATGGCGGCTGCTATGTGCTGCCCGATGACACGGTGTATCTGGAAAAATCCCCCTACAAAGCCAGATTCATTAGATTGCGATCGCCGGAATTTTTCCGTATTCTCCGGGACAAACTAGGGTGGGGTCTGCCCCACACTGCCAAACCAGATTTGGGTGAACTGCCTTAGGGAAGAATTGGCGATCACCATAACCTAAAAAAACCATTTTACTCCTATAAAAAGGTAATAAATTCCCGCTAAAATTAGGGCAAAGCTACCAAATTTGGTGATATTTTCTGAATATTGCAACAAAAGCTTAGCTTGTTTAGCAAAACCAGTTAGCAAGCTTGCCAGAAAAATGATAATTGTGTAACCAAAGGCATAACTAGCCATAGTTAATACTGCCAATAACTGGGAACCGCTAGCACCAGCAGCGGCAAGAACAGCAAACAGCACCGGACTAGCGCAAGGAGAACTCACTAAGGCAAAGGTTAGACCTACACCAAGGGGTCCAAAATTAGTTGAACCCTCAACATTAATTGTGGGTAAAGGAATCTTGATTAAACCTAATAATCCAAATCCCATCACGAGAATGATCACTCCCACTCCCACATTGATATGACCACGATATTCCACCATCACCACACCAGCAAAGGAAGATACCAACCCAAATAGACCTAAGATGATCACATTGCCGAGAACGAATAGCCCTGCTTTGATCAAAGCATCAGAGCGAGAAGTAATATTCCGTGTCCCAATGTAGCTTAAATTAATGGGCAACATCGCCAGAATGCAGGGAGAAACACTCGCAATCAAACCGCCAGTAAAAGCAAGGAGAATTAATACCAAAGGATTTGCCGTATCCTGTTGAGCAAACCATGCCTGATAACGATTTTCCACCAAAGAAATGAGGTGCTCTAATCCTTGAGATACGGGGCCGGTGATGAGTAGAGCGAGGACTAAACCTAATAGAATTAGTCCCCCAAATAATAACCATTTCCTTGGTGATTTCTGAGTGTGGGCTGGAATTTCTTTGATGCCCCCATTAGCTTGGGCAGTAATGCTTTCAGTCTCTTGATCTGGTTGCGGAAATTGGGTCATGGGATTTTTCCTGAGAAGGGTATCTTTCCTAAAGTAATTTGGGCAGGACTTATGCTTTCTGATGTTTTTGTGGTCTGAGCTTAGTTGAAGTCTGCAAAAACATCCAAATCTCAGATACAGCACTTTGCGTTCAAATGAGACACACCACAAATATTGCAAGTCCTGTCAATGTTGGGTTTGAGAGTGGGCTTCGACTCCGCTCAGCCCACTCTCAAACTGCTGTAATTTGTTTACACCGCATAAGTCCTGCTGGGGTAATAGTTTGCTAGAAATGCTGATTATTTTACGAAATTATTTCATAAGAGCTTTATCCAGTATTTGACTATAGGCAGTTTTATCAGGATTATTGCGGTACTGAGCCAAGATTTTGCCAGTAGACGGATCTACAATAGTTAGGGAACCTGTTTGGGTTTTATTATCTGCAAGGAACTTGCTGAGTCCTAGTTCCTGAGCTTTGGCTTCAGCTTCAGTAGTAGTAGATTTGTCGGATACATCTAATACTACAAATTCAACTTTGCCTGCATATTGCTCTTTTAGCTGCGAGACAGTTGGCGCAATATTTTTGCAAGCGGGACACCAACTAGCATAGATATCTACCACAACAGGTTTGCCCTGCAATTTTTGAGCAAGAGGTCCACCAACAGAAGGGGTACTAGCATCGGCAGCCTTCGCGGCACAAGGATTGGCTTTGGCAGCACAGGGACTAGTCTTAGCAGCACAGGGATTAGGTTTGACTTCAGTAACATTAGTACTAGTTCCAGGGGTTGTGGCCGAAGGGCTGGAGCAAGCGGTAGCTAATCCAAGACTGAGGATTGAGGAGATCGCAATGAATGTGGCTAGGTATTTAATTTTCATATTTTTGGATTGAATCTGGGTTAGGTTTGAGTTGAGATAAACTTATTAAAGGATAGAAAAGGAATAGAAAAATGAGTCTGAGATGAAGAATAGATAGAGATTGGATAAATATTGACTGAGCAAGTAGATTTAGCGATTACTCTAGGTTAGATTATTCATTAATCTTCAGTAAAAACTCTCCTTCAAAAATATGTCAGATCAAGATTGGTTGGTGACAAATGAAAGCCAATGTATCCCTTTTGTTGAGGTACAGGAAGATGACACTCCAGAAGATTGGCTAACTAAACCCTATCGCCTCTATCGCTTTTTAACTGATCTGGAAAATATTATTTGGCAGGAAAGTGACGATCGCCTCAGACTCCAAAAAATCTGTCCCCTTGTTAGGCGTTTACTCAATAGTTCTGAGTGGATCTTTACCAGCTTTTTGTTACCAGATCCAGAAACTGGGTGGTCAGTGCAGATTCTTTACGATGAACCTAATTTCCCAATTACAGTGCAGATGGTGGCTTGGTTGCCCCAGAGCATTTCCACCATTCATAATCATGCTACTTGGGGAATTGTGGCCATCTTAGATGGAGTAGAGAAAAACACCTTTTGGCGGCGATCGCCTACCGCCGCATTTCCAGAAAAAATTACAAAAGTTGGCAACCATTGTCTAACAGGGGGGAATATTCTCTGCCTCATGCCCGATGCAATTCATCAGATCGAAGCGATCGGCGAAGAGCCAACAATTAGTTTTAATGTTTATGGACAAACAGACTATACTCAACGCCTTGAATTTGATCTAGAACATAATACTGCCAAGATTTTTTAAATGCTGTACTCCTTAAAAAAATCTATTAGTAATCTATTTGGTAAGCGAATTTCTCCTACTTCGCTGCAATTCCGTTTAACTGTGGAGTTAATTACCATTTCTATAATTAGTGTGGGTAGCGTCTCAATCTGGGCGGGCTGGAGGATGGAACAAACTTTAATTGTTAGTCATAAAAACTTGCTGGAATATATTGCCACACGCTTCCCGGAACAGGTAGAGGTATACATGGAAGAAGGCGGGATCAAGGCAGGAATTGAACGAACGACTAATAAAGTTTCTACTTCTGGTCTATTTATCTTTGTCCAAGATTCGGATGGACAGATTATTGCTCAATCTCCTAGTAGCGATAATCTTTTCTTAAACCCTAAAAATATTATTGACTCCACGGAAGTGCCTACCAATCCCCAAGTAATGCAATTTGGTGATCGCTATGTGATCATGTGTGGCAATACCCTAACTATCAACGGAAAATTAGTTGACAAAGTCTACCTCTCCCAAGATATTACTAACGAACAACGTCAACTAAATCAAGGTATTTATAGTTTAAGCATCGTCAGTATTTTTGCAGTTCTAACCTTAATTTTAGTAACCGTACAAAGGATTCAAAGAGCATTATATCCCTTAGAGCAAATGAGTCAGATGGCTAGGATGATTTCCGTTGATGATTTACATGGAGCAAAACTACAATTAGACCAAGCTCCCGATGAAATCAAAGGACTTGCCCAAGCTTTTAATGAAATGCTATTTCGCCTATCTGGGGCTTGGGAACAACAACGTCAATTTGTAGGTAATGTATCCCATGAATTGCGGACTCCTTTAACCGTAATTTCTGGCTATCTCAAAAGTCTACTCCGTAGAGGTGACAACTTAAACACCTATCAACAACAAGCTCTAGAAACTGCCACGGCAGAAACTGAACGCACAATTCAAATGCTCCAAGATCTGTTGGATCTGGCTAGGGCTGATAGCGGAAATTTGCATCTGCGTCAATCTCCTGTTTTTCTAAATACCTTAGCTTCAGAAGTTGCCCAGATGAGTGCAAGAGTCAGCGATCGCTCGGTGAAATTATTACCCATTGATGGAGATATTGTGGCTATAGCTGACCAAGATCGGCTTCAGCAAGTCTTGATCAATTTAGTTGACAATGCAATTAAATATTCTGCCGGTTCTGTGGAAATTAAACTAGAAACAAAATCCGATCAGGTGCTGATTCATGTTTGTGATCACGGCATTGGCATTGCCTTACCCCACCAAAATCGAATTTTTGAACGTTTCTATCGGACTGATGATGCCTCAACTCGTTCTAGGGATGGCACGGGTTTGGGGTTAGCGATCTCCAAAAGCTTAGTTGAAGGCATGAATGGCAGAATTACTCTCCTCTCTAAGCCCAAGGAAGGGAGTATTTTTACAATTATTTTACCGATGTGGAACCCGTAGCCATGAACAATCGTATTCTTCTGGTGGAAGATGATCGAAGACTATCTCAATTTCTAGAATCAGAACTCAGCTTAGAAGGCTATCAAATCACCGTTGCCCTCAATGGCTTAGATGGATTAACCCTTGCCCGTGATACCCAACCGGATCTAATAATCTTAGACTGGATGTTGCCAGAGATGTCTGGATTAGAAGTTTGTACTCGTTTGCGTAAAACTAGAGTAAAAGTGCCAATTATTATGTTGACTGCCAAGGATGAAATCCTCGATCGAGTAACAGGATTAAATGCCGGAGCTGATGATTATCTGATCAAGCCCTTTAGTATTGAAGAACTCCTCGCCAGAATCAATGCCAGAATGCGGCGGATGTATCCAGAAATCCTGGGCAATTTACATTTTGCAGACCTCACCTTAAATCATCTTGCTCGTGAAGTCTACCGTTCTGGGCAGAAAGTTGAACTAACAGCCAAAGAATTTGACCTGCTGGAGTTTATCCTGCAACATCCCCAACAAGTATTAACCCGCGAGCAAATTCTCGGCACAGTATGGGGTTATGACTTTATGGGGGAGTCAAATATTATCGAAGTCTATATTCGGGCTTTACGCATCAAACTAGAGGCAAACAATTCCCCAAGACTAATTCATACAGTCCGGGGAGTAGGATATGTCTTGCGAGATCATTTCTGATTTTCTATTCTGTTAGTAGGATTACCTCTTAATACCAAATTTCAAAAATGGTGAAACCATTTTTGAAATTTACAGCCGGTTGAGAGTAGGTGGCTACAGTTACCTACTCTCAAGCCCACTCTCAAGCCCAATATGGATAGGACTTACAGTATTTGTACAGTATTTGTGGTGTATCTTATTTGAACGCAAAGTGCTGTAATTAGTCGATTAGTCGATTATTTTAGGGGATGGTGATCGGCGAGGATCTTTTCTACTCTTGCTTCCTCGATTTTAGCGTTGAGTTTGCTAGCCTCTAGATTATCCCGCACGGTTTTCGCAAGGGTGAAGGTAGAACTTATAGAAAATAAAAGACTAGTGCCTAAACAACCTTTGACCCAGTTATCCACTGGGAGATAAACAACGCCGATCGTACTCGCCGTCATAGAAATAATAAAAGCAGCCCACACTTGAACGACCCAAGCGGTAGTATCTCTGGTAAACCCAACTGGCTTCATCATGGCTTTTTCCTCCCTAGATTTTGCGATAGGTAACTTTAATCTTGATTGATAAGAAGTCATTTATAAGGTGGCTAGAAGGTCTGATTTTGCGCCCCCGGAGGGGTCACAAAATTAGACTTTATAAATAGCCTCTCATCTTGATTAATCTTGTTATCTTTAGGACTTACGCACTCTCAACGAATTATCGAGAGTTTTGGAGGTTGTTGCAGGTGCGGAGCGCCTGCAACAACTTCCAAATGCGTAAGTCCTGATCTTCATCCTAGGCAAAATTTCTGGTCTTAAAGCCAGCCGGGATCCAGTTAAAAAAGTGTCCGTAGGTTATGGATAGAAACATAGTTGGGGCAGTCCCAGTTGCTCATCCCAGCCCATCATGATATTCAGGCATTGGATAGCTTGCCCTGCCTGCCCTTTGATCATGTTATCGATCGCCGACATGACAATTACCCTGCCTGTCCGGGAATCCACTTCTACACCGATATAACAGAGATTTGTCCCACAAGCCCACTTAGTTTGGGGATAGATTCCCGCCGGGAGGACTTTGACAAAGGGAGAGGTGCGATAAAACGCCGAGTAGATAGTTAATAGATCCTCCCGGACTAAACCCGGATCCCGCAACTTGGCGTAAACAGTGGATAAGATTCCCCGCACCATTGGCACCAAATGAGGCGTAAACTGCACCAGCATTTCCTGCCGCGCCAAATCACTACAGACCTGCTCAATTTCTGGAGTATGGCGATGGCTGGCAACTCCGTAGGCACAGAAGGAATTATCTGCCTCTGCCAAGAGGAGGTTGATTTTTGCCTGTCTGCCGCCGCCGGAAGTCCCGGATTTGGCATCGATAATAATAGTTTCTGGGTCTACCAAGCCCTGCTTCAGCAGGGGGGAAATTGCCAAAAGACTAGCGGTGGGATAGCAACCAGCACAGCCGATCAGGGGGCTGGCTTTGATGCGATCGCGGTACAACTCTGGCAACCCATAGACGGCAGTGGCGGCTACTGCCTGATCACTCCGCTTCTTGCCATACCAGCTACTATAGGTTTCCAAATCCTGAAAGCGATAATCTGCTGATAGGTCTAGAACCTTGACTCCTTTAGCAATCAAGGGAGGAGCCAAATCACAAGCTAAACCATTGGGCAAGGATAGAAACACCGCTCGGCAACGATCGGCAATACTATCTAAGTTAATCGCTTCAATTTTTAACTTAACACTATGCCCTAGGTGAGGATAGAGATCAGCAAAGGGCTTATCAGCACTACTATCTCCCCCCAGATAAACCAATTCTAGGAGAGGATGATCTTGGAGCAGGCGCACCAACTGCACCCCACCATAGCCCGAAGCTCCAATAATCCCTACTGGCAAACGTTCTCCTTGAGACATAATATTTGATCCTTTACTACGACAACTAATTCACTAACTACTTAACGGTTGCTTAAACTAATAGCATTTTTGGGTCATCTTTGGAGATATTCACTGATAAATAAATGACCTCTGTGGTTTTAGAAAAAGAGGGATTAAACTAGGGAAAGATTTCTCTTATCCTATAGTGGATATACTTAATCTGAAATCATCACTTTTTTAGAGCTGCTAATAAAAGTTCCTGTAAATTTAACTACACGAGTCTTGCTGGAGATTACTCGATCTGGACTCAGCGATCGGGAGTATGCGATTCTGCGCGGCAGGGGCTACACTAACGAAACTATGCAGAAGAAACCTATTATGTACTGGTGCAATGCCTAGAAAACCCTCACCTAGAAAATCTTTAACTAAGGAATTCTCTCAACAATCAGCCCAAGCATCCCTGCGGCGGGTGCTGATTATTCCCTTTGTGTTGCAAATCGTGGCGGTGATCACGCTGATTGGCTGGCTATCCCTAGAAAATGGGCAGGAGGCAGTGAATAATGTGGCCAAACAGTTGCGATCGAGCATCGTCATCACCATTGAACAGCGCCTAGAAGGCTATCTATCCCTGCCGAAATTAATCACCCAGATCAACCTGCAAGAGATCCAAAATCAACATCTAGACCTGCAATCAGCAGATAGATTAATCGCCCACATGCAGGGACAGCTCAAGACCTTTGACACCATTAACTATATCCAGTTTGGTTCGGAGCAATCCTCTCCCCAAGGAGAATTTATTAGCATAGAACGCTCCGATCAAGAATCCCTCTGGCTGAGTATTTCCGGGGCAGAAAATAACTACCAATTTTCTACCTACAATCTCAATGCTTCCGGAGAACGGGGGAAACTAATTAATTCTCAAGCTAATTTTGAATTAAAAAAGCAGCTTTGGTATCAGAGGGCAGTGGAGGCGGGTAAACCGATCTGGAGTCCTATTTATACCCACTTTCATATCCCCCGGTTAGCAATTACCTACAGTGCCCCTATTTATGAAGCTAAAGGAGCAAAAATTAGGGATCGAAAACTAGAAGATCCAGTTCCTAAAGCTCCTATCCCCCAAAAATCGCCCGCAGAACCTCCCCAAGATTCTCCTCAAGAACCACCCCAAAAACCTCCTCAACAATCTCTCCAAGAACCACCCCAAAAACCTAGACTCTTAGGGGTGACAGGGGTAGACATTCCTCTATCTCAGATCGGCGAATTTCTCAAAACCTTGGCAGTTGGGAAATCAGGGCAGACTTTTATTATCGATCGAGCCGGTTTGATGGTGGCTAGTTCTGCGGATGAGCGACCTTTTCTGCTCATAGATGGCCAAACTAGCAGGCTGCGGGCGACTTCTAGTAATATTCCCCTCATTCAAAAAGCTGCCGCTACAATCAAACTCAAATTACAGAACCTCGACCAACTCAATCAGGAGCAACAACTGGATTTTGTGGTGAATGGCGAAAGAAATTTAATCCAGATTGCTCCCCTCCGGGCTTACCCAGAACTAGATTGGCTGATTGTTGTGGTCAATCCAGAGAGCGACTTCATGGCGCAGATAAATACTAATCGGCAAACGACTATTTATCTTTGCTTGGGAGCGTTTATTTTGGCATTAATTACTGGTTGGTACACATCTCAAAGAATTCTCCAGCCCATTCAAAGCTTATCTAGGGCGGCAGATGCCCTGTCTCAGGGGGATTGGAATCAACGGGTTGATAGTCATAGTCAAGGGGAACTGGGGGTTTTGGCGAGGGCATTTAATCGGATGGCGGTGCAGTTGCAGGATTCCTTTTTGGAACTGCAATCTAAGGAAGAAAAATCTAGCTCGATCGCCGCCCTCTTGAATGAAGCTCAAAAAGTGGCACATGTGGGCAGTTGGGAAAGAGATATTCCCACAGAAAAAATTACTTGGTCTGAAGAAGTCTTTCGGATTTTTGGTCTGGAGCCAGTTAATCACACCATATCCTATTCAGAATTTTTGCTGAAAGTTCATCCAGACGATCGACAATATGTCGGAGAAGTTCTATCTCAATCTAGTTATACCGGACTATCACACCAAATGGAATATCGATTGATGCGTCCTAATGGTTCTCTGCGCTATGTGTTTAGCAAAGGTTTGTATAGCTACGATGAAGACGATAATCTGATTCGAGCTTTTGGGATTGTCATGGATGTCACGGAGCGGAAGGAAGCAGAACTGGCGATCCAAAATTCTGCCCTAGCTCTGCAACAAAAAGCCAATGAACTAGAAGCGACCCTAGGCGAATTACGTCAGACCCAAACTCAGCTCATTCAAGGAGAAAAGATGTCGGCTCTGGGGCAGTTGGTAGCTGGAGTCGCCCACGAAATTAATAATCCGGTGAATTTTATCTACGGCAATCTTACCCATGCCCGCAACTATGCCAATGATTTACTCTCTGTGCTGCGGGTGTACCAGCGATCGTATCCAGCACCCGACCCAGAGGTACAGGAAGAAATAGAAGAGGTGGATTTAGATTTTATTATTGTTGACTTACCTAAATTGCTGGACTCAATGCAGGTGGGAGCCGATCGCATCCGGGAAATCGTCAAATCTCTGCGATCTTTCTCTCGCCTAGATGAGGCAGAAATGAAATCGGTAGATATCCATGAAGGTTTGGATAGTACCTTAATGATTCTGCAAAACCGATTGAAAGCCAAGGGTAATCAACCCGATATTGTCTTGACCAAAAACTATGGTCTGCTGCCCCAAGTGGAGTGTTATGCCGGGCAGTTAAATCAGGTGTTTATGAATATTCTCAGCAATGCGATCGATGCATTGGAAACATCTTGGGAAGGGGCAGTGGGTACTAGCCCAGAAATTCAAATTGAGACCCTAGTGGCAAAACCTCAATTTACCAAGGGTAATGATCCTTGGGTGCAAATTAGCATCCGAGATAATGGTACGGGGATCAGTCCAGAGTTAATTCACCGTCTATTTGATCCCTTCTTTACGACTAAACCCGTGGGCAAGGGAACTGGTTTGGGCTTAGCCATCTCCCATTCGATCGTTGTTGAGAAGCATAATGGCAGAATTAACTGCTATTCGGAACCCGGCAAGGGAACGGAATTTGTAATTTCTATTCCGATTCGACAGGGAGGATAAATGCCGAAAATTTTGCTTACTTCCTTTGCTACTTGGCGATCGCACCAGAAATCCAACTCTGGGGATGATCTGTTGGAGCTTTTATTAGAAAGAATCTCTCCCGTTGCCGCCATTGATTTAGAACTACTGCGGCATTTGCCCGTAGATATTGACCTCGCCACCAAGGCAGTGATTACCACAATTACCAAGTTCTCACCCAGAGCCATAGTTTGTTGTGGCATGGCTGAAAATAGCCAGAACTTGGCGATCGAAGTCCAAGCCTTCCCGCCCCATACCTATTCTTGCGATCGAGAATCCCATCCAGAATCCCCCACAGATCATCCTTTAACCACAACGGTTGATCTAGAGCAAATCACCCAAGGCTTAGTCACCACAAGCCTGAGTGACAATGCCGGAAAATTTGTCTGTGAAGGACTGTACTACAACGTCTTAAGCCACCTTTCTCAGTTCTCCCCGCCCCTGCCCTGCATTTTTGTCCACGTCCCTCTCCTCACCCCAGAGAATCGATTAGAATTGACGACGGAATTTGGTTTGATCCTCAAGAACCTAGCCAATTCTGATAAGATCGATCGGGATCACCAAAAAGTCTTACCTATATAAATTAAGACTTATGCAGATACTGTCATTAAAACTGATAGGTAGGGGCGCAAGACCGACCTTGGTATCAACTTAACGTCAAAGGTAGTGTCAGCCTACTGTTTGACGCTTAGTCTTCGATCCCCCCTAACCCCCCTTAAAAAGGGGGGGAAAGAATTTTCTCAAAGTCTCCCTTTTTAAGGGGGCTTAAAGCCCTTCGGGCATACAAGAAAAGGGGGATTGCAACTGGGCTAAAAGCTATATTTATCAATATTTACAGTATTAAGTTGACATCAATGAAGGCCTTGCGCCCCTACTAGAATCACACTTGCATAAGTCCTATAAATTACTAATCCAAGAAATACTAATCCAAAAAAATTATGACGCATCCAGGACTGATTGCCCCCCACGGCGGCACGTTAATTAACCGCCTAGTCAACCCCAGCCAGAAACAAGAATTTCTTAGCAAGGCGGATTTCTTACCCAGAGTTTGCCTTGATGAACGGGCGGCTTCTGATCTGGTGATGATTGCGATCGGGGCGTTTAGTCCCCTGATCGGATTTATGGGGCAGGCAGATTACGATCGCACCGTCAACGAAATGCGCTTGTCAAATGGATTACCCTGGTCAGTCCCCATTACCCTGTCTGTTACTGAAGAAGTTGCGGCTCCTTTATCGATTAACAGCCTGATCCGCCTAGATGATTCCCAAGGCAACTTTATCGGCGCATTGGAACTCAAGGAAAAATATGCCTACGATAAACTGCATGAAGCAACCAATGTCTACCGCACCAACGATGAAAAACATCCGGGGGTAAAAGTAGTCTACGATCAGGGCAGCATTAACCTCGCTGGGGATATCTGGCTGCTCGATCGCCATCCCCACCCAGAATTTCCTACTTACCAAATTGACCCCCTCGATTCCCGAGCCATGTTCCGTGCCAAGGGCTGGAAAACTGTGGTCGGCTTCCAAACCCGCAACCCCATCCACCGCGCCCATGAATACATCCAAAAATGTGCCATGGAAACCGTCGATGGTTTATTCCTCCATCCCTTAGTTGGAGCTACTAAAGAAGACGACATTCCTGCCCAAGTCCGGATGCGCTGCTACGAGATTATCCTCGAACATTACTATCCTCAAGAACGAGTAATCCTCGCCATCAACCCTGCCGCCATGCGCTACGCAGGACCACGGGAAGCAATTTTCCATGCTCTGATCCGCAAAAACTACGGCTGTACCCACTTTATTGTCGGGCGAGACCATGCCGGGGTGGGGGATTATTATGGAACCTACGATGCCCAGTATATTTTTGCTGAATTTACTCCAGAAGAATTGGGGATTACGCCCATGATGTTTGAACATGCTTTCTACTGCAAACTCAGTCAAGGCATGGCAACCACCAAAACTAGCCCCAGCAAACCGGAACAGCGCGTCCATTTATCAGGCACAAAAGTTCGGGAAATGTTGCGTCAGGGCATCTTGCCACCGCCAGAATTCTCTCGCCCAGAAGTAGCCACCGAGTTAATTCGGGCGATGCGGGAAATTCATGAAATTGCCTATGAAATCTAATGTTTGAAAACTGGCTTGGGTTGGGCGAGGGAAGATAAACCACAAGGGAGGAAATTTCCCCGTCCGGGTTGGGCTTGCACTTCTCCCTCCTGCCAAATCACCTCACCACGAGAAATAGTAGTTTCTGGATAGCCTTGGATCTGCATATTTTCGTAGGGCGTATAGTCCACATCGTGGTGCAGCATGGCATTGGTAATTGTCACCTCGCGCTTGGTGTTCCAAATTACCAAATCCGCATCACTGCCGATCGCGATCGTTCCCTTTTGGGGATACAAACCGTATAACTTCGCCGGATTCGTCGCGGTCAAAGTGACGAATTGATGCACATCCATGCGTTGTTTATTCACCCCTTCAGAAAACAACAACGGTAAGCGGGTTTCAATTCCCGGCACACCATTGGGAATGTATTTGAAAGAGGCATTAGTGCCTTTGATCTTTTTACCCTGAGGATCGTCATAGCGAAAAGGGGCATGGTCGGAGGAGAAGATTTGGAATGTCCCATTCAGCAAACCTTCCCACACCGCTTCCTGATTCGCCTTATCCCGTGGTGGTGGACTGCACACACACTTTGCCCCAGCAAAGATATCGTCTAACTTTTCTCCTAAATCTTCCTCTGTTAGGAAAAGATACTGGGGACAGGTTTCGGCGTAGAGACGTAAGCCCCGGTTTTGCGCCCACTTGATTTGCTCGATCGCTTCTCTGCCCGACACATGGACAAGCAAAATTGGCACATCCACCAGTTCCGAGAGAGAAATGGCTCGATGGGTGGCTTCCCGCTCCACCACCATCGGGCGAGAGGTGGCATGGTAGCGGGGCAGAATTTTTCCAGCGGCTTCTAGCTGGACGATCATCCAACTCAAGCAGTCGTTATTTTCGGCATGAACCATCGTTAATGCCCCTTCCCGCCGCGCCAAAGCCAGCACCGAGAGGATTTCATAGTCATTCAACTTCAGATCCTCGTAGGTCATGTAAATCTTAAAAGAGGTATAACCCGCCTTAATCAAACTGGGTAGCTCCTGCTCTAAAACCTCCGGGGTGGGGTCAGAGATGATCGGATGGAGGGCGTAGTCAATAATTGCCTTGCCTGCCGCTTGCTGACGGGCATAAGCCACCGCATCCGTGAGGGATTGCCCCTTAAACTGACGGGCAAAGGGGACGATCGTAGTATTGCCCCCACAGGCAGCCGCCACCGTCCCGGAATAGAAATCATCCGCCATGACTAGATTCCCGGTCATGGGTTCCGCCAGATGGCAATGGGCATCAATACCGCCGGGGAGAATTAGGCGATCGCTGGCATCAATTTCTGTAGTTCCCGGAGTCAAATTAGTCCCTAGGGCAGTAATTTTGCCATTTTGAATCCCAATATCGCACTTCATAATGTCGGCAGCCGTTGCGATCGTGCCATGACGAATAACTAAATCAAACATTTTTATATCCTTAAAGTAATAAATTTGGTGATCGGAGCATCTCAGTTTTGCAAATACATTTGTAGGGGCGAAGCATTCCGGTATTGAGTTTCTGGTTTTTATGAATAAATCATCTACCAGAATGCTTTGCCCTTCCACAATTGAAGATACTCTCGGTGGGCATTGCCCACCCTACTTAAAGAATGTCTGAAAAGTCGGCATCTGCGTTGCTCGGCGACTAAAGACTTCGGCTACGCTCAGCCGAGCCGTCGCAGCGACAGGAGCAAAACCTGCCTACACAGGTTGTAGAAAATCACAGATTTTTCTTAGTCCGCGACGGCGGACTTTGTTCCTGTAGCCGCGGTTTTAACCGCCAGACACTTCTCAGACATCCTCTTAGTTATTTGGCGAATAAATCAAGTTTGAGCTTTTGGTTCGGTTACTTTCTCAGGAATCGGTTTTTGTTGTTTATTTGAAAAGTAACTAATTGCTAATAAAGTTAACCCAATTAAGGCAAAGGAGAAGAAAGTTGTCATAGTACCTAGGGCATAAAGGGCTGGAGAAGTGACATTGGTGGTCATACCAAAAATCTCTAGGGGTAAAGTATTTTTCTCGCCAGAAATCAATGAGGTTCGGGTGAATTCATCGTAGGAAAGGGTGAAGCCAAATAGACCCACCCCGATTAAACTAGGGGCAATTAGAGGCAAGACAACTTGCCAAAATGTTGTCCCATCACTAGCTCCCAAATCCCTTGCTGCTTCCTCATAACTAGGATTAAATCGGTTAAAAACTCCCACCATAATTAAAAAGGCAAAGGGCAGAGTCCAAGTTAAATGTCCAGCCAAAGCCGAAGTATACCATTGGTTATCCAAGCCCAAGAGACTAAAGACAATCCCGATTCCCAAGGAGATGAGAATACTGGGGACAATGAGGCTGGAAATTGTTAGGTAAAAGATAATATTCGAGCCGATGAATTTGCGGCGAAAAGCCATCGCTCCCATGACACTAACAATCACTGTAATCACCATCACCATCAAGCCCAAGGTGAACGATCGCCCAAAGGAATCAGTAAAACTGCCCACCCTTTGCTCTCCAAATACTGCTGCTAACCAATGGAAACTAAATCCCCGCATCGGGAAAGTTAGTTGCCCTTCTGGTCCTTGGAGGGAGAGGAGAAAAATGGCGGTAAAAGGTCCATAAAGAAACAGAATAAATAAGCCGAAAAATGCCGCTAGAAAATAAAAGCTCAATGGTTTTTTCTTCATGATTTATAGCTCCTTCCGAATATCGACAACTCTCAAAATCGAGAAAATAATTACTAGAGTTACTGCCAATAAAACCACCGCATTAGCCGCAGCGAGGGGATATTGGAGACTGCCAATTTGATTTTTAATTAGATACCCCACGGAAGAAGCTTGCCCGCCACTCATCAGGCGCACAGTGGCAAATTCTCCCATGACTAGGGTGACGACAAAGATGGAACCAATCACAATGCCGGGAGAGGCGAGGGGAAATATGATTTCCTTTTGAATTTGCCAACCATTGGCACCAGCATCTTCTGCCGCAGCAATTAGGGAGCGATCGATCCGCATCATACTATTAAAAGTCGGGGCAATCATAAATAGGGCGTATAAATGCACCATGGCTAGGACTACGGCAAAATCAGAAAAGAGAAATGCTTCGACTGGTTTATCTGTTAACCCTGCTCCCATCAGGAGTTTATTAATTACTCCTTCTTTACCAAGGAAAGGAATCCAAGAAATCATCCGGATAATATTAGAGGTCAAAAAGGGAATTGTGCAGACCAGAAATAAAACATTCTGCCATTTTTGACTCGGCACATGGAAGGAGAGAAAGTATGCGATCGGGTAGGCAATGATCAAGCAAGTTAGCCAGACAATGCCCACAAATTTGAAGGTATTAATATAGGTGGTGAGATAAACTTTGGAAGTAAAAATACTTTGATAGTTACTCAAGGTAAATCCGGGGGTCATGGAGTAGCCATTAAAGTTCCAGAAGCTAACTACAATGATTGCCAAAATTGGGATAACAAGAAATAAGATCAGGATCAATGTCTGGGGCGCAACTAGAAGATAGGGTTGAAGACTTTTCCAGTTTTTTTGCATAGCTTAATACCCATAGGTTTTTAATCACATTGATTGGTGGTATGGAGCGATCGCATGGAGATAATGAATCTTTGATCCCCTCTGCTCCCACTACCCTAACGGGAAGGCAAAGCTAACAAAGGGGGGAGAATATTGTGGGGAGATGGTGAATATTTGATCCCCCCTGCCCCCCTTAAAAAGGGGGGAGAATATTGCAGGTAATGATAAATCTTTGATCCTTTATACCTTCTTTCAAAAAGGGGGAGAATTAAGAATTTTTTTCCTCCCCTTTTGAAGGGGGGGTAGAGGGGATCGCAGTCTAGGCATCACACCAGCAAGATTGGATATCTCTAGGCAGCGATGAATTCATTCCATTTCTGGACGAGGTAGGTTTGTTCCTTCATCACCGAGTTCCAACAGACCACATTACCCATGCGATCGGCAAAGGAACCACCATCCCGGACAGCGCCCTTCGATTCAATCTTCTTGCCAAAGGGATCAATAATATCTTCAGCAGCAGGTTTACCTTCATACCAGAAATCCCACTCTTCCGGCTTCATGAACTTCTTGGCATTTTCTGGAGCCGCGCTGTAGTAGCCCTGTCTGCCCAAGAATGCTCCCACCCAACCATCCAGCAGCCAATCTACGTAGGCATAGGCAGCATCTAGGGCTGGCCCTGAGAGATTTTTGGAGAAGCCAATGCCGCCGCCCCAGCCCCGGTAGCCTTCCTTGAGAGGACCATAGACGCACTGGAGACCCTTGGCTTTAACGGCGGTGATTGCCGGAGACCACATGGATTGGAGAACCACTTCTCCAGAAGACATCAAATTAACCGACTCATCAAAGCTCTTCCAGAAAGCTCTAAATTGTCCAGCTTTCTTTTGTTCAATTAAAATAGCAATCACCTTATCTAATTCTTCCTTGGTCATGTTGCCCTTGTCGGCAAATTTCATTAATCCCGTGGCTTCAATCACCATCGCTGCATCCATGATGCCGATCGACGGAATATCCAATAAAGCAGTTTTGCCCTTGAACTTAGGATCAAATAGTGCCGCCCAAGATTCAATCTTGCCCCCGGTGAGGTCTGGGCGGTAGCCTAGGGTGTCTGCATTGTATTGGAAGGGAATCAAGGTAGCCCAATCGGTAGGAGAAGTGGCAAATTCCTTGGAATCCTTATCTTTGACAAACATCACCTTCCGGGGGGCTGTGCCTTGGGAGGTGTTCACCTTCGCTCCGGGAGCTAATTCTCCAGTGGTGAAAATAGGCGTGATTTTGCCGAATTGCTTGATCTTTTTGATATCAATGGGCTGGATATTCCCAGAAGGAACGACCAAAGGTAGGCTGAAATATTCCCCATCAAAAATGTCGTACTGTTTGGGCTGGGTAATGGCGATCTGGTTATTTTCTTCGGTGCTCAAAGCCCGGAGTTGAATCTTAAAGCCGAGGTCTTTTTCGGCTTTTTCCTTAATATCATTAATTTGGGAAACTCCAGTACCAATAAATCTCAGGGTGACATCTTTGAAACTATTGGTGACCACCGTAGGACCGGGGCTAGGATTATTGGGGGTTCCGGCAGGAGCAGTAGGGCTGGCAGTGCTGGTTGGTTCAGTTTTGGGGGTACAACTAGTAGCAACAAAGAAAGCTCCGGCGGCTAGACCGCTCTGCATTAGGTTCCGTCTGGTAATTTTGCTCATGGTTTTTGTTTTATTTAGGGTAAATGATTAGGGTAGATATTTTCCCTGTACTGCTGGTCAATACTTAACTTATGGGGTAATTAGCTAGGGGAAATACTTCCTACAAAAGGTAATCAGCAAGGGAGGAATACACAATCGTTGGCTGACCAAGATACATCTACTATCTGTCCTTCTTGCAAGCCGGTGTGAGACCATTCGTCGGTGCGGACTTTGTAGAGGAGTTCTTGGGCAGTGGTTTCCGTCATCAGTGAGACTCTGGTTAGGTAGCCGGTTAGCTCTACTGCGGTGATTCTGGCACTGAGCCGATCGCGCAGAGCCACAGGAGAGGCAGGAGCCGGTTTGGGGGCGGAGACTTGCAATAGGTCCGATCGCACACAACAAGCCGCCTTAGTTCCTTTCGCCACCGCATCCCCCCGACACCAGAAGGAGCCAAGCCCCTCTGTCGCCAACTCAATTAATTCACCTTGGGTATCGGTAATATAGCTGGCAACGGTTCCCGTAAAGATATTATGATCTCCCATAAACTGAGCCACATACTGGGAGGCGGGAGTCCGAAACACCTCGCCCGGAGTGGCTACCTGCTCGATATGCCCATGATTCATAACCACAATTTGATCCGACAGGGCAAATGCTTCATCCACATTATGGGTAACTTGAATGAACGTCATGCCAAATTGTTTTTGAATCTTGCGTAGTTCTCCCCGCATCCGCACCCGCAGGGTTTCATCCAAGGCACTCAGGGGTTCATCCAAAAGCAACACCTTGGGTAAGGTAACTAGGGCGCGGGCGAGGGCGACCCGTTGTTGTTGACCGCCGCTGAGTTGGGTGGGTTTGCGATCGCTTGTATGACTCAGCCCAATCATCTCTAGTATCTGTCCGACTCGAACCCGTCGCTCACCTTCGGGGATACTTTGCATTTTGAGTCCAAATTCAATATTTTGCCAAATAGTCTTATGGGGAAACAGAGCATAGCTTTGGAACATCATGGAGGTATCTCGTTTGGCGGCTGGCAGATCATTAACCCTTTTGTCATCAATCAGAATATTCCCACTACTGATCTCTTCATGACCCGCCACCATCCGCAGCACTGTGGTTTTGCCACAACCGCTTGGTCCCAAAAGACAGCAGTATTTGCCAGCCGGAATATCGAGGGTAACATTTTCTACGGCAGTGACAGAGCCATACTTTTTGGTCACAGACCTGAGAGATACGCCAGCAGCGGCTTCTGCTAAGGCGTGCTGAATATCTGTGGCAGCAGACGGAGAACTGCGGCTGCCTGCTACTGTTGAGGTTCTAGTGTCGATCGTCATAGTTTCTCCTATACGAAAAGAATGGATATTACAAGATTTGATGAACCTAGGAAATAATTTTTGGTCTTCTAAACTAGCTGAAAGAATTTTACGGGAGACTTTTCAAGAGGCTTTTAAGGACATTTTAGGAAGCCTCTGCATTTTGGCAACATTCTGCTAGATAATTTCTCCTTAAGATGAATAGTAAAGTATTAGAGCCAAAGAAGTCCTAATACTGGCATTTCTGATACAATCATCGCAAATCAAATTGTGGACGGTAATTGTATACAACTTTTGTACACGAGTTTTTATGGATAAAAAGTGTTTCCAGATACAATTCCCTATTTTTGCCTATAGTCCTAAAAAGGATTTCTCCCCGCAGTGTGGGGGGAATCCTGACTTCTTTGGCACTGCTGACTTACGCATTAGGAAGTTTTTGCGGGTAAAATATCTATAGGAAGGGAAAAGCAGAGTATCATAACCTTTCCAGCTCAACTTGCGATCGTTCAAAGTCCTTTTTAGAAATCAACTTATCTATGCCTGTTGCCCCTATGTCTGTCGCCCAGCCTTCGACTCAATCTAAATTAAAGCCATCCGAAGATGTGATTTATGCAGAGCTTTATAATTCGATTTTGGAACGGAGATTACCTCCAGAAACCAAGCTAGGTGAAAATCTTTTGGCAGCACACTATGGCGTGAGCCGGACAATTATTCGCCAAGTATTACAACGGCTATCCCACGATCGCTTAGTCAAGCTAGAACCAAATCGGGGAGCTTTCGTAGCGAATATTTCTCTAGAGGAGGCAAAGCAAATGTATGAGGCTTGGCGATTAACTGAGGCGGCGATCGTCCGGGATGTCACCAAAACTATCACCCGCAAACAAGTTGCTGCCCTAAGAGAATTAGTCACGGCAGAGCGACAAGCCTGCGAATCCCACGACATTCACCTGTTGACCCGGCTATCTTCTCAGTTTCATATCCAGCTTGCTGATCTATGTCGGAACAAATTCCTGAGCAGATTTCTTAAAGAATTAGTCCCCCAAACTTCCTTAGCTTTTTTCTATGAAGTCCAAAGTATGCCCATTTGTACTAAAGATGAACATAGCGAAATCTTAGATTATATTGCTGCTGGCAATGAAGAGGCAGCCGTGGTGGCGGCGATGCGCCATCTAGATGGCATTGAGAGAGCCTTAAATGCCCAAGCACTGCTAAGGAAACCAAGCAATTTAGTTGACCTTCTCAATTCTCGACTGCCTACCTCTTTTTGATAACGCCATGCAAATCCGCCTTTTCCAACTGGAAGATGTCCCGCAAATAGCTCAATTGTTTCACGACACGGTGCGGACAATTAACCTCAAAGATTATTCCCTCAGCCAAGTTCAAGCTTGGGCACCTGATGATATTTACTTTCGAGATTGGGTAAAAGTTTGTACTAGTCGCTATACCTATGTGGCAATAATACCGGGATTTCCGGAAGATGATCGGGGGCAATATATGGACGATGCTCCAGCACATGTAATTGTTGGCTTTGCTGAACTAGAAATAGATGGGCATATTGATTGTTTCTATGTGCATAAAGATTACCAAGGTTGGGGAGTAGGCAAGAAGTTGTATCAAGCGATCGCCTCCCAAGCCCAACAACGGGGATGCGATCGCCTCTACACCGAAGCCAGCATTACCGCCAAGGGATTTTTCTTGAAGCAGGGCTTTGCGATCGAGCAAGAACAGCAAGTAAGTGTCCGGGGCGAAGTTTTCAAAAATTACCGCATGGTCAAACCCATAAATCTTTAGCCCATTACTGATACCAAATAAAAAAATGGTTTCACCATTTTTTTATTTGCAGCACTTTGCGTTCAAATAAGACACACCACAAATATTGAAAGTCCTATCAATCTTGGGTTTGAGAGTGGGCTGAGCGGAGTCGAAGCCCACTCTCAAACTGCGATAAATCCCTACGCAGCAAGGTATTCAGAGTCTTATTTTCATCAACTATTTGGCAAAATGGTATGATATTGGCTGGCAATTATGCAAAAACCTCCAATTACCAGCCAGAGAAGAACCGCATAACGAGTTAGGTCTAGGGCTTGGAGAATAACTGCTTCCGTAATCGGTTGGCGATCGTCCCCCAACAAGGGCTTAGATTTGATCACCCCCTGATAGCTATTTTCTCCCCCCATTTGTACTCCCAAAATAGCTGCATAGACACTCTCACTCCAGCCAGAATTGGGGCTGGGGTCTTGGGGTGCATCCCGGCGACAGATGGCTAGTACCTCCCCCGGTCTGCCGGAGAGCAGCGCCAGAGTTAGGACATGGAGACGACAGGGCAACCAAGTCACGAAGTCTTCTAGTTTGGCACTCGCCCAGCCGATGTGAGTGTAGGGGGGAGTGAGATAGCCAATCATTGAATCTAGAGTACTTAAGGCTTTGTAGGCGATCGCCAGCCCCACCCCCGGCAGTCCCCACACCATCAACCCCAACCAACCATAGAACAAAGGAGCCATCACCCCATCGGTAGCATTCTCCGTCACCGTTTCTAGAACTGCCCGATAGATATCAGGGGCAGATAATTCAGCCGTATCTCGTCCCACATATCGGCTGAGAACTTGGCGAGCCATGTCCATATCTTCGGTTTTCACAGGGGCTAAAACAGCCACTGCCGCATCCCGCAAGCTTCTGCCAGCCAAACAACTAGCTAAAGTAACCGTACTCAGGATCAATCCGAATCCTAGATGCATAGATGTCGACATCTGGATTCCCCAAGCTACCACTCCTCCACTCACCCCAAGTAGCATAATTACTAGATAAATACCGATTAGTCTTTCTAGAAATTTTTGCTCTAGAAATTTTGGTTGAAGTTGCTGGCTCTCTGAAGTCAAGAAACCTTTGGATTGTAGTTGCCAAACTGCCCATAATCGCCACCAAAGCCGAGTAGAAACGGTTACAACCCAACCCATAACTTGGACTGGATGTAAGCACCCCACAGGATCGCCAATTAAATAGTCAAGAAAGGCTGCGATCGATAAACAAGACAAACTAACTAAATATACTTCCATTGTCTGAGAATTCTCTGAGAATTCATTTATAAAGTAGCAAAAGAGAATGATTTTGCATCCCCGGTAGGGGCACAAAAATATTCCTATATAAATACTCAAAATAATATCTGAGAGGTTATTTATTAAAGTGGCTATAAGGTCTAGTTTTGCACCCCCGGTGGGGGCGCAAAACTAGACCTTATAAATAGCCTCTAAATAATAAAACTTGCTTCTTCCCCCTGAGCCGCTTGCCAGCTTCGAGCATCATAATATAAATCTGCTAGGGTAATGGTGTATAAGGCAGTCTTCAATTTGTCATGGAGTTGTCTCCAAAGACTGAAGGTTACCCAATCTTCTGCCTCAGTGACCTCAGGAGTATAGCGATATAAAGGCTCAATAGTTTCCCCCACCGCTTCTAAAATTTGCCCTAGGGAGATAGCCTCTAGATCACGAGCCAGATAATAGCCTCCTTTTGCTCCTCTAACTGAAATAACTAAGCCAGCCCTACGCAGTTCGATTAGTATTTTCTCTAAATAGGAAGCAGGAATAGATTGACGCAGAGCAATCTCTTTTACAGAGGATAGACTTGATTTTGGTTGGAGGCTTAAGTCTAGCAGAGCCTTGACGCTATAGTGACCACGAATTGTCAGCTTCATAGGGTGGTTAAATTTCCCAGATTATTCAGTCTACTTCTCCATAATTGTACAGGTTTCTTAACAGCATCCTAGGACTATCTGCCTTGATTTATCACTAGGGTAGGTCAGATGAAACGAATAAAACTTTTCCACAAATTTAACTTAGAATGTTGACATTTAATCAAGAATGTTGTTTCATTATTCATAAATACCTCTAGTTTTGTTGCCTAGCTGAAGTGGAGGCAAAACAAAAACTAGACTAAATCAAATCCAAATTGGTTCTACACGTAAATACATGGTAAAAAAGAAGAAAGATTCCCCTCTAGAGGGAGACGAACTGCTAGCAAAAATCAAAGACATGCCCCATGCCTCTAAGGAAGAAAAAGCACGGGCATCTGGCTACTATACTGTGACTAAAAACAATATAGAGCGAGTAAATATGATGAAATTTCTCAATGCTTTAATAGATGCAGAGGGAATTGAATTAGATGGTAAGTTCAATGGTTTAGGTCGGGGTGGTCGTAGCGCTAGTTACCGTATTAGCGTCCAATCTAATGGCAACTTATTGATTGGTGCTGCCTATACAAAGCAAATGGGTTTGAAACAGGGGGATGAATTTGAGATTTCCTTGGGTCGGAAACATATCCATCTCAAACAAGTAGATGGAGTTTTTGAAGAAGAAGCCCTAGAAGCATAAGCGACTATTTATAAAGGATAGTTTTTAGGATAATTTTTTGCCCCCGCTGGGGGTAAAGAATTATCCTTTTTAGCTACCAGATAAATAATTTCTGTAGACTCAACAAATATATATAGCAGTCCTAAATCATTTTCTAACAGTTGTCAAGTCAACTTGCTTCTAGTAAATGGTTTCACCCGCCTTCGGCGGGTGAAACCATTTAGGATCGCTATAGCACTCCTATTTGAGTTTAGAATGGCGCACCCTTCGGGTGCGCCATTCTAAACTATCTAAAATTCTAAATTCAATTAGGATCGCTATAGACTCGAAAAAATAAGCAATGAGGTTAATACCCCCTTGCTTATTTTGTTTTGATACTGTTGTTGAACCTACGAGGATGACTCTGGAGGGGCGATCGATCGACTTGTCTCCTGAATCTGGCTATTCATTCCAGACTTATTTTTTTGGGAATTTTGTTCGGGAGCAGGAGAATTGGGACTAGTGAATATAGTCGGCAAATCTGGCAATAAACTTCTAGTTTCTTGGGGATTAATTATTGCCAATCCCCCCAAGGCACCAGCCACCAAAGTTGAGTAGCCCAGATAGAGATGGATTGGTTTAATGTAGTTACCTGATGATTGGGGATCGTGATACCAAGATGGCAAGGTATTTTTTGTTATGTCTGGTGGGGGTAATTTTTGCAGCAAAGATTGGGTATCTAAATGCAGGGCGGCAGCTAATCGACAAATAAAGCCTCGGAGATAAACATCCTCTGGCAGGGTTTTCAAGTCTCCAGATTCTAGGGCAATAATTTGATGCAGGGTAATTAGGGTCAAACTGCGGAGATAATCGATCGACCAACCTTTTTTGATTCTAGCCTGATGAATAATTAACCCAATTTCTCGTAATCCCTGTTCTCGCTCCTGCTCTAATTGAGTCGCCATTTCTAATTTACTTAGTTTCTTACCTTTCTTTTTGGTTGGTTTAGATGGAGGCAGAGTGGATTCTGTCGATTTGAGATGAGGAGATTGGAGGTTCTGAGGGGTATTACTATTGGGGTGATGGGTAGAATAGAATGAAGAATCAACCTGTGTAGATTGATCCTTCTCCTCTCCCACAACTGTCATGGGACCTGGTGATTGTGGATTAAGAATCATACTTTCAACCCTAGAATAGTTATGATTATAACTAGAGTTTTGGATAGACAATTTTTCTTCTTTCTCTTCCGTAGTTGTGGCGACAATGTTGCAGTGTTTAGCTAGCTCTCGGAAAGTCAGTCTGATAGCCTCTCTTCCCAAAGAACCAAGAGTTAAGGATAGATTGACTACTGATTTACCTAAGGAATTTTCCAGCCCTGTCAAAGATTGTAGGTATACCTTACTTTCTATGAAATCTGCTTCTATACGTTGGAGCATGTTCCTTAGTTCCCCTTGGGATATAGTAATAGCGGGATTATTATAACTATGATATCTACTTTCCATAACCATAAGATTCTTTCTCCTTGCTCAAAAGTTAGCTAAGTTTTAGGGTAGTTTTGTAAAGTAATGATTTGGTTAATGCTGTTTGGGGAACTTCGCGCCCCAAATATCATTACAATGTTTGACTACCGGATTTTTCTGCCCTAGTTGTTGGCTGAATCATTGTTAATCTTTTCTACAGTGAGCAGAAAACTCCGGACTACTATTTATTGGATATATAGCAGGCCTAAATCATTTGCTAACCACTTGCCAAATTAATTTGCTTCTGACAGATGGTTTCACCCGCCGAAGGCGGGTGAAACCATTTAGGATTGCTATATAGCAATCCTTTGGACTTATGTACTGCTAACGAATTATCGAGAGTTATGAATGTTTTTTGGAGCTGAGTGTAGTCGAAGCCCGCAACAACGCCCAAATACGTAAATCCTGAGAGGAAGAATAATTAATCCTCCTCCCCTTTGCCCCTTGTGGGAGAAGGGCTTGGGGAATAAGGGGTATTTCTTGTCCTACTCTGACGTTAATAAACACCCTGAGTCCGTGCTACACTAGCAAAAAGCAATATTTATAAGCTGCAAAATTAATTATTAACAGGTAAAAGTACAAAGAATGACTCAAGTAGTTGTTGGTCAAAATGAGGGCATTGATTCAGCCCTACGCCGCTTTAAGCGTCAAGTCTCCAAGGCTGGTATTCTCACCGAAGTTCGTAGACACCGCCACTTTGAAACCCCCCTAGAAAAGCGTAAGCGCAAAGAAGAAGCTCGTCGCAAAAAACGTTGGCACAACTAGGGAAATTCTGTATTAATTTCCCTCCCCATAGCAATTCTCAATTATTTGGTAAACGAGTTCACCTGCCTTTGGCAGGTGAACTCGTTTGGGTCTGTCATAGAACTAGAGATTGAAATAACAGTACTTTGTGTTCAAATGAGACACACCAAAAATATTGAAAGTCCTAGTTGGGTTTGAGAGTGGGTGGCTGTAGCCACCCACTCTCAAACTGCTGTAACAGCGATCGCCCTAATGAATCGATCGCTGTTTTTTGCTAATTAGGAAAGGGGCAGAGAAAACCAAAAGGTGCTGCCTATCCCTAACTGACTGGTTACCTGCAATTCCCCTCCTTGAAGTTCTACGAGACGGCGACAGATGGCTAGACCAATGCCCGTCCCCCGGTGATTGAGTTCCACGGCTTTGGTTCCCCGCCAGAAGCGATCGAAGATATAGGGCAATTCTTCCGGGGCAATACCCAACCCCGTATCGATCACCGCAAAATCCATCGATCGATTGGCTAAACCAATTTGCAGGGTAATTTTCCCAGACTTAGTATAGTTGAGGGCATTGCCGAGGAGATTAACTAAGACCTGTTCGAGGCGATCGATATCTGCCAAGACTGGGGGCAATTGGGGACTGCAATCTAGAATAATTGCCGGATCCATCGTTATTAGTTGATCTTGAAATCTTTCCACCAAGGAACTCAGGAGTGGATAAACTGTTACGGGTTGGAGGTCGATCGGCAAACAACCTGCTTCTGCTTTAGATAATTCCTGCACATCATTGACCAAGCGTTGCAATCGTTTCGTCTCCCGCATTAACCGCGTATAAATTTCCGGACTGGGGGCAATCTTCTCCTCGGCGAGTTCTTCCAAGTAACCTTGAACAATGGTTAAGGGAGTTCGCAGTTCGTGGGTTAAATCGCCAATAATTTCCCGCCGCCGCTCTTCTACACCAGCCAGACTAGCCGCCATCCGATTGAAGCTAGAACTGAGGCGATTAATTTCCGGAATCTCACTGGGGGGCAGGCGTTCTGCCAGATCTCCGGCAGCAAAGCGCTGGGTGATTTTTTCCATTTGAGTGAGGCTTTGAATAATTCGCTGGGATATCCAGTAGCTCAATAGCCCAGCCGTGCTGCCCCCAGTAATTACTGCCCAAAAGGTACTATGGTTCCAAGCGGCTTCAAAACCGTCGATCAGGTAGGTACGCACCGGATAGCTGATGGTAAAGTTTTGGGCTTGTAACTGTTCTAAATACAGGACAAAATAGCGGGGGGAAGATAGTTTGCCAATAATTACTAAGCTACTGACTCCGACTATCAGCACTAGGACATGGGATAAAAAGAGACGCGATCGCAAATTAATCTTAGGCATAGAATTAGTGATAGTCCTAAAAAAAAGTAATGATTTCGGGGGCATCCTTACCTTCTTAGTACTACATTAGAGTTCATTTATAAAGTGGCTAGAAGGTCTGATGTTGCGCCCCCGGAGGGCGCAACATCAGACTTTACAAATAGCCTCTTAGGTTAATCTGAAGCATGAAGCAACCAACGATTAGAGGCATACCCCTCCAGTGGATACTAATTGTGCCATTCGTCCTCCAAATTTTTCTGGCAGTGGGTTTGACCGGATGGCTATCTTGGCACAGTGGACAAATAGCCGTGGGGGATGTGGCAAACCAGTTGCAGAATAAAATTACTGAACGCATCCAAGACCGCACCCAAGCTTTCCTGAAGATTCCAGATGAGATTAATCAAATCAATGCCGGGAAAATCAAGGCAGATCAGCTAGATATTAATAATGTAGACCAATTAATTCGGCACTTTGTGACTTTGCAAAATGTGTTTGCTGGGATCAAACATATTTCCCTAGGCAAGGAAGATGGTTCCTATGTGGCGGTGCGACGGAGTCAGACCGTCAACCCTAACTCTCAAGACCCTAGAACTCCAGACCCTTTTGAAGTGTTGATCTCGACAACTAATCAGCCGGGGAAGATTTCCACCTACTGGGCGAATCCCCAAGGCGATCGCACCAACCTGAAAAAAGCCTCTGCCAACTACGATCCCAGAACCCGTCCTTGGTATCTCAAAGCCGTGCAAGCAGGAAAACCCGGATGGAGTGATATTTACAACTATTTTAATGTCAGTAATTTGGGTATCTCCCATACCTATCCTGTTAATTATCCCTTAGATCCCCAGAATCCAATCTTCTCTAAACAGGCTTTTGCCGGGGTATTGGCGACGGATTTTGACCTGTCAGATATTGGTAAATTTTTGCAGGGTTTGACGATCGGCAAGACTGGTCAGGCTTTCATTATGGAGCGGAATTACCATTTGGTTGCCAGTTCCTTTATAGAAGAGCTATTTACTATCAACAAGAACGAGACCCTCCGCATTGATGCCAACCGCAGTCAACATTCCCTCATCCGCCAAGCCGCAACTCACCTCCAGCAAAGATTTGTCAACCTGAAGCAGATCGATCGCCCCCAGCAGTTGCGCTTTTCTACCCCCGCCGGAGAGCAATTTTTGCAGGTGATTCCCCTAGTCCAAGAGGAAGGTTTAGATTGGCTCTTGGTAGTCGTGATTCCCAAGTCGGATTTTATGGCACAGATCGAGGGCAATGCCTATTTTACCCTCTGGTTTTGTCTGGCAGTTCTAATTATTTCTAGCCTGATGGGGTTTCTGATCTATCGCCAGCTTAGTAGCTGGATCCTCAAGTTTAGCCGGGCAGCCCAATCGATCGCCTCTGGCCAATTCACCACCGCCAAACCCCATCCAGAGCATCCCCGCATCCGAGAATTAGCAATCTTAGCCCGCGCTTTTGAGCAGATGCGCCAACAACTCCAAGACTCTTTTATTGCCCTAGAGCAAACTAACCGTGACCTAGAATCACGGGTAGAACAACGCACCCAAGAACTCCAAGCCGCCAACTATACCCTGAATCAACTAGCTACCATTGATGCCCTCACAGAGGCTGCAAATCGGCGGCAGTTTAATGTGTACCTAGAGCAGGAGTGGCTGAAAGCAATGCGGGAACAGCGTCCCCTCAGCTTAATTCTCTGCGATGTCGATTGCTTTAAGCTCTACAACGATTCCTACGGGCATCAGGCGGGGGATTTGTGCTTGCAGCAGGTGGTGGGGGCAATTCGCCAAGTCGTGCAGCGTCCGGCGGATCTAGTAGCTCGCTATGGGGGTGAGGAGTTTGCGATCATTCTGCCCCATACGGAGTTGGAAGGAGCAAAGCAGGTGGCGGTGGATGTACTGAAGTCGGTCTTTGATTTGCAAATTTCCCATAGGCGATCGACTGTAGTTCCCTTTGTTACACTCAGTTTAGGCATCTGTAGCATAGTTCCCACCTTGGATTTATCTCAGGAATCCTTACTGCGGATGGCGGATAAAGCTCTCTACGATGCCAAGGCAGCGGGGCGGAATACCTACGGAGTGCGATCGCTTTAACTGATGGTAACTGGCATATTTAGGGCAAACGCATACGTTTCGTAACAATAAGCACAACCTAGACAGTAAGTATATTCAAGGAGCTAAGAACATCCTTCAGATAGTTGTCGTCCCAGCCAGCCTTGAGACGTTTGGTCTTGACTCCTACCCTCGTTTTTTTGTCTCGT